>JBPYFK010000045.1:0-120945 GCA_051984675.1 Pseudonocardiaceae bacterium | reverse complement strand
GCACTACCCGCCACCGGCACCGCACTCCAACACCACACCCTCACCGACTACCAACACGCCGCCGAACGCGTCCTCACCACCACCAACCCCCACCAAGCCCGCCACACCGCCCAAGAAACCCTCGGCTGACCCGCAGGCGCACCCGCGTCCAGCCGTGGCAGGCTTACTGTTCGTGACCGCTTCCGTGATGCTGATCGATGCCGCCGGCCTGTGGTTCCGCTCGTACTACGCCCTGCCGGAATCCCTGACGGCGCCGGACGGTATGCCGGTCAACGCGGTACGCGGGTTCGCGGACATGCTCGCCAAGATCGTCACCGAGCGCCGCCCGACTCGGCTGGTGGCCTGCCTGGACAACGACTGGCGCCCGCGGTTTCGGGTTGACGCGTTGCCGTCGTACAAGGCGCACCGCGTGGCGGAGGAAGACCCAGCGGCGGAGGCCGTGCCGGACACGCTCAGCCCGCAGATCCCGGTGATCCTGGACCTGCTCGACGCGGTCGGGATCACCACGGCCGAAGCCGAGGGTTTCGAAGCCGACGACGTCATCGCAACCCTGGTGGCCCGCGAACACACCGACCCGGTGGAGGTGATCACCGGTGATCGCGACCTGTTCCAGCTGGTCCGCGACCAGCCCACGCCGGCCCGCGTGATCTACATCGGTGGCGGGCTGTCGAAGATGCAGGACTACGGACCTGCCGAGCTGGCCGAGCGCTACCAGCTGCCCGCCGAGCGGGCCGGCGCGGCGTACGCGGACATGGCGGTCCTACGCGGGGACCCGTCGGACGGGCTGCCCGGCGTGCCGGGCATCGGGGAGAAGACGGCGGCCACGCTCATCACGCGGTTCGGATCGTTGGACGCACTGCTCGCCGCCGCCGAAGCCGGCGATTCCCGGCTGACAGCCCGGAATCGCGGCAAGCTGCTGGACTCCGGCGACTACCTGGCCGCCGCCCCCGGCGTGGTCCGCGTCGTCCGGGACGCGCCGGTCGTCGCTGATCGCGACGACGACCGCGTCCCGCCTGCCCCGGCAGACGCCGACCGGGTCGCCGAACTCCAGCGGCGCTGGGGACTCGGGCGCCCGGTCGACCGTCTCATTGCCGCGCTGCCGGGATGAGGTCCGGGCTCATGCCTGCGGGACGGGCGGCGGTCCGCCCGACGTGTGAGCCACGCCCTACCGAGCTTCAGCCGACTGGACCGCCATCGATATCGTGGCGCGGTGTTCACGAACCACGCGGTCGTCCACGCCGCGACCCTGGCGGCCGACCACCTCGAAGCGCGCGGCATCCTCAGCGGCATCGGCCACGCGATCGGGATCTTCCTCCTGGTGGTGCTGGGAATCGGCATCCTGATCGGTTTCGCCATCGGCCGGTTCTTCGGCCGCCGCTACTAGTCCTTTCAGGACAGTCACGGCATACGGATCTGAAGACCAGGACGGCGCGTGTGGGTGGTGAGATACGTGAGCCCCTGAGAGCCGGCAGCCAGGCTGCGCGAGCAGCCGCGTGGAAGCCAGACAAGCGCTCCCGGTGTCAAGGACCAAACACTGTCGGCGCCGGAAAGGGAGCCCTCCCCGGCAATGACCAGCAGCAGGACGTCCAGCTCCGGCTCCACATGCACGTCGATCCGCTGCTCAGCCGGCAGTCGGACAAGGTTCGCGTCGAGTTGCCGTCCCGATTCCGCGAGGTGCCAGAGCACGCCGGATTCTCCACCGGCGGCCATGGCATGGACGTCGCACAGGACGTGCGGCTGATCTGGCGGTACGGCTGATGGGGTCATGATCGCCACGACCCTACCGCGGGCGGCCGACCTCGTAGGTGCCGTGGGCGTCTTTCACCTTGACGGTCACGGCTTTCCACTGCCCATCAATGTTCACTCGGCAGTCGAACATGGTCCCTGGCTGTACGTTCTCGCCGGGCGGGCACGTCACCCCGCGCACCCCGGTGATGTTGTACGGGCCACTCAGGATCTGCTCGACGCCGTCCTGTACGGCTGAAGCGTCGAAGACATCCTGCCGAAACCAACCCGGAATGATGAACCCGCCGACGAGCACGCTCCCCACCCCCACCAGCAGCACGATCCCGCTCAGGACCATCCAGGGAAGTGCTGACGTCCGCTCGTTCCCAACCGGGACGGCGTCGGGAGCGGGCGGCCCCGGCACGAAAGCGGGTTGTGGCGCGTAGCCGTACGGCGGCGCCGGCGGCTGGTACGGGCCCACCCGCGGCTGCGGCGGCGGGTACCCGGGCCCGGAGTACTGGGGCCCGGAATACTGGGGCCCGGAATACTGAGGCCCGGAATACTGAGGCTGGCCGAAGCCGTAGTGACCGGGCTCGGCGACGCCGGGGGGCTGCTGTCCGGCTCCTGCAGGCACCTGGCCGTAACCGCCCGGAGGCGCGCTGGCACCCCACCCTGCCTGCCCCCACGGCGGCTGGCCTGCCCGCGGCTGCTCCCACGGCGGCCGATCGGCGCCGGGCGGCGGTCCGTACGGGCTGCTCATGGGGTGCCTCCGCGCGAGGTTTCAAGGCGAGTCGCCGGGACACGCGCCCCGCCGGGCACGCACTGGCGGAAATCCAACCACTGGCGGAAATCCAACCACAGCACCCGTATCCGGCCCGAGGCCCCTGCACGAGGCTGATCAGCCGCTGTCACACCGCGCCGGCCGCGACCACGCCCCGGCGGATCGCCGTGACGGCGCGTGAAGCGGCGTCACCGATCGGGTCCTTTCGTCCGACGACCTCCCGGATCTGGTCCAGCAGGTCGATGACCTGTCTGGACCAGCGCACGAAGTCGCCCGCCGACAGCTCCGCCCCTGCCGACGCCGCCACGGTCAGCACCCGCTCCAGGGACTCGCCGCGCGTCCACCGGTACACCGGCCACGCGAATCCCGCATCCGGCTCACGCGTGCGAGCCAGCTTGTGCCGGCGCTCGTCGTCCTCAAGCTGCGCCCAAGTCCGCCACGTCCGGTCCAGGGCCTCCTCGACCGGGCCCGCGGGCACGTGCGGCGCGGGGCCGCCTTCCCTCCGCGATTCGTACACCAGCGCCGACACCACCGCGGCGAGCTCCGACGGCCCCAGGCCCTCCCAGGCCCCGGAGCGCAGGCATTCCGCTGCCAGCAGGTCCGACTCGCTGTAGAGCCGGGCGAGTCGGCGACCGTGCTCGGTCACCTGCTCGGGCTCCGAGGAACCGTCGACCGCCGTCAGGTATCCGCGCTCGGTCAGCAGCGCCGTGATCCGGTCGAACGATCGCACCAGGGAATGCGTCGTCGTGTTGACCTTCCTCCGCAGCTGCTCGGTCTCGCCCCGCAGCCGCTCGTGGCGCTCGGCCCACCTGGCGTGCTGCTCCCGGTCCTCGCAGTCGTGGCACGGATGCGCGCGCATCGCCCGGCGGAGGCTGGCCAGTTCGGCGTCGCTCGCCGCGTCCGAGGTCCGCTTCTTCCGCCCACCGGGCGGGCTGATCCCGGTGTTGCGCAGCGTCGACGCCAGGTCGCGCCGTGACTTCGGGGACCGCACGTCCACGTACTTCGGTAACTTGATCTTGCCGAGGCTCTCCACCGGTGAGGTGAAGTCCGCGACCGACAGCCGTCCCGCCCACCGGTCCTCGTTGACCACCAGCGGCCTGGGCTCGCCCATCGGTTCCAGGCCCGGGTCGATCACGACCGCCAACCCGGAGCGGCGCCCGGAGGGCACCGCGATCACGTCGCCCTTGCGCAGCTTCTCCAACGACTTCGCGGCTTCCGCTCGGTGCTCCGCGCGGCTCTGCTTGGCCAGCAGCTTCTCGCGCTCGGAGATCCGGCGACGCAGCTCGAAGTACTCCGCGAAGTCACCCACGTCGCAGCGCATGGACTCGGCGTAGCCCTCCAGCGCCTCGCGGTTGCGTTCGACCCGCCGGGACAGGCCCACCACCGACCGGTCGGCCTGGAACTGGGCGAACGACTGCTCGAGCAGTTCCCGGGCAGCCGCGGTACCGACGCGTTGCACCAGGTTGACCGCCATGTTGTAGCCAGGCCGGAACGAGGACCGCAGCGGGTAGGTCCGGGTGGACGCCAGACCACCGACCTGCTTGGGGTCCACGCCCGGCTGCCACACGACCACGGCGTGCCCGTCGATGTCGATGCCCCGGCGGCCCGCTCGCCCGGTGAGCTGCGTGTACTCGCCCGGGCTCAGGTCGACGTGGGCCTCGCCGTTGAACTTGACCAGCTTTTCGAGCACCACGGTCCGAGCTGGCATGTTGATGCCCAGCGCCAGCGTCTCGGTGGCGAACACGGCCTTGACCAGGCCGCGCACGAAGCACTCCTCGACGGCTTCCTTGAACGCCGGCAGCAGGCCGGCGTGGTGCGCGGCGACGCCGTTGGCCAGCGCTTCGCGCCATTCCCAGAAGCCGAGCACCGCGAGGTCGGACTCCGGCAGGTCGTCGGTGTGCTCCTCGATCACCTCAAGGATCTCGTGGGCCTCGTCGTCGGTGGTCAACCGCAGCCCGGCCCGCATGCACTGGGTGACCGCGTCGTCGCACCCGTTCCGGCTGAAGATGAACACGATCGCCGGCAGCAGCCCGGCCGAGTCCAGCTCTTCCAGGATGTCCACGCGCGAGGGCGGGATGAACCTCTGCGGTCGCGGGCCGCGACGGCGGCCGTTGGGGCCGGTACGCCCGCGCCCGTAGGGCGCCGAGTACCGGCGGGCGAGTTCCTGGGTCTGCCGCAGCAACTGCGGGTTGATCTTCAGTTCGCGGTCGGCGGTCTCGCCGCCGAAAAGATCGAAACGGCGATGGCCGACCAGCATGTGCTGCCACAGCGGCACCGGGCGGTGCTCGTCGACGACGATGGTGGTGTCGCCGCGCACCTCCATCAGCCACTCGCCGAACTCCTCGGCATTGCTGACCGTGGCCGAGAGGCTGGCGATCTGCACGTGCTCCGGCAGGTGCAGGATCACCTCCTCCCACACCGCCCCACGAAACCGGTCGGCCAGGTAGTGCACCTCGTCCATGACCACGTAGCCGAGGTTGTCGATGCTGCTCGAACCGGCGTAGAGCATGTTGCGCAGCACTTCGGTGGTCATCACCACGACCGGCGCGTCCCCGTTCACCGAGGTGTCACCGGTAAGCAGCCCGACCGCCCCATCGCCGTGACGCTCGCACAGGTCGTTGTACTTCTGGTTGGACAGCGCCTTGATCGGCGTCGTGTAGAAGCACTTGCGTCCCTGGGACAGGGCGAGGTGGACCGCGAACTCACCCACCACGGTCTTGCCGGCGCCGGTAGGTGCGCACACCAGCACGCCGTGACCGGACTCCAGTGCCTGGCACCCGGTGCGCTGGAACGGGTCGAGCTCGAACGACAGTTCCCCGCTGAAGTCCGCCAGCTTCGGGTGAGCGCTGCGCCGCCGGGACTTCGCGTAAGCCTCGGCAGGGGTCAACTGGTGCGAACGGCTTGCAGCCACGGGTACCAGGTTTCCATATCCGCGCCAGTGGCGTTCACAGCCGTACGCGAGACCCCGGCCACAGCTGGTCGGGCGCCGGACACGGACCGTCGTGCCAGGTGGTTCAGGTGGTTCAGGTGGTTTCGTCGTACTGGGCCGGCTCGTCCACAGGGGCCGAGCTGAGGTCGACGTCCGACGCCTCATCCGGGTCGAGGCCCGCCAGCCCCTCCTCGCGCAGCTTCCGCTCCTTGCGCCGGTCCTGCGCCCGGCAGATCAGCATCGAAAACCCGAAAAGCACGGCCAGCGCCACGGCGAGCGCGAGCATCGAGAAGGGGTCCTGCGGGGTGACGATGGCGGCGAAGACGAACAGCACGAACACGATCCCGCGCCACCAGCTCTTCAGCCGCGCGTAGCTGAGCACCCCGATGCGGTTGAGCATCACGATCACCAGCGGCAGCTCGAAGCTCACCCCGAAGATCACCAGCATGACCAGCACGAAGTTGACGTAGTTCGACGCGCTCAGCGCGGTCACGAACGTCCCGCCACCGAACGACGACAGGAACCCAAGCCCGCGCGGAACGATGTAGTACGCCAGCACGGCCCCGGCGGTGAACAGCACGACGGCGATGCTGACGAACGCGCGGGCGATCCGGCGCTCGTTGGCGTAAAGCCCGGGCGTGATGAACGCCCAGAACTGGTACAGCCACACCGGGCTGAACACCACGGCTCCGATCGCGACCCCGACCTTGAGCTGCATCATCAGCGCTTCGAACGGCTCGGTCTGCAACAGCTGGCACTGCCCGGGCGTCGGTTCGAAGCGGACGCTGCGGGGAAGTTGGCAGTACGGCCCGGTCAGCAGGTCGCCCAGGCTTCGCACGCCCAGGAACGGGTGAGAGAACCACCAGAACCCGAACACCGCGCCGATCAGGACCGCGACCAGCGCGACGCCGAGCCGGTACCTCAGCTCGTAGAGGTGCTCGACCAGCGTCATCGTGCCGTCAGGGTTGTTCCCGCGGCTCCGCTTGCCACGGCGGAAAGGGTTCAGGCGGCTGCGCGGACTAGCTTCCACCGTGACTTCCGTTCCCTCTCAAGCCTGCCCCGTCATTCGCGCTTGCCCGTCATTCGAGCTTGCCCGTCATGTGCCCTGCCCTGTCAGCTGCCCTGGCCCGTCATCTCGCCGCAGTCCTCGCTGCGCAAGCGATGATACGCGGGCGGTGACTACTCGACCTCGGCGCGGCGCCGTTCAGCCAACCCGACCCGGAGGCCGGCGACACGTGCCCGGACCAGCCCGCCGCGGTCGTGGGTGTCCGCCGCGACGAGCTTCTCCGCCCGCTGGAGCCGGCGCAGCGCCCGGTACACCTTGGCCAGCATCAGACCCAGCACCACCGAGCCGAGGACCACGACGACAACCACCGTCACGAGGACGGGACTCCACACGTACGGCACGCGCTCACCGTAGCGTGTCTAGATCACTGGCGAGTGACGCGCCCGCGCCAACGCCTCCCGGGCACGCCGGCGCACCTCGGTCGCGAGCTCGTCCGGGCTTTCCACCAGCACCTGACCGGCCTGCCCGAGCACCAGGCGCACCATCCACGACCGGTCCGTGTAGCGCATGCGCACCCGCACGCGCCCGTCCGGGAGCTCGGTGAGCTCGTCCACCGGGTAGTACTCCGCGACCCACCGCGCTTCCGGCTCGATCAGCAGCACGGCGCTGGGCTGCTCCGGCAGTGGGCGGAACAGGCCGGCCGAGAAGTCCTTCGGCCGGGCCTCGGCCGGCGCAGCGGCGGGCTCGTCCAACACCCGCGCGTCGTCCATGCGGTCCAGCCGGAACAGCCGCACCCCCTCGGCCTTGCGGCACCACGCCTCCAGATAGCTGCGCCCTTCCACCAGGACCAACCGCATCGGGTCCACGGTCCGCTCAGTGATCTCGTCCCGGGACGCGGTGTAATAGCGAATCCGCAGCGCACTTCGCCCGGTGACGGCGCGCTGCACGGCTTCCCGGACTTCCGGCTGGACGGCATCCTCGCCCGCGGACAGGCCGACGACCACCCCGGCCAGGCGAGCCTGCCCGACGGCGTCCTCAACCTTGGCCAGCGCCCGCTGCACCGCGTCGGCGTCGGCGACGCCCGGGCTTTCCGCGAGCGCCCTCAGGGCGACCAGCAGCGACGTCGCCTCGACGGCGGTCAGCCGCAGCGGCCGGCGCATGCCGGCGTCGTAGGTCACGGTGACCGTGTCGCTGTCGAAGGACAGGTCGATCAGGTCGCCGGGACCGTAGCCGGGCAACCCGCACATCCACAGCAGCTCCAGGTCCTTGCGCAGCTGCTGCGAGGTGACGCCGAAGTCCGCCGCCGCGTCCGCGATCGCCACGCCCGGCCTGCTCAGCAGATACGGCACCAAGGCCAGCAGACGCGGAAGGCGCTCGTTGGCCGCACTCATCCGGCATGTCCCCCAGGTTTGCCCAGCACCGCCAGGTGCGACTCCGATACGGCCTTGCGCAGGGTGTCGGGTTCCAGCACCACGACGTCCGGCCCGAACCCGGCGATCCACCCGGTGGCCGACTCGGGGTACTGCAGGTCGAGCTTCACCACGTCGCCGTCGACCCCGTCGATCTCGTAGCGCCCGACCGTGGTGGCCTTGCGCCGCAGTCCCTGGGCCTTGCCGGCCGCCACCCACAGGCGGGCCGTCGTGCTCGTCGGGGCTCCCCGGTCGTCACCAGCGACGACCGCGAGCAGATCGATGTCCGCCGGAGGCTGCGCCGCCCCGTCCGGGCCGGTCGCGACCGGCTGCCCGTCCACGCGTGAGAGCCGGAAGACCCGCCGCGCGCCCCGGTCCTGATCGTGTCCCACCAGGTACCAGCGGCCGCGCCAGGACACCACCCCCCACGGCTCAACCGTGCGCCGCCGGGTCTGTGTGCTGCCCGAACGCCGGTAGTCGAACGTGACCACCCGGCCGGCCTGCACGGCCGCCAGCAGCGGCCCGAAGGCCGGCTCGGCGGTGTGCACCTTCGGCTCCACGGCGACCGGCGCCCGCTCGTCCACGTCGACCCCGGCAGCGCGCAGCTTCAGCAGCGCCCCCTGCGCGGCCGCGGTGAACTCCGGCGACTCCCAGAGCCGGGCGGCCAGTGCGACGGCCGCGGCCTCGTCCGGCTCCAGGTCGATGTCGCCGAGTTCGTAGTCGCGGCGCGCGATCCGGTACCCGTCGGCGGTGTCGAAGTAGGAGTTGCGCCCGGTCTCCAGTGGGATACCGAGATCGCGCAGCTCGGCCTTGTCGCGCTCGAACATGCGGAAGAACGCCTCGTCCGAGGGAGCGTTCCGGTAGCCAGGGACAATTCCCCTGATCCGCTCCGCTGTCAGGTACTGGCGGGTGGACAGCAGGCACAGCACCAGGTTCACCAAGCGCTCGGCACGCACAGGGGCCACGACGGCACTCTAACTCGCGCGCCCCTGATCACGTGGCCGGACAACGCTGATCCGCTCGGGTCAGCTCTGTCGGCGTGTTCATGTCACAGCGGCGGCACCCGCTCGCCCCACGGGCGGGCGCTCTCCAACTGCGCCGCGAGCCGGAACAGCAGACCTTCGCCCTCCAGCGGCGCGACGAACTGGACGCCCAGCGGCAGGCCGTCCGGTGTCCAGTACAGCGGGACCGACATGGCGGGACGCCCGGTGATGTTCGCCAGCTGCGTATACGGCACCTGACGCAGGTTCTGCCGCGCGATGCGGTCGACGATGCCGGTCCGACGCAGCACCGGGCCGGCGCGCAGACCGAGCGCGACCTTCCCCGCCGCGTGCATCAGCGCCGGCGTGTCCAGGGACCCGATGGGCACCGGCGGTCCCGCCAGGCTCGGCGTCAGGAACAGGTCGTAGCGCGCGTGGAACTCCGCCAACTGCCGGGTGTAGGTGTGCCACCGGTCCAGTACCTCGGCGTACTCCGGTCCGCTGACCGCGCGGCCGACCAGGGCGAGCAACCGGGTGTCGAGCTCGAACCCGTCGCGGGACGCGCCGGCCTGCTCGACGGCTTCGTCGATGGACGCCGCCACCTTCACCGACCAGGCCAGCAGGAAGTCGCTGGCCAGGGCAGCGAGGTCGACCGGCGGTTCCACCGGCTCGACGTCGTGTCCCAGGGTCTCCAGCAGCTCGGCCGCGTCGGTGACCGCGCGCACCGCGTGCGGGTGCGGGTCGCCGAGCGCCGAGTACGAGCTGAAGCCGATCCGCAGCGTGCCCGGCTCGCGGGCGACCTCCTCGGTGAACGGACGCTCCGGCCGTCCGGCCGCGTACGGCCCGGCGGGGTATGGGCCGACGATGGCGTCCAGCGCGGTCGCGCTGTCGCGGACGCTGCGCGAGATGACGCCGTCCACGGCCGCACCGTGGAAGTGCTCGGCCTGGACCGGCCCGGCCGGGACCATGCCGCGTCCCGGCTTGAGCCCGAACAGTCCGCAGCACGCCGCCGGGATCCGGATCGAGCCGCCGCCGTCGCTTGCTCCGGCGACCGGCACGATGCCGGCGGCGACCGCCGCCGCGGCCCCGCCGGACGACCCGCCCGGCGTGCGGTCCAGACCCCACGGGTTGCGGGTCGGGCCGTACGCCTCCGGCTCGGTCACCGGCTTGATCCCGAACTCGGGCGTGTTGGTCTTGCCGAAGATGACCAGCCCGGCCTCCCGCCACCGGCGTACCACTTCGGCGTCCTCGTCGGCCTGCACGTTCAGCATCGCGCGAGAGCCGGCGCTGGAGACCGTGCCGGCCAGTTCCTGATTCAGGTCCTTGAGCAGGAACGGCACGCCAGCCAGCGGGCCGGACAGCTCCCCACCGGTCCGCTGGCGGCCGGCGTCGAACATCGGCCGGCTGACCGCGTTGATCCGGCCGTTGACCTCCTCGGTCCGGGCGATGGCGGCCTCCAGCACCTCGCCGGCCGACACCTCGCCCTGCCTGATCGCGGCGGCCAGCGCCACCCCGTCGTGCTTCCGGTACTCCGTGAACTCCATACCGCCACCTCTGCCGCCCATCGCCGTCCGGGACGATCTTGCCACCTTGCGCGGGCAACCGGCACCACTCAGCGGGCCTTCTCGCAGCGGCGAGGCCGCTTACGGCGCGCCCGACCAGCACCCTCGCGGGTTCTCAGCCGTCTCCTGCCATCGCCGGGGTGCGCGTTTCCCCGCAGGGTAACCGCGCGAGTACAGGGTGTACGGGCGGGACAGGACGTGCCTGGGCGCACGGGCGGCTGAGGTTCCGCGACTCGCACCGCTGCAAAGGCACCCCTCACTTCTCACAACGAGTTGATCAGACGCTCGACCCGCTCGTCGACCGCACGGAAGGGGTCCTTGCACAGCACCGTGCGCTGTGCCTGATCGTTGAGTTTCAGGTGCACCCAGTCGACGGTGAAGTCCCGGCCAGCCGCCTGCGCCGCCGCGATGAAGTCGCCGCGCAGCTTCGCCCGCGTGCTCTGCGGCGGGGTGTCCTTGGCCGCCTCGATCTCACCGTCGTCGGTGACCCGATCCACCAGATCCTTGCGCAGCAGCATGTCGAACAGCCCTCGACCGCGCCGGATGTCGTGGTAGGCGAGGTCGAGCTGGGCAACTCGCGGGCTGGACAGCTCCAGCCCGTGCTTGGTGCAGTAGCGCTCCAGCAGCCGGTGCTTGATCGCCCAGTCGATCTCCCGGTCGACCAGCGAGTAGTCCTGCTTGTCGACCGCCTCCAACGTGCGTCCCCACAGCTCAAGCACCCGGTCGGTCAGCGGATCGCTGCCGCGCTTGCGCACGTGCTCGACCGCCCGCCCGTAGTACTCCCGCTGGATGTCCAGTGCGGAGGCTTCCCGCCCTCCGGCCAGCCGCACCGTGCGGCGGCCGGTGAGGTCGTGGCTGATCTCCCGGATCGCGCGGATCGGGTTGTCTAGGCTGAAGTCCCGGAACTGCACGCCGTGCTCGATCATCTCCAGCACGAGGTTGGCCGTGCCGACCTTGAGCAGCGTCGTCACCTCGGACATGTTCGAGTCCCCGACGATGACGTGCAGGCGGCGGTAGCGCTCGGCGTCGGCGTGCGGCTCGTCCCGGGTGTTGATGATCGGCCGGGACCGCGTGGTCGCACTGGACACGCCTTCCCAGATGTGTTCGGCCCGCTGCGACAGGCAGTAGACCGCGCCGCGCGGAGTCTGGAGAACCTTGCCCGCCCCGCAGATGAGCTGCCTGGTCACCAGGAACGGCAACAGCACGTCCGCGATCCGGGAGAACTCCCCCGAGCGGCCCACCAGGTAGTTCTCGTGGCAGCCGTAGGAGTTGCCCGCCGAGTCGGTGTTGTTCTTGAACAGGAAGATGTCCCCGCCGATGCCCTCGTCGGCCAGCCGCCGCTCGGCATCGATGAGCAGGTCTTCCAGGATGCGCTCGCCCGCCTTGTCGTGCGTGACGAGCTGCACCGGGTCGTCGCATTCCGCCGTGGCGTATTCCGGGTGCGAGCCGACGTCGAGGTACAGGCGGGCGCCGTTGCGCAGAAACACGTTCGACGACCGGCCCCAGGACACGACCCGCCGGAAAAGGTATCTGGCGACCTCGTCCGGGGAGAGCCTGCGCTGCCCATGGAAGGTACAGGTGACCCCGAACTCGGTCTCGATACCAAAGATCCTCCGCTGCATGTCCTCCACGGTAGGCCCATTTTCCAGCCGCGCAGGTCCGCCGTTCGGGCTTTGTGACGGTCAATTGGTCCTGGATTGGTTCCGCAAGGTCGACGAGCGGGCCGGCAGGACCGGTGACCAGGTAGTCGGTACCGGCCCACCAGACACCCGAATTACACCAAAAGGCCAGCTCACAGCCTTATGAGCGCCCTCGCGTCGCACTTCCGGCCGTGGCAGCACAGCGGATACGCGCGATTACGACGTGCTGTCCTGGGAACCGTTCGAATCGTCGCTCTTTTTTCCGCCGTTTTCGTTGTTGACACCGCTTTTACTTCCGTTGCCGGCTCCGGTGCCCTTGGACTTCGACTCGCCACCGTCACCAGACTTCGCGCCCGCGGCTCCGGCGGCCGGTAGCAGCGGCTTCAGCGCGGCCCCGGAGATGCGCCGGAACGTCCGGTTCGGGCGAGAACGGTCCAGGACCGCCACCTCGAGCTGGTCCACGCCCAGGCTGCGTGAGCCCTCCCCACCCGAGGACAGCGCCCGCACCGCCACGGACACGCCGTCTCCGAGTTCCAGACCGTCGGAGTAGGCGTCCTTGAGCGCGCCCGTGATGGCTTCCGCCTGCCCGCCCATCACCACGTACTGCGGCTCGTCCACGATCGACCCGTCGTAGGTGAGCCGGTAGAGCTGGTCGGACTCGGGGCCGCCACCCACCTCGGCCACACATATCTCCACCTCGTACGGCTTGACCTGCTCGGTGAAGATCGCGCCGAGGGTCTGGGCGTAGGCGTTGGCCAGCGCTCGGGCGGTCACGTCCCGCCGGTCGTAGGAGTAGCCGCGCACGTCGGCCATCCTGATCCCGGCCATCCGCAGGTTCTCGAACTCGCTGTACCGCCCGACCGCGGCGAAGCCGATCCGGTCGTAGATCTCGGAGACCTTGTGCAGTGTCGTCGACGGGTTCTCGGCCACGAACAGCACACCGCCGGCGTATTTCAACACCACCACACTGCGGCCTCGGGCAATGCCCTTGCGGGCGAGCTCGGAACGCTCCCGCATCAACTGCTCGGGCGAGGTGTAGAACGGCATCGTCACGGCGTTTGGACTCCCGATCGTTCGGCGCCGGTGGGCCGGCGGGGGGACTGCAGGAACAGACGAAGGGGACGGGGCAACGGCCGGGTCAGCCGCCGGGGTTCTCGCGGCGGCTGCCGACGACGTCCTCGGCGATCTCGGCGGCACGCTCGTCGGGCAACCGCACGGCCCCCTCGGCACCAGTGATCGTGATGACCGACGGGTAGATCTGCCGGGCCAGGTCCGGGCCACCGGTGGCGGTGTCATCGTCGGCCGCGTCGTACAGCGACTCGATCGCGGTACGCACCGCCGTGTCGACGTCGGCGTCCGGGTCGTGCCGCTTCTTCAGCGCCGACTTCGCGAACAGCGACCCCGAACCGACCGCGTGGTAACCGCCGGTCTCGTTGTAACGACCGCCCGTGACGTCGTAGGACACGATCCGGCCAGCCCGGTCCGGGTCCTCGGCCTCGGTGTCGAAACCGGCGAACAGCGGGAGCACGGCCAGACCCGCGATCGCACCCTGAAGATTGCCGCGCAGCATGGTGGCGAGCTTGTTGGCCTTGCCGTCCAACGACAGCGGGACGCCTTCGAGCTTCTCGTAGTGCTCCAGCTCGATGGCGTAGAGCCGGACCATCTCCAGCGCGACACCGGCGGTGCCGGCGATCCCGACAGCGGAGTAGTCGTCGGTGATGAACAGCTTGTCCATGTCCCGCTGGGCGATGAGGTTGCCCATCGTCGCCCGGCGGTCCCCGGCGAGCAGCACGCCCCCACGGAAGGTCAAGGCCACGATCGTGGTGCCGTGCGGGGCCTGGACGCCCCCCTCGCCGTAGTCGCGGTTACCGGGCAGCAGCTCGGGAGCCGCCGCACGGAGGAAGTCGGTGAACGACGAGGAGCCAGGCGTCAGGTAGGCCGCGGGCAGCGCCTGACCCAGCGAGTTCCGGGCCGAGCTGGATTCCATCGGCGACATCGTCTCCTGCTCGATCGAGGTGATTGATCACTGCTGACTGGTGCACTCTAACCGGAACCTGCCGGGAGTTGGTCGAGATCTGTCGGTACGGCGGCACTCGGTACGCGGCACTCGGTACGGCGGCACAACGCTTACCGGCACGATCCGGTCCGCACCTCAGCACGTGCGGACCGTTCCGTGCCGGCGGGCCCACCAGCACAGCCGGGCTTACTGCCCGCCCTTCTGGACATAGGCCCGGACGAAGTCCTCGGCGTTCTCCTCCAGGACGTCGTCGATCTCGTCCAGGATGGCGTCGACGTCCTCGCCGAGCTTCTCGCGTCGCTCCTGACCAGCTGCCTCGGTGCCGGTGCCCTCGTCCTCGTTGTCGTCACCGCCGTGGCGCTGCACCTTTTCCTGGGCCATCTCGCCTCCCGCTGATTGCCCTCGGGGTGCCCACCTCCACGGTGGGCCTCCTCCTTGAACATTACCTAGCCGCACCCGGGTTCGCCCACATCCAAGGCCGGAGATTTCGATCTTCCACCGCAGGGTTCCAGTGCATGGAACGTTCCACCCGACGGCCTGGTCAACGACCGCGACCCCTCAACCCCGGGTCAGCGAGTCCACCAGCTCCTCGGCGCTCGCCGCGGCCTCCAGCAGCTCGCCGACGTGCGCCTTCGTGCCTCGCAGCGGCTCCAGGGTGGGGATGCGTACCAGCGAGTCCCGGCCGATGTCGAAGATGACCGAGTCCCAGGACGCGGCGGCCACGGCGCTGGGGTACCGCTCCAGGCAACGCCCTCGGAAGTAGGCCCGGGTGTCTTCGGGAGGCGTGGTGATCGCGGTGCGCACTTCCTCCTCATCGACCAGCCGCTTCATCGAGCCACGGCTGACCAGCCGGTTGTACAGCCCCTTGTCCATCCGCACGTCGGAGTACTGCAGGTCGATCATGTGCAGGCGCGGGGAGTTCCAGCCCAGGTTGTCCCGGCTGCGGTAGCTCTCCAGCACATGCAGCTTGGCCGGCCAGTCCAGCCGGTCGGAGCAGTCCATCGGGTCCCCGGCCAGCAGGTCCAGCGTCTCTTCCCAGGTGTCGAGCACCTGCCGGGCGGGCCGCTCGGCACCGCGGGCGTCCAGGTGCGCCGCTGCCCGCTCGTGGTAGGCGCGCTGGAGGTCCAGAGCGGTGAACCGCCGCCCGTCCGCGAGCTCGACCGTCTCCTTCAGTCCCGGGTCGTGGCTGATGGCGTGCACCGCCTGCACCGCGTCGGCCAGCTTGAGGTCGTCGAACCGCACCCCTGCTTCGATCATGTCCAACACGAGCGCGGTGGTACCCAGCTTGAGGTAGGTGGCGTACTCGGCGAGGTTGGCGTCCCCGATGATCACGTGCAGCCGTCGGTACTTGTCGGCATCGGCGTGCGGCTCGTCGCGGGTGTTGATGATGCCCCGCTTGAGCGTGGTCTCCAGCCCCACCTCGACCTCGATGTAGTCGGAGCGCTGGGAGAGCTGGAAGCCGGCCTTCTCCCCCGCCTGGCCGAGACCGACCCGCCCGGACCCGCAGATCACCTGCCGGGAGACGAAGAACGGCGTGAGCCCGGCGATGATCGAGGTGAACGGCGTGCTGCGGGCCATCAGGTAGTTCTCGTGGGTGCCGTAACTGGCGCCCTTGCCGTCCACGTTGTTCTTGTACAGCTGCATCGGGGAGGTTCCGGGAACGCTGGCCGCCCGGATCGCGGCCTCCTCCATCACCCGCTCCCCAGCCTTGTCCCAGATCACCGCGTCCCGGGGATTGGTGACCTCGGGTGCCGAGTACTCGGGATGTGCGTGGTCGACGTACAGCCGTGCGCCGTTGGTGAGGATGACGTTGGCCGCGCCCAGGTCCTCGGTCTCCGAACCGTTCGAGGGCGTGGTCGCCGCGCCCAGGTCGAACCCGCGAGCGTCCCGCAGGGGGGACTCCACCTCGTAGTCCCACCTGGCCCGGCGCGCCCGGGGAATGTCGGCCGCCGCCGCGTAGGCGAGCACGATGTGCGTAGAGGTCAACACCGGGTTCGCCGTCGCGTCGCCCGGCACCGCGATGCCGTACTCCACCTCGGTTCCCATGATCCGCCGCATACCCCGCAGCCTACGCGGCGACGCCTGGTTCCGTGCGAGGATGGCCGGGTGACCTCGGCAGAAGAGCTGGTCGCCATCTACGACTCCGCCGGTCGTGTGGTCGGCGAGGCCACGCGGGAACGCATGCGGATGGAAGGGCTGTGGCACGCGAGCGCGTCGGTGCTCGTGCGGTCCGTCGACGGGCGCTCGGTGTACGTCCATCGCAGGAGCGAGAGCAAGGACATCTACCCGGGCCTGTACGACTGCTGGGCGGGGGGCGTGGTCGCCGCTGAGGAGACACCCGACGAGGCCGCCCGGCGAGAGTTGAAGGAGGAGCTTGGTATCGGCGGCGTGCCCGTCCAGCCGCTGTTCACCTCGATGCACCGGCGGGGTCTGGTGCGCTTCCACGGTTTCCTTTACGAGACGTACTGGGACGGCCCGATCGTCCACCAGCCGGAGGAAGTGGCGGAGGGCTGGTGGATGCCCCTCGACAAGCTGCGTGAGCGCCTCCACGACCCCTCGTGGCCGCTGGTCCCGGACGGCCAGCAGTTCATCGAGGAGTGGTTCGCCCGCGAGGGTTGACCGACCGGGGCCGGTGCGCCGGCGTGGGTCCGCTGGGGCCGATCTCAGGGAGCGGCCTGCTAGTGCCACGCCAGGCGCGAACGCTCGCCCCAGTAGGTCGGGGCGTCGGTCGCCAGCCTGGCGAGATCGTCCGAGTCCCGCTCGTCCAGCCGCACCGACAGCGCCGCCAGGTTGGACACCAGCTGCCCGACGCTGGCGGGTCCCAGCAGCACGGTGTCGGCCCACGGCTGGGCGAGCGCGTGGGCGATGGCGACCGCGTCCGGGCCCACGCCGTGCCGCTCGGCGACACGCACCAGCGCCTCCGGGGGTTCGACCGCGAGCCGGCCATTGGCCAGCGACTCCTTCACCAGCACGCGCCAGCCGTGCTCGTGCGCCTCGGCCAGCGCCTGGCCGGCGGAGGGCTCCAGCGAGTTCCAGGTGGACTGCACGGCGCTGAACAGCGGCCGGTCCGCGACCTGGAGCCGCAAGCTTCGTCGGATCGTGTCAGCCTGGGCCGCACCGCTGGTGGAAAACCCGATCCGCACCCCGGAATCGCGTAGCCGGGCAAGTGCCCGTTGCAGGTCTACGTCGTCGAACAGCGGGCTGTCCGCAGTCAGCGAGTGCACCTGATACAGCGCCACCCGATCGCCCAGCAGCTCATGGGTCTCCGCCCACTGGGTGCGGAACCGGTCCAGCGAGTGCTCCTTGACCTCGTGCACCTCGGTCTCGATCCGCCACTCGGCCACGTAGGCGTAGCCCCACTTGCTGGAGACGGTGACGTCCTCATGCCCGCGTTCAGCCAGCCAGCCGGCGAGGAACCGCTCGGAACTGCCGTAGGAGCGTGCCGCGTCAACCCAGCGGATGCCCGAACGGTGGGCAGCGTCGAGCACCGCGCGGGTGCGCTCCCACATCGCCTGCACGCTGCGCTGCTCGGGCAGCACGGCGGTCCGGCCGACGTTGATGTAGGCCGGGCGACCCAGCGCGGCCAGCCCGAGCCCGAGCCGGTCAGTCCCGGGTCGACGAGCTTCGGGTAGCTGAACGTCAGACACCCTCGCAACCTAACCCGAACCGGCCGGGCCGGACAGCGGTCGGGGCCGCACCCGGCGGATGCGGCCCCGACACCGTCGACTACAGGTACTGACCGGTGTTCGTGGCGGTGTCGATCGCCCGCCCCGACTCCTGGTTCTTGCCGCTGACCAGGGTGCGGATGTAGACGATCCGCTCACCCTTCTTGCCCGAGATCCGTGCCCAGTCGTCCGGGTTGGTGGTGTTGGGCAGGTCCTCGTTCTCGGCGAACTCGTCGATGATGGCGTCCTGCAGGTGTTGCACCCGCAGCCCCGGCTGGCCGGTCTCCAGCACCGACTTGATCGCGGCCTTCTTCGCCCGGTCCACGATGTTCTGGATCATCGCCCCGGAGTTGAAGTCCTTGAAGTACAGGACCTCCTTGTCCCCGTTGGCGTAGGTGACCTCCAGGAACCGGTTCTCCTCGGACTCGGCGTACATCCGCTCGACCGTCGCCTGGATCATCGCCTCCACGCAGGCCGTGCGGTCGCCACCGAACTCGGCGAGGTCGTCCTCGTGGATCGGGATCGTCCGGGTGAGGTACTTGGAGAAGATGTCCTTCGCCGACTCCGCGTCGGGCCGCTCGATCTTGATCTTCACGTCGAGCCGGCCCGGGCGCAGGATCGCCGGGTCGATCATGTCCTCGCGGTTGGAGGCGCCGATGACGATGACGTTCTCCAGCCCCTCCACACCGTCGATCTCGCTGAGCAGTTGCGGCACGATCGTCGTCTCCACGTCCGAGGAGACGCCGCTGCCCCGGGTACGGAAGATCGAGTCCATCTCGTCGAAGAACACGATCACCGGGGTGCCCTCGGACGCCTTCTCCCGAGCCCGCTGGAAGATCAGCCGGATGTGCCGCTCGGTCTCGCCGACGAACTTGTTGAGCAGCTCAGGTCCCTTGATGTTCAGGAAGTAGGACTTGGCCTGCCCGTCGTCGCCCTGGGCGGCGGAGACCTTCTTCGCCAGCGAGTTCGCGACGGCCTTGGCGATCAGCGTCTTGCCGCAGCCGGGCGGCCCGTACAGCAGCACGCCCTTCGGCGGACGCAGCTGGTACTCGTAGAACAGCTCGGAGTGCAGGAACGGCAGTTCCACCGAGTCCCGGATCTGCTCGATCTGCGGACCGAGGCCCCCGATCGACGCGTAGTCGACGTCCGGGACCTCCTCCAGGACCAGGTCCTCCACCTCGGCCTTGGGCACCCGGTCGTAGGCGTACCCGGCCTTGGTGTCGACCAGCAGCGAGTCACCCGCCTTGAGCTCGTCGGTGACCAGCGGAGCCGCCAGCCACACCACGCGCTCCTCGTCGGTGTGCCCGATGACCAGGGCGCGAGGCACATCCTCGGCCGTGCCGTCGGACATGATCTCCCGCAGCGTGCAGACCTCGCCGGTCCGTTCGAAGGCGCCCGCCTCGACGACGGTCAACGCCTCGTTGAGGCGCACCCGCTGCCCCATCCGCAGTTCCGGGATCTCCACCGTCGGCGACACGGCCACCCGCATCCGCCGGCCCGAGGTGAACACGTCGACCGTGCCGTCCTCGTAGGCGTCCAGGAAAACCCCGTACCCGCTCGGTGGTTGGGCAAGGCGGTCCACTTCTTCGCGCAGCGCCATCAGCTGGCTGCGCGCCTCCTTCAGGGTCTCGGTGAGCTTGGCGTTCCGTTCAGTGAGCTGACTCACCCTTTCGGATGCCTCGGCCAGCCGCTTCTCCAGCAGCCGGGTCTGTTGGGGGGACTCGTTGAGCTTGCGACGCAGGCGCGCCACTTCGTCTTCCAGGAAACGGACCTGGTTGGCCAGCTCGGCACTGTTGCCGGTCTTCCGCTCGCCGCCCTCCTCAGGCCGGCTGCCGGGACGGTCGTGCTGCATGTCGGCACCCTCCTCCCGCGTTCTTACCCACCACGGTACCGGCGATCACCGACGATGGCGGCGTCGTGATTGCCCGCCGGACGGACCAGATTGCCATAAAACCCCGCGATTCCACACGAACTGTGTGTTTCGGTTTCTGGTTCTGCTCGACAACCCGGTACCCATCTCGACCCCCGATCTCACACGGCGTATCCCACTTGTGGTCCGTTCGGCGTCTGTCGCCAGCTTGCCCCCACTACCGCCGAAGGCGCCAGCAGCGACGGGTGTCCACTGAGCCCCGTCAGTACCGGGGACGCACCGGCAACCGAGTGTCATTCGCCGCCAACCGGGTGTTATTCACGGCTCGGTGGCGGGAAAGCCACTTCACCGATTCGGATCGATTTCTCCCACGATTTGGAACAAACTCTTTTTCATCATTTGGAATATGCCCTGAGGAACCAGAGGCGAAGGGCCCCTCTCGCCCAGCTCCCAGCCGCCGTTGCGGTCAGCCGCGACTGGGGCGACGCTGCGGTCGCGGTGGGGTCACGCCCTCCGCCAGCCGCCGGGTCACCAGCAGAAACGCCGTATGGGCCACCATCCGGTGCTCAGGCCGCACGGCCATGCCGACGACATGCCACGGGCGGATGAGCGTCTCCCACGCCTGCGGCTCGGTCCAGCACTGCTGCTCCCGCAACGCTTCGGTAACCCGGGAAAGCTGGGTCGTGGTGGCGACATACACGACGAGGACCCCGCCGGGGTTGAGATGCCGCGACACCGGGTCGAGCACCTCCCAGGGGGACAGCATGTCCAGCACCACACGATCGAACGGTTCCCCGGAGTAGTCGGCGACGTCACCGACCGTCAACATCCAGTTCTCCGGCCGCTCGCCGAAAAACTGCGTCACGTTACGGACCGCGTGCTCTGCGTGGTCCTCGCGGACCTCGTAGGAGGTCACGCTGCCTCCGGTACCGACCGCGCGCAGCAGCGAGCACGTCAGGGCTCCCGAGCCGGCACCGGCCTCCAGCACCCGCGCGCCGGGCCGGATGTCGCCCCACATCAGGATCTGCGCCGCGTCCTTGGGATACACCACTTGGGCGCCGCGCGGCATCGAGAGCACGTAGTCGGCCAGCAAGGGCCGCACGGCGAGGAACGACGTCCCTCCAGTGGAAGCCACGACGGACCCTTCCGGCTTCCCGATGAGGTCGTCGTGCGCGAGGATGCCGCGGTGCGTGTGGTACTCGCCGCCGGACTTGAGCACGATCGTGTAGCGCCGCCCTTTCGGGTCGGTCAACTGAACCCGGTCGCCCGGCTGGAACTCACCGCTGACGCTCACGCGCTTCGAACCTCCTGCTTCACTTCTGAGCCCGCTCCTACCCTGGCTTCATCGACCCTGGCTTCATCGACCCTGGCTTCATCGACCCTGGCTTCATGAATGCCTATTGACGCTGCGCTCGCGCCCGCGGACACAGCGGACCATGCTCTCAGAGGCTCCGGGCCAGCCGAGGTCCCAGTGCGGTCAGCGGCTCACGTGTCCCGCCAAGGTTGCCCACTGGGCGGTTCCTGCGCCGCGCCCCGGCGGCGGGAGTTCAGCACCTCCCGCACGTCCTCGCGGCGCAGCACACCGCTGGGTCGCCCCTCGGCGTCCACCACCAGGAACTGCCAAGCGAGCACGTCACGCACCCGTTCGACGACGACGTCCGGGGAGTCACTGTCGAACAGGATCGTCTCCGCGGTCACCGGCTCGGCGGCCTTCTCGGCCGGCGCCAGCGGCGAGCCGGTCGCCAACCGCTCGGCCGCGGTCTGGTCGAGCAGGCCCACCGCGATGCCGTCCGCGCGCACCAGCACCACCCCGCGCCCGGCCGCCGCCACCAGCGCGTCGCTGACCGGGCTCTCGGCGGGAAGCTGCAGCACCGGGCGCACGAGGTCGCGCACAGACAGCGCCTGCGGCCAGCGGCGGCGCTGCTCGGCGGCGTGCTCACCGGCGGCTCCGGCGACCACGAACCAAGCCATGAGAACGCACACCCCCAGCCGGAGCCACTGGTCGATCGACCCGTTGATCAGGCCGAACGCCGACCAGCCGACCAGGGCCACCGCCACCGCCCCGGCGCCGACCACGCCGGCACGCGTGCCGGACCGGCGGTCCCCCGTGGTGGCCCAGGTGAGCGCCCGCAGCATCCGGCCGCCGTCCAGCGGCAGGCCGGGTAGCAGGTTGAACGCGGCCACCGCCACGTTGGCCACGCACGTCTGAGCCACCAGCAGCCAGGTCGCACCACCGGGATGCAACGCCAGCCATCCGATGGCGGTCGCGGCGGCCAACGCCACCGACACCGCCGGGCCAGCCGCGGCGACCAGCCCTTCCTGCCCAGGCCGGGCAGGTGGCTTGGAGATCTCGGAGATCCCGCCAAGCAGGAACAGCCGGATACGCCGGACCGGCAGGCCCAGCCGCAACGCCACCACGCAGTGCCCCAGTTCGTGCAGCAGAACCGAGACCCCGAGCAACGCGGTGAACGCGGTGGCGATCAGCGCGCTCGACCACAGCCCCGCATCCGGCAGGATTCGCCCCACCAGAGGGGTGTAGAGCAGCACCACCACGGCTGCCCCGATCCACCACGATGGCGACAGCAGCACCGGGACGCCGGCCACCCGACACAGCAGCAAGCCACCGTCATCGAGCAGTGGCCGGTTCCAGCCCTGTGTCGTGGACATACCGGCAGAGTAGAACGTGCCCCGTTGAGCCCGTGTGATCGGCGTCCACATGTCCCGGCAGCTCCCGGCATGATCGACTGTCCGCTGCCTGCTCTAGGGTTGGCGTTCATGGCAGAGACGACAGGAGCGGAGACGGCACCGACACGCCCCCCGGCGGCACGCAGACCCGCCCTGTCGCCCTCCCGCGCCAGCGACTTCAAACAGTGCCCCCTGCTGTACCGGTTCCGCGCCGTGGACCGGCTGCCGGAGACTCCGAGTCGCGCGCAGGTGCGGGGAACGGTCGTCCACGCCGTCCTGGAGCGGCTGTTCTCGCTGCCGTCGGAGCAGCGCGATGCCGAACGGGCACGCGAGTTGCTCACGCCGGCGTGGAAGGAGCTGCTCGTCGAGCAGCCGGAGCTGGCCGACCTCTTCGACGGACCCGATGACCCGGAACTGCGCGACTGGCTGGAATCCGGGCAGCGGTTGCTGGATTCCTACTTCGACCTCGAAGACCCGCGCCGGCTGCAGCCAGAAGCGTGCGAGCTGCGCGTGGAGACCGAGCTGGACTCGGGCGTTCTCCTACGCGGCTTCATCGACCGGGTGGATGTGGCGCCGACCGGGGAGATCCGCCTGGTCGACTACAAAACCGGTGCCGCGCCCCGGGAAATCGGCGAGGCGAAGGCGATGTTCCAGATGAAGTTCTACGCGCTGGTGCTGTGGCGCACCCGTGGTGTGCTTCCCCGGCAGCTGCTGCTGATGTACCTCTCGGACAAGCAGTCGCTGGCGTACAGCCCGGACGAGGCCGAGCTGCGACGCTTCGAGCGCACCCTGGAGGCGATCTGGCAGGCGATCCTGCGGGCCGGACGTACCGGGGATTTCCGGCCCAACCCCAGCAAGTTGTGCGACTACTGCGACCACAAGCCGCTGTGCCCGGCCTTTGATGGCACTCCCCCGCCGTACCCCGGCTGGCCGGAATCCCCCGGTGGCGCGGAAACCGCGCTCGACCGGGGCGATTGACACAACCCGTGCCGGTTCGTCTCGAAACCGTGGATAGGCGCAGATCACAGGATCACCAACATCTGCGCCCATATAGTGACAACGCCCATATAGTGACAGCGGAGACCCGTCAGTCGTCGTAGGGGTCGTAGTTGCCTTCGTGGGTGTAGTCCCCGACGGCCTCGCTGGCGTCGACGACCGCGAACCGGGCCCCGGTCGGGTCGCGCAGGACCGCCGTGCGACCAAGGCTGGAGTCGTACGGGTCCACCCGCACTCGCGCTCCGAGCTCGATCGCGCGGTGCGTCAGGTTGTCCGTCCCGACCTCCGGCGACACGCCGAAGTACAGCAACCAGTGCGGCCGGGTCTCCGGCGTGATGTACTCCCGGATCATGCTCACGCGGGCGAGCACCGACTCGTCGCCCAGGTACCACACCGCGTAGTCCGACCGGTTCTCGGTGCCGAACTGTTCGGAGGAGTAGTCGAACATCTCGCGGAAGAAGTGATCCGCCAGGTGGGCCTGGATCGTGACCAGCTCAGGCCACATCAGCGTGCCCGGTAGACCGACGTCGAACTGCCAGCTGTCCTCCGGTTCCAGCAGGCCGACCTCGGACTCGCCGGGTCCCATGAGGACGGTTTTGCGCCCAATGCCCGGAATGCGACTGGGGTGCTCGATCTCGTCGATCGCGGTGGCGCCGAGCTTCTCCGCCCGGTGACCGTCCGCCACGACGTCGTCCACGGCCAGGTACAGCCGCCACGACGAGTCCCCGCGGCTCTCCCGAATGCCAGCGACCGGGAATCCGTCGCGCAACGCGATGTCGTGGGAATCGTCGTCGTGTTCGCGCCGTGCCTCGTACTCCCAGCCGAACAGGCTCCGGTAGAACTCCTTGGCCCGTTCGGGTTCCGGCGTGCTCAGTTCAATCCAGCAGGGCATTCCCGCCATCAGTTCCCACCTCGGAGCTTGCGAACCTACCGTGACAACGCCCAATGACGTGCACCCCCCGCTCAGTGAATTCCAAGATCGTTCAGGGGGCCTATTATGCCTGCCACCGGATCACCTGCGTGGGCGGTTCGTAGAACCGCCCACGCATCAGTCACGAAGCGCCGAGCGGCGGGCCTACAAGCGGCAGGAACGGATGTCGGAGGACAGGATCGCTCGCGCGCCGAACGCCGAGAGCCGATCCATGATCGCGGGCGCCTTCTTGCGGGAGACCATGGCTCGCACCGCGACCCAGCGCTCGTCGGCCAGCGGCGCCACGGTCGGCGACTCGACACCCGGGGTGAGCTCGATCGCCTCGTCCAACAGCTCACGCGGGCAGTCGTAGTCGAGCATCACGTACTGCTGCGCGAACACGACGCCCTGCAGGCGGGCGACCAGCTGGTCCTTGGAGGGATCGCCGTCGGCCTCCTTGCGCTCCACGACCACGGCCTCGGACTGGCAGATCGGGTCGCCGAAGGCGACCAGCCCGTGCTGTCGCAGCGTACGGCCGGAGCCGACGACATCGGCGATCGCGTCGGCCACCCCGAGCTGGATGGAGATCTCCACCGCGCCTTCCAGCCGGATGACCTCGGCCTCCACCCCGTGCCGCGCGAGGTCATCGGTGACCAGGCGCGGGTAGGAGGTCGCGATCCGCTTTCCCGCCAGCGCCGGCACCGTCCACTCCCGGTCATCCGGCGCGGCGTAGCGGAACGTGGAGCCGCCGAACCCCAGCGGCAGCCGCTCCACCACCGGGGCACCGGAGTCCAGGGCGAGGTCGCGGCCGGTAATGCCCAGGTCGAGCTTGCCGGAGCCGACGTAGATCGAGATGTCCTTGGGGCGAAGGAAGAAGAACTCGACGTCGTTGTCCGGGTCCAGAACGGTGAGGTCCCGCTGCTCATGGCGCTGCCGGTACCCGGCTTCCGCGAGCATCTCGGAGGCGGGACCGGCCAACGTGCCCTTGTTGGGCACCGCGACGCGCAGCATGGACTCAGATCTCCTGTTCAGAGGTAACGATAGACGTCTTGCAGCGACAACCCTCGGCCGAGCATGATCACCTGCAACCGGTAGAGCAGTTGCGAGATCTCCTCCGCCAGGTGCTCATCGGACTCGTGCTCGGCCGCGATCCACACCTCGCCGGCCTCTTCCAGGACCTTCTTGCCCTGGGCGTGCACGCCGGCGTCGAGTGCGGCGACGGTCGAGGAGCCCTCCGGCCGGGTGGCAGCCCGCTCCTGGAGCTCGGCGAACAGCTCGTCGAAGGTTTTCACGCACCCGATCCTTGCATCCCCCCGTGGCCGGCGGCGACGGTGGTCGGCTTGCGGTCGCCGAGCTCACGTTGTGGTCGGCCAGGTCACGCCGACCGGGACTGGCGTTGGGCGACCAGCCCCGCGAGCAGGTCCAGGTCCACACCTTCGAGGCTCTCCCGCAGCACCCGACCCTCACCCGGCTCCAGCGGGACCTCACACGGCACCGCGAGAACCGTGCAGCCCGCGGACACCGCCGAGGTCACGCCGGTCGGCGAGTCCTCGATCGCCACACAGTCCTCCGGCGCTACCCCCAGTAGCCGACTCGCCTTGAGGTAGGGGTCGGGCTCCGGCTTCGTCCTGCCGTCGACCTCGTCTCCGCAGACCGTGACATCGAAGGAGTCCCGACCGAGGGTGCGCAGCGCGATCTCGGTCAGGGACCGGATGGTCGAAGTGACCAGCGCCGCCGGCACGCCCGCCGCACGCACCGACGCCAGCGCTTCGCGGGCGCCGGGACGCCACGGCAGCTCGCGCTCGAACAGCTCCGCCACACGCCCCGCCACCCATTTGGCGGCGGTCGCCACCTCTTCCGGCCCATCCGGCACGCCGAGGTCAGCGAGCAGCAGCCATACGCTGCGGTTCATGTTCGAGCCGACCATGGCCGCGCGGGTGGCGCCGGAAAGCTCGCCGTCCCGGTAGGCCGCGTAGTCGTGCAGGGCGACGGTCCACAGCTTCTCGGAGTCGACCAACGTGCCGTCCATGTCGAAGAGCACGGCCGCGGGCGGTACCGCCGCCGACACCACAGGACTGGTCGCGCTGGGGCTGGTGAACGCGTGAGTAACCATGATGTTGGGGGGGTCTCCCGGCGTCGATGGACACGTCACCTCCACAACACCACAACATCACGACCACATTCCGAAACGCCAGCGTAATCCGTGACACATCTAACGAAGGCGGATCATGTTCCACAGTGGACGTGTTTCCGTAGTGTCCATAGTGGACTGATGGGGCCGCCCGAGAAGATCGGCGTCCCAGGTGCGCCGAGCGCGGACCGCGAGAGTGATCTCGGTCGCATATCCGAGCCCGGCACGCCAGGAAGGGTGCGAGCTGCACGTCGATCTTCATCTGGTCGTACCCTGGCGCGGTGACCGATCGCGACCTGCGCCACGAAGACCAACCGCCCGCCGAACTGCCCGAGCTCACCAACCCGATCGTGGTGGCGGCGTTCGAGGGCTGGAACGACGCCGGCGACGCCGCCAGCGCTGCGATCGAACACCTGCAACTGACCTGGGACACCACCCCGCTGACCGAGATCGACCCGGACCCCTACTACGACTTCCAGGTGACCCGCCCGACGGTGCGGATCGTCGACGGCGTGACCAGGGAGACCACCTGGCCGACCACTCGGCTGTCGGTATGCCGCCCGCCCGGCCTGGACCATGACGTCGTCCTCGTCCACGGGATCGAGCCGAACATGCGGTGGCGGGGGTTCTGCGCCGAACTCCTCTCGTACCTCGAACAGGTGGGCGCGACCACTGTCGTCACTCTCGGTGCCCTCCTCGCGGACGCTCCGCACACCCGCCCGGTTCCGGTGACCGGCACCGCCTACGACGCTGACTCCGCCACCCGCTACGGCGTGCAGACGTCCCGGTACGAAGGTCCGGCGGGCATCGTCGCCGTCTTCCAGCACGCGTGCGTTCAGGCGGGCCTGCCCGCCGTCTCGTTCTGGGCCGCGGTGCCGCACTACGTCTCGCAGCCGCCCTCACCCAAGGCCACGCTCGCGCTGCTGCACCGGGTGGAGGACGCGCTCGACGTCGAGGTGCCCCTGGGCAACCTGCCGGAGCAGGCCGAGGAGTGGGAGACCACGGTCAGCGAGATGGCTGAGGAGGACGAGGACGTGCGCAACTACGTCCGCGCCCTCGAAGAGCGGGGTGACGCGGAGACCAGCCTGACCGAAACCAGCGGCGACGCCATCGCCGCCGAGTTCGAGCGCTACCTGCGCCGCCGTCGCCCCGGAGGCAAGGGCGGGGCTGGCCCCACCCGAGGCGACCGGAACTGACGGCGACGCGGGTCAGTGTCGCCTGGTTCCGCTAGTCACCGGCGACCTGCGCGAGGTACTCCTCCGCGAGCGCCGGGTCGAGGAACCAGCGGCCGAAGTCGGTTGGGTCGTTGAAGCCGTTGACGAACCGGCGGCGCACCGCGTCGGTGGTCTGTGCCACGCCGAAGATGTTGAGCACGTGTTCCGGCGGCGGCTGCAGCATCGCGTTCGTCCACGTCGTGACGTGCTGAGCGTTGTCCCAGTACCGCTCGAACGTCTGCTCCATCCACTCCTCGTCGAACGGCTGGTCCCCGCGGTCGAGGATGCTGCCGAGATAGCTGGCGGCGCACTTGCTGGCGAAGTTCGAGCCCTGGCCGGTGATCGGGTCGTTGGCCACGACAACGTCGGCCATCCCCAGCACGACACCGCCGGAGGGCAGCCGGCCCACCGGCTTGCGCACCACCGGCGTGTAGCCGCCGCTGAGCACGGCCTGCGGGTCGGTCAGTTCGGCGTCGGCGAACAGCTCGTACTCCCATGGCACGTACTGGCGCATCAGCCCCAGCATCCGCTGCCAGTGCTCGTCCGGTGCGGGCCGGTCCGACCAGCAGTCCAGCGGCCCGCCCGGGACGCCTTCGAAGAAGGGGATGTAGCACGGGCCGCTGAAGGTGTAAGCCGGAATGACGAACAGCTCACCGACACCGGGGACCGCGTTGAACCGGACCGGCTCGTGGTCGCCGAACTCGGGCCGCCGCTTCCCACCGTGCACATAGGACACTGACAGCGCGCGCTGCGGGCTGGTGTACGGCGAGCGGTCGGGATCGCGGTCGAACAGCTGCACCAGCTCGCCCTTGCCCGCGGCGACGACCACCAGGTCGTAGTGCTTGGTCAGCGAATCCAGGTCGGAGGTCGTCACGCCGTGGTAGACGACCTTGCCGCCGTTGTCCTCGAACAGCTCCAGCCAGCCGGCCATCTTCACCCGCTGGTCGACCGACTGCGCGTAGTTGTCCAGCTCCCCCATCCAGTTCAGTGCGCGGGAGCCGTCCTCGCCGGCCACCGACAGCGCGATGCCGTCCACCCGCGGGGTGGCCCCTTCCCACAGGTTGATCTTGTAGTCACGCTCGTGCTGCAAGGCAATATCAAACATGCACTGCGTGGACATCACCCGACCGCTGCGGATCTCGTCCGGCGTCCGAGCGGACATCACGGTGACCTCGTACTGATGCTCCAGCAGGCACAAGCCGAGCTGCAAACCCGCCTGTCCCGCCCCGACGACGAGGATCTTCCGCATCTGCGCCTACCTTTCTTCGTGCTTCGCCGCCTGGTACGCCGTTGTTGCCGTTATGCAGCGCCCGACGCCACGGTCAGTCTCATGGTGTGGTTGACCAGAGTTCGCAGTGTGTCCACAGTGGATAGCAGGTCCCGCGCGTCGCAGGTGACCAGCGGAATCTCCGGGCGCAGCGCCAGCGCCTCCCGAATCTCCTGCAGGTCGTGGGTCTGCACGCCGTCGAACAGGTTCACCGCCACGATGAACGGCACGTCCGAGTCGTTCTCGAAGTAGTTCACGGCGGCGAACGACTCGTTCAGCCGCCGGGTGTCCACCAGCACGACCGCGCCCAGCGCCCCGCGGGCGAGGTCGTCCCAGAGGAACCAGAACCGGGACTGCCCGGGGGTGCCGAACAGGTACAGCATCAGGTCGGAATGCAGCTCAACACGCCCGAAGTCCATCGCGACCGTGGTGGTGGTCTTGGAGCCGGACGGGTCGACGTCGTCGATGCCCTCGCCGGCCTCGGTCATCCATGCTTCGGTGTTCAGCGGCGCGATGTCCGACACGGAGGAGACGAAGGTGGTCTTGCCGACTCCGAAACCGCCCGCGATGACGATCTTCGCCGAGAGCATCAGGTCGGCGTCAGGCGGAGAGCTTGTTGAGCCCATCAAGCACCCTCTCAAGGATGGAATGGTCGTATCTGTACGCGTGCCCGGTCGGGTGGATGAACACCACGCCCTCGGCGGCGAGGTCACTGACCAGGACCCGGACCACGCCAAGCGGGATGGTCAGCAGCACCGACAGCTCGGCGATCGAGATCGGCCGACGAGCGCGCTCGTAGATCGCCTGCGACTCGGGCAACAGGGTGCTGCAGTAGTCGGCGTCGTACTGCGGCACCGAGATCATGGTCTCCACCAGCAGCTGATGCCGGGTTCTGGTGCGACCGCCGGTCAACGCGTAAGGCCGCACCCGGTGGCTGCGGGTCACGATGTTTGTCGACATCAAAGTCCCCCTCGCAAGCCCGTCACTCGGGACGCCGGGCGGTGACCACGCGCCGCAGATCCGCACGTACCTCGGGCGTCAGGGCATGGCCGGTGTTCTCCACGAACTTGGTCATTTCGTAGGCCACGACGCGCATCTGCGCCTCGCCGTCGGTCAGCACGGCCAGGCCCGCACCGACCCCGATGCCCATGAACAGGAAGTAGCCCTCGCTGAGCCGGATGATGATCTGCTCGCAGGTGCCCTTGTCGAACAGGGCCGCGCTGTTGTGGGCCAGGCTGAGCACACCGCTGGAAATCGCCGCCAGCTGCTCGCCCTCCTCGGTGCTGATCGACGAGGAGGACGCCAGCGGCAGCCCGTCCGAGGACAGGATCAGCGCGTGCGTGGCGCCGTGCACGCGTTGCACGAAATCGTCCACCAGCCAGCCGAAATCCTGGAAGCTCCCGTTGTCCGCTGCCGCCGTCATTCCTCTTGCCCTTCGGCTGAAGTCCGTGCCCGTTCGTCATGTGCGGCCTGCTCGCCCTCGGCGAAGCCGTCCAGATCGGCGAGCAGTCGCTGATGGCTTTCCGTGTTATTGCTGGAACGTTGTAGCGCGCCGTTGGTCCCCGCGCCACTGTGCCCAGCGCCGGCGCCCGGCTGACCGGCGGGGTCCTTGAGACTGCGCGGGATTCGCTTGGGCAGGCCGTTGACCGTGGTCGCCGGACCGCCGTCCGGGGCGCTCGCGCCAGGCTGCGCGAGCGTGCCGGTCATGCGCGACCCGCCGCTGGCCCTCGGCGTGCTCGACGCCCAGGGTCGGGAACTCGGCTTGGGCCAGTCCTCGCGCGGCTGCTGCTGCCCGCCCAACCGCTTGGACGGCGAATCCTGCACCAGCGAAGCCGGCAGCAGGACCGAAGCGGTGGTGCCGTGCGGAGCACGGCGGGCCAGCCAGACCCGGACGTTGTGCCGGCTGGCCAGACGCCGCACCACGGCAAGGCCCATGTGCTGCACGGCGTTGCGGTCCAGCGTCGGGGAACTGGCCAAGCGCTCGTTCAGCGCCGACAGCCGCGCCGCGGGCAAGCCGATTCCGGCGTCCTCAACGCGGACCATGACGCTGCCCTGCTCGGTGAGGTGCGCGCTGATCGCCACCGTGGTCGTCGGCGGTGAGTGCGTCGTGGCGTTGTCCAGCAGCTCGGCCAGCAGCCGACTCACGTCGTCGGCCGCGAAACCCACCACGCCCAGCGCGGCGATCCGGCCCAACTCGACCCGCTGGTAGTGCTCGATCGAGGACACCGCCGCGCGCACCACATCCACCAGCGACGCGGTCTCGTCCCGGATGGTGCCCGCGTCACGTCCGGCAAGGACACGCAGGTTCTCGCCGTTGCGCCGCAACCGGGTGGCCAGGTGGTCCAATTTGTACAGCTTGGCCAGCGTGTCTGGGTCTTCCTCGTCGGCCTCCATCTTCTCCAGCTGCTGCAGCAGCGCGTCGACGAGGTTGAGGTCGCGCAGGGAGATGCTGGCGCACACCCCGGCGAGCACCTCCTGCGAGCTGACCTGGCCGGTGCCGGGCTGTTTCTGGGGAACCTCCGGCAACGGACCTACAAGCTGCGCGACCGTTTCACGGGAGCGTTGCAGCAGTTGCCGTGTGGAACCCTCCAGGCGTTGTCGAGCCGTCCCGTCCGCCAATGAGCGGCGGGAGCGTTCCAGCATCTCCCGGACCCGCATCACCAGTCCGCCCTGTCACCATCTACGCGCGCACGACCACTTGCGGGAAAAAGCGCAACCATGGCCCGGAATCCAACCAGATGTGTCAACGCGCGTCCACGGTCGGATTAGTCCGAACACGCTGGTAACTCACCACCCGGAATAACCCGTTCAGGCTAGTTTCCGCGTAGTTCACGACGCAGAGTAAACGCAATTCTGGCCGCTCGGAGAGCCCGGAACAGTGCATTCCCGCACTTCAACAGAATCGTCGACGGAGCCGCGTCGGAGACCGAAGGAAGAGACGGCCCCTTCCTCCGAATGCAGGCAGTGATCATGACCGCCCCGGCCATGTCGAAGGCTACGTGTTGATCATCACCGTGCGACGGTCCGAGCTGACGCCTGTCAGGCGAGCAGGCGCACACCCAACAACGCATCGACGGCGTCGCGCACAACAGCGGGAGCCTCGCGGTCCTGCCCGCCGCTGGTGAGCGCCTCTTCCACCCACTCGTCCACGGCGCGCAGCGCCTGCTCCGTGTCAAGGTCGTCGGCGAGCCGGTCACGCAGGCGGGAAACGGTCCGCTCCGCCTCCGGCCCCGCGCCCAGCGTCACGGCCTCGCGCCAGCGGGCGAGCCGGGCCGCGCCGCGCGTGAGCAGGTCGGCGTTCCACGAGCGGTCGCTGCGGTAGTGGCCGTCCAGCAACGCCAGCCGCAGCGCCATCGGGTCGACCCGGTCGCCGCGCATCCGGGACACGAAGACCAGGTTCCCCTTGGACTTGGACATCTTCTCCCCGTCCAGCCCCATCATTCCGGCGTGACAGTAGTGCTGGGCGAACGGAAAGGCACCGGTCAGCGCCTCGGCATGCGCGGCGCTGAACTCGTGGTGCGGGAATGCCAGGTCCGAGCCGCCACCCTGAACGTCGAAACCCAGGCCGAGACGGTTCAGCGCGATCACCGAGCACTCCACGTGCCAGCCGGGGCGTCCCGCGCCCAGTTCCGACTCCCAAAACGGCTCCCCCTCGCGTGCGGCCCGCCACAGCAGCGCGTCCAGGGGATGTTCCTTGCCCTTGCGGTCCGGGTCGCCACCGCGCTCGGGGAACAGCGCGTTCATGGTCGCCTCGTCGTAGTTCGACTCGTAGCCGAACCGCCCGGTGGCGTTGTGCCGGAAGTAGATGTCCGGGTACTCCTGATCATTGACCCGGTAGGCGGCCCCGGAGGACAGCAGCTTGCCGACAGCCTCGACGATCTCTGGAATCGACTCGACCGCGCCCACGAAGTCCTGCGGAGGAAGCACCCGCAACGCCTCCATGTCCTCGCGGAACAGCGCGGTCTCCCGCATACCGAGCACGACCCAGTCCTCGTGATCACGATCGGCGCGTTCCAGCAGCGGGTCGTCGATGTCGGTGACGTTCTGCACGTAGTGCACCGCATGACCGTTGTCCCGCCACACGCGATTGACCAGGTCGAACGCCAGGTAGGTGGCGGCGTGCCCGAGGTGCGTCGCGTCGTACGGGGTGATCCCGCAGACGTACATCCGGGCCCGGTCACCGACCGTAATCGACCGGACCTGCCCGGTCGCGGTGTCGTACAGCCGCAACGGGCGAGGCGTGCCTGGGACAGTGGGAACCGGTACCGACATCCAGGGCTGCATGCATCCGACCTTAGACGTTCGTGAGGGGGACTTGGGAGCAGGAAGCTCCCAGGGACAAACGCGCCGCCCAGCAGCACTATTCCGCACCGCCACGACTGCCACTCTCTGCACAGGGGATCAAGCCCACCGTGAGCGTTGCCACTCACGCTAGCCGGATCACCGCCGTCAGTGCCGGTCGAACCTCCCGCCCTTGGCTCGCGCCGCGAACTGAGCCCAGTCCTCGCCAGCGAACCGAAGCCGAGGCCCATCTGGATTCTTCGAGTCCCGAACCGTCACGAAGTCCGGCGCGAGGGCTACTTCGACGCACGCGCCGTTGTTGGCGCTGTAGCTCGACTTCTTCCAATAAGACGGTGTCACTCTCAAGCCGGACAGCGCACACCTCCTGCTCATTCAGTTATGAGCTTCTTCACGAACGCCATGGATTCATCGGGTCCATCGGGGGGCGCCTCCGCGAATCGCAGCTCGGCAAGTTCCAAGAGACGTTCCCATTGCGCGCGGCGTACGTCTGGTGATGCGACCGTGCCGGACACCACATCGCCGGAGGTTGGTGGCAGCTCGTGGGGCGGGCGTTCGACGCCCGCCCCACCAAGGCTCCCAGCGTTACGCGACGCGGTCGACGAACTCCGTTTCGGTGCCAACGTCGGCGGTTTCAACATCTTTGCGGGTGAAGGCCAGGTAGCCGACCAGCGCAATGATCAAGGTCGTCAATCCCACGCTCACCTGTCCGAGCCCCAGCCCGATACCTCCTCGGTTGGCCGGCATACCCAGCCAGTCCGCGAACGACGCACCGAGCGGCCGCGTCACGATGTAGGCGAACCAGAACGCCACGACCGCGTTCAGGCCGAACATCCGATGGGCGATGGCCGGGATCGCGATCACCACGGCGAACATCACGCCCGAGCCGAAGTAACCCAAACCGGCGGTGGAAGCGCTCAGGTCACCTGCCGCCGTGCCGAGCGCGAACGTGGCCATCACGGTGAGCCAGTAGAAGATCTCCCGCCGACGGGTGCGAATGCTGTGGATGGACAGCGTTTTCTCGGTCGCATACCAGACACCGAAGATCGCGGCCAGCACGACCACGAAAAAGGCGGTCGATACCTCGTAGGGGACGCCCATGATGGTGTGTACGAAATCGGCGCCCATCGTGCCGACCACGCTGACCATGACGACGGCCGTCCAGTAGATCCACGCCACGTACCGACGCACGGCCAGCTGCAGTACCAGGGAGGCGAGCAGGACCATGCCCGCGACACCGCCAGCGATCATGGGGTCGTAATTGTCGGCCAGGTAGTCAGATGCCACCTCGCCCATGCCGGTCGTCAATACTTTGATGATCCAGAAGATGACTGTGACTTCTGGCACCTTGCTCATCGCGTGCCGCAGGGAAACCGAAGGCCCGGCGGGCTGGACTCGACCTAACGTCATGGCGCAAACCTGCCACATCGCAGGGCGCCAAATTCTGAAGCCCCTTGTAATCGAGCCCCCAAGGAGAGAAGGAGAGTCATCAAAGGGGCATACGGTCACTAATCGAACTAATCGGACCGTGGATTCTCACAACGCGCGCACGCTGCACTCCGCACAGCTCTTGCGACCCGCGCTACCGGCGGCGCTTGGCGCGCAGGTAGTCGCCGACGACAGCCGCTCCCAGCCCGTCCTCGGTCGGTGCGATGACTCTCCCCCGCCCGCGCCGGGCGATCAGGTCCACGAACGCGGCCAAGCGCTCGTCCTCTCCGAGCATGAACACGCTCAGCGAAGCGTCCAACCGCGCCAGTGCGTCCACTTCGGACAGTGTTACGGACAGCGTCCGATGTGTCGGCGGGTAATCGAACACGGCTTCGCCGTCGGGCTCCAGATGTGCGGTCGGTTCGCCATCCGTCACCACCAGCACCACCGGCTGCGCGTCCGGGTGCCGGCGGACGTGACGGCCCGCGAGCAGCAGCGCATGGTGCAGGTTCGTGCCCTGCTCCCACGTTCCCTCCAGCGACGCCAACTCCGCAAGCTCCACAGTGGACGCATACCGACCGAACGTCACCAGCTGCAACGAATCCGACCGGTACCGCGTGGAAATCAGGTGGTGCAGGGCCAGCCCGGTACGCTTCATCGGCACCCACCGGCCGTCCTGCACCATCGACCACGAGGTGTCCACGCACAGCGCCACCGCCGCACGGGTCCGCTGCTCGGTTTCGGCGACCTCCAGGTCTGAGACATCCAGAAGCGGCGGGGCGCCGGCCGGGTCAGCCGCGCTGTCCAAAGCCCGCCGCACCACGGCGTTGCGCACGGTGCGACCGGCGTCCCAGGGCTCGGAGTCCCCGAAGCTCCACGGCCGTGTCGTGCCGGTCAGCTCCCCCGCCGCTCCCGCGCGATCCGCGTCCCGCTCACCCCCGCGCGAGCGCAGCGACGACAGCACCGACCGCAGTGCGGTCTCGCCCAGCCTGCGCAGGGCGCGCGGGCTCAACCGCAAGCCGCCGTCAGGCGCGCGCTCAAGCAAGCCCTGCTGCTGGAGCTGACGATCCAGCTCCCGCAGCCGATTCACGTCCACCACGGACTGCTCGCCGAGCTGCCGCTCCAACGCCTCCAGGTCGATGTCCTCCAGCCGCGCACCCGGGTAGGACTGTGCGAGCTGCTCGGCAAGCTGATCCAGCTCCCCGATCTCCGCCATCGCCTGCGTCGCTTCGGCCAGTCCCAACGGGTCGTTACCCCGGAACCGCGCCCGCCCCCGCCAGTCCTCGTCGGGACGCAGCGACCGCAACTGCGCGTCCAACCGGTTCAGGGACTGGGCGATCCGTGGATCGCCGAAAGCCTGCTGGGCGAGGGACATCAGCTCGGAGCGTTGCTCCTCGCTCATCGAGTTCAGAACCCGCTGCGCGGCGGCGGAACGAGCGGCCAGCGCATCGATCAGCTCGTCCACATTCCTCGGGTTCTCCGGGAAGAACTCCCCGTGCTCGGCCATGAAACGCTCGAAGCGCTGTGGCACGTCCGCGTCTCCGCGCGCATGCGCCGCCAGCAGATCCGAGAGGTCGTCGAGCATCCGCCGGACGCGTTCGACGTCCTCGGGTGTGGTGTTCTGCAGCGCCTCTCGCATGCCCTGGAAGCGCTGCTGCATCACCTGCTGGCCGAGGAGTTGCTGGATCTCGGCGTAGGTCTCCCGCGCCTGCGACGAACGCCAGTCGTAGTCGCTGAGTTCCGACACCGCTCCCGCCGTGTCGCCGGGAAGCGCGTCGAGCTGCAACTCCCGGAAACGCGCGTCCTCACCGTCCTCGGCAGCCAGTGCCTCCCGCTCCTGCCGCAACGCCCGTTCCAGCAGCTCGCGGACCTGCTGCAAGGTGCCGTCGAGCCGGTGGCGCCGCTGCAGCTCGCGGCGGCGCTGCCACAACCGTCGGGTGAGTTCGTCGAGCCCGCGAACGTCCGACGTGCCGGTGCGCAGCAGCTCGTTGAGGGCGCCGTGCGGTGAGCTGCCCTCCATGACCTCGCGTCCCAGGTCGTCGAGCGCTTCCCGCAGATCAAGCGGCGGTTCCAGCGGGTCGGCACCGCCGTGCCAGGCGCTGTAGCGGTAGCGGCGGGGCGGCACGCTCATGGCCCGTACACCGACCGGTCGTCTTCGGTGTCCTTGCCGATCTTCTTGGTCAGGTAGAGCACTTCGAGGGCCAGCTCGACCGCGCTGACGACGCGCCCGGCCGGAGCGTCCTTCTCCGCGCCGGCACGCACCGCGACCTCATGCAACACCGGCAGTTCGGGCAGCGCGGTGAGCACCTCGCGGGGGTTGACGTGCTCGCCCGTGGCCACCGGGTGGCCGTTGGTCACCGCATCCGCGAGCGGCTGCAGGTCCACGCCCGCGAACAGGTGACGCGCGACGTCGGCCGTCGACCGGCGCAGGAGGTAGGCGAGCAGCTCGTCCTCGCGGCCCTCCTCGCCCGGCTCGAACTCCAGCTTGCCGCGCAGCACCGGCGGCACCGCCGCGAGATCGACCGGGCGCGCCACCGGCGGCTCCTCCCCGGTCACGGCCGCGCGGTGCACCGCCGCAGCGGACACCGTCTCGGCCGCGGCGATCGCGAAGCGCGCCGACACGCCCGAGCGCTGGTCCACCGCCGAGGACTCGCGCAGGTGCGCGACATACCGGGCCAGCACCTCCAGCAGGTGATCATCGACTTCGGCGTCGAGCTGCGCTTCCTGCCGGACCAGCGCGATCTCGTCGGCCACGGTCAGCGGGTAGTGGGTGCGGATCTCCGCGCCGAAGCGGTCCTTCAACGGGGTGACGATCCGGCCCCGGTTCGTGTAGTCCTCGGGGTTCGCGGTGGCGACGAGCAGCACGTCCAGCGGCAGCCGCAGGCTGTAGCCGCGAATCTGGATGTCGCGCTCCTCCATCACGTTCAGCAAGGCCACCTGGATGCGTTCGGCCAGGTCAGGCAGCTCATTGACGGTGACGATCCCGCGATGTGCTCGCGGCACGAGCCCGTAGTGGATCGTCTCGGGGTCACCCAGCGAACGACCCTCGGCCACCTTGACCGGGTCGACGTCCCCGATGAGATCGCCAACCGCGGTGTCCGGGGTGGCGAGCTTCTCCACGTACCGCTCGCTGCGGTGCCGCCACGCCACCGGCAGCGCGTCCCCTTCCTCGGCCGCACGTCGCCGCGACACCGGTGTGATCGGCTGCAGCGGATGCTCACCCAGCTCGGAACGCTCGATCACCGGGGTCCATTCGTCCAGCAGCGCCGTCAGTGAGCGCAGCAACCTGGTCTTGCCCTGCCCGCGCTCTCCGAGCAGCACGACGTCGTGGCCCGCGATCAACGCGCGTTCCAGCTGCGGAAGGACCGTCCGGTCGAAACCGACGACACCGGGCCACGGATTGTCCCCGCCGCGCAGCGCCGCGAGCAGGTTGTCCCGGACTTCGACTCTCACCCCGCGCGGCTGGTACCCGGCGGCTCGCAACTCTCCGACCGTGCGGGGAAGATCAGCGGGGGTGGCGATATCCATCACCTCTCCGACGCTACCAACCGACGCGCCGGGTGTTGGCACTGTTCTGCGCTGTGCCACGTGAGGCACTCGACACTGGCACGACGACGCCGTGACGAGTAGAAAGACCGCGAGGTCGTAGGCGAAGCGCGGTAAGGAGGAGCGGTGGGTCAGCTGCAGATCGAAATCGAGCCGGAGGAGGTCGGGCTCGACCCGCGCCGGCTCCAGCGGATCGACCGGCACTTCGAGCGCTACGTCGCGGACGGCAAACTGCCCGGATGGCTGGTGCTGGTGACCCGGGCGGGCAAGGTCGCGCACCTGTCCACGCACGGCCTGCGGGACGTCGAAGCGCAACTGCCCGTGGAAACCGACACCCTGTTCCGCGTCTACTCGATGACCAAGCCGGTCACCTCGCTGGCCGCGATGATGCTCTACGAGGAAGGCGCCTTCGAACTCAGCGACCCGGTCAGCGACTTCATCCCGTCGTTCGCGGACATGCGCGTCTACGTCTCGGGACCCCCGCAGGCTCCGCAAACCCGCCCGGCCACCGAGCCGGTCCGGCTGTGGCACCTGCTCACCCACACCTCGGGGTTGACCTACGGCTTCCACGGCATTCACCCGATGGACGCGGTCCACCGCGCCCGTGGCTTCGACCTCCCCGGCCCCGACCACCTCGATCTGGCCGCGTGCTGCGATGCCTGGGCGGACATCCCGTTGCTGTTCGACCCCGGCCAGGGGTGGAACTACTCGGTGTCCACCGACGTGCTGGGCCGGGTGGTCGAGATCGTGTCCGGGCAGCGGCTCGACGCCTTCTTCCGCGAGCGGATCTTCGACCCGCTGGACATGCGGGACACGTCGTTCACGGTCGACGCGAGCGACCACAGTCGGCTGGCCGCCCTTTATGGCCCCGGGAACGGCGGTGGACTGGTCCGCAACGACAAGGCCGGCGCGGTCGTGCTCCGTGAGCAGTTGGCACATTCCGGTGGGGGCGGGCTGGTGTCCTCCGCCCGCGACTACCACCGGTTCACCCAAATGCTGCTGGGTGGCGGGCGGCTGGACGACATCCGGCTGCTCGGGCGGCGGACCCTGGACTACATGACCCGCAACCACCTGCCGGGCGGGGTCGACCTGGCCGCCTTCGCGGTGGACTCGTTCTCGGAGGCCACCAACGCGGGCAAGGGGTTCGGCCTCGGGTTCGCCGTCGTGCAGGACCCGGTCGCGGGCAAGGTGCTGTGCTCGCCGGGGGAGTTCTCCTGGGGTGGGATGGCCAGCACGGCGTTCTGGGTCGATCCGCACGAGGACATCACCGTGCTGTTCCTGACCCAGCTCATGCCGTCGAGCACCTACCCGATCCGCTCACAGCTACACCAGCTCGTTTACCAGGCGCTGGTCGACTGAGCGCACCAGTTCCCGCGACGCCAGCATCCCTTCCTCGAACGCCCGCACGGCGTCGATGCCGTCGGCTTGCCGCGCGCCGCCAACGACCTGGTACTCAACCTGACTACGGCGTACCACGTCGAGCACGTCGGTGTTGCTCTCCTGACCGGCGGCCACGATCACCCGGTCGGCCTGGATCAGCTCGTACGCGCCCTCGGAGTTGGCGATCCAGACGCCCTTCTCGGTGATCTGGTCGTAGGTGATCTCGCTGCGCACGCGCACGCCGTTGCGCTTGAGGTCGCCAAGCACCACCCACCGGGTGGTCTTGCCGATGGTGCGTCCCAGGCGGCGGCCGCGTTGCAGGACGGTGACGTCCTGGCCATCGTCGAGCAGCTCCACCTCCCGACCGCCGATGCCGTGCTCCCACCGGAACCGCTCCCGCTCGCAGCCGGTGCGGCTGCTCCGGTGGCTGAGCCGGTGCGCCACGTCGACCGCGACACCTCCACCGCCGATGATCACGAACCGGTTCCCGCTCACGTCGTCCGACAGCGCCCAGGCGTAGTCGTGCACGTGCGGCAGGTCGGCGCCGGGAATCGCCACCGGGCGTGGCCGAACCCCGGTGGCGACGATGACGCCGTCGAAGGTCGCGAGCAGGTCCTCGTCCCCTTCGGCGACCGGGCGTCCCAGGTGAACGGGCACACCCAGCCGGGTCAGCTCGCTCTCGAAGTACCGCAGGGTCTCGGCGAACACCTCCTTGCCGGGGACCCTCTGGGCCAGCCGGAACTGCCCGCCGATCTCGGGCGCGGCTTCGAACACCTCGACGGCGTGGCCGAGCTCAGCCAGCGTCTTGGCGGCCTGCATCCCCGCGGGTCCGGCGCCGAGTACCGCGAACCGCCGCACACGGCCGTCGGGAAGATCCTGGCTGTCGAGGTCGTGCTCGCGCCCGGCACGCGGGTTGACCATGCAGGACACCGGCTCGTCGAACAGGGAGCGGTCGATGCAGGCCTGGTTGCACGCCAGACATGTGTTGACCGGGCGCCCGGTGACGCTCTTCACGATGAGGTCCGGGTCGGCCAGCAGCGGGCGGGCCAGGGACACGAAGTCCAGGTTGGTGCTGGCGAGGACGTTGTCGGCCAGTGCCATGCTGGTGATCCGGTTGCTGGCGATCACGGGCAGATCCCCGACAGCCTCCTTCACCGACTCCGCCCACGGCACCCACATCCCCGCGGGAACCTGGGGTTGCACGGTGGGAACGGGCGACTCGTGCCAGCCGATTCCGATGTTGAGCGCGTCCACACCACCGTCGGCCAGCAGCCGGGCGAAGGCCCGGACCTCGTCCGCCGTACTGGACCCGGCCATCAGGTCGTCCCCGGAAATCCTGAACAGCACGGGGAAATCCGGCTGGACGGCCGCACGGATCGCGCGCAGCACCTCGGCGGGAAACCGCATCCGGCGCCGGGAATCACCGCCCCAGGCGTCCGCGCGGCGGTTGGTCAGCGGTGACAGGAACTGGTTGATCAGATAGCCCTCGGAGGCCATCACCTCGACGCCGTCGAAGCCGAGTTCGGCCGCGTGCGCCGCCGCGGAGGCGAAATCCGCGATCGTGGAGCGGATACGCTCGTCGGACATCGCCACCGGCTCGGTCCCGGTCAGCCGACTGGCCACCGCTGACGGCGCCAGGGGTGGCAACCCCAGGGTCTGCCGCCGCGCGTAACGGCCGGCGTGGAACAGCTGCAGCACGATGCGCCCGCCCGCACGGTGGACGGCGTCCACGACCCGCGCCAGCTTCACCGACGAGCGCCGCTCGCCGATCACGCCGTAGCTCGGTCCGGCCGCACCGGACCCGCTGACCGCCCATCCGCCGGTGATGATCAACCCGACACCGCCACGCACGCGCTCGGTGTAGAAGGCGGCCAGCGCCTGCCCGTCATCCCTGGCGGTCTCCAGGCCAAGGTGCATCGACCCCATGACGATCCGGTTGGGCACCGCCAGGGAGCCGATGGACCCCGGGCGCATCACATGATCATGGGTCACGGCGGTCAGATCCTTCGCCAGCCTGCTCGCCGCCGGTGTGCGCGACCAGCGGTGGTGTCGCATCGTGCAGGTAGGGCGGCGCTGCGATGCTCAAGCCGCCGTCAACGACCAGCGTCTGCCCGGTGATGTAGTCCGATGCCGGGCCGAGCAGGAAGTCGATCGCCTCCGCGACCTCCCGGACGCTGCCCGGCCGCCCCTTCGGGATCTTCGCCAGCACCGTGGAGATGTCCGGCATGCCGGGCACGTTGTAGAAGAAGTCGAGCGAGTCGGAGTCGATCAGCCCGCCGCTGACGGCGTTGACGTTGATGCCCTGCGGTGCGTACTCCAGCGCCATGTACCGCACCCACGCCTCGATCGCGGCCTTGGCCGAGCCCAGCGCGGCGTACGTGGGATACGCGCGAACACTGCCGTAGCTGGACAGCGCCACGATGCGACCGCCGCGCCCGGACATCAGCTCGCAGGCGCGCTGTGCACCGAGCACGAACGCCCGCACGTTCATGGCGAACGTGCGGTCCAGGTGATGCACCTTCAGGTCGTTGACCTGCTTGAACGCGCTGGCCGCCGCGTTCGAGACGAAGAAGTCGAGGTGGCCGTACTCGTCCCGGGCAGCCGCGAAGAGCTGGTCGACGTCCTCGGGCTGCTCGACATCCGCCCGCACGGCGATGGCGTGACCGCCGAGTTGGCCGACCTCGTCGATCACCTTGTCCGCGAGATCCTGGTTCGTCTTGTAGTTCAGGACCAGTGAAGCGCCCTGCGCGGCCAGCGACAGCGCCAGGGTGCGACCGATGCCGCGCGAGCTGCCGGTGATCAGCGCGACCCTACCCTCGTGCAACCGTCCATTTTGGACCGACCGGACGTCGGCGTCGAATTGGCTCATCGCTTCCCCTCCCGCTCGTCGGCCGCGCGCAGCAGCGTCCGCGCGATGACGGTCTTCTGGATCTCGTTGGTGCCTTCCTCGAAGCGCTGCGCCCGCGCATCCCGGTAGATGCGCTCGATGGGGTTCGGCGCCCAGTAGCCCAGGCCACCGTGGATCTGCAACGCCTTGTCGGTGACGCGGGTGAGCATGTCGACCGCGTTGAGCTTGGCCATGGACGACAGCGTTTCCGCGTCCCCGGCGCCGGCCTCCCAGCGGCGGGCCGCGTGGTACACGAGCTGGCGTGCGCCTTCGATGTCCGTGGCGTTCTCGGCGATCATGAAGGCGATCGCCTGCCGGTCGGCGAGCCGCTTGCCGAAGGTCTCCCGGCGGCGCGCGTGCTCGACGGCGAGTTCGTGCGCCCGGCGGGCCAGACCGACGCAGCTCATCCCCACCGAGATCCGGCTCGGCGTGAGAAACCCGCCGAGCGCGACATCCAGCCCGCTGCCTTCGGCTCCCAGCCGGTTGGCGACCGGGACCGGCGCCGAGTCGAACACGAGGTGCGCGTGGTCGGTGCCGCGCACACCCATCGTGTCCGAGGTTTCGGTGACCCGAACGCCCGGAGTGTCTCGCTGCACCAGCAGCGCGACCGTGCCGTCCTTGCCTTCGGTGCCCTCCAGCCGCGCGAACAGCAGCCAGTAGTCGCAGCTGACGCCAAAAGTGATCAGGTGCTTCTCGCCGGTCAGGTAGTACGTGTCGCCTTCCCTGCGGACCGTCGAGCGCAGGTCCGCACCGGTGCCGGCGGTCGGCTCGGTGAGGGTGAAAGCGACCCGGACGTCCCCGCTGACCTGTGGCAACACGAACCGCTGCCGCTGCTCGGGGGTCGCGTGGCGGTCCAGCGCACGCCACAGCCCGTTGGTGACGTGCACGAGCATCCGCACCGACGCATGCGCCATGGAGAAAAGCTCCATGAGCTCCAGGTAGCGGGTGAACGGCACGGCCCTGCCGCCGTACTCGGCGGGAGCGGTCAGGGACAGGTAGCCGCGTGCGCGCAGCTCCTTGACCAGCTCTTCGGGTACCTCGCAGGTGCGCTCGATCTCCTCGGCACAGTTCTCGGCCGGTCCTTCGACGAAGGCGGCGACTTCGCTCTTGAGGCGCTGGAAGTCCTCTTCGGACACCTGCTCGGTGGAAGGGGTCTCGGTCGTGGTCACGTGTGCGCTGCTCCTTCGGTCTCTGCTCGCTGCAGGTCGCGGGCCCGCTCCCGCAGCACGAACTTCTGGACCTTGCCGACGCTGTTGCGCGGCAACGACCTGACCAGCTCCAGGCGTTCCGGCCAGTACTGCCTGGCCACCCCGTACTCGTCGAGGTAGCGACGCATAGCGACCAAGTCGAGCGAGTCCGCGTCGAGCGAGTCGGCGTCGACCGATTCGGGCTCACCGGCGGGCACGACGAACGCGCACGCGCGCTCCCCGAGGCGGTCGTCGGGCATGGCGACGATCGCGACGTCAGCGACGGCCGGGTGGTTGTGCAGCAACTGCTCGATCTCGGCGACCGGGATCTTCTCGCCGCCCCGGTTGATGATGTCCTTCACCCGGCCGCTGATCCTGATGAACCCGGAAGGGTCGAGCACCGCGAGGTCGCCGGTGCGGTACCAACCGTCCGCGGTGAACGCCTCGCTGGTCAGGTCGGGGCGGTCCAGGTACCCGACGAACATGCAGTCGCTGTGCAGCTCGAAGTTTCCTTCCTGCCCGGCGGCCAGTTCCGTTCCGCGGTCGTCGGTGACCCTGATCCGTACGCCCTCCAGTGGCCGTCCGTCGGTGCCCCAGACCTTGCCGGCCTCGTCGCCGGGGGCGGACAGCGTGCCCAGGCAGCTTTCGGTGCTGCCCCACGCGCCACAGACCGCCGTCGACAGCACGCGGGTCGCGCGTTCGGCCAGCGCTCGCGGCACGGCGGCACCTGTGGCGACGAAAACGCGCAGGGTCTCGGGCGGTTTCGCGCCCTCGCCCACCGCTTTGACCAGGTCCATCAGGAACGGAGTGGCCGCTTGGACGAACGTGCCGCCATGCGCGTTGAGCGCCCGCAGCGCCTGGTGCGGTTCCCACACCGGCTGCACGATCTGGGGAACCCCGAGCACGAAGGCCACCCACATCCCGTAGAGGAATCCGGTCTGGTGCGCCAGCGGCGACGGGATGTAGACGCGCTCGTCCGCGCCGAGGCCCAGGTGGCGGATGTGCATCGCGGCAGCTCGGGACAGCGCGTCGAAGCGGTGCAGCACACCCTTGGGCTCCCCGGAAGTCCCCGAGGTGAACAGCAGTTGCGCCAACTCGGTGGGGGACGGATGTGCGGGCAACTCAGGGGAGTTCCCGAGGCCGTCCGCGCCGTCGAGCAGGTCGGCGAAGCGGTACCAGCTCAGGTCGGTGTTGTCCGGCAGCGGTTCGCTATCCGCACTGCCGGGGGAGAGCACCACCACGTGTCGCAGCGCGCTGGGGAGTTCACCCGAGTCGGCGGCGTCGCCCTGGACATCCTTGGCCAGCCGGGCGACCTCCCTCGGGTAGTCCCGCCCCCGGAACTCCTCGGGTATGAACAGCACCTTCGCCTTCGACCGCCGCAACGCGAACGCCAGCTCACGCTCCCGGAAGATCGGCATCAGCGGGCAACAGATGGCTCCGACACGCAGCGCCGCCAGCGACACAGCGACGAACTCACCCCAGTTCGGCAGCTGGTAAGCGACCGTGTCGCCGGCGCGGATTCCCAGCCGCAGCAGCGAGCCGGCGATGTCTTCGGCCTGTTCGGTCAGCTCACGCCAGGTCCAGCTGCGCGGGCGGTCGGCGTCGGGCCGGTGGGCATCGACTTCGATGATCGCCAGTTCGTCGGGGCGCTGCTGGGCCAGCTCCCAGACCCGCTCGGTGATGGGCGTCGCCGCGACCTCGTCCGGGGCGATGACCGCGGCCTGGCCCACGGCCGCGGTCCCCGACTTTCCCTCGGCTGACATCGGAATACCGATCGCGTTCATCGCGTCCAGGAACTCCGGGTAGGAGATGCGGTAGGCGTGGGGGTAGGTCAAGGTCGTCGCACCGTCGGCGCGCGATCCGGCCACCGCCAGCGACATCAGCACCCGGTGGTCGTTGAAGGACGACAGCGCGGCCCCGCTCAGCCGCCGCACGCCACGCACCACCAGCTCGCCGTCGCGGGCCGTCACGGAGCCGCCCATCCGGTTGAGCTGCTGCATCGAGCTCACCCGGTCCGACTCCTTCAGGCGCACGTGGTCCACGTTGCGGAACCTGGTCTCACCCTCGGCGAACGTCCCCAGGACGGCGAGAATCGGGAGCATGTCGGGCATCCCTCGACAGTCCACCGTGGTCGCTCGCAGCTGGGCTCCGTCGTGGCGGACCCGCACCGCGCCCGCGCGCTCGTCGAACTCCATCGGCACGCCCATCCGCCGTGCGACGTCGAGGAAGTGGGCCTCCGGGTGGTCGACCTGGGCGCCTTCAATCCGCGTGAGCCCGCGGAAGTGCACGTCGGAGGGGTGCAGCGCGGCGGCGGCCAGACCAAAGGCGGCCGATCCGATGTCGGGAGGCAGGGCGATGGTGCCCGGCTGGGCCTGCTGGTTCGGCTCGATCTCGTACCGGCGCCAGTCCGACGACACCTCGACACGCAGCCCGAACCGCCTCATCATCGCCACGGTCAGCTCGACGTACGGCCGCTCGTTGAGCTCGCCGTCCACCTCGACCACCGTGGGACCACTGGCGAACGGCGCCAGCATGACCAGGCCGGAGATCCACTGCGAGAGCGTGCCCGGAATCGTGACCCGGCCACCGCGCGGGCGCCGCGCGGTGACGTGGATCGGCGGGCATCCGGCGGTCGCGCTCAGCTCGACCCCCAGCTCGCCCAACGCCTCCAGCAGCGGCCCGATCGGCCTGCGCTGGAAGTACTTCTGCCCGGTGATCGTCACGGATTCGCTGGCCAGCGACACCAGGCCGGTCATGAAGTACAGCGTCGACCCGGAGCTGCCGACCGAGATCCACCGGCGCCGGGGCCGGTACCTGCCGCCGTGCACGAGCAGCGAGTCACCGTCGATCTCGATGTCCACTCCCAGGTCGCGCAACACCCGCAAGGTGAATTCCACATGCCTGGCGTCGGTGAGCCCGACAACGCGGCTGGTTCCGGGCGCAAGCGATGCGAGAATGAGGGCACGATGCGCGTGGTACTTGGAATTGGGTACCACCACCTCGCCGGACAGCGATCTCGTTCCGCCCGCGATCGTCAGGTGCATGCGTCAGATTCCTCGCCTGAGAAAATGCCGTCGTGCGCCGCTCGCCCCCGTCCCGGGCGAGCAGGCAGTGGTGTCCTCCCCCACGGGGCACCGACGCTAGAACCAATCGCGAAGCACGCACCATTCCACGTTCGTGGGAATTTCCGCACCACTGTCCACTTCAGACCAATGCGGGGACGATCCCTGATGCCAGCGGAAGAATGCGGCAATTCCCCAAACCGCACTCGTAAGAGTGATTTTCTGGGTAATAGAATGCGACACGCCGGACCGCAGAGCCGGACCGATTCTGGAGGAATGCTGAGCTAGGAAGTTCTTCTCAGAAAGCGGGCCACGGGATGGCAGGCCACTCCCCGGACGGTGCCGGAAACACGCCGTCGGCCAGCAGCCGATCGATCCGTGCTCCGAGCGCGCTGATCTCTTTCCGCGTGATGTGCTCGGCCAACTGCTCGCAGAGGGAGCCGTCCAGGAACGCCCGCACCTGCCTCAACCGCTCGAACTCGGCGTCCGGCAGCCGCTCGCCGATCCACCCCCACAGCACGGTGCGCAGCTTGTCGTCGCTGCCCAGGCACACGCCGTGGTCGACACCGAACACGTCGCCGGCGGGGGTGCGGAGGATGTGACCGCCCTTGCGGTCCGCGTTGTTGATCACGATGTCGAGCACCGCGAGTAACCGCAGCCGTTCCTCGTCCGCGTGTGAGAGCACGACCGGTTCGCCGTGGTGGTCCTGGGCCCGCAGGATCGCGATCCATCCCTCCGGCACCTCGGCCGGCGAGGTCACGTCGACGAGCGCGAAGTCGTCGTCGGTGTCCACCCACAGCTGCACCATGCCGGTGCCGAACGGACCGTCACGCAGCACCGTCGGCGGCACCAGCCCCCAGCCACCGGCCTCGGAGATCAGGTACGCGCCCACTTCCCGCCCGGCCAGCGTCCCGTCCGGGAAGTCCCACAGCGGTCGCTCACCGCGTACCGGCTTGTACACGCACTCCGCGGACAGGCCGTCGAGCTCGATCGTGCAGAACAGCGTGGCGTTGGACGCCTCGACGAGCCGCCCTTGCACGTCCAGCTGGCCGTGCCGGAGTAGTTCCAGGGCCTCAGGTCCGGGCGTGACCACGACGCCCTACCCCTCTTCGATGGACCGGCGATACCCGTTCTGCCGCGGGCAGATGTGCCCCTCCGGGTCCAGCGGCTCCGCGCACAGCGGGCACGGCTTGCGGCCGGCGTTGATCACTCGTTCGGCCCGCTCGGCGAAGGCGCGCGCCCGCTCGGGCGAGAGGAACACGCGCACCGCGTCCGGCCCCTCCTCGGTGTCGTCCAGGACCACCGACTCGTCGATCTCCTCCTCGGTGACCGCGAGCAGCTCCACCACAACGGCCTGGGTCTCGGCGTCCCAGCCCAGGCCCATCGTGCCCACCCGGAACTCCTCCTCCACGGGGACTTCCAGTGGGTCGGTGTCGACGAGGTCCTCGGGTGTCTCCTCGGGCAGCTCGGCGTCGAACCGCCGCTGGACCTCGTCCAGAAGCGCGCCGACGCGCTCCGCGAGCACGGACACCTGCTGCTTCTCCAGTTGCACGCTCACGGTGCGCAGGTCCTCGGTCGCTTGCAGGTAAAAGGTGCGTTCGCCAGGTTCGCCGACCGTGCCTGCGACGAAGCGGTCGGGCTGGCGGAAGACGTGGATGACACGAGCCATGGCACCTCCGACACTAGGCCACGGCGCGCCGGCTGACGCACTTAGGCCCGTTTCACTTGCGTCACACAAATGCTCAACCGCCCCACAGCGTTTCCAACAACGCAGGTGAAGGACCGTTCCACCAGGAGCAACACGACCCTGACGGCACACGTTCGCCAACCGCGAACAGGGTGGATTCGGCGGCCTCGGGAACCCCGGCCCGCCGATAGGGTCACGGTCGTGCGGAAGATCGCGCCATACGGAACGTGGGAATCGCCGATCACGGCCGGTGACGTCGCCCGTGCTGGCGGTGGCCCGCAGCGCGTGGGCGTCCACGCCGGCCGGCCGTGGTGGACCGAGAGCCGTCCGACCGAGGGTGGGCGCGTGGCTCTGCTCCGCGCCGTGCCCGCACGCCCCGGACAGGCTCCCGTGGCCGAGGAAGTGCTGGGACCCCCGTGGAACGTCCGCAACAGGGTCCACGAGTACGGCGGCCAACCGTGGGCGGTCCTGGACACTCCGTGGGGCACCCGGGTGGCCTTCACCCACTGGGCAGATCAGCGTGTCTACGCCGTGGACCCGGATGATCCTGCGGGCGAGCCCTGGCCGATCAGCCCGGAACCCCAGCGACGGCACGGCATCCGGTACAGCGACCTGACGCCCGGAGCTGGTGGCTCGGAACTCTGGTGCGTCCGCGAGACCGTCACCGGCGACCGGCCCACCGACGTGCGGCGCGACCTGGTCGCACTCTCGGTGACCGGGATCGAGGTCCGGGTACTCGCCGCGAGTCACCACTTCCTCACCGCGCCCAAACCGAGCCCCGACGGGCGGCACCTGGCCTGGATCGGCTGGGACCACCCGGCCATGCCCTGGGACGGCACCGAACTCTGCGTCGCCGAACTCACCGCCAGCGGGGTCGTAGGCGAGCACTGGGTCGTAGGAGAGCACTGGGTCGTCGCGGGAGGCCCGCACGAAGCGGTGTGCCAGGTGGAATGGGCCGGCGACGACGAGCTGTACGTGCTCACCGATCCGACCGGCTGGTGGAACCTCTACCGGGTGGGCCTGGACGGCTCCGCCCGCAACCTCGCCCCGACCGAAGCCGAACTCGGTGGTCCGATGTGGACACTCGGCGGTCGGTGGTTCGCGCCGCTGGGCGACGGCCGCCACGCGGTGGTCAAGGCGGGCAGGCTGGCGGTCCTCGACGAGTCGGCTGGCACCGTGTGCGACGTCCGCGCCGTCCACCCGGAGTGGATGGTGTGGGCGGCGCAGCTGGCCACGCACGGCAATGTCGTGTACTCGGTGGCGAGCGGCCCCTTTCGGGACGGTGCCGTCGTGCGGGTGGATCTCGACTCCGGCGAGCTCACCGAGATCACCGGGCAGCCTGCGGAGCTGCCGGACCGGCGCTACCTGCCCGAACCCGGGGAACGCGAGTTCGCCGGTCCGAACGGGGCGGTTCCCGCGTTCGTCTACCCTCCGACGAACCCGGACCACGCCGCCGCGCCCGACGAGCGCCCGCCGTTCGTGGTGCACGCGCACGGCGGACCGACCGGCGCGTTCAGTCCGGCGCTGAGTCTGGAGGTCGCGTACCTCACCAGCCGTGGGATCGGCGTCGTCGCGGTCAACTACGGCGGCTCGACCGGCTACGGCCGCGAGTTTCGCGAGCGGCTGCGTCAGAGCTGGGGGGTGGTCGACGTCGCCGACTGTGCGGCGGTGGCCGAAGCGCTCGTCGCCGAGGGAACCGCCGATGGTCAGCGGCTGGCGATCCGCGGCGGCAGTGCCGGCGGATGGACCACGGCGGCGTCGTTGACCTCCGTGCGGACCTACCGGTGCGGGACGTCGATGTTCCCGATTCTGGACCTCACCGGCTGGACCGGCGCCGGTGGCGAGACACACGACTTCGAGTCGCAGTACCTGCACAGCCTCATCGGCCCCTACCCGGAGACGGCCGACCGCTACCGGGACCGCTCACCGGCGTCCCATGTGGACAGGCTTGCCGGCCCGGTGCTGTTCCTGCAAGGGCTGGAGGACGAGATCTGCCCACCGGTCCAGGTAGAGCGGTTCGTGGAGCAACTCGCGAGCCGCGGCATCCCGCACGCCTACCTGACCTTCGAAGGCGAACAGCACGGCTTCCGCCGCGCGGAGACGATTCGGACGGCGCTGGAGTCCGAACTCGCCTTCTACGGTCAGGTCCTCGGCTTCACACCGGCAGGGGTCGAGCCGCTGGAGTTGCGGTCTTGACCGAATGTCGACGACCTCGCAGGCTGCGCCCCGGGGACACCGTCGCCGTTGTCGCGCCGGCCGGGCCGGCGCCGGCGGATCTGCTCGAGGCCGGCGTGGCGCACCTGGAGTCCTGGGGGCTCCGGGTCGTGCTCGGCGATCACGTCCGCGGTCAGCACCCGCGACTGGGCTACCTCGCTGCCGAGGACCGCGACCGCGCCGCCGACCTGCGGCGGGCCTGGTGCGACCCGGAGATCTCGGCGGTGCTGTGCGCCCGAGGCGGCTACGGGAGTATCCGCACGCTCGAACACGTCGACTGGCCAGCTCTGGCGGGCGCGGAACCCAAGATCTTCGCCGGGTCCAGTGACCTCACCGCCATGCATGGCGTCTTCGGCTCCCGGCTGGACGTGGCGACGGTGTTCGGCCCCATGATCGCCACGGAGGGGTTCACCACCGACCCCGACGCACGCGAGCACCTACGGCGCACCCTGTTCGAGCCGGAGACGGTGACCACACTGACCAGTCCTGCGGCAACCGCCCTGGTCGGCGGACGCGCCCAGGGCGTCACCTACGGCGGGAACCTCAGCGTGCTGGCGGGCATGCTGGGGACGCGGGACGCCCCCGCCGCACCCGAACGGGGCATAGCCCTGCTGGAGGACATCACGGAAAAGCCCTACCGCCTGGACTTCTACCTGACCCAGTTGCTGCGCGCCGGCTGGTTCGACGACGCCACCGGCGTCGCACTCGGGTCGTGGCGGGAATGCGGGTCGCTAGGGGAAGTGCGTGCGGTCATGTGGGACAGGCTGGGACAGCTCGGCATCCCTGTGGTGTGGGAACTGGGCTTCGGGCACTGCGCTGGGCAGCACACGGTGCCACTGGGTGTGCCCGCGGAGCTGGATGCCGACGCCCACCGGTTAACCCTCCGTCGACCGGCGGTGGCCTGACACGGCATGCGCGTTCGACCGGTGACCCCGGAACGGGTCGTGACCGAACTGGCGGACCGCATCGACGCCGCGAAATCCGCGCCGTACGTGCGGGTGGCGATCGACGGTGCCCCCGCGGCCCGTCCGGGAGAGATCGCCGACGCGCTCGTCGACCCGCTACGCGTACGCGGGCGACCCGCGATTCGGGTGTCCACTTCGGACTACCTGCGGCCCGCTTCGCTGCGTCTGGAACGCGGCCGGCAGGACCCGGACGCGTACTACGAGGAGTGGCTGGACGTCAACGGCCTGCGCCGGGAGGTGCTGGACCCGACGTCGCCCGGCGGCAGCGGGCTCGTACTGCCGGCGCTCTGGGACTCCGCCGCCGACCGCTCACCTCGCATGCGGCGCGTTCGCCTGCCAACGGGCGGGGTGGTGCTCATCGACGGCCCGCTGCTGCTCGGCCACGGCCTGCCGTTCGACGTCACGGCCCATCTCTGGCTGTCCGAGGTCGTGCTCGAACGCCGCACACTCTACGAGGACCGGTGGAAGCTTCCCGCCTTTTCTCGCTACGCGGAAGAAGTCCGCCCGGAACACCACGCGGACGTCGTCGTCCGTGTCGACCGCCCCCACAACCCCGCCATCGTGGACGCGATCGACGACGTCGATACCTGAGCGGGTGCCTGGAGACCACTAACACGGGTCGTCGCCGAACCACGTCCGTTCACGACTGGTGGTCGGCGACATCTTGGTCCCCCGGCGTCTCTGGAACGTCTGGGACGGTCTCCGCATGGTCCTCGCAGGGATCACTGACATCCCAGCGCAGCGACGACTCGGGGGCGTCGGGCGTACGAATCCTGGGCACCGCCGCCAGCAGGGTCTTCGTGTAGTCGTGTTGCGGGTCGAGCAGGACCTGCTCCACGCCACCCAGCTCGACGATCTCGCCGCGATACATCACCGCTACCCGGTCCGCGATGTTCCACGCCAGGGCGAGATCGTGCGTGATGACCAAAGTGGACAGTCCGCGTTCGGCGCGCAAGCGCAGCAGCAGCGCCAGGATCTCCCCACGCACCGTCGCGTCCAGCGACGACACCGGCTCGTCCGCGATCAGCACGCGCGGGCGCAGCGCCAGTGCACCGGCGATCACCACGCGTTGGCGTTGCCCGCCGGAGAGCTCGTGTGGCAGGCGACCGAAGAAGCTCTCGGCGGGACGGAGCTCGGCCTGCTCCAGTGCGTCGGCCACCAGGGTTCGCTCAGCCGCAGAGATCTCGCTCGGACCCGCGTCGGTGAGCTTGTGGACACGCAAGCCTTCCGCCACCGCTTCATACACGGTGTGGCGAGGGTTGAGCGCGCCAGTGGGGTCCTGCAACACCAACTGCACGTGCTTGCGGTACTCGCGCCGGTCGACCGCCGACCGCGGGAGCGGGCGCCCGTCGAACGTCACGCGGCCGGCCGTGGGTCGCTGCAGACCGAGCAGCGTCCGCGCCAGGGTGGTCTTGCCCGAACCGGACTGCCCTACGAGCGCGACGATCTCGTTGCGCCCGACGTCAAGGTCCACGCCGCGCACCGCGGGCACCCGGTGACCCGAGCGGTCGCGGAACGTCACGGAAAGCCCGCGCGCGCTCAGCAGCGGGCTGGTGGCCCCGGACACGTCACGCGCCAGCCGGAAGCGCCGCTCGCCCACGGTCGGGAACGCCGTCGCCAGCGCGCGGCTGTGTTCGTGCCGGGGCTCGGCGATCAGCTGCTGCGTGGGCCCCTCGTCCACGATGCGCCCCTCGTACATCACCGCCAGTCGGGAGCAGCTCGTCGACAGCACGGACAGGTCGTGGCTGATCATCATCAGCCCGATACCCTGCTGGCCGACCAGGTCGGCCAGCAGCCGCAGGATCTGCGCCTGCACCACCACGTCCAGCGCGGTCGTCGGCTCGTCCGCGATGATCAGCCGGGGTTCGCAGGCCAGCGCCATGGCGATCATCACCCGTTGCTTCTGGCCGCCGGAGAGCTCATGCGGGTAGGCGTTGGCCCGTCCCGGCGGCAACTCGACACGTTCAAGCAGGTCAGCGACGCGCCGCCGAAGCGCCGCTGCGGACATCGAAGTCCCGGACCGGGCGTGCAGCCGGATCGGCTCAGCGATCTGGTGGCCGATCGTGCGGACCGGGTTCAGGGCGTGCAGGGCTCCCTGGAAGACCACCGATGCCGTCGCCCACCGCACCGCGCGCAACTGACCCCACGACATCGTCCGCAGGTCCCGGCCGTCGAGCCGTGCCGTGCCGCTGACCAGCGCCGAGCGGGGAAGCAACCGCAGCACGGACATCGCCAGCGTGGTCTTGCCGCACCCGGACTCGCCGGCCAGCCCGAGCGTTTCGCCTTCGGCCAGGTCCAGGTTGACCACCCGCACCGCCGGGCGGAGCCCGGAAGGGGTGCGGTAGGAGATCGACGTGTCCCGCAGTTCCAGCAAACCACTCACGACCGCATCACCGCCTGCCTGGGATTGAGCACCGCTTCCAGCGCGCGCCCGCACAGCGTGAAACTCAGCACCACCACCACGATTCCCAGCCCGGGAGGCAGCAGGTACCACCAGGCACCGTCGGTGACCGCACCGGTGTCCATGGCGGCCTTCAACATCGATCCCCACGACACCATGCTGGGGTCACCGAGCCCCAGGAAGGACAGCGTCGACTCGGAGATGATCGCGCCCGCCACCGACAGCGTCGTGTTCGCGAACACCAGCGGTAGCACGCCAGGCAGCACGTGTTTCACCATGATGTGTCCGTGTCCGCCGCCGAGCGCCTGCGCGCGCTCGATGTACGGCCGGGCCTCGACGGTCAGCGTCTGCGCCCGCACCAGCCGTGCGGTCTGCGGCCAGGAGGTCACCCCGACCGCCAGGATGATCGTCGTCAGCCCGCGTTCGAGCACTGTGGACAGTGCGATGGCCAGCACCAGTGCCGGCAGCACCAGGAAGAAGTCGGTGAACCGCATGAGCAGCGTGCCGACCCACCCGCCGAAGTGCGCGGCGAGCACGCCGATGACCGTGCCGATGACCACCGAGAGCAGGGTCGCGGCCAAGCCCACGACCAGCGACACCCGTGCGCCCCACCAGGTCAGCAGCAGCACCGAGCGGCCGGACTCGTCGGTTCCCAGCCAGAACTGCGCGCTGGGCGCTTCCAAGGGCCGACCGGTGGCGCGGGTGACGTCCAGCCCGCCGGCGTCGGTGAGCACCGGCGCCAGCACTGCCAGCGCGGCGACCACCGCGAGCGCGACCAAGCCGACGACCCCGGCGCGCTGCCGCCGGTAGGTGTCCCACGAGTCCAGCAGGGCGGCCTTCCTGCGCTGCCAGACGATGGCGCTCCCGCTCACCTCCGCGATCTCGGTCATGACGCACGCACCCTGGGATCGAGAAACTGGTACAGCACATCGGCCAGCACGTTCAGCACGATCACGCTGCCGGCCAGCACGAGGAAAGTGCCCTGCAGCAGGGGTAGGTCGGGCACCCGCAGCGCCTCGAAGGTCAGCAGGCCCAGCCCCGGCCAGGAGAACACCGTCTCGACCATGATCGCGCCCGCGACCACCATCCCGACGTTGAGGAAGATCAGTGTCACGGTGGGCAGCAACGCGTTGGGTACCGCATGCCGCCGCCGGACCAGATCGTCACGCAAACCCTTGGCGCGGGCGGTCGTGAGGTAGTCCTCGCCCATCTCTTCCAGCACCGACGCACGCATCACCATCAGGTATTGCGCGTAGATCACCGCGACCATCGTGAGCACCGGCAGCACCATGTGGTGGGCCACGTCGAGCGTCTCGGGAAGCAATCCCGGAGGAACGTCCGGGGAGGAGATCCCCCGGGTAGGGAACAACCCGGGGATCGGCCCCACCCCGACCGCGAAGGTCATCAGCAGGATCAGGCCCAGCCAGAACGTCGGCACGGACCACAGCGTCACCGCGATCGACGAGGCGAGGCGGTCGAACCTGCCGCCGGGCCGCCAGGCCGCCCGCGCACCCATCCACAACCCGAGCAGGATGGCCAGCACCGTCGCCGTGCCCATCAGCAGCACGGTCGGGCCGAGACGCTCGCCGATCAACGTCGCTACCGGCCGGCTGTAGAAGTAGGACGTGCCCAGATTGCCGTGCGCGAGACCGGAGAGGTAGCTGACGAACTGTGCCCACAGTGGACGGTCCAGGCCCAGCTTGGTGCGAAGCGCGGCCATCTGGGCCGCACTGACCGGCGCGCCGCGCGTCATGGTCCGCACCGGGTCGCCGGGCAACACCCGGAACAGGAAGAACCCCAGCACCGCCACCAGGAACAGACTCACCAGCGCGCCACCGACCTTGGCGGTCACGAACCGCGCGAGCGGACCCACCCGTGCGGTCGACGGGGGTGGTTCTCCCAGTGCCTCCGGCTCTGACTGCCTGGTCAGTGAGTCCACCATCCGCGCTCACTCCCGCTGGTCAACCGTTGCTCGCCGCCGGACGACCACAAGCGCGACGAGGACACCCACGAACAGGACCACACCGACGATCGCCCACGCGGCGGTCTCGTACTGCGCGACCGCGGCGGCGGTCGTCGCCGCCTTCGTGGGTTCGGCGGCCCAGTAGCTCCAGTAACCCTGCTGGCCGGCGATCACGCCGTTGGCGGCCGGCTGCCGGGGGAAGTCCACGAACCGATCCGACCGGTATGCCTCCAGTGAGCTGCTGTAGTAGAGGATCAGCCCGGCGGCCTGCTCGTAGAACCGCTGCTGCGCCAACCGGACCTCGGCGATCCGCTTCGCCGGATTGAACTCGCTGGACTGGGCGCGGTAGAGGTCGTCGTAGCGCTGGTCGCAGAGGAAGCTGTCCGGTTGCCCGCCGCCGTTCGGGCCGGGCCGGGCGGCGCAGGTCTGCAGCTGGAGCACGTAGTCGGGGTCGGCGTTGACGGTGTACCCGCTGATCACCATGTCGAATGCGCCGCCGGTGGCACGGTCGTTGAGCTGGTTGTCCGACACCGGCTCGAGGCGCACGTTGATCCCGATGCCGTGCAGCCAGCGCTGCACGAACTCCCCCACCTGCGCGTCCGCCGCGTCGCTGCCGTGGAGCAGGAAGTCGAAGTTCAGCGGCTGACCTTGGGGCGTGTGCCGGATGCCGTCCGGGCCCCGGGGGTAGCCGGCCTGATCCAACTCCCGGTTGGCCGCCGCCGGGTCGAAGGTGCGCCGCTGCTGCGGCGCCGGCGCCCAGTTCCAGGCGCCGAAGACCGGCGGCAGGTAACCGGCGCCGACCTGCCCGTACCCGCGCAGCACCTTGTCGAGCAGCACCGAGCGGTCGATCGCCTGATCAATCGCGTGCCGCACCCGGACGTCGCGCAACGCCGGATTCCCGGTGCCGATCGGCGCACCCGCGCTGTTCGTCGCACCCGGGTTGAGGACCAGCTCGTAGAACCGCCGACCCTGCCCGTTGACGCGTTTGATGTCGGGATCGCCGGCCAACGCGTCGTACTGCGCGGGGGTGAGCTTCTGCGCGAGGTCGACCTCGCCTTTGCGCAGTGCCTGCACTGCCGCGTCGGCGTTTTTGAACTCGACGAACCGGAGGCGGTCGATCCGGGGGCGGCCGCGCCAGAACCGGTCGTTCGCGGCGAGCGTGACGTACTGCTGCGGCTGGTAGTCCGTGAGCGTGAACGGGCCGCCGCTGACCACCGGCATCTGGTCGTTCGGGAACGTGCCGACATCGCGCACTTTCGACCAGACGTGCTCGGGAACGATCGGCACGTCCAGCGCCAGCATCGTCGCCTGCGGGGTCTTGGTGTGGATCACCAGCGTGCGGTCGTCCGGCGCGGCCACGGAGGCGAAGTTCGCGACGAAACTGCCGTTGGCGGTACTCGCCGCCGGGTTGGTGGTGATCATGTTGTAGGTGAACGCCGCGTCCCGGGCGGTGATCGCCTGGCCGTCCGACCAGCTGAGGCCGGGACGGAGGTGGAAGGTCCAGGTCAGCTTGTCCGGGGAGGTCTGCCAGTCGGTGGCCAGCTCCGGCTCGGGGTGGAAATCCCGCGCGTCATAGGTGGTCAGGAAGGGGTAGATCAGCCGGAACAAGTCGGTGGACGACTGGTTGTAGCCCAGGAACGGGTTGAGCGAGTCGATCTCCTGCTGGATCGCCACTCGCAGGGTGCCCCCGGTCGGTTGCGCCGGCTGCCCCTTCCCCTGTGCCGAGGCGGGGCCGGAGGGCAGCAGGAGGGCTTGCGCCGTCAGGGCCGCTACCCCGGCGAAGGCCAGCAGCAGGGAGCCGAGCTTCCTGGCGGTCACGACTCACCTCCCCCGCGCACCGGGCCGATCGAGAAGAAGAAACCACTATTGATCCGGTATCGTCAATTATTAACGACGCCTGTCACCTGTTCGCTTCCGCCGAGGCACGATCGTGATCTCCTCGCCGGGAGTTCGCCACTCGACGGCCGGATTACCCACAGCTGGCTGAATCCCTGCCCACCGGCGCGAAAACCTCTAACGTGGGAGGCCGTGCGTATCCTGATCTCCGCCGACATGGAGGGCGCCACCGGCGTCACCTGGACCGACGACGTCGTGCCCGGCACCGAACCCTGGCACCGCTTCCGGCGGCTGTTCACCGGCGACGTCAACGCGTGCGTCGACGGGCTGATCTCCGCCGGAGCGGACGATGTGCTGGTCAACGAGGCCCACTCGGCGCAACGCAACCTGCTGCTGGAAGACCTCGACCCCCGCGCACGGATGCTCACCGGCCGGCACAAACCGCTGTCGATGATGCAGGGCATCGACTCCACCGACCCGGAGCCCGTGGCGGGCGTGGTGTTTCTCGGCTACCACACGGGCGCCGGCGAAGAGGGCGTGCTCGCCCACACCTACCTGGAGAACTCGATCACCCGGGTGTGGCTGGACGGCGTCCGCGCCAGCGAGGGGCGTCTCAACGCGGCGCTGGCCGCCGAGCACGGAGTCCCGGTCCTGCTGGTCACCGGCGACGACCGGGCCTGCGCGGACGCGCGGGAGTACGCGCCGGAGGCGCGGACCGTCGCGGTCAAGGAATGCGTGAGCCGCTACGCGGCGATCTGCTCGCCGCCGGAGCGCACGGCGGCGGACATCCGCGCGGGGGCGGCGGATTCGGTGCGGCTGGCCGGGCGCGGCAGCGACCGGCCGGGCCCGCACCGGATCGAGGTGGAGTTCGACGCGGCGCACCTGGCCGCGGCAGCGGCCGTGATCCCTACCGTCGAGCAGGTCGACGTTCGCCGGGTCGGGTTCGACGCCGCGACCATGACCGACGCGATGAAGGCGTTCAAGACGGTCACGGCCATCGCGGCCGGAGCGGTTCAGGGGATCTACGGGTAGTTCAGGGGATCTACGGGTAAGGGACCCTGCTCAGGAGACCCAGCGGGCGGACTGCCACTGGACGTGGTCGGGTCGCTGGCCGGTCTCCGCGAATTCCTCCAGCGCCGTCCGCAGCTCGGTCAACGGCAGCGCGGAGTCGGCGGGAAACGTCAGCGGGCTGCCCATGTCGAAGCGCAGCCGCACGTCCGACGGCTTGCCGTTGCGGGTCTGCCAGGACCGCAACTCGCCGTCGTCGGTCTCGGACACGAAGTTCAGCGCACCCAGCTCCGCCTCACCCGAGGTGACCAGCCGGATCTGCTCGTAGGGCTGCACCCCGTCGTCGCTTTCCAGCGGCCGGTCCCACAGGAACAGCATCCGCGCCCGCTCCGGCTCCTCGGGTTTGAGCGCCTGGTCGATCAGCACCGACTTCTGCGCCGAGGTCATCGCGAACCGCCGCTCCCCGGCGATGACGGCGGTGAGGACGGTGATGCCCAGCTCGGTGTTGCGCGCGCCGACGGCCTCCGCCCGGAACTGGTCCAGGCAGTCCCGCGCCTCCCCCAGGGCGCGCAGCGCGGCGCCCTGGTGCAGAACGAGATCACCCCAGTAAGGGTGCCCCTGAAGTCGGTTGAGGTCGCCGTAGGCGGACCGGATGCGCTCGATGAGCTCGTCCACGGCGGCCACCGGCACGTCCGCGAGGCGGGCGAACACCTCGGCGTCGTTGTCCGGCGGCCGCGGCTGCTGCTCTGAGGAGGAGTTCGACATGCTCACCTTGCATCCATCCGCTCGCCAGTGAATGCGGACCCGTGCGTTCGACGCTCACTACCGTCGATCATTCGTCACGGTACCGACCGCCACCGAGCGTCGAACGACCGGGACTGCCAGCGACCTCAGCTCGCACAACCGCGAACCGCGTCCGCGAGCGCCCCGATACCGGCTCCGTCCTGGTTCGACGCGGAGCGGGCCAATCCTTGCAATGCCGGGCCGAGCGAGTCGGTCTCGTCGAGACCGAGCGCCCGCAGGGTCTCCTCCGGCAGGCTCAGCAGGCTCATCGCGATCCCCATGAGGGACGCATCCAGCAGGCCCGCGCCTCGCCGGTCCACCCGGCAGCCGGCCGCCGCGTGCAGGTCGGTCGCGGAGTCGGCGTTGGCCAGCACCATCTCACCGAGCGTGGCGCGCAGCTCCGGCCGGCGCACCGCTTCGAGGTGCAGTTCGAACAGCGCGAGGAACTGGGTCCGACCACCGGAGCCCGCCCGCTGTAGCATCGCCGCGTACAGCGCGGCAACATCGCCGCTGGTCACACCGTCCGGGGTTTGCTCACGCAGCTGCTGGACCGCCGCCGCGTGCTGGTCTGCCATCCGGCTCGCGACCGCCATGAACAGCGCGTCGCGAGTCGGGAAGTAGTTCTTCGTCGTGCCCAGCGGCACCCACGCCTGACGGTCGACAGCCCGATGGGTCAGCCCCCGTGCACCCTCGGCGGCGAGCACTTCGGTCGCGGCGTCCGCGAGTACCTCGCGGCGGTTTCCTCGCTGCGACATGAGTCCCCCCGGCACCAGTCGGACGATCTGATCAACACTCTAGCCGCCCGACCGCCGCGGTAGCGCTGCCGGGTGATTGCGACACGCGAGCTTGACCAGATCGGGGTGACTTCTTGACCGGATGCGGGCCTGGACCTTGACCGGTTCTCGACGGCGGGTATAGGACGTTGTCGCCTTCCCCGCTTTCCCGCCTGATCAACATGTGATCGACAATGGTGCCAGGAGCCCATGAGCGACGCCCCGCCCTTCCCTCCGATCGCGGACGAGATGCTCGGGCACCTGCACACGGTGGCCTGGCAGAACGCCGCCGCGCTCCACGCGGCGGCCGAGCTGCTGCTGGACCGCATGCACGCCGGTGGGCTCGTGCTCACCGGCGGTTCGGGGCACTCGCTGACCGGCGTGCTGGAGTCGTTCTACCGCGCAGGCGGCCTCGCAGCGGTGCGACCGCTGTACCACCCGGATCTGCTGCCCTTGCACGGCGTCGGCACCAGCACGCGAGCCGAACGAGCGCACGGTCTGGCCGAGCGGACGCTGGCCAGCGCCGGGCTTGACGCTGACCGGGACGTGCTGGTGATCTTCTCGAACTCCGGGAGCAACCCGTACCCGGTCGAGCTGGCCGTAGCCGCGAAGACCGCCGGCACGCCGGTGATCGGCGTGACGTCGCCGGCCAGCGCCGCAGCGGCCCCAAAGCGTGCGGCATCAACGCTGGCAGGGCAGGCAACGCTGGCAGGGCAGGCCGACATCGTGCTCGACACCCTCGTGCCACCGGGTGACGCCAGCTACCCGGCCGACGCCCCGGCGACAGCACCGCTTTCGTCGCTGGCCAACACGTTCCTGTGGAACCTGCTGCTGGCCAGGGTCCACGATGGCGCGTGCGCTCGCGGGCTGGAGCTGCCGCTGTGGCGCAGCGCCAACATCGCCGGCGGCGACGAAGCCAACGCGACACACGCCACCCGCTACGGCAACCGGGTTCCCGAACTCAGCGCCTAGCGACGCGCTACTGCGCTGGCCCGGCGTTCATCACACCGGCCCGTTCGCTGATCCGCCGCAACTGCGCCGACCGCTCGGCGGCGAGCTGCTGCTCCGGGTCCACGACCTCGTCGGCCTGGGACAACAGCATGAGGGTTTCTCGCGTGGCACCTTCCGGTGCTCGCGAGATCGCCTCCACCAGCTCCTCCACCGCGCCGTCCAGCTGCTCCGCGGAGACCACGCTGTTGGCCAGCCCGAGTCGTAACGCTTCCCCTGCGGTGACATCCCGCCCGGTCAGGCAGATTTCCACCGCCCGCGCGTATCCGACGGTGCGGACCAGCGGCAGCGTGCCCCCGAGGTCCGGGACCAGGCCGAGACTGGTCTCGGCCATCCGCAGCTTCGCGTCCTCGGTGAGAACCCGCAGATCACACGCCAGCGCGAGCTGGAAACCCGCGCCGATCGCGTGCCCCTGCACTGCGGCGATGGTGACCCGGTCCGGTTCCCGCAACCAGCTGAAACCCTGCTGGAACGCGGCGATCTCGGCGTCGGCCTGTTCCGTGGGCTGGTTTCCCAGCGACAGCAGACCCGGGAGACCGTCAAAGCCTTCCTCGGTGAACAGTCGCCGATCCAGCCCGGCGGAAAAGGACCGTCCCTCGCCGCGAACCACCACGATGCGCACGTCGCCATCGAGGGTGCGACCGATCTCGGCCAGCGCCTGCCAAGTGTGCGGAGTCTGAGCGTTGAGTTTCTCCGGTCGATCTAAGGTGATCGTGGCCCGTGGCCCGTGGACCGCGAGTCGGACGCCGCCGCGGTCCAACAGGCCAGGCTCTACAGTCGACTCCGCCAAGCGCGGGCCTCCTTCGGTTGTTTACTTCTTCTTGGAACGGGTCGCGCCGCCACGGCCGCGCAACTGGACACCCGATTCGCTCAGCACGCGGTGCACGAAGCCGTAGGAACGGCCCGTGGCCTCGGCCAAGGCGCGAATGCTTGCCCCCTTCTCGTACTTCTTCTTCAGGTCATTGGCGAGCTTGTCGCGTGCGCTACCAGTAATTCGCGCACCCTTCTTCAGGTCAGCCACAGTGTCCCCGCCTTCCCTCCGAGCAGGTCGGGCCGCTCGCGGCCCCTGACGATCGCAATGATCGAACAGGAAAGCCGCAAATGCCAGGCGATCATGGAAAAAGATCGCCCAACGGCCGAAGATATATCCCCGACAATCACTGGAAAGTACCAATTCGGCCACGCCGATGACTACGGGCGGTGGTCCCGTGATCCAGCGTGTCAGGCGAGCTGGACCAGCTCAAGGTAGTCATCCGACCAGTGATCCTCGGTACCGTCTGGCAACAGGATCACCCTCTCCGGTTGCAGCGCCTCCACCGCGCCAGGATCGTGGGTGACCAGCACGATCGCGCCAGTGAAGTTGCGGAGAGCGTCCAGGACCTGTTCGCGGCTGGCCGGGTCGAGGTTGTTCGTCGGCTCGTCCAGCAGCAACACGTTCGCCGCGCTGGACACCAGCCCGGCCAGCGCCAGCCGGGTCTTCTCGCCGCCGGAGAGCGTTCCGGCCGGCTGGTCCAGCTGCTCACCGGTGAACAGGAACGCGCCGAGCAGCGTGCGTAGCTGCTGCTCCGGGGTATCCGGCGCCGCAGTACGGATGTTCGCCCAGACGCTCGCGTCGTGGTCGAGAGTCTCGTGTTCCTGGGCGTAGTAGCCGATGCGCAGGCCATGACCGGCGGTGACCTCGCCGGCGGACGGCGCTTCCAACCCGCTGAGCAGGCGCAGCAGCGTCGTCTTGCCGGCGCCGTTGAGCCCGAGCACGACGACTTTCGCCCCCCGATCGATCGCCAGGTCGACCCCGCTGAAGATCTCCAGCGACCCGTACGCCCGGGACAGCCCGGCGGCCGTCAGTGGCGTACGCCCACACGGGGCCGGGTCCGGGAACCGGATGTTGGCCACCTTGTCGGCGGCCTGCGTCTCGTCCAGCTCGGCGATGAGCTTCTCGGCGCGGCGGGCCATGTTCTTCGCCGCCACCGCCTTGGTCGCCTTCGCCCGCATCTTGTCGGCCTGCGCCATGAGCGTGCTGGCCTTCTTCTCAGCGTTGGCACGTTCGCGACGGCGGCGCTTCTCGTCGGTGGCGCGAGCCTCCTGATACCGCTTCCAGTCCATGTTGTACACATCGGCGGCACCGCGGACCGCGTCGAGGAACCACACCTTGTTCACCACGGCGTCCAGCAGCTCGACGTCGTGGCTGATCACCACCAGCCCACCTTCGTGCGCGGCGAGGAAGCCGCGCAGCCAGCTGATCGAGTCCGCGTCGAGGTGGTTGGTCGGCTCGTCCAGCAGCAGCGTCGTCGCGGACTTGCCGTCCGGGCCGGCCTCGGACGCGGCGAACAGGATGCGCGCCAGCTCGACCCGACGGCGTTGACCGCCGGACAGTGTTTGCAGCGGTTGGGTGAGCACCCGCTCCTGCAGGCCCAGGTTCGTGCAGATCCGGGCCGCCTCGCTTTCGGCGGCGTAGCCGCCACGCGCGGCGAACCGCTCCTCCAGCCGGCCGTACTTGGTGACCGCGCGGTCGCGCTGGCGGTCGTCAACCAGCTCGGCCATCTCGGCGCGCAGCTTCTCCATGTCGCGCAGCAGCTGGTCCAGAGCCCGTGCCGAAAGGACCCTGTCCTTGGCGGTCACCGACAGGTCACCCTCACGCGGGTCCTGCGGGAGGTAACCGACCTCGCCGCTGACGTGGACGTCCCCGGCGTACGGCTGGCCTTCGCCGGCCAGCGAGCGCAGCGTCGTCGTCTTGCCCGCGCCGTTGCGGCCGACAAGCCCGATCCGGTCACCCGGTTGCACGCGCAACGTGGCGTCGTCCAGCAGGATCCGGGAACCGGCACGCAGCTGGAGACCGGTGGCAGCAATCAAAGGACACTCCGAGGGTCGATCGTCAACTCACCCGCGCCTGCGTCCGCGCACACCGATCCCTGGTGGGCCAAATCAGGTGGCGCGGCGGGATCGCGGCTCATCGACACGCGGGAGACGCTCTCGGGGTACCGCGCCAGTCTAGTAGGCGTGATCCGGTGCTGACGCACCCCACCGAGTGATGTCCGGCACTCGGCCGCATCAGCCCGGCTCGAAGACCTCGACTTCGACGGCGCAAGCGCGCCGCGCGGCTTCCTCCAGCACGGAGCGTCGCGGCTCGCCGACGTCGAGCACGCGCTGTTCGGCACGCGAGAACAGGCTGCTCAGCCTGGAGTCGGCGCGCAGCGCCTCCAGCGCCTTGCGGTCACCGCCGAGCACCAACCCGTCGAGACGGTGCTGCTCGGGCAGCAGCACCCGCGCCGCCGCGTCGGCGGCGGCGCTGAGCGCCTGGCGCGCCTGCCCCTCGCGGCGCCGCGCGAAGCGCTGCTGCGACCAGCCACCGGCCTTGTGCCGCCCGTGCACCGGCTTGCGGTCGGTCGAGGACGTCTCCACCTGCCCGTTCCGGGCGATACCGACGCTGTGGCCTCCCAGCCGCACCAGCAGCACGCCGATCCGGCGTGCTCTGGTGACGTGCTCGACCAGCGACGTCACGTCCAGCCCCTGCCGCTCGCCATGCGGTGGCGGTAGGGGCTCGAACGGCACGTTCACCGCGGCTCGGGCACCGTCGCGTGCCACGACCTCAACCCGCTGCGGATCAAGGACCGTGCGCAGCGCACCGCCGTGGTTCGCACTGAACCGGTCAAACCATCCGGTCAGGCGATCGCCGGAGACCTCGACGGCACGACCGCCTCCGGGCAGTTCCCGCACGCGAGACACGCGTCACCTCCGAGCGAAGGACCGGCCGGCGACGGGCACATCGAACATCACAGTACGTAACTGCCGGCCCACTGGGTTTGCTGCCCGGCCAGGGCCTCCAGCAGATTCGCCGCCTGACCATCGGTCAGCGAGGAGATGAAGTCGATGACCGCGCGTCCCCGGGCCATCAGCTCCAGACGTTCCCGCCCGGCCGAGCCGGTCGGGAACTGCTCCCCCGGCGCGACCAGCAGCTCGGGAGCGCGCGACCGCAGCTCCCCGAGCTCGTCGCGGGAGCGGTCCAGCAGGTCCCGCAACCGGTGCGGGAGGCGGAACGCCTCGGACGAGTCGACCATCCAGTCGTTGAGCGCCGCCACGAGCTTGCGCAGCAGCTGGTCCTGACCGCGCTGGTGCAGCCCCAGATCCGGCCGCTGCAACACGAAACGCCGGTGGACGAACTTCAGGATCTGCACTTCGTGCCACTGCTCGCTCCGCAGCGACACGTGCCCGGAACGGCTGGTCGGGGACGCGACGACCTCGACGCCTTCCACCAACCGCCGGGTGCCCTCGCCGGAGAACACGGCGACCGCGTGCTCCGCTTCACGCGAACGGTCGAAGGGGACCTTGAGCAGTCGTTCCACCAGCTCCAGCGACACCTTCCGCGCCGCTTCGAAGAAGGCGGCGTCGTCGGCGATCCAGCCGTCTCTGGCATGCAGCCGGCGGCGCAGCTGCTCCAGCGAGCGCCCCGGCAGCCGGCCGCCCTTGGCCAGCTCCGCATCGGAGAGATCCAGGAACTCGCCGGGGTCGCGCAGCCAGCTGTCCAGCTCCTGCTGCACGGTGGTGTGCTGCAGGACGCCGACCCGGTGAAAGTCGTCGAGGTCGTGGATCGCGTACGCGATGTCGTCGGCGGTGTCCATGATCGACGCCTCGACGGTCTGCTGCCACAGCTCCAGCCGCTCGGCGAAGCCCGCACGGCAGTCGTTCATGTCGTCGAGCTCGGTGACGTAGCAGGAGAACTTCGACGAGCCACTGCCCGGTGCATCGGCGGGTTCGGACGCCCCACGCGGCGGGTTCGCCAGGTCCCTGGGGTGCGGCTGCGGGCGGGAAAGCCGCGTCCACGGGTACTTCAGCAGCGCCGCCCTCGACGCGGCGGTGAGGTCCAAGCCGTCCCGCTGGGTGCCACGCACGTCGATGCTGCTGGCGATGCGGAAGGTCTGCGCATTGCCTTCGAAGCCATCCGGCAGCGCGAACCGCTGCCGGGCCAACCGGTCGAGCACCTGTTCGCCTAGGTGGCCGAACGGCGGATGGCCGAGGTCGTGCGCCAGCGCGGCGGCCTCCACGACGTCCAGGTCGCAGCCGCCGAGCGTGGTGATCAGCGACGCCTGCTCCGGCACGGCGAGCAGCCGCTCCGCGATCGCCCTGGCCACCTGCGCCACCTTCAGACTGTGCGTGAGCCGGTTGTGCAGCAGCACGCCCGAGCCGCTGGGGCTGACGACCTGGGTGACACCCCCCAGCCGGGCGAAGAACGCTGAGCTCGCCACCCGGTCCCGGTCCACCCGGAACGGGCTCAGCGCCAGGTCACCCGGATGTGCGTCCCTGGCCGATCCCCCGGATCGACGAGCGGCGCGCACGGCCTCGAACTCGGAGTCACTGCTAGCACTGGGCATGCCTTTACCGTATCCGTGCGCGGCCGCAAGGCTGCCGGCCCACCGGTCGTGATCTGATAGCAGCGTGGTCGATGTCCTGGTCGTCGGTGGCGGGCCTGCGGGGTGGGCCGTGGCCGCGTCCTGCGCCGATGCGGGGTTGCGGGTCGCGCTGGTGGCCCCGGAACCCCATCGGGTGTGGCCGCACACCTACGCCGCCTGGCTCGATGAGCTCCCACCGGTCGTCGCGCGGGCGGTGGTGGGTACGCGCGTACCGAGCGTGCACGTCGTCGGTACCTCCGTGCACTCCTGGGCGCGGCCCTACGTCGTGCTGGACAACGCGAAGCTGCACGAGTACCTGCGCCGCGACGACGTCCAGACGATCGCCGCTCGGGTGATCTCCGCCGAGCACGGGCCAGATGGCTCGACCGTGCGGCTGAAGAACCACCGGACCATCGCGGCGGCCACGGTAGTCGACGCGTCCGGCTCCGCTCGGGTTCTCTCCGGCGGACGTCCTGCCCGGACGGCCGCGCAGCAGTCCGCTGTGGGCCTGTTCCTCGACCCCGCCGCGGCCGAGCCGCTGCGGCCGTCCGGCTCGGCGGTGTTCATGGACTGGCGGCCGGCGCCGGGAACATTCGGCGGCTGGCCGAGCTTCCTGTACGCGGTGCCGCTGCCCGACGGGCAGGTGCTGGTCGAAGAGACGTCACTGGCGCGTCGCCCGGCGCTGCCCCTGGCACTGCTGCGCCGGCGGCTGCACGGTCGGATGGCGGCCGCGGGGGTCCCGATCCCGGACGGGCCCGAGGAGCGCGTCCGGTTTCCGGTCGACGACCCGCTGCCGCGCCCGAGCCGGATCGTGCCGTTCGGCGCCACCGGCGGCCTGATACACCCGGCGACCGGGTTCAGCGTGGCGGCATCGCTGCGGCTGGCGCCCTGGGTAGCGGCGGCGATCGCCGCCGGACTGCGCTCCGGCCCGGCCACGGCGGCGCGAGCCGCATGGTCGGTGGTGTGGCCGCCAGCCACACTGGCCGCCAATGGGCTGCGACGTCGTGCGCTGCACGCACTGCTGGCGCTGCCCCCCGAACGGGTGCCCGAGTTCTTCGAGGTCTTCTTCACCATCGACGAGCACCACCGCCGGGCTTTCCTCTCCCCGGACTCGCCGCCCGCGCAGACGGCGGCGGCCATGACGGCGGTGTTCCGCTCGGCCGGATGGCCGCTGCGCGCCCGCCTGATCACCGGGGGGCTGGACCCTCGCCACCCACCGGCACGGCACGGCTTCGGCGGATTCGGAGACCACCCGGACGTGTGAGTGAAGTCACCCATGCGCACTGGCGTTCGGGCGCCTTGAGCGATCCACCGGATACCGGCTGAGTACCGGCGCCGTACGGCCCGGATGATGACCGAGGGTGATGTCTCGTCGATCACATGGCGTGTCGATAGACACACGACACGCCACCGTCACCTCCCGTTCGTCCACCTGCCGCGCTAGGTTGGCGCACATGCCGGCATGCTCTTTGCAGCAGTAGGACGAGCTGAGCAGTCGGTGAACAGATGATGAAAACCCTCGATGAGAGCGCATGAGTGCGGGCAGTATCAACTCCGTGACTGCGCTGGTGGACGAAGTACGCTTCGCGTTCCAGCCCTTGATCAACCTACGAACCGGCGGCGTCCTCGCCGTCGAGGCGTTGGCGCGCCCTGCTCGTGGTCACGTCCACGACCTCTTCCGGGAGGCGGCCCGGCAACGACGGCTGACCGATCTCGACATTCACCTGGCCGTGTCCGCGGTCAGGGCCGCGTCGGAGCGGGAGACGCTGCTGCCACTGCACGTCAACGTCCTCGGGGGCACGGTCACGCACGACTTGGCCAGCTTCGACGCGGTGCGGCAGTGCCTTCGGGAGGTCGGCCGCCGGGAGCACGAGGTCACGCTGGAGATCGGGGCGCCGTTCGCCCGGCTGGAACCCGAGCGGCTGGTGGCCGGGGTGAACCAGCTGCGGGAGTACGGCTTCAAGATCGCGCTCGACGGGGTGGGCGAGGGCGACGTGCCGTTGACGCTGATCGCGGACGTGCGCCCGGACATGGTCAAGCTCGATCGTGGGGTGATCAGCGGGCTGCCGAACGACGTGGGTCGGCAGGCCATCCTCGAATCCGTCCAGCACCTGTGCGGCACCACCGAAGCGGATCTGGTGGCTGAGGGGCTGGAAAATGAACCCCAGCTCGCCTGGCTGCGCCGGCACGGCATCCGACTGGTGCAGGGGAACCTGCTGGCACCGCCGTCCCGGCGACCACCGGCCACGGTCAGCATTCCCGCGGTGTCCGCCGAGGTCACCGACCCGACAGGGCACCACACCTCGACCGAGGCCGCCGGTCCGCGGGTGACCGAGTTCCTCGCGCCGGCGACGACGCTGCCGGCCACCGCGACCGCGGACGACGTCCGGGAGATCCTCGCCGACAACCCCCAGGTCAGCGGCATCGTCCTGCTCGACGAGCACGGACATCCACAGTGGACGATCGAACGGAACCGGTTCCTGCTGGCCGTCACCGGCCCCTACGGGCATGCCCTGCACGCCAAGAAGCCGGCGTCCCGGCTGGCCGACGAGCCCCGGCTGGTCACCACGTCCACCACGGCGTTGGAGGCGCTGGGCCTGATCACCAGCTCGGACCAGAACCGGATGTACGACGACGCGGTGGTGATCGACGAGGCGGGCCACTGCCTGGGCGTGGTCCAGGCCGGGCACCTCATCCGGGGCATCGCGGAGCTGAAGGTGGAGGAAGCGGCGGCGCTCAACCCACTGACCCGGCTTCCTGGCAGCGACACGACAGCCCGCGAGGTGACCCGCCGGATTCACCACGGCGAGGTCTTCGCGGTGAGCTGGCTGGACGTCGACGGGTTCAAGAGCGTCAACGACACGGCCGGCTTCTCCGCCGGTGACGATCTCATCCGGTCGCTGGGGCGCAGCCTGACGGACGCGGCGACTTCGCTGCGCTCGCTGCAGGTCGGGCATGTCGGCGGGGACGACTTCCTGCTGGTCACCGACCTGGATGATCTGGTGCCGCTGGCGGAGCTACTGCTGGACCCGCCGCGCGAGGTCGGCGGTGTCTCGATCAGCCTGTCGCTGGCGACCCTGGTATGCACGCACGGCAGCGTCACCGAGTACGCCGAGGTGTCGCGACGGCTTGCCCCACTGAAGCGGTTCGCGAAGTCGCTGCTCGGTTCGAGCTGGGTGATGTCCCGACCAGGCACGGACCGCATCGACATCCTGCGCGGCCAACCGCGCGAGGGCGCGACCGACGGCGGAGAACCCGACCCTGGTTTCCCGGTCGAAGACCCCGAGCAGTACCCCAATGGGCACCGGGGCGAGCAGACCGGGCCGGCGGTCGCACCGCCGCGGGCCGCGGGGTGACACGCGATGTCCGCGCGGGTCACGTCACCCACGCGGACATCCCCCTCAGACGCCTTGAACGGCTGGCTTAGATCGTGAAACCGAGGGCGCGGAGCTGTTCGCGGCCCTCCTCCGTGATCCGTTCTGGACCCCACGGCGGCATCCAGACCCAGTTGATGCGGCAGTCGTTGACGATCCCACCGCCGGGCCCACCGGTCAGTGCCGCCCGTGTCTGGTCCTCGATGACGTCCGTGAGCGGGCACGCCGGCGAGGTCAGGGTCATGTCCAGCGTCGCGGAGTTGTCCTCCTCGACGCGGACGTCGTAGAGCAGGCCGAGGTCGACCACGTTGATTCCCAGTTCGGGGTCGACCACGTCCCGCATGGCCTCTTCGACGTCGTCGATCGCGGCGAGATCCGCTTTCGGCGACGGCGGTTCCGGCATCGCTTCCACGCCGCGCTGCACGTCGGCGCCATCGGACACCACGCCGCGCTGTACGTCGGCGCCATCAGATACCGCGCCGCGCTGTACGTCGGTGGCTTGCTCTTGGCTCATTCCGTCTCCACCTCGTTGACGACCCGTGCTACAGCGTCCTTGAAAGCCATCCACCCCAGCAACGCGCACTTCACGCGGGCCGGGTACTTGGCGACCCCGGCGAAGGCGATGCCGTCCTCCAGCACGTCCTCGTCCGGTTCCACCTGGCCGCGGCCTTGCATGAGTTCGGTGAAGGCCGCCTGCGTGCCCATCGCCTCCTTGACCGAGCGCCCCACCACCAGGTCGGTCAGCACGGAGGTGGCGGCCTGGCTGATCGAGCAGCCCTGGGCCGCGTACGAGACGTCGTCGACGACGGCCGCCGAGCCTTCGCCACTGAGCTTGACCCGGAGGGTGACCTCGTCTCCGCAGACCGGGTTGACCTGGAAGGATTCAGCGTCGAACGGATCCCGCAGGCCGTGCCGGTGCGGGTTGCGGTAATGGTCCAGGATGATCTCCTGGTACATCTGTTCCAGCTGCATCCGCGCGTCCTACGCCGCCTGGAAGAACCGCTGGGTTTCGCGTACCGCGTCCGCCAGCGCCTTCACTTCGTCGAGTTCGTTGTACAGGTAGAAGCTTGCCCGGATGGTCGCGGGAACGCCCATCCGCCGGTGCAGTGGCCACGCGCAGTGGTGGCCGACGCGCACCTCCACGCCCTGACTGTCGAGGACCTGGCCGACGTCGTGGGGGTGGACGTAGCCCTCGCTGCCGGCCTCGCCGAGCACGAAGGACACCGCCCCGCCACGGTTGTCCGTGCTGGTCGGGCCGATGATCCGCACCCCGTCCACTGCGGACAGTTCGCGCAGGGCCGCGTCCACGAGCCGTTGCTCGTGCGCCGCGATCCGTTCCATGCCGACCACCGAGAGGTAGTCGACCGCCGCACCCAACCCCACTGCCTGCGAGGTCATGGGGACCCCGGCCTCGAATCGCTGCGGTGGTTCGGCGAACGTGGACCGCTCCATGTGCACCATCTCGATCATCGATCCGCCAGTGAGGAACGGGGGCATGGCCCGCAGCAGCTCACGGCGACCGTAGAGCACGCCGATCCCGGACGGACCCAGCATCTTGTGCCCGGAGAACACCGCGAAGTCCACGTCCAGCGCACCGTAGTTGACCGGGGCGTGCGGCACCGACTGGCAGGCGTCCAGCACGACCAGCGCGCCGACCTGCCGCGCCCGCGCCACGATCGACTCGACCGGGTTGACCGTGCCCAGCACGTTGGACTGGTGGGTGAACGCCACAACCTTGGCCCGATCGGTGATCACACTGTCCATATCGGACAGATCGAGCCGGCCTTCGTCGGTGACGCCCAGCCACCGCAGCGTCGCGCCGGTGCGGTGGCACAGCTGCTGCCACGGCACCAGGTTGGCGTGGTGCTCCATCTCGGTCACCACGACCTCGTCACCCGGCCCGAGACGGAACCGCTCGGCCTCCGGCCCGGACGTGGCGGCGTTGCTCATCGCGTACGCGACCAGGTTCACGCCTTCGGTGGCGTTCTTCGTGAACACGAGTTCGTCGGGGGTGGCCCCGACGAACCGGGCGATCTTGGCGCGGGCGTCCTCGTAGGCGTCGGTGGCCTCCTCCGCGAGCTGGTGCGCACCCCGGTGCACGGCGGCGTTGGACGTCTCCAGGAAGGCACGCTCGGCATCCAGTACCTGGCGTGGGCGCTGCGAGGTCGCCCCGGAGTCGAGGTACACCAGGCGCCGGTCGTCCCGGACCGTGCGGCCCAGGATCGGGAAATCCGAGCGGATCGCGGCGACATCCAGCGGAGCCGGAGCCACCGTGGCCGTCCCGGCACGATGGTCCCCGCCGTCGCGGACCCCGTTGCCGCGGACGTTGACCGGCTGATCGGTCATGACTGCGCTGCCGCCTCCTTCTTGCCCGTGTACCGCACGTAGCCCTCTTCCTCCAGCCGCTCGGCCAGCTCCGGGCCACCGGACTCGACGACCCGGCCACCCGCGAAGACGTGCACGTAGTCCGGGGTGATGTGCTTGAGGATGCGGGTGTAGTGGGTGATCAGCAACACGCCCTTGTCGCCCTCGGCTCGGTAGCGGTTGACGCCCTCGGACACCACGCGCAGCGCGTCGACGTCCAGCCCGGAGTCGGTCTCGTCGAGGATCGCGAACTTCGGCTTGAGCAGGTCCAGCTGCAGGATCTCGTGTCGCTTCTTCTCGCCACCGGAGAAGCCCTCGTTGACGCTGCGCTCGGCGAACGACGGCTCGATGTCCAGATCCGTCATGGCCTGCTTGACTTCCTTGACCCAGTGCCGGATCTGCGGGGCCTCGCCTCGGGTCGCCGTCGCCGCCGAACGCAGGAAGTTCGACATCGACACGCCGGGCACCTCGACCGGGTACTGCATGGCGAGGAACAGGCCCGCGCGGGCCCGCTCGTCCACGCTCATCTCCAGCACGTTCTCGCCGTCGAGCAGCACCTCGCCGGAGGTCACCTCGTACTTGGGGTGGCCCGCGATCGCGTAGGCGAGGGTGGACTTGCCGGAGCCGTTGGGCCCCATGACCGCGTGCGTCTCGCCCGAGCGCACGGTCAGGTCAACGCCGTTGAGGATCTGCTTGGACTCCTCGTCGGCGAGCACCGAAACGTGCAAGTCCTTGATTTCCAGGGTGGCCATCGTCGTTCGTTCTCCAGGTCGCCGTGTGCAAGTCGTCGTTGTGGGTGGGGCGCCGATCTCAGGGCAGACACCGGCGTCGCCCGGCCACCGGCACCAGCCGGGGGCCGATGACCGGGCGGACCGTCATGCTCCGACCGCCGCCAGTTCGGCCTCGATCGCGGCTTCCAGCCGCTCACGGACCTCGGGCACCGTGATCTTCTGCAGGATCTCGCCGAAGAACCCGCGCACCACCAAGCGGCGCGCCTGGTCCTTCGGGATGCCCCTGGCCCGCAGGTAGAACAGCTGCTCGTCGTCGAACCGGCCGGTGGCGCTGGCGTGCCCGGCGCTTTCGATCTCGCCGGTCTCGATCTCCAGGTTCGGCACCGAGTCGGCGCGGGCGCCGTCGGTGAGCACCAGGTTGCGGTTGAGCTCGAAGGTCTCGGTGCCTTCGGCCGCCGCCCGAATCAGGACGTCGCCGATCCAGACCGTGTGCGCGTCCTTGCCCTGCAACGCGCCCTTGTAGGCGACGTTGCTCCGGCAGTTCGGCTCGGCGTGGTCCACCAGCATCCGGTGCTCCAGGTGCTGGCCGGCGTCGGCGAAGTACAGGCCGAGCAGCTCGGCGTCACCGCCACGCCCGCCGAAGGTGACCGTGGTGTTCACCCGGACGAGGTCGCCACCGAGGCTGACGGCGAGGTGCCGGAACACCGCGTCCTTGCCCAGCTTCACGTGCTGCGAACCGACCTGGACCGCGTCGTCGGCCCAGTCGTGCACGGTGACCACGGACAGCTTGGCCGACTCGGCGACGACGAACTCCACGTTGTCGCCGAGCACCCCCGAACCCCGGTAGTCGAGCACGATCACGGACTCGGCGAACGGCTCGGCCCGCAGTTGCAGGTGACCGTAGGCCGTCTCGCCCTCGCCCGGGCCGTGCACGGTGACCGTCACCGGGGACGAGGTGCGAACCTCCTTCGGCACCGTGATGATCGTGGCTTCCCCGAACGAGTTCCACGCCTGGGCCGCGACCCGGTCGGCCGGGATGCCGCCGTCGCCGAGACGCGCGTCCTCCCGGTTCACCGTCTCGACGCTGACCTCGGAGCTACCGGCGACCTCGACCTTGACCGAGCCGGTGGCGGCAGCGCCGCTGTGCAGGGCCCGCAGCCGCTTCATCGGCGTGAAGCGCCAGTCCTCTTCCCGACCGCCGGGCACCTCGAAGGCGTCCACGTCGTAGGCGGTGAAGCGTTCCCCACGCGAAGCCTGGGGAACGCCGCCGCCGTGCGAGTGCTCGGTGAGGCCGTGCTGGCCGGACTTGTCCAGTGTCGACTCCGTCATCTCAGCCGACGGCCCCTTCCATCTGCAGCTCGATCAAGCGGTTGAGTTCCAGCGCGTACTCCATCGGCAGCTCGCGGGCGATCGGTTCCACGAACCCGCGCACCACCATGGCCATCGCCTCGTCCTCGGTCAGGCCCCGCTGCATCAGGTAGAACAGCTGGTCGTCACTGACCTTGGACACGGTGGCCTCGTGGCCCATCGACACGTCGTCCACCCGGATGTCCACGTACGGGTACGTGTCCGATCGGCTGATCGTGTCCACCAGCAGGGCGTCGCACTTCACCGTGGACGCCGAGTGGTTGGCCCGCTTGGCGACCTTGACCAGGCCGCGGTACGAGGTACGGCCGCCGCCGCGCGCGATCGACTTGGACACGATCGTCGAGGACGTGTGCGGAGCCATGTGCTCCATCTTCGCGCCCGCGTCCTGGTGCTGGCCCTGGCCGGCGAAGGCCACCGACAGCACCTCGCCCTTGGCGTGCTCGCCCATGAGGAACACCGACGGGTACTTCATCGTCACCTTGGAACCCAGGTTGCCGTCCACCCATTCCATGGTGGCGCCCTCTTCGGCCTTGGCCCGCTTGGTGACCAGGTTGTAGACGTTGTTCGACCAGTTCTGGATGGTCGTGTAGCGGCACCGGGCGTTCTTCTTGACGATGATCTCCACAACCGCCGAGTGCAGCGAGTCACTGGAGTAGATCGGCGCCGTGCAGCCCTCGACGTAGTGCACGTACGCGCCCTCGTCGACGATGATCAGGGTCCGCTCGAACTGACCCATGTTCTCTGTGTTGATGCGGAAGTACGCCTGCAGCGGGATGTCCACGTGCACGCCCTTCGGCACGTAGATGAACGACCCGCCGGACCACACCGCCGTGTTCAGCGCGGAGAACTTGTTGTCCCCGGCCGGGATCACCGAACCGAAGTACTCCTCGAACAGTTCGGGGTGCTCCCGCAGACCGGTGTCGGTGTCCAGGAAGATCACGCCCTTTTCCTCAAGGTCCTCGCGGATCTTGTGGTAGACCACCTCGGACTCGTACTGGGCGGCGACACCGGCGACCAGCCGCTGCTTCTCCGCCTCCGGGATGCCCAGCTTGTCGTAGGTGTTCTTGATGTCCTCAGGCAGGTCGTCCCAGGTCTGCGCCTGCTCCTCGGTCGAGCGCACGAAGTACTTGATGCGCTCGAAGTCGATCCCGGAGAGGTCGGCTCCCCAGTTCGGCATCGGCTTGCGGTCGAACAGCCGCAACGCCTTCAGCCGGGACTCCAGCATCCACTCCGGCTCGTCCTTCTTCTCCGAGATGTCGCGGACGACATCCTCGTTCAGACCTCGGCGCGCACTCGCACCAGCGACGTCCGGGTCGGCCCAGCCGTACTCGTAGTTGCCCAGCGCCGCCAGCGTCTCATCCTGACTCAGCGGCTTTTGCGAGGCGTTCGGCACCGTGGTGGGTGTGCGCTGCTCCGCAGCGGCAGTCATACGGGCTCCCCTCCATGTGGAATCGGGGCATCGTCCTGCTGTGCCTTCCGCGACCCAGCAGATGTCTGTTCAGTGTCCGAGCCTTCCCCGCTCGGCTGCTCGGACCGCGAAAGCGGTACGTGAGTGGTGCAGACCGCGTCACCATTGGCGATCGTGGCCAGCCGCTGCACGTGGGTGCCGAGAACTTCGGCGAACGCAGCCGTCTCGGCCTCGCACAGCTGCGGGAAGTCCGCAGCGACGTGCGCTACCGGGCAGTGGTGCTGGCAGAGCTGCTCACCCGACCCGACACGGCGTGTCGAGGCAGCGTAGCCCTCGCTGCTCAGCGCGCTGGCGAGAGCCTCCGCACGCTCGACCGTGGTCCGTCCCGCGGCGACTTCCGTGCGGTGACTGTTCACCAACGCCGTCATCCGCCGTTGGGCAAACGAGCGAACCGCCTCCTCACCGGCGTTCTCGGCGAGGAACCGCAGGGCCGCCACGGCCAGGTCATCGTAGGCGTGACCGAACCGTGCCCGCCCCATCTCGGTGAGCAGGAACTGCTTGGCTGGCCGACCCCGTCCCCGACGGGCGCGGGCGGACGACTCCCTGGTGCATGCCTCGCCGCTGGCGAGGAGCGCGTCCAAGTGCCGCCGTACCGCCGCCGGGCTCAGGCCCAGCTCATCGGCGATCGCTGCCGCCGTGACCGGACCCTGTTCCAGCAGCAGCCGTGCGACTGCCTGCCGGGTACGCCGCTCGCTGGACTGCGCGGGGCTGCCCAGCTGGGCAGCCTCGTGCTCCGCGGGGCCAACCTGGCCCACGGAGACCGTCCGAGACGTCGCGGCTTTTTTCACAACAGAAATGTTACCTATTTCCATCGAGCTGGCCATACGAGCCGGGGGTATACGTGACCCGACTCACCCAACGAGATACGCGAGCCTGATCATTCCGCTCCCCGCGCGGGTGTACCTCGCGTCACAACCTACTCTGGGGTGCTGTGAGCCCGAACGACGCCGATCTCGCCGTCCAGATCTCCGGTCTGGTTACACGTTTCGGGGAAACCGTTGCCGTGGCCGGGCTCGATCTGAGCCTGCGCCGAGGGTCGATCCTGGCGCTGCTCGGACCGAACGGGGCCGGCAAGACCACCACCGTGGAAACCTGCGAGGGCTTCCTGCGCCCGAGCGAGGGAGCGGTGCGCGTGCTCGGGCTCGACCCGAGCACGGACGGGGACGCCCTGCGGCCCCGGATCGGCGTGATGCCGCAAGGCGGCGGCGCTTACCCGGGCGTGCGGGCCGACGAGATGCTGCGCCTGGTCGCGTCCTGCGCCGCCAACCCGCTGGACCCGGACTGGTTGCTCGACCTGCTCGGTCTCGCCGGGGCGGTCCGCACCCCCTACAAGCGACTCTCCGGTGGTCAGCAACAGCGACTGTCCCTGGCGTGCGCCCTGGTGGGCCGCCCTGAGCTGGTGTTCCTCGACGAACCCACGGCGGGTATGGACCCCCAGGCTCGCCACCTGGTGTGGGATCTGATCTCCGCGCTGCGCTCCGACGGCGTCAGCGTGCTGCTGACCACCCACCTGATGGACGAGGCGGAGACGCTCGCCGACGACGTCGTGATCGTCGACCACGGCCGTGCGGTGGCCAGCGGAACCACCGCCGAGCTCACGGCCGCTCACGACAGCAACCAGGAACTGCGCTTCCGCTCGCAGCCCGCACTCGACGTGGAACTGCTGGCCTCCGCGCTGCCCGAAGACTGCCAGGTCACCGAGGTGCGAGCCGGCGACTACTCCGTCCGCTGTGCCATCGACCCGCAGGTCGTGTCCACGGTCACCGCCTGGTGCGCGCAGCATGGTGTCCTGGCTGAGGAGCTGCGAGTCTGTCGCCGCAGCCTGGAAGACGTCTTTCTCGAACTGACCGGACGGGAGCTCCGCTCGTGAGCGTGGATTCCGAACCTCAAGCCGCCGGCACCAAGGCAACGGGCGCGGCCACCGCGGGTGCCGCCGGCCGGGGCTTCCCACCCGGGACGTTCCGTCCCGCCCCCGGTCGGGGAGGGCCGGCGCGCATGCTCGCTGCCCACACCCGCATGGAGGCGCTGCTGACGCTGCGCCACGGCGAGCAGGCGCTGCTGAACCTGATCATCCCGCTGGCCCTGCTGATCGGGTTGAGCGAGCTCAACATCGGGTTCGTCACGCAGCCCCGGGTGGAGTCGGTGGCTCCTCGCGTACTGGCACTGGCCGTGATGTCCACGGCGTTCACCGGGCAGGCCATCGCGCTGGGGTTCGACCGCCGATACGGCGTCATCAAGCGGCTGGCGGCCACGGCGCTGCCGCGCTGGACCCTGGTCTCCGGCCGGGTTTTGGCAGCGCTGATCGTGGTCGCGTTGCAGGCCGTGGTGCTCGGCGGCACGGCGTTGCTGCTCGGTTGGCACCCGCCCGTGCTCGGCGTGGTGGCGGCGATCCCGCTGCTGGTACTCGGAACGCTGGCGTTCGGCGCTGCCGGCGTGCTGGTGGGGGGCGCGCTGCGCGCGGAGATCGTGCTTGCCGTGGCCAACGCGGTGTGGTTCCTGCTGCTGCTGGTCGGCGGGCTGGCGCTGCCGCTGGCCGATCTGCCGGGGCCGGTGGCCACCATCGCGCAGTACCTGCCGTCGGGAGCGCTCGCCGAGGCGTTGAGCGGGGTGCTCAACGGCGGCTTCCCGGGCTTCCAGCACATCGCCGTGCTCGCCGCGTGGGGCGTGGCAGCGGGTCTGCTCGCGACCCGCACGACTCGCTTGACGTGAGCAGCCCCGAAACGCCCGCGTCGCGCAGCTACGCATACCATCGAGTTCGTGCCCGAGCGCTCCAGGAGTTTCCGCATTCCCAGCACTCCCCCGGTGATCATGCGCGGGCTGGCCATCGCGGTGATGGTCACCCAGGCGTTGATCACCGTCACCGGTTCCGTCGTCCGGGTCACGGGATCGGGGCTGGGCTGCCCGACGTGGCCACAGTGCTTCCCCGGCAGCATGGTGCCGGTCTCCAACGCGCAGGTCGCGGCGCTGCACCAGGTCATCGAGTTCGGCAATCGGATGCTGACCGGCCTGGTCGGGTTCGTCGCCGTGGCCTGCCTGGTCGCCGCGTGGCTGACGAAGCCCTCCCGCCCCCGCCTGGTGCGGTGGGCGGCGGTGATGCCGGTCGGCGTCGTCGTGCAGGCCGTTGTCGGTGGGATGACCGTGCTCACCGGGTTGCAGTGGTGGAGCGTGTCGGTGCACTTCCTGCTCTCGGCGCTGCTGATCTGGTTGGCCGCACGCCTGGTGAAGGTCGCCGGCGAAAGCGACCGCCCGGCGCAGGCAGTGCTCCCACCGGCGATGCGCAAGCTGCTGGTGGCGCAGACGGTCGTGCTGGCCGGGATGCTGACGGCGGGCACGCTGGTCACCAGTGCGGGGCCGCACGCCGGTGACGCCAAGACGCCGAGACTGCCGCTGCCGATCGAGCAACTCGTGGAGGGTCACGGGATGCTGGTCATGGCCTTCCTGTGCCTGCTGGCGGTGTTCGGGGTCCGCCTGCGCGGCGCCCGACCCACCAAGGGCCTGCTCCGCGCCTATGTCTGGGTGTGCGTGGCGGTGCTGGCGCAGGGCGTGCTCGGATCGGTGCAGTACCTGCTCAAGGTCCCCTCGTCGCTGGTCGTCCTGCACGTGCTGGGTTCGACCCTGGTGATCATCACCACCGCATTGCTGTGGAACGAGTCCCGCTTCCGTGGGCCACGCCCGCAGGAGACCCCGGACAGCCCGTCGCGGGAGGGCAGCGAGCAGCCGGTCACGGCCTGACTCCGGGTCATTAGCGGGGGGGACGTCCGCAGGGACACGTCAGCGGGGCCGGCGGCGACCCTCGCGTTCCCAGCGCTGCCACAGTCCCGGCATCTCGCCCGCCAGCCAGCGGTAGAACTCGTGGACCGTGCGCAGCCTCCGGGCTCGCTCGCCCTGCCCGCTGAACATGCGCAGGCCGGACTCGGTCAGCTCCTCCAGGGCGGTCACCCGTTCCATCCGACTGCGCACCAGCTGCGGCCAGCGGTCCTCCTCGATGCGGTACAGGGCCGCTTCCCGGCCCTGGCGCGTCGTTTTCGAGATGACGCCCAGGCGCAGCAACAGCCGCACGTTCGTGCTGACCGAGCCGCTGCTGGCGCTGAGCGCGTGCGACAGCTCGGCCGCCGTGCGCTCCGGCGGGTCGCAGATGAGCAGGAACGCCAGGATGCGGCCGGCGATCAGCGGCATTCCCTCGGTGGCCTCGAAGTGGGCGGCGAACTGCTCGATCCACTCCGACATCGCGGGGCGATCGGTTCGCTGCGCGTACTCCACCACCGTTGCTCCCAGCACCCATCGATCAACTTCGGTCTGGGTTGAAACGATAGACGGCAGTGATCTTCGAGGCCAGCGACCCGGCCGTACTAGCGCCGCGCGAGGGCCGCCCGCACGGCGGAAGCGAACCGCAGCGGCGCGGCGGCGTCGGCGTGCCGGAACCCCAGCGAGGGCTCCGCGAGCTCCAGCTCCAGCAACAGCGGAGCACCGGATTCGGACCGGACCAGGTCCACGCGGGCGTAGAGCAGGTCGGACCGCGTGCGCCCGAGGAGCTCGCACGCGGCGTCGAGCGTGTCTTCCGCCACGTTGCGCAGCGCCGGCGTCGGCTCGGCGATCCCCACGCGCTCGGCGACGAACAAACCCGATCCGTCCATTCGGGACGACCTGTTGAGCATCGGCCCCTTGCTGAACGCGTGCGAGAAGACCCCGCCGAAGAACACCAGCGCGGTCTCGCCTTCCTCGTCCACCGCCGCCTGGTAAGGCTGCACCAGCGCGGACTGGCCGTCGCGGTGCAACGCTTCCAGGTGATGCTCGGCGCCGGCGACATCGCCGGCGCGGAACCGCTCCGCACCGCGCGATCCGGCGGCCACGGCGGGCTTGACGACGACCTCGCGGCCGGGCAGCCCGGCCTCGCTCGACCAGTCGACGCTCTCGCCCGGAGCCACCACCTGCGTCGGGACGACTGGAGCGCCCACCTTCCGCAGCTCGGTCAGGTACGTCTTGTGCGTGTTCCAGCGGACCACATCCACCGGATTGGCCAGCGCGGGAACGGACTCGCACCAGCTCAGGAACTCGTCGAGCCGCCACGTGTAATCCCAGGGGCAGCGCAGCACGACGAGATCGGCGGAGTCGAAACCGGCCTGCGGGTCGTCCCATACCGCCCAGGACGCGGTGACCCCGAGATCAGCCAGAGCCGGCGGAAGAGCGTCGTCATCACCGTCCGACGTGGGCAGCCTGGCACAACTCGCCAGCAGGACACGGGGGGCCGGTGCCTGGCGCATCAACGCGCCCGCGGACCGGCCATCCGGCGGCGGTGCCGCGCACCGATCTTCAGCGCTGCCGTGGTGTCGGTATCCCACTCGCTGGCTTCCAGCTTGTCCACCGCCGCCACGACGGCTTCACCGGTGGCCACATCCGGCACCAGCACGTCACCCAGTGCGCCGTCCGCGCCGATGAGTACGATCCGGGCACCCGTGCGCCCGAGGTTCTCCACGACCGCACGCGCCGGAGCGCCGTGCTGCTTGACGAAGGCTGAGGTGCGACCCACCGCGGCCTTGGGAGCGCGCGTTGTCTCTGACTCTTGCTTCTCGGCCGTTGCCATGTCGCAGATCTTAAGGCACCGACCAACCGGTTTTGATCGTCACAGGGTGCGGGAATGCTCACGTCTCTGCTGGGGTTGAGCCGTTCGAGAGATCATCCGCCGTACGTGCGGCAGATGCGTGTTCAACGGCAGGTGCGTGCTCAACGGCAGGTGCGTGCTCAACGAGGGAGGAACCGATGCGTGCGATCCGGGTCGAGGAACGCGGGGGGCCGGAGGTCCTGCGGCTCGCCGAAGTCGACCAGCCGGAACCGGGTGAAGGACAGCTGCTGGTCGAGGTCACCGCCGCCGGGGTGAACTTCATCGACACCTACCAGCGCAGTGGCATCTACCAGGTGCCCCTTCCGTTCACTCCGGGCTCCGAGGGTGCCGGTACGGTCACCGCGGTGGGCGCCGGAGTCACCGGGATCTCCCCTGGTGACCGGGTCGCCTGGGCGACCAGCCTCGGCAGCTACGCCGAGCAGACCGTGGTGCCGACCGACCAGGCGGTGCGCGTACCGGACGGTGTCGACACCGCCACGGCCGCCGCGTCGATGCTGCAGGGCATGACGACGCACTACCTGGTGCGCTCGACCTTCCCGATCTCCGAGGGCGACACCGCGCTGGTGACCGCCGCCGCCGGCGGCATGGGCCTCCTGCTCACCCAGTACATCAAGGCGCTGGGCGGCAAGGTCATCGGCACCGTGTCGACCGCGGACAAGGAGAAGCTGGCCCGCGAAGCCGGCGCGGACGAGATCATCCGGTACACGGAGAAGGAGGTCGCGCCCGCGGTCCGCGAACTCACCGGCGGCAGGGGCGTCGACGTCGTGTACGACGGCGTCGGCAAGGACACCTTCGATGCCAGCCTCGCCAGCCTCCGCCCGCGCGGCACGCTCGCGCTGTTCGGCGCGGCGAGCGGACCGGTACCACCGGTCGACCCGCAGCGGCTGAACGTGGCCGGCTCGGCGTTCCTCACCCGCCCGACCCTGGCGCACCACCTCCTGACCAGGGAGGAACTCGACTGGCGGGCAGGTGAGGTGCTCACCGCCGTCGCCGATGGCAGCCTGCGCATCCACGTCGGTGCCACCTACCCGCTCGCGGACGCCCGGCAAGCGCACGAAGACCTCGAAGGCCGCCGCACGACCGGCAAGCTGCTCCTGATGCCATGAGCCCCTAATCGGCGTCAGCGGGTTAAGGCGTCAGCGGGTTAAGGTGTCAGCGGGTTAAGGCGTCAGCGGCTGAGGTTCTGCTACCGAACCACCCACGCGAATCAGCCCACTCAGAACCAAGAAATAACGGGAAGGCTGAGAGCGGAGTCCAGGGCCAGCGCCACGCACACGATCATCAGGTACGTGTTCGACATGTGGAACAGGCGCATCGGCTTGGTGGGCTCCCCGCGCAGGGTCCTGCTGTGCAGGCGGTGTGCCAGCACCAGGAACCAGGCTCCGGCCAGGGCGGCGAACGACGTGTACAGCCACCCGGTCGCCGGAGCCAGCAGCAGCGTCCATCCCACCATGAGCCAGCTGAACAGCACGATCTGGCGCGAGACGTGGGTCGGCTCGGCGACCACGGGCAACATCGGGACACCGGCGCGCTCGTAGTCGTCCTTGTACTTCATCGCCAGCGACCAGGTGTGCGGGGGCGTCCAGAAGAAGACGATCCCGAACATCACCAGCGCCGGCCAGTCCAACCGCCCGGTCACGCCGGCCCAGCCGATCACCACCGGCATGCAGCCGGCCGCCCCACCCCACACGATGTTCTGGGCGGTCCGGCGCTTGAGCACCAGGGTGTACACGAAGACGTAGAACAGGATCGTCGCCACGGCCAGCAGCGCCGACAGCAGGTTGACCAGCGCCCACAGCCACGCGAACGACGCCACGCCGAGCAGCACTCCGAACACGAGCGCATGCCGGGTGGACACAGTGTGCCGGACCAGCGGCCGTGCGCGTGTCCGTTTCATGACCTGGTCGATGTCCGCGTCCGCCACGCAGTTGAGCGCGTTGGCGCTGCCGGCGGCCATCGTGCCGCCGATGAGCACCGCGAGCACCAGCCACGGCGATGGGATGCCGCGCTGGGCGAGCAGCATTGCGGGGATGGCGGTCACCAGCAGCAGCTCGATGACCCGTGGCTTGATCAGTCCCGCGTACGCGCGCAGCAGCTCGCTCGGGCGCCTCGCCCGCCGGACCTCCGATGCGTCAAGGGTGGTGGTCACGACGCTGTGCTCGCAAACAACGACTCACGCTCACAAAAAACTGCGATCTGTGGGGGATTTCATGTCCCGGAACAAGGACATCCTGGACGCCCTCGCTATGGTCGTCCTAGCTGACCGACCGAATAGTAGCCTCGCTACTTCATCCACCCTCCGTTGGGTTCAGACGCGGACGGCCTGCGACGTCACCGGGAGGCACGACTACCCTCGTGCCGGACGAGGGATATCAGCGGATGAGTGCGGGGCAAATCGGTCCAGAGGACAACCCGCCTTGACCGCGCCGACCGAAAACTGGAGCTACGTTCCGTGTCCGTCACCGACGATCTCGAACGTTTGACAACCAAGCGACTGCCCGAAGACTGGACCGAACTCGATCAGCGAGCGGTGGACACCATCCGCGTTCTGGCTGCCGACGCCGTGGAAAAGTGCGGTAGCGGCCACCCAGGCACTGCGATGAGCCTGGCCCCCGTCGCCTATGCGTTGTTCCAGCGGGTCATGCGGCACGACCCGACCGACCCGGACTGGATCGCCCGGGATCGCTTCGTGCTGTCCGCTGGGCACTCGAGCCTGACCCTGTACCTGCAGCTGTACCTCTCCGGCTACGGCCTGGAGCTGGACGACCTCAAGGCCCTGCGCACCTGGGGCTCGCAGACCCCGGGGCACCCGGAGTACGGGCACACGACCGGCGTGGAGACCACGACCGGCCCGCTGGGCCAGGGCCTGGCCATGGCCGTCGGCATGGCGATGGCCGCCCGGCGCGAGCGCGGGCTGTTCGACCCGGAAGCACCTTCGGGTGAAAGCGTCTTCGATCACAACATCTACGTGATCGCCTCCGATGGCGACATCGAGGAGGGCGTGACCTCCGAGGCGTCGTCGCTGGCCGGCACGCAGCAACTCGGCAACCTCACGGTGATCTACGACGCGAACGAGATCTCCATCGAGGACGACACCCGCATCGCGCTGTCCGAGGACACCGCCAAGCGCTACGAGGCTTACGGCTGGCAGGTCCTGCACGTGGACGGCGGCGAGAACGTGGCCGACTTCCTGGACGCGATCGAGCAGGCCAAGGCCGTCAGCGACCGGCCGACCCTGATCGTGCTGCGGACCGTGATCGGCTACCCGGCGCCGAACAAGATGAACACCGGCGACTCGCACGGCGCCGCGCTCGGCGCTGACGAGGTCGCGGAGGTCAAGAAGGTCCTGGGCTTTGACCCGGAGCGCAGCTTCGACGTCGCCGTCGAGGTCCTCGCGCACACCCGCGAGGTCGCCGAGCGCGGGAAGGCCGCCCACCAGCGGTGGCAGGCCGCCTTCGACGCCTGGGCGCAGGCGAACCCGGAGGGCAAGGCGCTGCTGGACCGGCTGCGGACCCGCGAGCTGCCCGCCGGCTGGCAGGAGAAGCTCCCGGTCTGGGAGGAAGAGGGCTCCAGCGTCGCGACCCGGAAGGCTTCCGGTGAGGTGCTCTCCGCGCTCGCGGACGTCCTGCCCGAGCTGTGGGGCGGTTCGTCGGACCTGGCCGGCAGCAACAACACCACCATGAAGGGCCAGGACTCCTTCGGCCCGGCCAGCACCTCCACCGGCAAGTTCACTGCCCAGCCGTACGGCCGGACGTTGCACTTCGGCATCCGCGAGCACGCGATGGGCTCGATCCTCAACGGCATCGCGCTGCACGGCGGCACTCGCCCGTACGGGGGCACGTTCCTGGTCTTCAGTGACTACATGCGGCCGGCTGTGCGGCTGTCGGCGCTGATGAAGACCCCGGTCGTCTACGTGTGGACGCACGACTCGATCGGCCTGGGCGAGGACGGTCCGACCCACCAGCCGATCGAGCACGTGGCGTCGCTGCGGGCGATCCCCGGGCTGGCCGTGGTGCGCCCGGCCGACGCCAACGAGACCGCCGCGTCGTGGAAGACGATCCTGGAAAACCCCAGTGGTCCGGCCGCGCTTGCGTTGACCCGGCAGGGCGTGCCGACCCTGGAAGGCACCGACACCGAGGGCGTGGCCCGCGGCGGGTACATCCTCGCCGAGGCTTCCACCGGCACCCCGGACGTTGTGCTGCTCGCCACCGGTTCGGAGGTGCAGCTGGCGGTCGAGGCCAGGAAGGTTCTCGAAACCGAGGGCGTTGCCACTCGTGTGGTGTCGATGCCGTGCGTGGAGTGGTTCGACGCGCAGGAGGACACCTACCGCGAGCGCGTGCTGCCGCCGTCGGTGCGTGCGCGCGTGTCGGTCGAGGCTGGCATCGCGATGCCGTGGCACCGGTTCCTCGGTGACGCGGGTCAGGCGGTGTCGCTGGAGCACTTCGGCGCTTCGGCCGACTACAAGACCCTCTTCAAGGAGTTCGGCATCACCAGCGAAGCCGTTGTCTCGGCGGCCCGTGCGAGCCTGGCCAAGGTTCGCGGGGACAAGTGAGGAAGGAGCGTGACCGTGGGCAGCAACGACAAGCTCGACGCCCTCACCCGGGCCGGGGTCTCCATCTGGCTGGATGACCTCTCGCGCCGGCGGATCACCTCCGGCAACCTCGCGGAGCTGATCAATGACTACGCCGTGGTCGGCGTGACGAGCAACCCGACGATCTTCGCCAAGGCACTGTCGGACGCCTCCGACTACGCCGACCAGGTCGGCGACCTCGCCGCACGCGGCGCGGGCGTGGACGACGCCGTACGGGAGCTGACCACCGGCGACGTCCGTGACGCCTGTGACATCTTCCGCCCGGTCCACGATCGCACCGGCGGGGTGGACGGCCGGGTGTCGCTGGAAGTCGACCCCCGGTTGGCGCACGACACCGAGCGCACGGTCGCCGAGGCCCTGGAGCTGTGGAAGGCGGTGGACCGACCCAACCTGATGGTCAAGATCCCCGCCACCGCCGACGGCCTGCCGGCCATCACCCGCACGCTGGCCGAGGGGGTGAGCGTGAACGTCACGCTGATCTTCTCCGTGCAGCGCTACCGCGAGGTGATCGAGGCGTTCGTGGCCGGTCTGGAGCAGGCCAAGGCCAACGGCCACGACCTGGCCGCGATCAGCTCGGTCGCGTCGTTCTTCGTGTCCCGGGTGGACACCGAGATCGACAAGCGGTTGGAGTCCCTGTCCGGCGTCGAGGAGCTGCGCGGCAAGGCCGCGATCGCCAACGCTCGGCTGGCGTATGCCGCCTACGAGGAGCTGTTCGCCGGCGACCGGTGGCAGGCCCTGGCGTCCGCCGGCGCCAAGCCGCAGCGTCCACTGTGGGCGTCCACCGGGGTGAAGGACCCGGCGTACTCCGACACCCGCTACGTCGACGAACTCGTCGCGCCGAACACGGTCAACACGATGCCCGAGGCCACCCTGCACGCCACCGCCGACCACGCCGACCTGCGCGGTGACCAGGTCCGCGGTCGCAAGGACGAGTCCCAGCGGGTCTTCGACCAGCTGGCAGCCGCCGGCATCGACCTGGACGATGTCTTCGCGGTGCTGGAGTCCGAGGGCGTCGACAAGTTCGAGAAGTCCTGGGACGAGCTGCTGACCACCGTCAGTGAGCAGCTGAGTAAGGCCCGGGGCTGACCGGCGACGACTAACTGAACACAGCCGGTCTCAGCGTCGAGACCAGCCATTGGCACCCAGCCATCATTGGCAGCAGCCATCATTGGCACAGGAAGTTGAAAGGGCAGATGGCAACCGAAACTTCCGTCGAAATCATCGATGACCGGTTGGCGGCCGAAGCTCAACCTCTCGTGGAGCGGTTGGTCGCTGGGAAGGTTGCCAGCAAGCTCGCGGCGCAGGACCCCACGCTGTGGGGTCCTGCGGCCGAGAGCGAGGCATCCGTCCGGTTGTCCTGGACCACGCTCCACGAGAGTTCCCGACCGCTGCTCGCCGAGCTCGACGCGCTCCGTGCCGAGCTGCGGGCCGAAGGTCTGGACCGGATCGTGCTCGCCGGGATGGGCGGCTCGTCGCTGGCTCCCGAAGTGATCACCGGCACCGCCGGCGTTCCGCTGGTGGTGCTGGACACCACCGATCCCGGCCAGGTAGCCGACGCGCTGGCCGGAGATCTGGACAGGACCGTGGTCGTGGTGTCGTCGAAGTCCGGCACCACGGTCGAGACCGACAGCCACCGTCGGATCTTCGAGAAGGCTTTTTCTGACAACGGAATCGATTCCGCCGCCCGGATGGTCGTCGTCACAGATCCCGGGTCGCCCCTGGAGACGACCGCCCGCGAGGCCGGCTACCGCAAGGTGTTCACCGCCGACCCGAACGTCGGGGGCCGCTACTCGGCTCTGACGGCGTTCGGCCTGGTCCCGGCCACGCTGGCCGGCGCCGACCCGGCAGCGCTGCTCGACGAGGCGGCCGACGCGTTCACGCTGCTCAGCGCGGACAGCACGGAGAACCCGGCGGTGCGCCTGGCCGCGGCTCTGGGTGCGGCGCACGCCCGGGGCGCGGAGAAGGTCGTGTTCGCCGACACCGGTTCCGGCGTGTTCGGCTTCGGCGACTGGGCGGAGCAGCTCATCGCGGAGTCGACCGGCAAGGACGGCACCGGCCTGCTGCCGGTGGTCACGGAGTCGCCGCAGGCGGCAGGGTTCGCGGACGCGGGCGCCGACGCCACGGCGGTGGCGATCGGGCCGACCATGGACGGCTCCCAGCTGGCCACCAGCGGCCCGCTGGGCGGACTGTTCCTCCTGTGGGAGTTCGCGACCGCGCTGGCCGGGCAACTGCTCGGCATCGACCCGTTCGACCAGCCGGACGTCGAGGCCGCGAAGCGGGCCACTCGGGCACTGCTGGACGGTCCCTCCGGCGGTCCGGCGGTCACGCCGGCACTGGTGGACGGCTCGATCGAGGTGCATCCCTCCGGCGACTGGCTGTCGCCCGGCGTGGGTTCGGTGTCCGAAGCACTGCGCGCTCTGCTGACGAACGCGAGCAGGGACGGCTACGTCGCGATCCAGGCGTACCTGGACCGGCTCGACGACGCCTCCGCGGCTGTGCTCCGCCCGGAGCTGGCGCGCCGAACCGGGCTGCAGACGACCTTCGGGTGGGGTCCGCGTTTCCTGCACTCGACCGGCCAGTACCACAAGGGTGGTCACCCAAATGGCGTGTTCCTCCAGCTCACCGGCGAGGTCGACCACGATCTGCCGGTACCGGACCGGCCCTACACGCTCGGCGCGTTGCAGCGCGCCCAGGCGCTCGGGGACGGCCAGGTACTCGCCCAGCTCAACCGGCCGGTACTCCGGTTGCATCTGACCGACCGGGCCGCTGGCCTGGTCGAACTCATGAAGGCCGTCCAGTCACTACGGGTACGGGAGGATGGCCAGTGACATCCGAAGGCCAGCAGACCTGGCACAACCCGCTGCGCGATGAGCGGGACAAGCGGCTGCCGCGGATCGCCGGCCCCTGCGGACTGACGATCTTCGGCGTGACCGGGGACCTGTCCCGCAAGAAGCTGATGCCGGCAATCTACGACCTGGCCAACCGGGGCTTGCTGCCGCCGGGCTTCGCCCTGACCGGGTTCGCCCGGCGGGACTGGGAGGACCAGGACTTCGGCCAGGTCGTCTACGAGGCCGTCAAGGAACACGCGCGCACCCCGTTTCACCAGACCGTGTGGGACCGGTTGGCCGAAGGCATCCGATTCGTGCCGGGCAGTTTCGACGACCCGGCCGCCTTCGACCGGCTCGCGCAGACCATCAAGCAGCTCGACAAGGAACGCGGCACCGGCGGTAACCACGCGTTCTACCTGTCCGTGCCGCCGTCGGCGTTCCCGACCGTGCTGACCCAGCTGTCCCGTTCCGGGCTGACCGACCAGGCCGGCTCCGAGTGGCGGCGGGTCGTGGTGGAGAAGCCGTTCGGGCACGACCTGGACAGCGCCAAGGAGCTCAACCAGATCGTCAACGACGTCTTCCCCGAGGAGTCGGTGTTCCGCATCGACCACTACCTCGGCAAGGAGACGGTGCAGAACCTGTTGGCGCTGCGGTTCGCGAACCAGATGTTCGAGCCAATCTGGAACGCGCACTACGTAGACCACGTGCAGATCACGATGGCGGAGGACATCGGTCTGGGCGGCCGGGCAGGCTACTACGACGGCATCGGTGCGGCCCGGGACGTCATCCAGAACCACCTGCTGCAGCTGCTCGCGCTGACGGCGATGGAGGAGCCGGTGTCGTTCTCGCCGCAGGCACTGCGCGCCGAGAAGATCAAGGTGCTGTCCGCGACCAAGCCGGTGGGACCGTTCGCCCAGACCACCGCTCGCGGCCAGTACACCGGCGGCTGGCAGGGCGGTTCGTGGGTGCCCGGCCTGCACGAGGAGGGGGGCTTCGCCCCGAACTCGACGACCGAGACCTACGCGGCGATCGAGCTGGAGGTCAACACCCGGCGCTGGGCCGGCGTGCCGTTCTACCTGCGCACCGGCAAGCGGCTGGGTCGGCGGGTCACCGAGATCGCGGTGGTGTTCAAGCGGGCGCCGCACCTGCCTTTCGATGACACGATGACCGACGAGCTAGGGCAGAACGCCCTGGTCATCCGGGTCCAGCCGGACGAGGGTGTGACCATGCGCTTCGGGGCCAAGGTGCCCGGCACCTCGATGGAGGTCCGGGACGTGACCATGGACTTCGGCTACGGCCACGCGTTCACCGAGACGTCGCCGGAAGCCTACGAGCGGCTGATCCTGGACGTGCTGCTCGGGGAGCCGTCGCTGTTCCCGGTCAACGATGAGGTGGAACTGTCCTGGAAGATCCTTGACCCGGTGCTGGACTACTGGGCGTCCCAGGGACGCCCGGACGACTACAAGGCCGGAACCTGGGGGCCGTCGTCGGCGGACGCGATGATGGCCCGCACCGGACGCTGCTGGAGGCGGCCATGATCATCGACCTGCCGTCCACCACGACCTCGCACGTCAACCGGAAGATGGTGGAGCTGCGCGAGGTCGGCGGTGCCGTCGCCCTCGGCCGGGTGCTGACCCTGGTGATCGTCACCGGGGACGGCACGGAGACCGAGACGGCGATCCAGGCCGCCAACGACGCCAGCCGGGAGCACCCGTCGCGGGTGATCGTCGTCGCCCGGGGTGCGCGGGAAGCCGCGGCACGGTTGGACGCCCAGATCCGCATCGGCGGCGACGCCGGGGCGTCCGAGGTGATCGTCCTGCGGCTGTACGGGCCGCTGGCGGACGAGGGCGCGGGCAGCGTGGTACCGCTGCTGCTGCCGGACGCGCCGGTGGTGGTGTGGTGGCCCACGGATGCCCCGGAGGTGCCCGCTGAGGACCCGATCGGGGCACTGGCGCACCGGAGGATCACGGACGCGGCCACGGCGCCCGACCCGACCGCCGCGCTGGAGACCCGCCGGCACTCCTACACCAGCGGCGACACCGACATGGCGTGGACGCGGCTGACGTCGTGGCGCGCGATGCTGGCTGCCGCGCTGGACCTGCCGCCGCACGAGAAGGTCACGGCGGCTCACGTCATGGGCGCGTCGGACTCGCCGTCCACCGACCTGCTGGCCGGATGGCTGTCGGCCTACCTCGGGGTGCCGGTGCGACGCCTGGACCACCCCGACGGCCCGGGGATCGTCTCGGCGGTGCTGGAACGCCCGTCCGGCAACGTCGAGATCGTCCGACCGGACGGCAAGATCGGCACGCTGACCCAGCCGGGCCAGCCGGAACGTCGTATCGCGTTGCAGCGTCGCGCGGTGGCTGATTGCCTGGCCGAGGAGCTGCGCCGGTTGGACGCCGACGAGATCTACGAGATCACCCTGGGTGGGCTGGCGAACGTGCTCCGTGGCGCCGATGCCGAGCGGAGCTCGGAAACCGCTGGAGTGGGTTCATGACCGCCGACGCTACGGCCTCCCACACGGGGCCTTCGGACGTGATCATCCAGGCGACCGCCGAGGTGCTCGCCGCTTCCACGGCGGCCCGCCTGATCACCAAGCTGGTCGACGCACAGGCGGCGCACGGTTCCGCGTCCGTGGTCCTGACCGGCGGGCGCACCGGAATCGGCGTGCTGGACCAGGTGCGCCGGTCTCCCGCCCGCGACGCGGTGGACTGGGCCAACGTCAACGTGTTCTGGGGTGACGAGCGCTTCCTGCCCGAAGGGCACCCGGAGCGCAACGAGACCCAGGCCCGCGAGGCGTTGCTGGACCACGTCCCGGTGGACCAGACCCGGGTGCATCCGATGGCGCCGGCCGGCGGGAGGTTCGGCGAGGACGCGGATGCCGCGGCCGCGCACTACGCCGAGGTCCTGGCGACGCTGGCGGAACGGGCCACCGACGCGTCGGTGCCGACGTTCGACGTCCTCCTGCTGGGTGTCGGCGAGGAAGGCCACATCGCGTCGCTGTTCCCGGACACGCCCGACGTCCGGGAGTCGCGGCACACCGTGGTGGGCGTGCACAACTGCCCCAAACCGCCGCCGACCCGGATCTCGCTGACACTACCGGCGATCCGTGCCGCTTCGGAGGTCTGGCTGGTGACCACGGGAGCGGCGAAGGCGGAGCCGGTCGCCGCGGCGCTGGCCGGCGTGAACCCCGTCGACGTCCCGGCCGCGGGCGCGCACGGCCGTACCCGCACGCTGTGGCTGCTGGACCGGGATGCCGCGGGCGCCGTTGCCAGCCCAGCTGAGTAATCCCAGCCCGCTGAATACCCCCAGCGGCCGAACAACCCCAGTCCTACCGGAAACCGCTGACTGGTCATGCGGTGGGGCCGCGCCTGACGAGAGCACGGCCCCACCGACATCCGTCACTCCTCGCCGGCGATCACCACGATCCCGTCGTGGTCACTGACCAGGAACTCGCCCGGAACGAACTCGACACCGCCGATCTCCACGACCGCGTCCAGCTCGCCCGCGCCGGTCTTGGTGCTCTTGCGCGGGTTGGTGCCCAGGGCCTTCACCCCGAAGTCCATCTCCGCCAGCACGGCCGAGTCGCGCACCGCGCCGTTGATCACGACACCGCTCCAGCCGTTGGAACGGCCCAGCTCCGCGATCAGGTCCCCGACCAGCGCCGTGTGCACCGAGCCGTGCCCGTCGACCACCAGCACCTGACCGTCGCCCGGTTCGGACAGGGTCTTCTTCAGCAGCGCGTTGTCCTGGAAGCACCGCACCGTACGAATCCGGCCGGAGAACACGGGGCGGCCTCCGTACTGGCGGAACTGTACGTCGCAACTACGGACCGAAGCGCCTTCCCGGTCGGCGAGATCAGCGGTGGACGTGTCCATCTCTCCTCCTGGCCCACTTGTGTCTTGGGTCTGTTCGGGTGTGTCCTGCGCTGGATGTAGGTCCCGGCTCCCCAGCAATCTTCGCGCGCTACGAGCGCGCACCGCGACTCTCTCACGGTTGTTGACGTAGCGTAGCGGGATAGTCCACCAGAACAGTCGACTCGGAGAGCAACGCCACAACGCCCAGTAATCAGGACCCCAGTAATCAGGACCCGTAATCAGGGTAGGGAAACTCACCGAGCGACCGTGACCGCAGTGAGCACGAATCCCTCCGCGAGCAGGAACCGTCCACCGAACCCGGTCAGCCGACGACCGTCCACTTCGGGCGCCTCAACCAGCAGGCTGGCGTGGAACTCGCCGGCCCGCGCGGCGATCCGCAGTTCGGCGTCCTGAAACCCCAGCCAGCGCCCGGTCAACGGGAACCATGCCTTGTAGACACTCTCCTTCGCACTGAACAGCAACCGGTCCCAGTGGACCCCGCTGTCCGGCAACCCGGCGAGGGCCGCCCGTTCCACGGGAGTACTGACCCGATCGAACACGCCGGACGGCAACTGGCCGTTGGGTTCCGCATCGATGCCCACGGCAAGAAAGTCCAATGTGGACGCGACTGCGGCGGCACAGTACTCCGCCCGGTGGGTGATGCTGCCGACGACCCCTTCCGGCCACACCGGCTCGCGAGTGGGTCCACGCCCGACCGGAACCTCGGCGTGGCCGAGCCCGGCAAGGGCGCGACGAGCGCAGGTCCGGGAGATCGTGACCTCGCGACGGCGGCTTGCCACCGCATGGGCGACCAGATGCTCTTCCTCCGGCAGGAGATACGCGGTCGGGTCCTCCCCGAGCACCTCGGCGGAGACCACTTTCCCGGGCAGGATCAGCTCGATCACCGGCCGACCCTATCGAAGAAATTCCACAGTGGAATCGCACGCACAAACGTTCACGTATGCACACGTTTGCGAACAGCAACGACGACTCGTTCGGAGGAATCGCGACCGCTTTAGGAAATGAACGGATTTCCGATTGCGCGAGCATGGGTGGTGCGAGATCGTGTGCCATACCACATCGGGGGAAACCGACGGGGGTGCACGATGACGGGTGAAAACGTAACGCGTGATGTCGCGGCCAGCGGAGGCGGCGGGCAGGCCGTCGTCGTCGGTGCTTCGGTCATCGCGGCGCTGGGCGGGCTGCTGTTCGGCTACGACACGGGCGTGGTCTCAGCGGCGTTGCTCTACATCTCGCCCGAATTCGGGCTTTCCTCGATGATGCAGCAGATCGTGGTGTCCTCGCTGCTGATCGGCGCCGTCATCGGGGTGATCGTGGGCGGTCCGCTGGCGGACCGCTTCGGACGCAAGCGCGTCCTGCTCGCGGTGACGGTGGTGTTCGCGCTCTCCACTCTCGCGTGTGCTTTCGCCCCCGATCCCGGCCTGCTGACCGGCGCGCGGGGCGTGCTCGGGCTCGCCATCGGCTCCTCCTCCCTGGTGGTGCCCACCTACATCGCCGAGATGTCCCCCCGCCATCGCCGGGGCGCGCTGGTCTCGCTGCACCAGCTGATGGTCACCGTCGGAATCCTCGCCTCGTACCTGGTCGGGTACGCGCTGTCCAGCGGTGGGCAGTGGCGCTGGATGTTCGGTCTGGCCACCATCCCCGCCGTGATCATGCTGGTCGGTCTGCTGACGCTGCCCGAAAGCCCGCGCTGGCTGCTGACGAAGGGGCGCGAGCCCGACGCGCGCAACGTCCTGGAACGCACCCGTCCCGCTGACGAGGTGGAAACCGAACTCGCGGACATCGTCGCCACCGTCCAGGCGGAGAGCCGGTTCTCCTACCGCGACCTGCTCGCGCCCGGAATGCGTCGCTGGGTGTCCGTCGGGGTGGCCGCGGCCGGAACCAGCCAGGTGGTCGGCGTGAACGCCGTCATCTATTATGCGCCGACGATCACCAAGAACGCGGGCTTCGGCAACTCGGCGGCGATCCTGTCCTCGGTCGCGCTCGGCACGATGAACGTGGTGTTCACGATCCTCGCGCTCGTCTTCATCGACCGGCTCGGTCGGCGCCCGCTCATCCTCGGCGGCACGTCCGTGATCATCGTGGCCCTCGTCGCCATCGGCGTGCTGTTCCTCTACCCCATGCACGGGGCGGTCGCCATCACGCTCGTCGTGGCTCTGGTCGTCTACCAGTCCGCGTTCGCATGCAGCCTCGGTATCGCGATCTGGCTGGTCAACGCCGAGATCTTCCCGACGAGCGTACGCGGGAAGGCTGCCTCGTTCGGCATCATGACGCACTGGGGCCTGGATTTCGCGGTCTCGATCTCGGTGCTGACTCTGATCAACGCGCTCGGGGCGTCCGGGGTGTTCTGGTTGTACGCGGTCCTCGGTGTCCTCGGACTCGCCTACCTGTACCGGTGGTTGCCGGAGACCAAGAACCGCAGCCTGGAAGAAATCGAGGCGTCGCTGCACGGATCGTCCAGCGTCACCCGCACGTCCCCGCGCGGGTAGGGCCTCTCGTGCAAGAGCCGGGCGGGCACGGTCTCCCGTGCCCGCCCGGCGATCTTGCGGTCTTCTAGCGGCCCTTGCGTTCGCGGAGTTTCGCGAGCGCCTCGTCCAGGATGGCGACCCCGTCGGCGTCGCTGCGGCGTTCCTTGACGTAGGCCAAGTGGCTCTTGTACGGCTCGGTGCGCCGTGGTTCCGGTGGGTTGTCCTGGTCCTGGCCACACGGCAGTCCGCAGCGCGGGCAGTCCCACTCCTCCGGCACCTCGGCGTCCATCGCGAAGGAAGGCTTCACGTAGTGGCCGTTCGCGCACCAGTACTCGACCCGCTTGCGCGGGGCTGTCTCGCCGCGTTCCGACTCGCCTGCCGGACCGGAGCCGACACGCGTGCCACGGATGGCATTACCACCTGTCATCAAACCTCACCCACCAGGCTCCCTGCCCGGTCAGCCCAACTTGACCAGCAGACCGGTACCGACGATGCAGATGACCCACAGTGCGATCACGAAGTACGTGATCCGATCCAGGTTCCGCTCCGCCACGCTGGAACCGGCGAGGCTGGACTGCATACCACCGCCGAAAAGCGAGGACAGACCGCCGCCCTTGGCCTTGTGCAGCAGTACCAGCAGCACCAGCAACACACTCGTCACGATCGCGGAGATCTGCAGGAAAAGTGTCATCACGCCCTCGTTCGCACAGCGATTCGTTCCCTAGCGTACCGGTCTGCCCACAGACGGTGGTCAGCCACCCGTTACGGCAGTGGGCCGCCAGCGGCCATCGCGCTCAGCTTCGCGAACTCGTCGCCGTTGAGACTCGCGCCGCCGACCAAGGCGCCGTCGACGTCGTCCTGACCGACCAGCTCAGCGATGTTGCTCGACTTGACCGACCCGCCGTAGAGGATACGGACCTCGCCCGCGACCTCGACGCCGTACTTGTCGGTCAACGCCTGGCGCAGAGCGGCACAGACCTCCTGCGCGTCGGCGGCAGTGGCGACCTTGCCGGTGCCGATCGCCCACACCGGTTCGTAGGCGATCACGGTCCGCCGCACCTGGTCGGAGGTCAGGCCCTTCAGGCCGTTGATCAGCTGGCTCGTGCAGTGCCCCACGTGATCGCCGGCCTCGCGGATCTCCAACTGCTCCCCGACGCACATGATCGGGGACATGTCGTTCTTCAGCGTCGCCCGCACCTTGCGGTTGACCACCTCGTCGGTCTCGCCGTGGTGCTCCCGGCGCTCGGAGTGGCCGGCCACCACGTACTTGCAACCCAACTTGGCCAGCATCGGCGCCGAGACCTCGCCGGTGTAGGCGCCGGAGTCGTGGGTGGAGACGTCCTGGGCGCCGTAGCCGAGCAGAAGCTTATCGCCGTCCACCAGCGTCTGCACGCTTCGGATATCGGTGAACGGCGGCAGGACGACGACCTCGACCTTGTCGAAGTACTTCTCCGGCAGCGCGAAAGCGATCTTCTGCACCAGGGCGATGGCCTCAAGGTGGTTCAGGTTCATCTTCCAGTTGCCGGCGATCAGGGGTTGCCGTGCCATGCTCACGCCTCCCCTTCCAGCACCGCCACACCCGGCAGCTGCTTACCCTCCAGGAACTCCAGCGACGCACCACCGCCGGTGGAGATGTGCGAGAAGCCACTCTCGTCCAGCCCGAGAGTGCGCACCGCGGCGGCCGAGTCGCCGCCGCCGACCACGCTGAACGCGCCGGAGTCCAGGATCGCCTGCGCGACGCCCCTGGTGCCCTCGGCGAAGGCCGGGAACTCGAACACGCCCGCTGGGCCGTTCCAGAACACCGTCTTCGCTTCCGACAGCACGCTGGCGAACAGCTCGACGCTGCGCGGGCCGATGTCCAGGCCCAGCCAGTCCGACGGGATCTGGTCCACGTCCACGACCCGGTGGTCCGCATCCGCCGCGAAGCGGTCGGCGGCCACCACGTCCACCGGCAGGACGATCTTGTCGCCGCCGTCGGCGAGCAGCTTCTTGACGTTGTCCAGTTGCTCGGTCTCGAGCAGCGACTTGCCGACGTCGTAGCCCTGCGCGGCGAGGAACGTGTACACCATGCCGCCACCGACGAGCAGCTTGTCGACCTTGGGCAGCAGGGCCTCGATCACGCCCAGCTTGTCGGAGACCTTCGAGCCGCCCAGCACGACCGCGTACGGGCGCTGCGGGGTACCTGTCAGCGTGCGGAGGACGTCGACCTCGGCGAGCACGAGCCCGCCCGCGTAGCCGGGCAGCTTCTTCGCGACGTCGAACACCGACGCCTGCTTGCGGTGCACCACACCGAAGCCGTCGGAGACGAACGCCGCATCCGCGCCGACCAGCGCGACGAGGTCGTCGGCCAGCGCCGCCCGCTCGGCGTCGTCCTTGCTGGTCTCGCGCGGGTCGAACCGCACGTTCTCCAGCAATGCGACCGACCCGTCGCCCAGCCCGGACACGGCCGCGTGCGCGGACTCGCCGACGACGTCGGCGGCCAGCGCCACCGCTGCCGGGTCAGACGGGGAGCCGAGCAGTTCGCCAAGCCGGCGCGCCACCGGCGCCAGCGAGTACTTCGGCTCCGGCGCGCCCTTCGGGCGCCCCAGGTGCGCGGTGACGACGACCTGCGCGCCGGCGGCGGTCAGCCGCTGGATGGTCGGCAGGGACGCCCGGACCCGGCCGTCGTCGGTGATGGTCTCGCCGTCCAGCGGCACGTTCAGGTCGGCGCGCACCAACACGCGCCGGCCCCGAACGCCCTCGGACAGCAGATCGTCAAGGTTCTTCACGCGTCACGCTCCAGCGATCTGCCGTAGAAGGCCAAGGTCAGGACAGCTTCGAGCCGACCAGCGCGGTCAGGTCGACCAGCCGGTTCGAGTAGCCCCACTCGTTGTCGTACCAGGACACGACCTTGACCTGGTTGCCGATCACCTTCGTCAGCGGGGCGTCGAAGATCGACGACGCCGGGTCGTTGACGATGTCGCTGGACACGATCGGGTCCTCGCTGTAGCGCAGGTAGCCCTTGAGCTTGCCCTCGGCCGCGGCGGCCTTGTAGGCGTCGTTGATCTCCTGCTCGGTGGCGGTGGTGCGGACGGTCGCGGTCAGGTCGGTCACCGAACCGGTCGGCACCGGCACCCGCATCGCGTAGCCGTCAAGCTTGCCGTTGAGCTCGGGCAGCACCAGGCCGATGGCCTTGGCCGCGCCCGTGCTGGTCGGCACGATGTTGACGGCGGCAGCGCGCGCCCGGCGCAGGTCCTTGTGCGGGCCGTCCTGCAGGTTCTGGTCCGCCGTGTAGGCGTGCACCGTGGTCATCAGGCCCTGCTCGATACCGAAGTTGTCGTTGAGGACCTTGACCAGCGGGGCCAGGCAGTTCGTGGTGCAGGAGGCGTTGGAGATGATGGTCTGCGACCCGTCGTACTGGTCCTCGTTGACGCCCAGCACCACGGTGAGGTCCTCGCCCTTGGCCGGGGCGGAGATGATGACCTTCTTCGCGCCCCCCTGGTCGATGTGCTTGCGTGCGTCGTCAGCCTTGGTGAACAGGCCGGTGGACTCCACGACGACGTCCACGCCGAGGTCCGCCCACGGCAGCTGACCCGGGTCGCGCTCGGCGAGAATCTTGATGAGCTTGCCGCCGACCTCGATGCCCTCGCCGGTGACCTTCACATCCTGCTCCAGCCGACCCATGACGGTGTCGTACTTGAGCAGGTGCGCCATGGTCGCGACGTCGCCCAGGTCATTGGCAGCCACGATCTCGATGTCGTGCTTGCTGGCCAGCGCCGCACGCCAGAAGTTGCGTCCGATCCGGCCGAAGCCGTTGATACCTACGCGAACGGTCACGCCGATCTCTCCTCGTGACTGACCCGGCCGACATCCACGGCGGGTGTGCGGTTATGTCCTCGAAACCACCTTATCTGCCCAGAGCAGGCATGTAGCACCGGCCCGCGAGGTTGAACACCAGGTAAAACCGCTGGTCACACGGCGTGTTTTCGGATTCGATTCAGTAATTTCCCGGACGTGCACGCCAAGTCACGAAGCTTTCCACCGGTTTGTACGAACGGCCGGACGGTTTCTCGCCACCGCAGGTATACGCGGGTGCCGTATCCCTGGACATATACCCCGCCTTATACCCGGCCTAGACCTCGGCTTCGGCCTCCAACAGCTCGGCGGTCACCGCGGACTCGGTGTCCGGCACGCCCATTTCCCGGGCCCGCTTGTCAGCCATGGCCAGCAGCCGGCGAATGCGACCGGCCACCGCGTCCTTGGTCATCGGCGGATCGGCCATCTGGCCCAGCTCCTCCAGCGACGCCTGGCGGTGCTGCAGCCGCAGCTGCCCGGCCGTGAGCAGGTGGTCCGGCGCGCTCGGCCCGAGCAGCTCCAACGCCCGCCCGACCCGGGCGGCTGCCGCCACCGCGGCGCGGGCGGAACGGCGCAGGTTGGCGTCGTCGAAGTTGGCGAGCCGGTTCGCCGTCGCCCGGACCTCGCGACGCATCCGCCGCTCCTCCCAGGCGAGCACGCTGGAGTGCGCGCCCAGCCGGGTCAGCAACGCACCGATCGCGTCGCCGTCGCGCACCACGACCCGGTCCGCGCCGCGAACCTCCCGGGACTTCGCCTGCACGCCCAGCCGCCGCGCGGCGCCGACCAGTGCGAGCGCGGCCTCCGGGCCGGGGCAGGTGACCTCCATCGCCGACGAGCGGCCCGGTTCGGTCAACGAGCCGTGCGCCAGAAACGCGCCCCGCCAGGCGGACTCGGCGTCGCACACCCCGCCGGAGACGACGTGCGCGGGCAGTCCGCGCACGGGCCGACCGCGCGGGTCGAGCAGGCCGGTCTGGCGGGCGAGTCCGTCGCCGTCGCGGACCACGCGCACCACGTACCGGGTGCCCTTGCGCAGACCGCCCGAGGTGATCATGTGTACGTCCGAGCTATGCCCGAACAGCTCGTGGATCTCCCGGCGCAGCCGGCGGGCCGTCGAACCGCCGTCCAGTTCGGCCTCCACCACAACGCGACCGCCCACGATGTGCAAGCCACCGGCGAAGCGCAGCAGCGCGGACACTTCCGCTCGCCGGCAGCACGTCTTGGTCACCGCCAACCGGCTCAACTCGTCCTTGACCGCGGAGGTCATCGCCACCGGTCCGTCCTCCTCTCCAGTGCGGCCGTCAGGCTCGCGGCCAGCGCCCGGGGGTCGTGCCGCCCGGGCCGTGCCGGCGTGGCGACCTTGTCGAGCAGAGTCTGCGCACCCAGTGTCCGCGCCGCAGCGCGAAGTCGATCTGGGGTGGGTACCGAGTCGACGTCGGCCAAAACCGCGTCTACCCGCAAGTTCGGTGCGTGCTGCGAGAGTACGTCCAGGTGCCGTTCCGGTGAGAATCCCGCGGTTTCACCCGGTTGCGGGATCAGATTGAGGATGATGACCCGCAGCGCGGCCGTGGTGACCAGTGCCTCGTGCAGTTCCGGCACGAGCAGGTGCGGTAGGACGCTGGTGAACCACGAACCCGGACCGAGCAGCACGGCGTCCGCTTCCAGCACCGCGCGCACCGCCTCCGAGCACGCTCGGGGTTCGTGGGGTTGACCATTCGATGTGTACAGACGCACCCGCGTGACCCGGCCGGGGGTACTGGCGATCGCCACCTGACCCCGGATCGTGCGGACCGCGCTGGTGTCCTCTTCCAGACCGACGACGTCGGCTTCCATGTCCAGTGGCTCTCGGGACATCGGCAGCACGCGACCGCGCACCTCCAGCAGCCGGCAGGCATGGTCGAGCACGGCCACCGGATCCCCCAGGACGTCCAGCAACCCGGCCAGGACGAGGTTTCCCACCGCGTGACCGGCCAGCGCGCCGGTGCCGCCGAAGCGGTGCTGGAAGACCCGGGACCACAGGCCGTCGTCGGCCCCGGACAGCGCGGCCAGCGCCTTGCGCAGGTCGCCGGGGGGCAACATGCCCAGCTCGCGGCGCAGCCGGCCGGACGAGCCACCGTCGTCGGCGACGGTGACCACCGCCGTAACGTCGGTGGTGATCCGGCGCAGGGCGGACAGAGTGGCCTGCAGGCCCCGGCCCCCGCCCAGCGCGACCACACGCAACGGCCGGGACGCACCCGTGTCGGTGTCGGAGAGCGCGGAGGCCGTACTCACTCGCGCCCCAGGTCCCGATGGACCGTCTTGACCGTCATCCCGTCGTCCCGGGCCATCCGGTTGGCGAGTTCCTCGGCCAGCGCGACGCTGCGGTGCTTCCCACCGGTACAGCCCAACGCGATCGTCAGGTACCGCTTGCCTTCCCGGTGATAGCCGGCTCCGACCATGCGCAGCAGCTGCTGGTAACCCTGCAGGAACTCCTCGGCGCCCTCCTGGCCGAGGACGTAGTTGCGGACCTCGTCGTCGAGGCCGTTGAACTCGCGCAACTCGGGGATCCAGAACGGGTTGGGCAGGAACCGGCAGTCCATGACGAGATCGGCGTCCATCGGTAATCCGTACTTGTAGCCGAAGGACAGTACGGTGACGCGGGTTCGGGTGCCGGCCTCGGTGCCGAACGCGTCCTCGATCTTCGAGCGCAGCTGGTGCACGGACATCCCGGTGGTGTCCAGGACGATGTCGGCTTCGGCACGCAGTTTCGCCAGCAACGCCCGTTCGGCGGCGATGCCGTCGGCCAGCCGGCCCTCGCCTTGCAGCGGGTGGCCCCGCCGTACTCCCTCGAAGCGGTTGATGAGCACGGCGTCGGTCGCTTCCAGGAACAGCACCCGAGGCTTGTAGCCGCGAGCGTCCAGATCCTTGATGACCGAACCCAGGTCCTCGGTGAACGCCCGGCTGCGGACGTCCATCACGACCGCCACACGGGTGATCGCGCCGCTGGAGCGCGCCCCGAGCTCGACCATCGTCGCGATCAGCTCCGGTGGCAGGTTGTCCACCACGAACCAGCCCAGGTCTTCCAGGCACTTCGCCGCCGTACTGCGGCCGGCACCGGACAACCCGCTGACGACCGCCACCTCGATGCCGGAGTGTTCAGAGCCAGAATGTCCTGGGCCGGAATGTCCTGGCCCGGAATGCCCTGGCCCGGAATGCTGTTCGGTCACGGTTACTCCCCTTCAGTCCCGTCACGTCCCCCTGCGGTGTCCCCGGCCTCGCTCGTGTTGCCGGTGAGGGCCGCGTACACCACTTCCGCTGTGCGCCGGCCGACGCCGGGCACCTCGCTGATCTGCTCCACTGTGGCCTGTCGCAACTGGCGCAGCGAGCCGAAATGCTTCAGCAGCGCGGTCTTGCGGGTCTGCCCCAGCCCCGGGATCGCGTCCAGCGTGGAGCTGGTCATCCGCTTCGACCGCTTCTGCCGGTGATAGCTGATCGCGAAGCGGTGCGCCTCGTCGCGGACCCGCTGCAGGAGGTAGAGCGCCTCACTGGTGCGCGGCAGGATCACCGGTTCCGGCTCGGCGGGCAGCCACACCTCTTCGAGCCGCTTGGCCAGCCCGATCACGGCCACATCGGTGATGCCGAGGTCGGCGAGCGCGTCGGCGGCGCCGTTGGCCTGCGGGGCACCACCGTCCACGACCAGCAGGTTCGGTGGGTACGCGAACTTGCGCGGTCGGCCGGTGTCCGGGTCGATTCCGGGTTTCGACTCGACGGTGTCCGATGTGGACGATTCGCCCCGGTCCTCCTCAGTGGAGGGTTGAGTTTCGGTGAGGTACCGAGCGAAACGCCGGCGCACGACCTCGGTGATCGAGCCGACATCCCCGCGTTCGGCCCCTTCCCGGATCGCGAACCTGCGGTAGTCGGACTTGCGCGGCACGCCGTCCTCGAACACCACCAGGGAGGCGACCACGTCGCTGCCCTGGACGTGGCTGACGTCGACGCACTCGATCCGCAACAGTGCGGTGTCCAGGCCCAGCGCTTCCTGCAACTCCTGCAACGCGGCGGATCGCGCGGTGAGGTCACCGGCTCGCCGCAGCTTGTACTGGGTGAACGCCTCCGCCGCGTTGCGCCGCACGGTCTCCATCAGCGCCCGCTTGTCACCACGCCTCGGCACGCGCAGATCGACCCGGCTGCCGCGCAACTCCCCCAGCCAGGCGCCGATCGCCTCGGCGTCGTCCGGCAGTTCGGGGACCAGCACCTCGCGCGGGACCGGGCTGCCGCCACCGACGTCGGACTGCTCCGCCAGCGCCGCCTGCTCGCCGTAGAACTGGGTCAGGAACCGCGCGGTCAGTGCCGCGGTGTCGGTCTCCTCCACCTTGTCGATGACCCAACCGCGCTGGCCGCGCACCCGGCCGTCCCGGATGTGGAAGACCTGCACGGCCGCGGCCAGCTCGTCCTCGGCGAAAGCGACCACGTCGGCGTCCGTGCCATCCCCCAGCACCACCGCCTGCTTCTCCATGGCGCGCCGCAGTGCTTCCAGATCGTCGCGCAGCCGTGCGGCCCGCTCGAACTCCAACTCGTCGGATGCCTGCCGCATCTCGCGTTCCAGCCTGCGGATCATCGCGTCGGTGCGCCCGGACAGGAACTCGCAGAAGTCCTCGACAATCCGCCGGTGCTCCTCCTCGCTGACCCGGCCGACGCACGGTGCCGAGCACTTGTCGATGTAGCCGAGCAGGCACGGGCGACCGATCTGCGCGTGCCGCTTGAACACCCCGGCGGAGCACGTCCGCGCGGGGAAGACCCGCAACAGCATGTCCAGGGTTTCCCGGATGGCCCAGGCGTGCGCGTACGGACCGAAGTAGCGCACGCCCTTGCGGCGCGGACCGCGATAGACGTGCAGCCGGGGGAACTGCTCGTGCAGTGTCACCGCCAGCACCGGGTACGACTTGTCATCGCGGTAGCGGACGTTGAAGCGCGGGTCGTACTCCTTGATCCAGGAGTACTCCAGCTGCAGCGCCTCCACCTCGGTGCCGACCACGGTCCACTCGACCCCGGCAGCGGTGGTCACCATCTGCCGGGTGCGCGGGTGTAGCCCGGACAAGTCGGCGAAGTACGACGAGAGCCTGCTGCGCAGGCTCTTCGCCTTGCCGACGTAGATCACCCGGCCCTCGGCGTCGTGAAAGCGGTAGACGCCGGGGGCCTCCGGGATCGTGCCGGGAGCTGGTCGGTAGGTGGACGGATCGGCCACGCCCCAAGCCTACGTGCGCGGCGCACGCTGATCCGGCCGGTGGGGCTCCCCAGTCGTTTCTGGGAGCTAGGGCGTTCTGGGAGCTAGGGCGTTCTGGGGGCTACGGCGTTCTGGGGGCTACAGGGGCAACGGCAGCCGCTGCTCGACGGGTAGCAGCCCGAAGGGCGGCGACAGCGGAGCCTGATACCAGTACGCCACGGACGAATCGTCGTTGGAGAGCTTGTCGGCGTGGCCGTGCTCGATCGTCACTTTGATCGATTTCTGGAATACGATCGGATCTTCGGAATGGAAGCGGTAGTACGGCACTTGGCCGCTCCAGTTCGGCCCGCCGGGAAACGTGACCCGTGGTAAGGCGCGTGATACGTCTGCGTCGGGCACCTGGCGCTGTTGAAGTCGTCGATGAAGATCATGTCGTCGCCCTCGCCGTACCAGTTCCACTCGTTGGTGTGACGCAGGCTGTGGATGTTGAGCACGGAGCCGAGTCGCCCTCGACCTCCGGGCGCAGCCCGCGATGGTCGCCGGCGACCGTGCACCAGACGTGGGTGACCACTCCCGCTCCGTCCAACTCGGCCAGGGTAGATATCTCGCCCGGCTGCGGGACGACGTTGGGAGGCCGGCAGCGGTCAGCGCCGCGCGGGCAGCTGGTAGTTCTCGACCTGATGCAGCACGCGACGGATGCGTGCGGCGTGCAGCGGCGACAGCGCGTAGCCCGGGTAGGTCGCGAACCAGCTCGCACTGCCCAGGCTGACGGCGTCCGCGCCCGCCCAGAAGTACTCGCGGCAGTCGTCGAAGGTGCGGACACCGCCGGTCGCGATGATGGGCAGCGTGGTGCCGGCGTCCCGGAGTTCGGCGACCACGCGCAGGCCGATCGGCTTGATCGCGCGGCCGGACACGCCGCCGAAACGGTTGCCCAGCAACGGCTCGCCGGTGTTCGGGTCCAGACGCAGGCCCTTCACGGTGTTGATCGCGGTGAGTGCCGATACGCCGTGACGCGCGGCCAAGCGGGCGTGTGCGAGGTAGTCGTAGTCCGGGGACAGCTTCAGGATCACCGGGTGGTTGCTGCGCGGCACCGCCTCCGCCAGCACCGACTCGATGATCGCGTTGAAGTCGAAGTTGACGTTGTGGCAGGAGACGTTGAACTCGACCGCCGCGATGTCGCCGCCCGGGATCGCCGCGTTGACCTTGTCCACCAGGGTCACGAACTCCTCGGCGGAGAACCCGCCCAGGGAGATGATCGTGTTCTGCTCGCGGGTGCGCGGGTAGTAGTCCCGCAGGTAGGCGTCGATGCCGACGTTGCACCAGCCGAAGGCGTTCAGCCACCCGCCGTCGACCTGCCGCAGCACCGAGCCGTAGCGGCGGAACAGGTCGGGCACTTCGGAGAGTTTCCAGTCGTCCCGCAGGGTGAAGTGGCCTTCCCGGGGCCGCACGGTGAGGGTGCGGGTGGTGACCGCGCCGAACCTCTCCAGCGGGACGAACGTGGAGATCGGGCTCATCCCCCAGCGCACCACCGGCTTGTTGGCGACGCCGTAGCCCAGCAGGCTCGAGGCGGTGACGACGCGGTTGCGCAGCCGAATGTCACCGAGTCGCACCCCGCCGGTCTCGGCTGGTGCCTCCTCCCGGACCAACCGCAGGTTCCGCTCCGGCGCCACGCTCACGATCGTTCTCCTCCCCTTGGTGGTGTCCGTCCCCCATTGTCCACCACGGGGTCACGGTCACCTGGTCTTGACGGTCATGGAGCCTCGCCGAGCGACCGGCGCAACCGGCGCAGCTCACGCATCGCCTGGACGGCGCGCTCGCGGTCCACGGATTGGATCGCCAGCACCGACACGTACTCGTCCGCCGGCAACTCCATGCGCGCGAACATCGCTCCGTCCGGGAAGCTGAACGACCGCACCATGGACCACGGGTAGTGGTGCGTGGTGACGATGTTGCGGATCTCCACACCCTCGGCGTCGGCCCGCAGGCACGGTCGGGCCAGCAGCAGCGAGCCGCAGGCCAGCATCACCCCGATGCCGATCATGGCGACCTGGTCCGAGCCCCGGAAGTGGGCGCCGGTCGCGCTGTTGGGCAGCAGGATTCCGACGACGGTGAAGACGACGACGAAAAAGACTGCCGCCGCCACCGCCACCCGGCGCACCTTCTCCGGGCGCACCCGCACGGCGTTCGGCTCGGCCGCTTCGGTCGTCATAGGAAGGCGCCCCGCTCCCGATCCGAGCCACGCAGGCCCTCCAGCACCAGGGCCGTCTCCAGCGCTGCCGCGACCGCTTCGAAGCCCTTGTCCTCCACCGAGTCCTCGAAGCCGGCCCGCTGCGTGGCCTGCTCCTCGGTGTCACAGGTGAGCACACCGTTGCCGACCGGGGTCGACTCGTCCAGCGCCACCCTGGTCAGCCCGGCGGTCACGGAGTCGCAGACGTACTCGAAATGCGGCGTCCCGCCGCGAATCACCACGCCGAGCGCGACCACGACGTCGTTGTGGCGCGCCAGTTCCTGGCACACCACCGGCAACTCGACCGACCCGGGCACGCGCGCGACGGTCGGCTCCAGCACGCCCGAGGCCCGGACCGCTTCCAGCGCGCGCTTGAGCAACTGGTCGGTGATGCGCTCGTGCCAGCGGATGGCGGCGATGCCCACCCGAAGCCCGTCCGCCTTCGGGACCGCGACCTCCGGTCGCCCTTCGCCGCTCACGCCGTCACCCCCTCGCCGCTGGCCGCGTCGCCGTCCCACCCGCTCTCGTCGAGGTGGTGCAGTTCATGGCCCATCCGGTCCCGCTTGGTACGCAGGTAGCGCAGGTTCTCCTCGTTCGGCCGGATCGGGAGCGGCTCGCGGCCGGTGATCCGCAGGCCGTAGCCTTCCAGGCCGACCCGCTTGGCCGGGTTGTTGGTCAGCAGCCGCATCGAGCGGATACCCAGGTCGCAGAGGATCTGCGCGCCCTGGCCGTAGTCCCGGCCGTCCACCGGCATGCCCAGCGCAAGGTTCGCTTCCACCGTGTCCGCGCCGTCGTCCTGCAGCTGGTACGCCTGCAGCTTGTGCATCAACCCGATGCCCCGGCCCTCGTGCCCGCGCATGTAGAGCACCACACCCCGACCGACCTCGGCGACCTTCTGCAGCGCGGCATCCAGCTGCGGACCGCAGTCGCAGCGCAGCGAGCCCAGGACGTCCCCGGTCAGGCACTCGGAGTGCACGCGCACGAGGATGTCCTCGCCGTCGCCGATGTCGCCGTAGACCATGGCGAGGTGCTCGATGCCGTCGAGCAGGCTGTCGTATCCGATCGTGCGGAAGGTGCCGTGGGCGGTGGGGATGCGCGCTTCCGCGACCCGCTCCACCTGCTTCTCGAAGCGGCGCCGGTAGGCGATCAGGTCCGCGATGGTGATCAGCGCCAGGTCGTGCTCGTCGGCGAAGACCTCCAGCTCGTCCCGCCGAGCCATATCGCCGTCGCTCTTCTGGCTGACGATCTCGCAGAGCGCGCCCGCCGGGCGCAGCCCGGCCAGCCGGGCGAGGTCCACCGAAGCCTCGGTGTGCCCCGGGCGGCGAAGCACGCCGCCGTCCCGGGCACGTAACGGAACGACGTGACCCGGGCGCACAAGGTCCTTCGCGGCGCTGTCGGAGGCGGCCAGGACCTGGAGGGTGCGGGCGCGGTCGCTGGCGGAGATGCCGGTGGTCACGCCTTCGGCGGCATCGACCGTCACGGTGTAGGCGGTACCCCGGCGGTCCTGGTTCGCGTGGTACATCGGCGGCAGGTCCAGCCGGTCACAGTCGTCCCCGGTGAGCGCGACACAGATGTAGCCCGACGTGTAACGGACCATGAACGCCACCAACTCGGGGGTGGCCTTCTCCGCGGCGAAGATCAGGTCGCCCTCGTTCTCCCGGTCTTCGTCGTCCACGACGACCACCGGCCGACCAGCCGCGATGTCCGCCAGTGCGCGCTCGATGTCGTCGAACTGCTTTGTGCTCACCGTCTGCCCTTCCTTACGGGCCCGTGGGGATGTCGCCATTGTCCCCCTGACGTCCGACCAGGCCACGAGTGACGTTGGTCAACTGCGGCGCCGCGAGCCGCTCCAGGTGCTTGGCCAGCACGTCCACCTCCAGGTTGACCTGGTCACCGGGGTGCAGACGGCCGAGCGTGGTCAGTTCCCGAGTAGTGGGAATCAGCGCGACCGTGAACTCCTCGGTGCCGGCCTCCACCACGGTCAGTGAGACGCCGTCGACCGTGATCGAACCCTTCTCCACCAGGTAGTGGGCGAGGTCCCGCGGCATCCTGAACCGGGTCAGTCCGTCGGCGTCGGCGGAGACCAGCTCGCCGGTGCCGTCCACGTGGCCCTGCACGATGTGCCCGCCGAGCCGGTCCCCGAGGGCCATCGCGCGCTCCAGGTTGACCTTGCTGCCGATCCCCAACGCGCCCAGCGTGGAGCGGCGCAACGTCTCCTGGACGACATCCACGGTGAACGCGCCGCCGCCGACCTCGACCACCGTCAGGCACACGCCGTTGACCGAGATCGAATCCCCGTGGCCGGCGTCCGAGGTCACCACCTCACCGCTGATCGCCAGCCGAGCGCCGTCGTCCAGCCGCTCGACCGCGGTGATCGTGCCGAGTTCCTCGACGATCCCGGTGAACACGAGTGTCTCCCTACCTGTCCGTACCGACTCTAGGCGCGGGTACCGCGCTGATGCGTACGTCGGCACCGCTCATCCTCGTCTCCTCGATCTCCCAGCGCCACGCCTGGGAAATGCTCGTCACACCCGCTTCGCCCAGCGCGGTCGCGCCGGACCCCAGCAGCATCGGAGCGATGTAGGCCAAGACCCGGTCGATGCGCCCGGCCCGGAGGAACGCGCCGGCCAGCTGCGGACCGCCTTCGAGCAGCACGTCCACCGCGGCACGCTGCGCCAGCTCGCGTAGCACCGCGTCGACGTCCCCGCCGGGCAGCTGGACCGTCTCGGCGGCGCCGTCGAGGACGCGCGCTGTGGTCGGGATCTCGGCGTCGCCGACAACGACACGCAGCGGCTGCCTGGCGGCGAGCACCCCCTCCGACGTCCGAGCGGTCAGCTGCGGGTCGTCGGCCAGGACCGTGCCGGTGCCCGCCAGGATCGCGTCCATGCGCTCCCGGAGCCGGTGCACCTCGGCCCGGGAGGGTTCGGAGCTGATCCACTTGCTGGTGCCGTCGGCCGCCGCCGACCGGCCGTCCAGGGTGGCCGCGTACTTCCACGTCACGTGGGGTCGACCGGTACGGGCGAAGTGCAGCCACGCGCGCAGCGGCCCGCGGGCGACCTCGCCCTCCAGAAGTCCACTGTGGACGTCAATGCCGGCGTCGCGCAGCACGCTCGCGCCGCCTTGGGCGGCCGGAGTGGGGTCGCCCACCGCGTACACGACGCGAGCCACCCCGGCGTTCAGCAGCGCCTCGGCGCACGGCGGGGTCCGGCCGGTATGCGCGCACGGCTCCAGCGTCACCACCGCGCAACCACCGCGCGCCCGACTTCCCGCCGTGCGCAGTGCGACGACCTCCGCGTGCGGCCCGCCGGGCGGCTCAGTAGCACCGACTCCGACCACCTCGCCGTCGGCGTCCAGCACCACGCACCCCACCGGCGGATTCGGGCTCGTCGTGCCGCGCACCTGCTCGCTCGCGTCGATCGCGGTGCGCATCGCGGCGACCTCCGCCGGAGACGTCTCCGGCGTTGACGCCGCGCTGGTGGTGGTCATCACTGGTGATGCGCGTGCGCGAAGGGCGGAGCAGCCTGCTCCCGCAGCCCCTCGACAGCCCGCGCCGGGTCCTCGGCGCCGTAGACGGCGGACCCCGCCACGAAGCAGTCCACGCCGGCCTCCGCCGCCTGCTCGATGGTGTCGGCGTTGATGCCGCCGTCGATCTCGACGACGAGGTTGAGGTGTCCGGTGTCCACCAGCTTCCGGGCGGTGCGCACCTTGCTGAGCACGTCCGCGATGAACTTCTGGCCGCCAAAACCCGGCTCGACCGACATCACCAGCAGCGTGTCGTAGTGCTTGAGCAGCTCGACGTACGGCTCCAGCGGAGTGCCCGGCTTGATCGACAAGCCGGCCTTCGCGCCGGCCGCGCGCAGGTTCTTGGCGAGCATGACCGGCTCGCGCGCGGCCTCGACGTGCACGGTCACGTTGTAGGAACCGGCCTCGGCGTAGCCGGGCGCCCACCGGTCCGGGTCCTCGATCATCAGGTGGCAGTCCACCGGGATGTCGGTCACCTTCAGCAGCGACTCCACCACCGGCAGGCCCAAGGTCAGGTTCGGCACGAAGTGCGCGTCCATGACATCCACGTGCAGCCAGTCCGCCCCCTTGCCAGGAGCCCCGCGCACGGCGGCCATCTCCTCGGCCAGGCGGGCGAAGTCAGCGGACAGGATGGAAGGCGCGATCATCGGCTGGTTCGACACATGCGCGAGTGTAAATCTCCGCCCGCACAGCCTCGTCAGCGGCGTTACTCAACGGTACCGGCGCTACTCCTGAGCCGGACCCTGTGGTTGGGCTGGACCCGGTGGTTGGGCGGAAGCCGGCAGCTCCACATGGATCGGCGTACCGCGCTCGACGCTCCGGCTGACCGTGCACGCACGTTCGATCGCCCGGTGGACCGCGTTCACGAGCTTCTCCCGCTCACCTGGGTCGTCCACCTTCGACAGGTCGACGTCGAACGACACCCGTACGGACGAGAACGTGTTCGGGTCGTCCGCGTCCTTGGTGCGGTCGGCGTGCACGCCCAGTGCCGCTCCCGCCCCCAACCGGCGGGTCAGCAGGTTCTCGCTGGTCAAAGCGGAGCATCCGGCGATCGCGGCGAGGAGCAGCTCACCGGGTGTGAAGGCGTGCGGCGCGCCGTCCCGGCCGATGCTCACCTCACCGCCGCGCCCGTTGGTGGCGACGAACTGGTGCTCTCCGGTGCGAGCGACGTCAACAGGAATAGAGGACATACCTGGTCCCTACCTCATTTCGCTGGCTACCTCACCCGGAGCAGGGCGCAGAACATCGCGTCCGTGCCGTGCCGATGTGGCCAGAGCTGCACATACGGGCCGTCACCGAGATGCGGCACGTCGGGGAAGTAGTCCCGCGCGTCGAGAACGTCGACGTGCCGGCGGCGGGCCACATCGGCCACGACGCCCTCGGTTTCGGCCAGGTGCGGTGAGCACACGACGTAGCCGACGACCCCGCCCGGCCTGGTCAGGTCGACCGCCGAAAGCAGCAGCTCGCGTTGCAGGCGCGCCAGGTCCGGCACGTCCGAGGGGCTGCGCCGCCACCGCGCCTCGGGTCGGCGCCGAAGCGCGCCGAGCCCAGTGCACGGCGCGTCCACCAGCACCCGGTCGAAGCCTGGTTCCAGGCCCGGCTCGCGACCGTCAGTGACGTGCACGTGAACGGACAGGCCCTCGGTGCTCCGGCGCACCATCTCCGCCCGGTGTGGTGCCTGCTCAACCGCGTCCAACGTTCCGCCGTTGAGCGTCGCCAGCGCGCCCAGCAGGTTGGCCTTGCCCCCGGGCCCCGCACACAGGTCGAGCCACCGCAGGTCCGAGCCCTCCAGCAGGATGCGGGTCACCGCGAGAGCGGTGAGCTGACTGCCCTCGTCCTGGACGGCGGCAAAACCCTCCTTCACTGGCTCCAGGTCACCAGGGTCACCAGCACCGGTTTCGAGGTGTACCCCGTAGGGCGAGTACGGCGCCTCGTCCCCGCCGGTGATCGCGGCGAGTTCCGCCGCGCTGATCTCGCCCGGCCGGGCTACCAGGTGCACCGCCGGTCGAGCGTCGTCAGCGGTGAGCGCCGCCTCCAGTTCCTCTCCGGTCGATCCCAGAGCGTCGGCGAACGCCTGCGCGATCCAGCGCGGGTGGGCGCAGCGAAACGCGAGGTGCCCGACCGGGTCCTCGGCGCGGTCGGGCGCGAGCTGGCGCACCCAACCCTCCTCGTCCTCGCTGGCGACCTTGCGCAGCACGGCGTTGGCGAAACCCACCAGATGCCGGCCGCACTCGGCGGCCACGAGATCCACAGTGGACGTCACAGCCGCGTGGGTCGGAACCCGCGTCCGCAGCAGCTGGTACGCGCCGAGCCGGAGCGCATCGAGCAGCTCGGGGTCCACTTCGGACAGTGGGCGCGAGCTGCACGCGGCGAGCACCGTGTCGAGCAGCCGCCTCGCCCGGCACGCGCCGTAGGCGAGCTCGGTGGCCAGGCCGGCGTCCCGACCGCTGATCCGGCGCTGCCGCAGCAGCCCCGGCAGCACCAGGTTCGCGTACGCGTCCCGCTGCTGAACAGCACGCAACGTTTCCCAAGCGGCGAGGCGGGCCGGGTCCTTGTCGCCACGGCGGTCGTCGCCACGGCGGTCGTCACTGCGGCGGCGGTCACCGCTACGGCGGTCGTCACTGCGTCGGCGGTCATCCCGGCGGGAGGCGTTTCGACGCCCGTCCCGCCGTGCGCGCTCGTTGTTCACCGCAGCCGCTCTCCTTGCTCGATGCGGGCACCCCGTGCCCAGTCCGTCGCCGGCATCCGCTTCTTGCCGGGAGCCTGCACTTCGCCCAACCGCACCGGATTCGTCGCGGTACCCACGAGCACGCGCTTCCGCTCGATGCGCAGCTCTCCGGGTGGCAACGCGTCGTCCTCCACACCAGGGTCCACAACAGACACCGGGCCGAGTTTGATCCGCGCGCCCTGATACTCCGCCCATGCCCCTGGCTCCGGGGTCACCGACCGGATCAGCCGGTCCACGGCCAACGCCGGCTCGCCGAAGTCCACCTTGGCGTCCTCAACGGTGACCTTCGCCGCGTAGCTGGCGCCGTCGGCGGGCTGCTCCCGCGCTTGGACCGTGCCGTCCTCGATCCCGTCCAACGTCGCCACCAGCAGGTCAGCACCCGATACCGCGAGCCGATCCAGCAGGTCGCCGGCGGTGTCGGTGGGCCGGATGGACTCCGTCACCACCCCGTACACCGGCCCCGCATCCAGCTCCCGCACGATGCGGAAGGTGCTCGCACCGGTGATCTCGTCGCCGTGCCGGATGGCCGCCTGCACCGGCGCGGCTCCGCGCCAGGCCGGCAGCACGGAGAAGTGCAGGTTGATCCACCCGTGCTCGGGCACGGCCAGCGTCTCCTCGCGGAGCAACGCCCCGTAGGCCACGACCGGGCAGGCGTCCGGCGCGAGTTCGCGCAGCCGGGACAGGAACGCCGGGTCGGACACGCGCTGCGGGGTCAGGACCTCCAGGCCGTGCTCGTCAGCCACCGCCCCCACCGGCGAGCGCACAAGCTTGCGCCCGCGCCCCGACGGGGCATCCGGGCGGGTGATCACGGCGACGACGTCGTGACGCGGTGAGGCGATCAGCGCCCGCAGTGCCGGCACAGCGGGCTGCGGTGTGCCCGCGAACACCACACGCACCTCAACGGCCCCTTCTGAACAGGGAGTGCGGGTCTTCCTTGACCACCGGAGTGTGGCCGTTGAACCAGTCCGACTGCCGGATCTCGGCCAACGCGCGCTTGCGGGTGGCCTCGTCCAGCCGGTCGACGAACAGCACCCCGTCGAGGTGATCGATCTCGTGCTGGAGGCAGCGAGCCAGCAGGCGCGTCCCCTCCACCTCGACCGGTTCCCCGTGCAGGTTCCAGCCCTTGGCGATGACGTTGAGGTAGCGCCGGCAGTTCCAGGACATCCCCGGGATCGACAGGCACCCCTCATCCCCGTCCTGCACGTCGTCGCCGACGACGTCGAAGGTCGGGTTGACCAGGTGACCGGCGAAGCCGTCGCAGTGGTACGTGAACACCCGCAGGCCCACGCCGAGCTGGGGAGCGGCCAACCCCGCTCCGCCCTGCGACTCCATGGTGTCCCAGAGGTCACGTACCAGGCTGCGCAGCTCCTTGTCGAAATCCACCACCTCGTCCGCGCGGGACCGCAGCACCGGATCTCCGAAAAGCCTGATCGGCTGGACGGTCACGCGAGCTCCCCTAGTCGTTCGTCAGTCTCGTCGTACGTGAATCTCGACCAGCCAGTCTAGTTCCTGGGTGACATGCGGGTGGCGGTGCCGCCGCCCCTGAGACCCGGCGACGGCACCGCCACCTCTACCTCGGTCAGCTGTCATACCACCGCCCTTCATCGCGACCCGAATGGCGGCGCGACGGCTACGGCCCGCCCGGAAACCGTCACGCCGGTGTCCGACCGGCAAAGCGGTCGGCTCGCCTCCATTTCCGCTGGGCCTATCCCTTGCCACTGGGGAGAATGGGAAGGGTGTTGTGACGGCGAACATTAGGACCCGAAGCTCTTTGATCACAACCCCATTTCGGTTATATCTGCGAAATTCGAGCGTGATCGCGCGGATATGCGCCGGCGCCGCCCTCCGCCAATCAATTACCCAGGCAGATCAACCACCACTCGGAAGCGCCTCCGCGTGGTAGCGGCAGTTGGGGTCCCAGAGCAGGAACGACGTGAGCCCGTCGTCACGCGCCGCCGAGATCTGGGCCGCCACCTCCCCGGGACCGTAGTTCGCGCCGAGGCTGAAGTCCTGCAACCACGGGATGACCTGCGCGTCGGAGCCCTCGACGGCCTTGCGGCCGTCCACGAGCGAGCGGCGCACGATCTCGTACGGCTGGTCGTTGGGGTTCCCGATGCCGTATTCCCCGGGTCCCCAGTGCGAGGGGTACACCATGGGCGCGACGTAGTCGGCGTGCGCGGCGATCGCGGGGATGTCCTGCGCGATCTCCGTCGGCCGGGTGAACGAGATCCCGAACACCGACGCGCCCAGGAACGCCCCGTGCGCGCGAACCGGGGTTCGGGTCTGGTCGACAAAGTCCGCGATGCCGCGCTCCGGCGTGGTCGTCAGCCCGGGGAACCGCATGCTGTCAATGGGACCGTCTGGCCGCCGCACGTAGTCGTACAGGATGTCGTCGAAGCCCAGGCTCGCCGCTTCGGTGGCGATGTCGACGTTGTACTGACGCACCGCCGGGTCGGCGAAGTTGGTGAACGACGCCGTGCCGTAGCCCCCGCCGCCGTAGGGACCACCGTCCGGCGTCTGCACCACGCGCTCGGGGTGGCCGGACTGCCAGGACGCCCCACCGAGAGCCGGGTCCCGGAACGCGACCAGGCGTCCCACCACACGCACGCCCATGCCGTGCAACTGGTCGATGACCTGCCGGGCGTTGTAGTAGTTCTTGACCGCGCCGATCTGGTTGGGCATGGGCAGCTTGGAGTCGTACGGGATCTCGCCGTCCTCGTCCTTGATGTCGAGTTCGACGGTGTCGATCCGCTTTTCCCGCGCCATCTGCAGCACTGGCTCCCGCAACTCGGGGGCCGACCAGGCCAGGCCGGTCATGTGCACGCCGCGCGTCGGTGGGTGCAGCGCCTTCACCGCGACGGAGGCCGTGGATCGGTTGCCGGCCGCGTCGGTGGCGACGACGTCGATCGTGGCCGGCGGGTTCGGCACGGTGGCCGAGAACGCCCCCTTGGGGTCGGGTTTCACCAGCCGTCCTCCCACGACGACCTGTGCCGCGTCACCAGCCGTGCCGGAGATCGTCACCGGGTCGGTGAACCGCTGCACGTGGATCGACGGCTCGGTTCGCAGCACGGGAGGGGTTGCGTCCACTGTGAACGGTTGGACGACACTGCGATCCCCGAAGAACGGGATCGCGGAAGGGACTGACACGCGGAGTTCGTGAGCACCGTCGGGCAGCCATGGCGGCCGGACCAGCAGCGTGTCGCGATTCTGCTGGACCGCGACCGGCTTGCCGTCGACGAGCACGCGGGTGTCCGAGTCCGGCTCCGTGCGCACCTGGATGACACCGCCGGACGCCGTCGCGGGCGTGATCGCGTGCCCCGGCAGCCCCTCGACCTGGATATCCGATGTGGACAATGCGTTCAGCGTCCAGATCCCCAGGCACACAAAAATCACGGCCGCAGCGGGAACCGACGCCTTCACCCATGGATTTCGCCAGTTCAGCGCGGCGACCAGACCGAAAAGACGCGAGCCCGCTGAGCGTGGACCCGGTAAACCTGACTGGCTGTCGCCAGATGCCGACTCGACCACGTTGGCCTCCCCGATCGCGGGCCAAGGACACTCCCGGTGACCACTCTGCCAGCTGAGATCGATCAAGATCAATTACCGGCTTGGAGTAACCAAATCTCGCCCCACGCGTCGTAAAGTGCGGAGGGTATGACCCTGCTGAAGCATCGCCTTCGCGCCCGTTACCCCATCAGCCGAACCACTGGGCTCATCGCAGCAACGGCACTGGTACTGATGACCGGTTGTGGAACTTCCCACGACAAGGCGGAAAGTGCGACGCCACCACAGCCGCAGGGGCGGCCAGCCGTGGCCATCCCACCGCCACCGCCGCCACCACCACCGCCGAATTCCGTTGGGGCGAACGAACTTGGGGAGATCCCTGTGCTGATGTACCACGGGATCACCCGCAACCCCAGCAGCGTCTACGAGCGCACGCCGGAGGATTTCCGTGCGGAACTGGAGCGGCTGACACGGGAGAATTACGTTCCGATCACGACCGAGGACTACGCCACCGGCCACATTGACATCCCGGCGGGAACGCATCCGGTGGTGCTCACCTTCGACGATGGGTTGACGTCCCAATTCTCGTTGGACGCCAACGGGAATCCGGCACCGGACACCGCCGTGCAGATCCTGCTCGACGTCGCGGCGAAGCATCCCGGGTTTCGACCGGTCGCGTCGTTCTACGTGAACAAGCCCGCCTTCGGAGAACCCGACGGGCACACCGCGCTGCGCTGGTTGCATGATCACGGCTTCGAGGTCGGTAACCACACCGCCGACCACGCCAACCTCGGCGACCAGACGTCGGAGGGGACCCAGCACGAACTCGCCGACGAGCAGCAGATGATCGCCGGCGCGCTCCCCGGGATACCGGTACGCACTATGGCGCTGCCGGACGGTGTGCAGCCCAACGACAAGCAACTCGCGCTGACCGGTAGCGCGGACGGCGCGACCTACCAGCACGACGCGGCACTGCTGGTCGGTTCGAACCCGGCTCCGTCCCCGTTCTCCGCCGACTTCGACCCGAGCGGAGTTCCGCGCATCCGGTCCGACGGCCCCACCGGGCAGGAAGCGGAGTACGGCTCGACGGCGTGGCTGGACAAACTGGACGCCAACCCGTCGCTGCGCTACACCTCAGCCGGCGACCCGAGCCACATCACCTTCCCGGCTGGCACCCAGGTGCGGTTGGCCGACCGCTTCGCGGGCCGGGCGCGCCCGTACTGAGCCGAGAGGGGCCAGCGCGGACGCCTCTGGTGCGGGACTATGAGGGGTTGAAGACCCGTCTCACGCCAGGAGGTGCGCGATGAGTGAGACCACCAGCGACACCACCGTCGTCAAGATCGACAGTAGTCACTCGCCGCGGGGCCCGCAGGGGCAGTTCTACCTCGCGGAGGGGATCGGCGTCAGCATGCGGCTGTGGCGGGAGGAGCCGCCCTCCGTCGTGAAGCAGGAGGTGGTTCGGCAGTACGAGACCGTCGGCTACGTCGTCAGCGGGCGGGCTGAGCTGCACTGCGAAGGGCAGACGGTGCGGCTGGAGCCGGGCGACTCCTGGATGGTTCCCAAGGGAGCCCGGCACACCTACAAGATCCTGGAAACGTTCACCGCCGTGGAGGCCACGCACCCGCCGGCCCACGTGCACGGCCGTGACGAGGCCAGCCGCTGAGCCCGAACCCGCCTGAGACTGGTCACAGCAGACTGAGACAGGGTCACAGCAGTTCGAGCGGGTCAAGCTGGACACGCACCGGCTCGGTCGCGCGTCGCATCATGCGCGCGGCCTGCGCTTCGTGCAGTGCCCGCGCGAGAGAGCGCCCTTCGGAGCGGGGAACGCGCAGCAGCGCCCGCTCACGCTCGGCGTTGCCGTCCTCATCGACCTCACCCAGCGGCACCGGTCCGAGCACCTCGCCGCCGCCCGGCAGTGCCACGGCGTCCAGCAGGTCCATCACGGCGTTCGGGGAGCCGTCGACGGCCGCGACGCGGGTCGCGGGTGGGAACCCGAGCTCGGTTCGGCTGGCCAGCTCCCTCGACGCGAACCACGCGGGGTCCCACCGGACCAGCGCCTGCACCGGCTGCAGCCCCGAATCGGCCATGACCACCACGCGCCCGCCGTTGCCGGCCGACCGCACCAGCGCCGCTGCGCCGAACCAGCGGCGCAGCGCGTTCTCCGCCGAGCGCAGCTCGGCCCGGGCGAGCAACGCTCGCCCGTCCAGCAGCAGCGCTGCGCCGTAACCGCCTTCGGCGACCGGCTCCGCTCCCGGCGTCGCGACGATCAGCGCCGGCTTCGCCGGCACGGCGGCAAGCACCTCACCCGCACCGGACGTGCGTACCGGGACGCCGGTGAAGGCCCGCCCCAGCTCCTCCGCCGTACGACCGGCCCCGACCGCGATGGCGCGTAACCGGCGCGAGCCGCAGTTCGGGCACCGGAACCCGGCTTCGCTCGCCCCGCACCACCGGCACACTGCCGGCTTCGGCGCTCCTTCCGGGGACGTCCCGGGCAGCGCCAGCGGGCCGGCGCAGTGCCGGCACTGAGCCCGCTCCCTGCAGTCGCCGCAGGCCAGCGCGGGTACGTAACCCCGGCGAGGGACCTGGACCAGCACGGGGGCGCCCCCGGTCAAAGCGGCCCGCGCGGCCTGGAACGCCACCGACGGTAGCCGCGCCGACTGAGCGGCGGGGTCACGAGCGAGCTGGGTGTCGTCTTCACCGATCGCGGTGACCCTCGGTGCGGCAGCTCGCACCTCCGCACGGGGCGCGACGACTTCCCGCGCCCAGCCGGACTCGACCAGCAGCGCGGATTCGGCGGTCCGGGCGAACCCCGCGACGATCAGCGCGGAACCGGCCGTGTGCGCGCGGTGGGTCAGGACGTCACGTGCGTGCGGGTAGGGAGCGCGCTGGTCGGAGTGCAGGCTGTCGCCGTCATCCCACACCACGGCGAGCCCGAGGTCCCGCACCGGCGCGAACATCGCGGCCCGGGTTCCCACGACCACCCGCACGACCCCGCGCAACACCGCAAGCCATCGGCGGTAGCGCTCCGCGGGCCCCAGTTCCGCCTCCAATGCCACCACGCCCCGCGCGCCGACCCGGTCGGCGCAGGCGGCCTGCAGCCGCGCGACGTCCCGGTAGTCCGGGACGACGATCACGGCGCCCCGGCCGGCAGCGGCGGCGGAGGCGGCCGCTTCGGCCAGCCGGTCCGGCCAGTCCTCCCCCGGCAGCGCCTGCCACACGGCCCGCGCGGGCTTCCCTTCGTACACGGCGTCCAGCAACGCCCGGCCGTGCTGGTAGCGCGCCCATCCCTCGACGGGCGGCGGTGGCGGTACCGGGGCGGGTTCCCGCGCGGATTCCGCCTCCGCACGGGCGTGACGGGGAGGAATCGCGAGGCGAAGCACGTCCGCCAGCGTGCCGCCGTAGCGGTCCGCGACACTTCGGGCGAGGTCGTGCAGGTACGGGGTCAGCACCGGCTCGGACGACACCACCCGCTCGATCCACGCCAGCTTGCCCTGGAAGTCCGAGGACTCCACCCGCTCCAGCAGGAAACCGTCGACGAGCTGGCCGGCGAAGCGCACGCGCAGCCGGCACCCCGGTACGGCGGCCTCGTCCAGCCGGTCCGGGATGAGGTAGTCGAAGGGCCGGTCCAGGTGCGCGAGCGACATGTCCACGACGACGCGGGCCACCGGAAGCGTCGCGGCCGCCTGCCGCTGCGCCTTCTTGCGTCCCTTCTTGGAGGACGTTCCCGCACTCGCCATGGACACTTCTCTACCAGAGTCCCCGGACCGACCGGCGCTGCCGCCGCGTTCGCGGGGATGCGGCGGCACCATGGGAAGGGAACCGTCAGGTACGGAACCCAAACGGAACCGTCGTCGCTGTCACCCGATCGGATCACGCCGTCGCTACGATTCGTACTGCTGGCCTGCTTGCTGGTCCGCGTATCGCCGCCGACGAATCTGAAAGAGAACCCCGTGTTTCACGTCGTCTTCTACCACCCCGAGATCCCGGGCAACACCGGAAACGCCCTGCGCATGGCCGCAGGGGCGGGCTGCGGGCTGCACCTGATCAGGCCGATGGGGTTCGAAGTGGATGACGCGCGGCTGCGTCGCGCGGGCGTGGACTACAGCGACCGCTTCGCACTCCACGTGCATGACGACCTGGAAACGGCCTGGACCCAGCTGGACCGTGCACGCGTGATCGCGTTCACCGCCTCCGCCGACGAGCTCTACACCGCCGTCGACTACAAGCCCGGCGACATCCTCCTGTTCGGCCCGGAATCGGTCGGGCTGCCGCCGGAGGTGCTCGACTCCGACCTCGTCACCGCACGGGCACGCCTGCCCATGGTGCCTGGGATGCGGTCGCTGAACCTCGCGAACTCCGCCGCCGTCGCGGTGTACGAAGCCTGGCGGCAGCACGGATTTCCCGGCACGTGAGCGAATCACGGGGCCTTGCCGGCATGCGGCAAGGCCCCGAGCCCGGGCGGAACCCCAGGCTGACGGTCGTCAGAGGTTGGCGGCGCGCTTGAGCTCGTCGACGCGGTCCGTGCGTTCCCACGGCAGGTCCACGTCACCGCGACCGAAGTGGCCGTAGGCCGCGGTCTGCGCGTAGATCGGCCGCAGCAGGTCCAGGTCGCGGATGATCGCCGCCGGGCGCAGGTCGAAGA
>JBPYFK010000044.1:0-5044 GCA_051984675.1 Pseudonocardiaceae bacterium | reverse complement strand
GGATTGTAGCCGAGGAAGGCGGCGAACAGCACGCCGACCGGCGGCAGCGCGGCCACCTGGCGTGCGTGCGCGGGAGACACGCTGTGCGCGACCAGCCCCTGTTCCAGGACCGACGGCAGATGGGTGGACAGCCCGCTGATCATCAAGCTGAAAAAGAACCCGATGGACAACACCATCGCGGCGTTCTGGAACGTCGCCGTCATACCCGCACCTGCGCCACGTTCGTTGGGCGGCAGACTGTTCATCACCTCGGCCCGGTTCGGGGAAGAAAACAGCCCCATGCCGACCCCGTTGAGCACCAGCAGGGCGGCGAATGACCAGTAGTCGAAGTTGACCGGCAGCATTTCCAGCAGCACGAAGCTGATCGCGGCGAGCACCATGCCGCCCGTGGTGAACCACCGCGCACCGGCGCGATCCGACAGCACCCCGGACAGCGGCGCAGAGACCAGGAAGCCGATAGTCAGCGGCAGCATGTAGATGCCGGCCCACAGCGGCGTCTGCTCGAAGCTGTACCCGTGCTGGGGTAACCAGATCCCCTGCAGCCAGATGATCAGCACGAACTGCAAGCCACCACGGCCAAGCGAGGCCAGCAGGTTGGCCAGGTTACCGAAGGAGAATGCCCGGTTCCGGAACAGCGCTAGGTTGAACAGCGGGTTCGCGACCTTGGCCTCGATGAGGCCGAAGATGATCAGCACGATCACGCCGCCGATGAGGCAGCCGAGCACCAGCGGGCTGGTCCAGCCCATCACATGGCCGCCGTAGGGCTGGATGCCGTAGGTGATGCCGACCAGCACGGCGATCAACCCGACAGCAAAGGTGATGTTGCCCCACCAGTCCATCCTGGCCTTCGTCCGCGGGCTGGTGTCGTGCAGCTTGAGGTAGGCCCAGATCGTTCCGAACACGCCGAACGGCACCGACACCAGGAACACCAGGTGCCAGTTGACCGGTCCGAGCAGTCCGCCGATCAGCAGCCCGAGGAAGGAACCCGCGATCGCGGCGACCCCGTTGATGCCGAGCGCGAGACCACGCTGCCGCGCGGGGAACGCATCGGTCAGGATCGCCGAGGAGTTCGCCATCAAAAAGGCGCCCCCAACACCCTGCACGATCCGCCACCCGATCAGCCACAACGCTGCGGAATCACCGGTCGTCCACGTTGCCGCCAGCAGCACTGAGGAAATGGCGAAGACGGCGAAGCCCAGGTTGTACATCCGGACCCGGCCGTACATATCGCCGAGCCGGCCGAAACCGACCACCAGCACCGCAGTGACAACCAGAAAACCCATGATCATCCACAGCAGGTAACTGGTGTTCGCCGGCGCCAACGGGTTGATCGAGATGCCTCGGAAGATGTCCGGCAGTGCGATCAACACGATGGACGAGTTGATGGTGGCCATCAACATGCCCAGCGTGGTGTTCGACAACGCGATCCACTTGTAGCGCGGACCCAGTTCGTCGACCGACCGCACCCCCCTCTCCCTGGTGCCGGTGTCTAGCGCTGTCGGTTGCGGACGTCGCTCCCCCACCCCCGCGTGCTGCGCAGACCGCACGTCCACCCCTCTCAAACAGGTCCAAGCACAAAGTTAGCCATGCTAAGCTAACAATATTGGTTGACGGGAACAACTATTTGCGGCCCGCCGCAGGTGTGGGATATATCGCAGCGAAACCCAGGACAATGCCGACGCGGAGCGTGACTCCCTGCGGCCTCGTTCCGGAGGACAGCCACGAACGTGATCAACGCCGGTATCGCCCCAGTCGGCCGGTTCCAGTACGTCGCGGACAGGACCCGACCTCTACACACGTGGCCCCGGTTGTACGACGGTGACGCCTCGTGCCGTCGCTCCTGATGAGATTCACCGTGTGCGGTGCCGAAACTCGGCCACCAATGCTGATCTGTCTTGTCCACGAGTCCCCCGGGCGACGTGGTCGTCTGGCGTCGGACCTGCCATTTCCATTCGGTGGTGTCGACGTCCTTGACGCGGCAGCCGGAGACTTCGCCGATGCGCGCCGCCGTGCAGGCGGCGAAGATGACCACGTCGCCCCATCCTTCGTATTTGTTCGAAGAGTTGGCTACCAGGGCCTTGGCAAGGCGCTGTAGAGCCTCTCAACTGGGTAGCGCCAGCGAACGAGGATCGTCGATTTCATCTTCGTGCCTGGCGCATTTGCGGTGCCATCCGGTGATCCGCGCAGGATTGCGATCAATGATGCCGTCGCGTAGTGCCTTCTCCATGACCCTGACCAATACAGCAAGGCTGTTCTTCACTGTGGATTTGCTGAGTTCGTCGGCGATCCAGCTATGAACAGCGCGGTCTACTGCCCCTTTGGAAATCATTTGGATGGCTATGTGGCCAAGTGTCGGTACAACACGTTTGCGCCAACCCGCGAGATACGGGTCGGACCGTGCAAGCCGCCCGCAACCTGCTCATGGAACTCGGCGATCACGCCGACACGGTGAACTTCCTTCTCCGGGACCGCGACTCCCGGTTCACCAAGGCCTTTGACGCGGTCTTCGCCGCTGCCGACATCCGGATCCTTACCAGCCCGCCCCAAGCCCCGCAGGCGAACGCGATCTGCGAACGACTGATCGGAACCCTTCGCCGCGAACTACTCGACAGGCTCCTGATCGTCAACCAACGACACCGCCGCCAAATCCTCACCGTCTACCTGCGACACTTCAATACAGCACAGCCGCACCGAACTCGGCACAAATCACGCCAACGCAGGCCCAGACCCGGCCGCCGGAACCGATCAACCTCGCCGGCTATATTCGAGCCCACAGGATGGATCATCCGGTGGCGGGAGTCCTCTTCGCTTGACCGCTTCGATCCCTGCGCTTACGAGTGCAAGGTCTGCTGGTGCTTCTACCACCGGTGGATCTCGTCGGGCTGACCGGCGGATCCGCGGGTTTCGCTGTGGGTAAGCGCTGCCAGGGTCTGGCCGATCGGCTCGGCCCCGTATCGGTCGATGAGGGCATGAAACCAGCTGATTGCGAATGATTCGTCAGCCATGCCTGCGCGGAGCAGCCGGCGTATCTGGGCAACAAGCTCCTGCCTGGGTGCATCGGTCGTGGTCGTCACGGTCTCGATCCTTGTCATTGCCGAACTGCGACCGGCGGGGAGATCCGACCCATCACCGCGCCGGCCGCGAGCCCGCGTTCGAACCCGAATCACTCCGGAGCTGGAGAGATGATCTGTATATCTACCCCTGTGGCTGCTGGGAAGGGAATCGGCGGGCAATGATGCTGGAATGAGTCCAGACAACAACATCTCCGACACTCAGCGGGGAGGCCAGTCGGTGGCTGTCGGCATTCTGCTCGACCAGAGCGTTTTGCCTGCTACGGCTTAACCTTCGCCCGGCTGCGTTGCTGCCCCGCGCTTGGGTGTGGTTCCTCGGGTTGTGTGGCGCTTGACATGTCGCGAGGGCTGGCCCACGGGTTGTAGACGCACGAGATGATGGCCGTTTGGCGTGCGAGGGTCTGCCTGACCTCCCCCAAAGGCAGACCAGAGGCGTTCCGCGCGCTCCCGGCGGATCCCCTTGGGCGCTGGTTGAGTGGAGGGGCGCTTCGATGTCCGTGTCGCCTGTGTCAGTTTCGGCTCTCAAGTACGGGATTAGGGGTAGCCCCTAACGAGGGTGGCTGACGTTAGGGGTTACCCCCGATTGCGTGAGATCCACTCGATCACTAGATTCACCCCGGCGTGTGACGGCGCCAATACTCTCCGTCTCCCGACCGATGTGCTGTTCGAGGAGGTCATCGATGATGCTGCCTTCTGAGCAGGACCTGTCGGCCGGGCGTGGAAAGGCACTTTCGCCGGCACCCGAGCCCGCCGCGCCCGGTAGCCACTCTGGAATGGACGGCCCGCCCGCAGTGCTGACGCTGCACGAGCGTCTAAGCGAACTCGTGGCCCGCCCGAAGCAGGGCGCGTGGGATCGTGCGGGGCTCGGGGATGTGAGGGAGACAAACCTCCTGGCTACCACAGCGCTGATGCGTAATAGGGCGCCGGTGGAGATGGTGCGGCGACGACCGTGGGCTGCACGCCCAGTCAGCGAAATTTGACTGCCAGCAGGAGCGCCGTCGCAGTCAACGCATTGCACCACCGTTTCTTTCCGTATTCCAACGAATAAATGGAGCCGAGCATGCTCAACAAAGGCTGGGACCACGATCACAAGGGCCCACAGCCAGCCCCGCCCCCAGCTCACGACCACCAGGTCAAGATCGTGGAGAAGGACTCCCACAACGGGATCGACATCCACGACAACCACGTGGCTAGCGGCGACACGCTGAATGTCGTCAGCGCAAACGGGGACCACGAGCACGGCCAAAAGGGCCCGCACCCGGATCACGGGCATCACCACCAGAATGGCGACCACGACGAGCGCGGCTTCAAGTTTGTGGAAAAGGACTCGCACAACGGGATCGACATCCACGACAACCACGTGGCTAGCGGCGACACGCTGAATGTCGTCAGTGGCAACGACGTGCATAACGCCAGCGAGACCAGCAGCCTCAGCACGGCGGTCAGCAGCGTGACCGGCAGCTTCAGCAATGGCCCCGAGCAGCTGCAGGGGCTCGCCTCCCACGTGCCGGGCGCGGCGAGCTTCGCTGGCGCTCTTGGGAATGGCACCGGCGCCCTGTCGGGTGGTCTGCCCTCGCCGAGCGAGGCTCCGGCCGCGATCGGTGGCGCCCTGGAGACCGGCGCCAACCAGCTGGCCAGCGCCACGTCCGGTGTCCCGGTCGTGGGCAATGTCACCGCGTCGCTGGCCGGTGGGGCCGAGACGGTCACCGCCACCCTGGGCCAGACGGCCTCCGGCCACCTGCCCACCCCCAGCGAGGCCCCGGCCGCGTTGGCTGGTGGCGCGGAGACCGTCACGAGCACTGTGGCCCAGGCCACCTCCGGTGTGCCGGTGGTCGGCAACGTCACAGCCACCGTCGCGGGCGCCACGGAAACCGGTGCCGCCAGCCTCAGCGGCGCCGCCTCCGGCGGCCTGCCCAACCCGGCCGAGGCTCCGGCCGCCGTCACCGGCGCGCTGGGCGGCGTGACCTCCGGTC
>JBPYFK010000043.1:0-18582 GCA_051984675.1 Pseudonocardiaceae bacterium | reverse complement strand
CGTCGGCCGCCAGCCCTTCGGCGGCAGCCGGGCCTCCGGCACCAACGACAAGGCGGGCTCGATGTTCAACCTGCTGCGCTGGACCAGCCCACGCGCGGTCAAGGAAACCTTCAACGCCCCGACGGACCCCACCTACCCGCACATGGGCTGAGCCCCACCACGACGCCCCGTTCCCCGAGGTCCAGGGCTCCTAACGCCAATATGGACTCCTAACCCTAAGGATCAGTCATGTTGCGGACTATCCTGCTCGCCGCCGCCCGGTCCACCCGTGCTCGCCAGGTCGTCGAGCACGCCCCGTTGAGCCGTTCGGTGGTCGACCGCTTCGTCGCCGGCGCGACCGAGGAGGACGCGCTGCGGGTCACCCGACACCTGCGCGACGAGGGCCTGCACGTCACCCTCGACCGGCTCGGGGAGGACACCCTCGCCACCGGCCAGGCCACCGAGACCGTGCGCGCCTACCAGCGGCTGCTGGGCAGCCTGCGCTCGGCGGGGCTCGCCAGCCGGGCGGAGGCGTCGGTGAAGCTGTCCGCCATCGGTCAGCTGTTGCCGGGCAACGGCGAGAAGGTCGCGCTGGACAACGCGCGGCGGATCTGCGAGTCCGCCGAAGCGGCCGGCACGACGGTCACTCTCGACATGGAGGACCACACCACCACGGACTCCACACTGGACATCCTCGCGAAACTGCGCGCGGATTTCCCCTGGGTGGGGGCGGTGCTGCAGGCGTACCTGCGGCGCACCGAGCAGGACTGCCGCGACCTTGCCGGGCCGGGCTCCCGCGTTCGGCTGTGCAAGGGCGCTTACGCCGAGCCCTCGTCAGTCGCGTTCCAGGAGAAGGAGGACGTCGACCGCTCCTACGTGCGGTGCTTGAAGATCCTCATGTCGGGCGCGGGGTACCCGATGGTGGCCTCGCACGACCCCAGGCTGGTCGCGATCGCCGATGACCTGGCGCAGCGCGCTGGCCGTTCCTCGGACAGCTACGAGTTCCAGATGCTCTACGGCATTCGCACGGCGGAGCAGCGCAGACTGGCCGCCGAGGGCAAGACGATGCGGGTGTACGTCCCTTACGGGGACGAGTGGTACGGGTACTTCATGCGGCGGCTCGCGGAACGGCCCGCCAACGTCGCTTTCTTCCTGCGGTCACTGATCAGCCGGAAGTAAGAGGGCACTCGACGAGTCGGGGGTCGGCGGCAACCGCCGGCCCCCGACCCCTTTGGGCGCAGTCCCGCCACCGGACACGCCGAACCAGCCCCAATATGGTGAATTCCCGTTGCGGGAGGGGTGAATTTCGTTGACTATTCCCACGTTGCTGATCACTGTGACGCTTGACGTCGAATCCCCGGAGGTGACCGGCGGTGCGCGCTCTCCCCCACTGGCTGGTTCCAGCGGTTCGCCGACATGCGATCCTGGCAACCCTGATGACCTTCCTCGCCACAACCGCAGTCGGCCTGCCCGCGACCGCCGCGGGTGACGACGGATGGACCCCGCGCAAACCCCCGATCTCCACGCCCTGGACCGACCAGGTCGGTCCCGGCAACGCCCTTCCCGACTACCCGCGCCCCCAGCTGACCCGCCCACGCTGGCAGAACCTCAACGGCGTCTGGGAGTACGCGCCCGCCGAATCGACGGAGCCGCCGCTGGGCCAGCAGCTCCGGGAGCGCATCCTGGTGCCATACCCGCCGGAGTCGGCACTGTCCGGGATTCAGCGCCACGACGACCACGCGTGGTACCGGCGCACGTTCGACGTCCCGCCCGACTGGCACGGTCAGCGCGTGATCCTGCATTTCGGCGCGGTGGACCAGACCGCACAGGTGTGGGTGAACGGCAAGCGGGTCACCACGCACACCGGCGGGTACACGGAGTTCAGCGTTGACGTCACCGACGCGCTCCGCCCCGGCGGCGCGCAGGAGATCGTGGTCGGCGTCGAAGATCGCAACGACGGCGCGGCGATGCCGGTCGGCAAGCAGCGCAACCATCCCGGCGGGATCTTCTACACCGGGTCCTCGGGCATCTGGCAGACGGTGTGGTTGGAGCCCGTGCCCGCCGCCCACGTCGACCGCGTGGACGTCGCCCCCGACCCAGCCTCCCGCACCTTCACCGTGACCCCGCAGACCAGCGGCGTCACGCATGAGCGGGTCGAAGCCGTGCTGTCCACTCCGGCCAGTGACGGTGGCCGTGAAGTCGCCAGAGCCACCGGGGACGCGGGCACCAGCGTGCGCCTGCCCGTCGAGAACCCACGGCTGTGGAGTCCCAGCGACCCCTACCTCTACGACCTGCGGATACGCCTGATCGGGCCGGACGGTCAAGCGGTGGACGAGGTCGGCAGCTACGCGGGGATGCGCTCGATCAGCCTGGTCAAGGACGTGCACGGGCGCCCCAGGATGGCGCTCAACGGCAAGATCCTCTTTCAGCACGGACCGCTGGACCAGGGCTACTGGCCGGACGGCCTGTACACCGCACCCACCGACGACGCCCTGCGGTTCGACCTGCAACAGGCCAAGGACCTCGGGTTCAACATGGTCCGCAAGCACGCCAAGATCGAACCCGCCCGCTGGTACTACTGGGCTGACCGGCTCGGCCTGCTGGTGTGGCAGGACATGCCCTCGCTGCCCACCCGCCCCGAGATCAAACCGCCGAACCCGCAACCACCAAGCGGCCCGGAGGCCGAGACCCACTTCCGCGACGAACTGTCCGCCATGATCGACCAGCTGCGCGGTTTCCCGTCGATCGTGGTGTGGGTGCCGTTCAACGAGGGCTGGGGCGAGTTCGACACCGCCGGCATCGCCGACGACGTCCGCCGCCACGACCCGACCCGGCTGGTCGATGCGTCGAGTGGGGTGAACTGCTGCTTCTCGCTGCCCGATACGGGAGCTGGCGACCTGTACGACGACCACACCTACGTCGGTCCTGGCACGCCCAAGGTGTCGAGTCCACGTGCGTCGGTGGACGGCGAGTACGGCGGTTTGGGGCTGGTCATGCGAGGCCACCTGTGGCCGGGCCATCCAAACTCGTACGAGATGACCGACTCACCCGAGAAGCTCACCCGGCGCTACACGGAAACCAGCGAGCTGCTGACCCGGACGATCCGCGACAACGGTCTTTCCGCCGCGGTCTACACCCAGTTCGCGGACGTCGAAAACGAGGTGAACGGGCTGCTGACCTACGACCGGCGGGTGCTCAAGCCCGACCAGGCGACGGTCCGGCAGGACAACCTCCGCGCGATCCAGGCGGGTTCGTCCTAGCCGGCGAACCCGCGTGAGCACCCGGTCGCGGCGGAGGTAACAGCTGGTCACACAGCTCGCAACGGGCGAGTTGGGGTTAGCGTGGGACCATGCCTCCTCCGCTTCTGACCACCGAACGCCTGCTGATACGCGACTGGAGGCCGGAGGACGCGGTCGAGGCATTCCATGTCTACGGGACAACGGTGGTCACGGACTGGCTGGTGCCGTCGATGCCGTACGTCACCGACATCGAGGACATGCACAAGGTTCTGGAGCAGTGGATCAGGGAGCGGGCGGAGCTACCGAACCCGCTGGGCCGGTGGGCGATCGTGCATCGCGAGCAGCAGGAGATCATCGGAGGCGCTGAGCTGCGGCTCTTCCCGCCGTACGAGGAGGATGTGGAGGTGGCCTGGCACCTGCGCCCGGAGTCGTGGGGATACGGCTACGCGACGGAGGCGGTGCGCGCGCTGATCCAGTGGGCCTTCGATCACGAGGCCGTGGAGCTGTTCGCCGTCACGCATCCCACGAACGAACGGGCGAAGGCCACTGCCGCCCGGCTCGGCATGGAGTGGGTCGGCGAGACCACGAAGTACTACTCGCGCCCGCTGGACGTCTACCGCGTTCGTCCCGGCGATGTCCGCTGACTCCACGCGCTTCTTGTGCCTTGACCGAATCTCGTGCCCATTAAGAAGTCCTCGTGCCCGGCGCGGCTGAGGGGGATGCGCTGATGCGCGGGCACGAGGACCAGGTCCGCCGCTGGGGGTCCGGCGGACACCGCCTGACCCTACTCCCCAGTAGTTGAATCATCAACACCCCTTCCCTCGCCGTTCCCGGCCACACACCGGGCTAGGCCGGCGATCTAATGTGGCCGGTATGCGCGTCGGGCTTGATCAGATTGTCGTGGACTGCCGGGAGCCGAGGACTCTGGTCCGGTTCTGGGCCGGCCTGCTCGGTGGCCTGCCGGTCGACCGCCCCTCGGGCTGGTCACACGTCCAGCCTCCCGGCTCCGGTCGGCTGGCCTTCCAACCGGTGCCGGAGGGCAAGCCCGGCAAGAACCGCCTCCATCTCGACCTTGAGGTGGATGACATCCAGGCCGCCGCCGCCGAGGCGGAACGGCTCGGTGGCCTGCGCGTCGGCGGGATCGTCACCGACGACAAGGGGTCGTTTCAGGCGATGCGGGACCCGGAAGGCAACGAGTTCTGCTTCGTGCGCGACTGACTCGCCCTCGCGGTGAGCGCCCGAGCGCTCCATCGTGGTGAGCATGGCGCTGTATGTGGGAACCAGCGGCTGGCAGTACCGCGATTGGCGTGGCGTGCTGTACCCGGCGGAGGTGCCGCAACGGGCCTGGTTGCCGGAGTACGCGCGACACTTCGACACAGTCGAATGCAACAACGCTTTCTACCGGCTGCCCACGCCGGAAACGTTCCGCGCCTGGCGAGACAGCACACCACCGGGCTTCACGATGGCGATGAAAGCCAGCCGCTTTCTCACGCACATCAAGCGGTTGAAGGACCCCGAAGAACCGGTCGCTCGGTTCCTCCAGCACGCCGAACCGCTCGGTGACCGCCTCGGGCCGGTGTTGTTGCAGCTGCCGCCCACCCTGCACGCCGAACCCGCACGGCTGGATGCCTGCCTGTCCTGCTTCCCACCCGGTGTGCGCGTAGCCGTCGAACCGCGGCACCCGAGCTGGTTCGACTCCGAGGTCGTCGACGCCCTCCGCGCGCATGACGCGGCGCTGTGCTGGGCCGACCGGGACAGCCGGCCGGTGACACCGCTGTGGCGCACAGCCGGTTGGGGGTACGTGCGGTTCCACGTCGGCCGGGCGCACCCGTGGCCGCACTACGGCCGCCGGGCGCTGCGGAGCTGGGCGTCCCGGATCGCGGAGCTGTGGGGACCCGACGCTGACGTGTACGCGTACTTCAACAACGACCCCGACGCGGCGGCCGTTCAGGACGCGGTCGTCTTCGCGCGGGCCGCCCGCGAGGCCGGACTGACGGTCACCCGCGCGCCGGACCGGCTGCCGCCCGGCTGAGGTGCCTGCCGATTGACCTACCCGACCCCACACGCCTATTGTTCGCAGAAAGCACATCTGTTCTCTATGCGTACGGAGCCACCGTGTCTCGCATCTTGCCGCTCAACGAGGCGATCGCGGAGCTGGTCCATGACGGTGACGTGGTTGCCCTGGAGGGCTTCACCCACCTGATCCCGGTGAGGGCGGGTCAGGAGATCATCCGGCAGCGCCGGCGTGACCTCACGCTGTGCCGGATGACGCCGGACATCGTGTATGACCAGCTCATCGGCGCCGGCTGCGCCCGCAAGCTGGTGTTCTCCTGGGGTGGGAACCCCGGAGTGGGGTCGCTGCACCGATTCCGCGACGCCGTCCAGCACGGCTGGCCGGTGCCCCTGGACATCGAGGAGCACAGCCACGCCGGGATGGCCAATCGCTATGTCGCCGGCGCCTCCGGCCTGCCGTTCGCGGTGCTGCGCGGTTACGCGGGCACCGATCTGATCCACCACACCACGCTCAAGACCATCGAATGCCCGTTCACCGGCGAGCTGCTCACCGCCGTGCCCGCGCTCAACCCCGACGTCGGGATCGTGCACGCGCAGCAGGCCGACCGCGCAGGCAACGTGCAGATGTGGGGCATCACCGGGGTGCAGAAGGAGGTCGCGCTGGCCTCGAAGCGCTCGTTGGTCACCGTGGAGGAGATCGTCGACGACCTCGTCCCGCGCCCCGGCGGGCTGGTGCTGCCAGAGTGGGCGGTGACGGCGGTGGCCGAGGTGCCCGGCGGTGCCCATCCCTCCTACGCCCAGGGCTACACCGAGCGCGACAACGACTACTACCAGCAGTGGGACCCGATCAGCCGGGATCGCGAGCGGTTCCAGGAATGGCTGAACACTGAAATCCTGCACAACGATGGGATCCTGCACGGCGAGAGGAGTACGCGATGACGGCCGGCCCAGCGGCCCGCGAGTCCACGGCACCGCCCGAGTTCACCTCGGACGAGATGATGACCGTCGCCGCCGCCCGCTCGCTGCGCGACGGCACCGCCTGCTTCGTCGGTATCGGCCTACCCAGCACGGCGGCCAACCTCGCGCGCCGCACGCACGCGCCGAGCCTGGTCCTGATCTACGAGTCGGGGACGCTGGGCAGCAAGCCCGACCGGCTTCCACTGTCCATTGGGGACGGTGTGCTGGCGGACACCGCCGATGCGGTGGTGAGCGTGCCGGAGATCTTCAACTACTGGTTGCAGCCGGGTCGGATCAACACCGGGTTCCTCGGTGGTGCGCAGATCGACAAGTACGGCAACATCAACTCGACCGTCATCGGCGAGTACGACGACCCGAAGGTGCGCCTGCCCGGCGCCGGGGGCGCGCCCGAGATCGCCGCGTCCTGCCAGGAAGTCCTGGTGGTGATGCGGCAGAGCACGCGGAGCTTCGTGGAGCGGGTGGACTTCGTCACGTCGGTCGGGTACGGCAGCGGGCCAGGCGACCGAGAACGTCTGGGCCTGCGTGGCGCCGGGCCGGTCAAGGTGATCACCGATCTCGGCGTGCTGGAGCCCGCCCCGGACAGCCGTGAGCTGACGCTCACCCACCTCGCCCCGGGCGTGGAGGTGGAGCAGGTGCGCGAGGCGACCGGGTGGGACCTGCGGATCGCCGCCGAGCTGGACGTCCTGCCTCCGCCGACGACGGACGAGCTTTCCGTTCTGCGCGAACTGAAAGCAACCATCCACAGTGGAGGAAACAGGTGAGCGGGGACAACCACGCCGGGCCGGGAGCCAGCTACGTTCTGGACGCGGTCCGCACGCCGATCGGCCGGTATGGCAAGGGATTGGCCGCGGTGCGGCCGGACGACCTCGGCGCGCACGTCGTCCGCGGCCTGGTGGACCGGACGGCGAACCTCGACCCTGCCGAGGTGCAGGACGTCCTCTTCGGGGACGCCAACGGCGCGGGCGAGGACAACCGCAACGTGGCGCGGATGGCCGCGCTGCTCGCCGGCCTGCCCACCAGCGTGCCTGGCGCGACGGTGAACCGGCTGTGCGGGTCAGGACTGGAAGCCGTGATCGAGGCCAGCCGCGCGGTGCAGACAGGGGACGCCGACCTGCTCATCGCCGGCGGCGTGGAGTCGATGAGCCGGGCGCCCTGGGTGCTGCTGAAACCGGACCAGCCCTACGCACGCGGGCACGAGACCCTGCATTCCACCACCCTCGGCTGGCGCATGGTCAACCCGAAGATGCCCGAGCAGTGGACGGTCTCGCTCGGGGAAAGCACCGAGCTGCTCGCCGACCGCTACAAGATCAGCCGCGAGGAGCAGGACGCCTTCGCGGTCCGCAGTCACCAGCGTGCGGCGGCGGCCTGGGACGCCGGGCACTTCGACGCCGAGGTCCTGCCCGTTCCGGGCACCGACGTCCACCGGGACGAGGGCGTCCGGCCGGACAGCTCGGTCGAGGCGCTGAGTCGGCTCAAGCCGGCCTTCCGCGCCGAAGGCACGGTGACCGCGGGCAACTCGTCGCCGCTGAACGACGGCGCGGCGGCACTGCTGGTCGGCAGCGGCGACGCCGCCGAGCGGCTCGGCGTCGAGCCGCTGGCCCGGATCGTCAGCCGTGGCGTGGCCGCGGTGGACCCGGACGTCTTCGGGATCGGGCCGGTGGAGGCGGCGCGGATCGCGCTGCGCCGCGCCGGCATCGGCTGGGGCGACCTCACGGCCGTGGAGTTGAACGAGGCTTTCGCCGCCCAGTCGCTGGCGTGCCTGGCCGAGTGGCCGGAGCTGGACCCGGAGATCGTCAACCGGCAGGGCGGAGCGATCGCCATCGGCCACCCGCTCGGGGCCTCCGGCGCGCGCATCCTCGGCAGCCTGGCCCACCAGCTGCGCCGTCGTGGCGGTGGGTGGGGCCTGGCCGCGATCTGCATCGGCGTCGGTCAGGGCCTAGCTGTGGTCCTGCACGCCTGACCACCCGACACGCGTAATGGGAGTTGCGATGACCATCCATGAAACCCGGTCGGCGTCCGGGCTGGTCCTGCCGTCGTACCCGCGCGACGACGAGTCCCACCCCGCACTGGACACCCCGGAGTACGGCTCGTCGGCGCTGCGGCATCCGAAGCAGCCGCTTCAGGTGCTTCCGCAGTACCTCACGGAGGTGACCGGCCCGCTGCTCGGCCACGACCGGGTCGCGGAACTCGACCACGACCTGACGCAGCAGCACGAGGGCGAGCCGCTGGGCGAGCGGATCATCGTCAGCGGCCGGGTGCTGGACTCCAACGGCAAGCCGGTGCCGAACACGCTGGTCGAGCTGTGGCAGGCCAACGCCGCAGGCCGTTACCTGCACTCCGGCGACCGGCACCCGGCCCCGCTGGACCCGAACTTCTCCGGGACCGGCCGGTGCATGACCGACTCCGAGGGCAACTACCGGTTCATCACCATCAAGCCCGGTGCCTACCCGTGGCGCAACCACGACAACGCCTGGCGCCCGGCGCACATCCACTTCTCGCTGTTCGGGCAGGCGTTCACCCAGCGACTGATCACCCAGATGTACTTCCCGGGCGATCCGCTGTTCTACCAGGACCCGATCTTCCACTCGGTGCGCGACCCGAAGGCCCGCGAGCGGATGATCTCCCGGTTCGACCTGGACACGACCGTGCCGGAGTGGGCGCTGAGCTACAAGTTCGACATCGTGCTGCGCGGCCCGGAGGCCACGCCCTTCGAGGAAGAGGAGGACGACGACTGATGGCCGCTCACACTCCCCCAGCCACGACCCCCTCGCAGACGGTTGGCCCGTTCTTCGGCCTGCCCGGCGGAATCCTCTGGTCGGACGGCTCGGAGGTCGTCCCGCAAGGCACGCCGGAGGCGATCATCGTCCACGGCCGGCTGCTCGACGGCGCGGGCGAGCCGGTGCCGGACGGCTTGATCGAGATCTGGCAGGCCGACCCGGCCGGGCGATTCGACCATCCCGACGACCCGCGCGGTGCCGGTGACGGCACCGCTCCGGCCGGTTTCCGGGGTTTCGGCCGGTGCCCGACCGACGCCGAGGGACGGTTCTGGTTCCGTACCGTCACACCCGGTCCGCTACCGACCCCGGACGGGTTGACGGAGGCACCGCACCTCGACGTCACGGTCCTTGCGCGCGGCATGCTCAACCGGGTGGTCACGCGCCTGTACTTCCCGGGCGAGGAATCCGCCAACGCCACGGACCCGGTACTGTCCACTGTGGAGGAAAAGCGACGGCACACGCTGATCGCGTCCGTCAGCGACGAAGGGTTCCGGTTCGACATCCGATTGCAGGGCGATGACGAAACCGTCTTCTTCTCCGTCTGAGCACGCTGGAGGGTCTGGGCACGCTGGAGGGTCTGGGCACGCTGGTCCGGCCAGCCTGTTCGGACCGATGTTCAGCACGCCTGAGATCGTCGCGACGACCGACCGCGCGGCGTGGCTGCAGGCGATGCTGGACTTCGAAGCGGCCCTGGTGCTCGCGCAGGCCGAGGTCGGCGCCATCCCGGACGGCGCCGCGCGGGCGATCGCCGGGCACTGCCGGGCAGCCGAGTTCGACGCGCAGTCGATCGCCGAACGCGCGGTGCCCTCGGCGACACCGGTCATCCCGCTGGTGCGGGACCTGACCGCGCTCGTGGACGACTCGACCGCGCCCTATGTGCACCGCGGGGCAACCAGCCAAGACGTGCTGGACACCGCCGCGATGCTGATCACCGCGCGGGCACTGGATGCCATCCTGGCGGACCTGTACGGCGCGGCGGCGGAATGCGCCCGGCTGGCTCGGGAGCATCGCACCACCCTGCTGATCGGACGGAGCCTGCTGCAGCAGGCATTGCCGACGACGTTCGGCCGCAAGTGCGCCGGCTGGCTGGTCGCGCTGATCGACGCGATCACCGTCCTGCGGCGTGTGCGGCACGAGCGCCTCGCAGTGCAGCTCGGCGGCCCGGCGGGCACGCTGGCCTCCCTCGGCCCGGCGGGCACGCGGCTGGTCGGCGCCGTGGCCCGGCGACTCGGACTCGCCGAGCCGCTCCTGCCGTGGCACACCGACCGGAGCCGGATCGGTGAGCTCGCCGGGGCTCTCGGCACGGCGTCCGGGACGCTGGGCAAGATCGCGTGGGACGTCGAGCTGCACGCGCAGACCGAGGTCGGGGAGCTGGCCGAAGGCACGGCGGGCGGGTCGTCGGCCATGCCGCACAAGCAGAACCCCGCAGGGTCGGTACTGGTCACGGCCGCGACCAAGCGGGTTCCCGGCCTGGTCGCGACGCTGCTCGCGAGCATGCCGCAGGAGCACGAGCGTGCCGCGGGCAGCTGGCAGGCCGAGTGGGAGACCCTGACCGACCTGCTGCGGCTCGTCGGCTCGGCCGCGGCCGGAACCCGGAAGGTGCTGTCCGGCCTGCGCGTCCACACCGACCGGATGCGGCGCAATGTCGACCTCACCGGCGGCCTGGTACTGGCCGAGAGCGCGGCCACGGCCTTGACCAACGCCCTCGGACGGACCAAGGCCCAGGATCTGGTCGCACAGCTGTGCCGACGAGCGGTCGACCACGGCTCGACGTTGCGCGCCGAGCTGCTGGCCGAGCCAGCCGTACGTGCCGTGCTGTCCGAATCGGACATCGTCGCGGCCACCGAACCGGCCGACTACCTGGGCTCAGTCGGGGAATTCATCGATCGAGCTGTCACCCGATTCGAGGAGATCCCGTGAACCTGCACTACGAACTGACCGGCCCCGCCGGGGCACCGCTGGTCCTGCTCTCGAACGCGATCGGTACCGACCTGACGATGTGGGACCAACAGGTCCCAGCGCTCACCGAGCATTTCCGGGTGCTGCGGTACGACCAGCGCGGCCACGGTCGCAGCCCGGCCACGCCCGGTCCCTACGACCTCGACCTGCTCGGAAGTGACGTGCTCAGCCTGCTCGACCAGGTCGGCGTCGAACGCGCGCACTTCGCCGGGGTGTCCCTCGGCGGGATGACCGGCATGTGGCTGGCCCGCAACGCCGCGGACCGGCTCGACCGGCTGGCGCTCATCTGCACCTCGCCGTACCTGGGACCGGCGTCGAACTGGCTGGAACGAGCCGAGTTGGTGCGCGAGCGCGGCACGGGCACGCTCACCAGCCAGTCGTTGGCCAAGTGGTTCACGCCCGCCACCGCCGAGCGGCCCGACATCGTCGACAAGTACGGCGGGATGCTCGCCGCGACCGATGACGGCGGGTATGCCGGATGCTGCGCGGCCATCGCCTCGATGGACCTGCGCGGCAAGCTCACCCGCGTCACCACGCCCACGCTGGTCATCGCGGGTCGCGACGACCCGGCCACGCCGCCGTCGCACGCCGAGCAGATCGTCGGCGAGATCAGCGGCGCACGGGTGGAAGTCATCGACCACGCGGCCCACCTGGCCAACGCCGAGCATCCCGAAACCGTCAACCGACTGCTCGTCGAGCACTTCGGCGCCGCGAACCAGTGAGGAGCCTGTGATGCCGGACACCGCCGACCAGGGCCAGTACGCGCACGGCATGACCGCTCGCCGCGAAGTCCTCGGAGACGCGCACGTCGACCGGGCGATCGCGAGGACCACCGAGTTCACCGAGCGTTTCCAGGACTTCATCACCCGCTACGCGTGGGGCGAGCTGTGGGCCGGTGACGGGGTCACCCGGCACACGCGGTCGTGCCTGACACTGGCCATCCTCGCCGCGATCGGCTGCGAGGACGAGTTCGCGATGCACGTGCGCGCGGCGTTGCGCAACAACGGCGTGCGACCGGAGGAGATCCGCGAGGTCCTCATGCACGTCGCCGTCTACGCTGGCGTGCCCCGAGCCAACACGGCGTTCGGGATCGCGAATGCGATCCTTGAGGAGAATGCGAGCGCGGCCGACAAGGGTCCGTCCGACAGGAGCCCGTCCTGAGCTGAGGAGACACGATGGAGCCGGTCAGCGACTCCGGCGCTGGATACGTCCAGTCACTGGCGCGCGGGCTGATGGTGATCCGCGCGTTCGACGAGTCCCACTCGGAGATGACGCTCAGCGAGGTCGCCCGCGCCACCGACCTGTCACGCGCCGCCGCACGACGCTTCCTGCACACGCTGGTACAGCTCGGTTACGTCTGGACGGACGGTCGGGTCTTCGCGCTCACCCCCCGCGTATTGGAACTCGGATTCGCCTACCTCTCCAGCATCTCGCTCCCGGAGATCGCGCAACCGCACCTGGAACGGCTCGTCGCGCGGGTCCACGAGTCGGCGTCGGTGTCAGTGCTCGACGGGGACGACATCGTGTACGTAGCGCGGGTTCCCACGTCGCGGATCATGACGGTGTCGATCAACATCGGCACCCGATTCCCCGCCTATGCGACGTCGATGGGGCGCGTCCTGCTGGCACACCTGCCCGCGGAGGAACTCGACGCGTATCTGGAGCGACTCCGCCCCGAGCCGCTGGGACCGCACACCATCACGCGCGCGGCGGAGCTGCGACGCGAGCTCGACCAGGTCAGGACGCAGGGCTGGGCGCTGGTGGACCAGGAGCTGGAGGCCGGACTGCGCTCCATCGCCGCGCCGATTCGCGGTGCGTCCGAACGGGTCGTGGCGGCGATCAACGTCTCCTCCCACGCCAGCCGCACCAGCAGCGAGGACGCACGTAGCACGCTCCTCCCCCCGCTGCTGGAGACAGCGGCGGGAATCGGGGCGGACCTGCGGGTAGCACCGAACGCACGTACCGGGTCGGCGTCGGTCTAAGGTCCAACCACTGTCCACATAGGACTCGGCGGCGTGGCCGTCACCTCGGGATGGCACCAAGGCAGGTCAGTCGCCGGCGCCGGACATGGCAGCCGCGCAGGTCGAGCGGCCCGCCCGCACCGGGACCGTACCGGTGGTCACCCCGCCGTCCATCACGAACTCGCAGCCGGTCGAGTAGGTCGCCTCCGCCACGACGAAGGTGACCATCCGGGCCACTTCCGCTGGCTCAGCCAGCCGCTGGATCGGCTGCGCCGCGACGCCGCCGCCGGAAACGTCGACGTCCTCGACGCCCTCAGCCATGGTGGTCCGAACCGTGCCGGGGTGTACCGAACACACCCGGACACCGTCCCGTCCCAGTTCGAGGGCCGCTGTCTTCGTCAACCCGCGCAGACCCCACTTGCTCGCGACATAGCCACTCATGTCCGAGTAACCCGTCATCCCGGCCACCGACGAGATGTTGACGATCACACCCCCGCCCCGGCGTCGCATGCCAGGGGCGACCGCGCGCATGCCAAGCCACGGCCCGTAGAGGTTGACGTTGAAGACGCGCCGGAAGCATGCCGCGCTCTGCGCCTCCATCGAGCCGAGTTCGAGCACGCCCGCGTTGTTGATCAGCACCGAGACCGGCCCCAGGCCCTCCTCCTGCACCCATTGGACCGCGCGCCGCCAGTCGGCTTCGCTGGTCACGTCCAGCGCGACGAAGTCGGCGCGGCCATCCAGCTCGGCGGCCAGGCGGTGGCACTCCTCGTGCCGCACGTCGCCGAGAACCACCCGCGCCCCCTCGTCGACAAAGGTGCGCGCTACGGCGGCTCCGATGCCCCGCGCGGCACCGGTGATCAGTGCGATCTCCCCGTCCAGCTTTCCCATAACGGCATCTCCCGCTCGTACTCGTGCATACGGAACGCGCCGGAGCAGCCCGGCTAGGCAGCCACCATCACGCATGCGGGTAGTCGTCGAGCAGAGCACAAAGTCACTCAACCTGGGTCACTCAACCCGGGTTAGCCAACCCGAAGCACTGCGGCACCACGCACCCGATCGGCTGCCAGGTCAGCCAACGCTTGCCCCGCCTGCCCCAACGGGTAGGGGGTCGTGGTCACGTGCAGGTTGTGCTCGCTGGCGAAACGGAGAAAGTCCTGCCCATCCGATCGAGTGTTCGCGGTGACACTGCACATAGTGCGCTCGTAGAAGAGGTGCCGCTGGTAGTCCAGGGATGGGATATCGCTGAGATGGATACCCGCGATCACGAGCCGGCCACCGCGATCGAGTGCCTCCAACGCGCCCGGCACGAGTTCACCCGCCGGAGCGAACAGCACGGCCGAGTCCAACAACTCGGGTGGCCGCTCCGTGCCCGCGGACGCCGCGCCCAGCCGCAACGCCAGTTCACCGGCCGCAGCCGCTCGGGTCACGACGTGCACGGTGGCTCCGCTGGCGATCGCCACCTGCGCCATGAGGTGGGCACTCGCTCCGAACCCGTAAATCCCCAGCCGGCCGCCTGTGGGAAGCTCGGCACGCAGCCATGCGCGGTACCCGATGATGCCCGCGCACAGCAGGGGCGCGAGCTCTTCCTCCCGGTACCCATCCGGGAGGTGGTATGCGTAGGCGGCCGGAACCACCGTGTACTCGGCGTAACCCCCGTCGGCGTCCCAGCCGGTGTAGCGCGAGTTCGGGCACAGGTTCTCCGCTCCCCGCCAGCAGTACGCGCACGTGCCACACGTGTACCGCAACCAGGCGATACCGACCCGGTCGCCCTCCGCGAAGCCGCTGGTCGCGGCGCCACGCGCCGTTACCTCCCCGACGATCTCGTGACCGGGGACGACCTGGGACCGGTGGACCGGCAGGTCGCCTTCGGCCACGTGCAGATCGGTGCGACACACCCCGCAGGCGTGAACCCGGACCAGAAGCTCGTCCGGACCGGGTTCCGGCACGGGCCGTTCTCCCAGCACGAGCGGGCCGCTGGCGATCGGCCCCGTACGGCCGACCGTCCAGGCCCGCATCGTGGTCGTCGGGTGGGTCGGCGATGGCGGGATCGGCATCGGAGCACCTCCGTGCACAACGGAGCGGTCCTCGACCTCCCCCATTGGCCGAGGACCATCCGCCACGGGCCTTGACGACCCTGCGAAAGACGGTGCCGCGTGGGCAGGAGGCATTCCCAGAGGCAAAAGTCCTCAGCTGTTCCGCTACGCGTGCGCGGGCGCCGTCGCCCGTGCCCATCGGCAGGCTGTCGAACAGGGCCGAAGGTCCCGAAATACGTACCCACTACGTAGTACGACCGTCGTTGCCTCGGTGGCGTGCGGGCCACTCTGGAAGACGTCAGCAACCTAGCAGCCCAGGACCTGAGACATGTACCCGCACCAGCTCACAGCAACCAAGCCCAGCCAGGAACGCGCACCCCACACGCCCCACGTGTACCGCAACCCCTGCACGCGCACCTGGATCTGTGATCACGTCGGCACCCGCGCCAACCCCGGGCCGGACAGCGCACGGACCGTTTGCCGGACCCAGCTCGACGCGGTGCAGGTAGCCCTCGCTCTCGCCCCAGCACTGTAGAACCACAGCCAACACGTCGCAGGGAAGGATCATGAGGCTCAGTCACTGCACCCTGGAAGAGCTCGATGACCGGGCTCAGCGCGCCGAGCACCAGATGAACGTGGCGCTCGAACAGCGCCGGTGGAACATCGTCACGCGCTACCGCGAGGAAATGCTCGCCGTGGCCGCGGAGTGCGACCGGCGGCTGCGCTACGACGCCGAGGTGGCCGAGCCCGCTTCCTGAGCCGCCTTCGAGCCTCGGGGATGGGGGCGCCGCCGCCAGCGGCCTGCCATCTCCACGATCCACACGCAGCAGCCCGCCGCCGGGAACGCGGCACCGAGCCAGCACACACCGCTCCACCCGTGTGCCGCGTACACCGTCGCTGACAGCCCGCTTCCGACCGCGCCCGCGATGAAGTACGACGTCATGTACGCGGTGTTCAACCGGCTGCGAGCCCCCGGCCGCAGCCGGTAGATCAGGCTCTGGTTGGAGATGTGCGCCCCCTGCACGCCGAGGTCGAAGAGGATCACGCCGAGCACCAGCGCCCACAGCGCGTGCCCACCCACCGCGAGCAGGACGTAGGAGGCTGCCGCCGCGAAGAGGAACCCGCCCGTGGCCAGCGGCGCCAGCCCCCGGTCGGCGAGCCGACCGGCGAAGCGCGCCGAGACCGCACCGGCCGCGCCGAAGAGCGCGAAACCCCCGATCATGGCGTCGCTGAAGTGGTACGGCGGGCGCGCGAGCAGGAATCCGCAGCTGGTCCAGAAGGCTCCGAACGACGAGTAGCTCAGCGCGCCGTAGAGCATGCGCTTGCGCAGCAGCGGCTCCTCACGGATCAGGCTCAGCACAGAACGCAGCAGCGCCGGATAGCGCATCTGGGCGGTCGGTGCCAGGACCGGCAGTTGCCGCCACAGCAGCACAGCGACCGTTGCGGTCAGCACGGCACCCAGCGCGAACACCGCCCGCCAGCTCGCGACCTGTGCGACCAGCCCGGCCACCGTGCGAGACAGCAGGATGCCGATCAGCAGCCCACTCATCACTGTGCTGACGACCTTGCCCTGCTGACCCTCCTCGGCGAGGTGCGCGGCGAAGGGCACCAGGATCTGCGCGGCGACCGTGGTCAACCCCACCAATCCCGCGGCGGCAGCCAGCACCGTCAGCGAGGGCGCGATGGCCATCGTGCCGAGTCCGCACACCGTCACCGCCAGCATGCTGACCAGCAGCCGGCGGCGTTCCAGCAGGTCACCGAGCGGGACGAGGGTCGCGAGGCCGATCGCGTAGCTGATCTGGATGGTGGTGATCACCAGTCCTACCGACGTCGTCGACGCGTGGAAGCTGGTGGCGAGCGTGCTTTCCAGCGGCTGCAGGTAGTAGTTGTTGGCGATCAGCGCCCCGGTCGCGAACGCCATGGTCGCGACCACCGCTCGTCTGGTACCCACGCCAGCCAGCATCGAACAGCGCTATCATTCTGTCTAACACATTATTTCGCTGATATTTATCTATAGAACGGATCACTGGGCGGGCTGGACCGCTGATGGACCTGCGACAGCTTGAGCACTTCCTCGCCGTGGCCGAGCAGGGCAGCTTCACCGCTGCCGCCCGCGAGGTCATGATCGTGCAGTCGGCGCTGAGCACCTCCGTTCGCAACCTCGAACGCGACCTCGGCACACCCCTGTTCGAGCGGACCACCCGGCGAGTGCTCCTGACCGAAGCCGGCCGGACGCTGCTTCCCGTCGCCCGTCGCGTGCTGGCCGAAGCAGTGGCGGCCCGGGACCAGGTGGCAGCCGTCGCCGGGCTGCGCGCCGGCCAGGTCTCGGTCGGCACGTTGCAGACGCTGACCAGCGTCGACCTGCCCGCCGAGCTGTCCGCGTTCCACCGCGCACACCCCGGCGTACGGATCACCGTGCGGGATGCGTTGGTGCCCGAGCTGGTGGCGGCGGTGGCGGACGGTGAGCTGGACCTGGCGTACGTGGCACCGGAAGATCCCCTGCCGCACGGCGTGCGGGTGTTCACGGAATGGCAGGAGGAATTGGTCCTGACCACCGGCCCGGACCACCGGCTCGCCACCACCGATAGCGTTGATCTGTCCACATTGGAGTCCGAGCCGTTCGTGGTGGCGCGCGCGGGAACCGGCCTGGAGGCCACGATCCGCCGCCTGTTCTCCGAACACGGCCTGCAGAGGCGGGTCGGATGCCAGGTCACCCAGATGTCCGTGCTGGTGGACCTCGTACGTCACGGCCTGGGGGTGGCGATCCTCCCGCGCCCCATGGTCGAACGCGCCGGACTGCCGTGCGTGCCGATCGTCCAGCCCGGAGCGATCCGAACAGTGCAGCTGATCGGTCGTACGCCCGAACCGATCAACCCCGCCGCAGCAGCCCTGCTCAAGCACTTGCTGGCGGCGTAACGTGCACTGGCCCGGGCCAGACAAGCCGGACCTCCCCGGTCAGCGAGAACACTTCGGCTGCCTGCTCCGGCGACCGGAAGCTGGAGCGACATACCTCGTCTTTGATCAGTGCGTATTCTTCGGGTTCCGGTGCCCAATCTGCACTGTCCATAGTGGTGCTACCAAGGGAGCCCCGGCGCGGTATGGGCCCTCGCCGCTGCCCCAGGCGTCCGGGAGAGTTGACCTCCCCGCCTCAGGGTAGGGAGGAAGCCGTCCTGAGCAAGGTCCCAAGATCCTGAGTCCGCTCCCGACGTGACGTGCAACGCACTCAGGCGTGGCGTAACACGTGCTTAACCGGGGCTCGCCGGAATTTACACCCGGGACGCTTTTCGCGCGAACGGGCGAAACGGCCGGTTCAGACGATACCGGGCCAGTCGTACTAAAGGAGGAACCTTCGTGAATTCCGGCGACACGGCCTGGTTGCTCACCAGCTCAGCCTTGGTGCTGCTGATGACACCCGGGCTCGCATTCTTCTACGGCGGCATGGTGCGGGCCAAGAGTGTGCTCAACATGCTCATGATGAGCATCGGCAGCATGGGCGTTGTTGGCGTGCTCTGGATCTTGTTCGGCTATTCGGTGTCGTTCGGACCGGACATCCGCAACGGCCTGCTCGGCGACCCCATGGCGTACTTCGGGTTGCGCGGGCTGCTTGATCCGCACTCGCTGCAGCAAACCGTGCCCAGCACCG
>JBPYFK010000042.1:0-56628 GCA_051984675.1 Pseudonocardiaceae bacterium | reverse complement strand
CAGGCGTGGCTGTCGTCGCCCCGAATCGCGACTGACCACGCCCCTGCGAACCGACGCACGACCCGAAACGGCGGTCCGCAGTATCGACAGTCCGTAGCAAGTTCATCCTTGCACCCGACAACTCGGGGTAGGCCGGCTCGTGCCTTTTCATCTGTGCCGGCTCCCGCGCCGTTACCGATACCAGCGCGCTGGCCTGACCGTCAAAGATCAGCCGGGACCGACGCGCAGGCGACGCCCTATTCCACCAGGCATTCACCACCCTCACCAAATCAGCTGGCACGCGTGCCTATTCCGACACGCGTGCCTGAGGAATCGGCCACAACGACACCCTGCGGCGCCTGACGACATGGGTGTGGGCGGGTCATGCATTGACCCGCCCACACCGTCTCGACGAGCATCTGATTATCGGTTTGCCGTTCTCGGTTTCCGGTTGGGTCAGAAACCACCGGTGCCGCTCGGTGTGCCTAGCCCCGTCGGACCGTCGTAGCCTGGGCCCGCGGTGCACAGGTACGACCCGCCGCAAGTGCCATTGCTTCCGCTGGTCACGTCATACAGCGATGAAGTGTGCGAATACGGGTAGGACCCGTAGTTCACCGTGGACGCGTTGCCGGCTAGCGCGTACACCGATGCGATCACCGGCGAGGCGACGCTGGTGCCACCGAATACCAACCAGCCGCTCTGACCCTGGTACGCGGTGCTGTCGTACACAGCAACCCCGGTGTTCGGGTCGGCAACGGCGCTCACGTCGGCCACAGTACGGTTGGCGCACCCAGCATCGGTCTGCCAGGGCGGCTTAGTGATGTAGGCCGAGCAACCGCTACCTGCGCCACTCCATGCGGTCTCGGACCAACCCCGCGCGTTGCTCGCCTTGGTCAGGCTCGTACCGCCGACCGCGGTGACGTCACGAGACGCCGCCGGGAACTGCACCCCGTAGCCGCTGTCTCCCGAGCTGGCGGTAATCGCTACGCCTGGGTGGTTGTAGTAAGCGCTCTCCCACGAAGCCTCGCTGGAGGACTCGCTGCCGCCGTAGCTGTTGCTCACCACCGCCGCACCCAGATTGGCCGCAGTGTTCACCGAGGTGCCCAGGTCGGCGAATGACGCGGTGTTCGCCTCAACCAGCAGGATGTTGCAATGTGGACAAGTTGCGGACACCATGTCCAAGTCTAAGGATATTTCCTGGGCCCAACTAGCGTTCTTGGCTGGGTAGGCGGTGCCGCCGTTTTGGTCTGACTTGGCGAAACAGGGTGTCGTGCTCGACTTGATCGTGGACGGGCTGCAAGAAGCAAGCGCCGGCTCACCATACTGAGCGCGGTAGACGTTCACATCATTGAACGCCGACGGGTCGTCGTAGGCATCCACGATGGCGACGGTCACACCAGTGCCGTTGTTCGCTGATGCCGCGGCCAGGTTGTAGGCCGATTGGAGGTCACTGGGTCCGTATCCGGCGGGAGTCCCAACCGCAGCCGGCTGGCCTCCGACGTCGGTACGGATCCAGGAGTTACAGGACGCATAGCCCACGGTTGACCGTGGACAAACCCGCTTTGCGTTCGGTGAAGCGGCTGACACAGGATCGCTGATCGCCATGCTGATAAGGAGAACACCGGTTGCCGCGGTTGCGGCGATGGCGAGGGGTTGACGCACGAGATACCTCCACGGTGCAGGGGAACTGTGCAGAAGGAAACCCGGGGTCATCCGGGTGGTGAAGAACGCTACCGAATCAACGGATCCTTGCCAGCAGCCGAATGAGCGATTCTGGTCAACAGCGCGCGCAGATTCTTAACGGACGCACTTACCTAACCGTTATCCGGACCGATCTTGGCTGTTCAACGCGGGTACTACGCCTCCGAAGGCCACTGATAAAAAGATCAACCATCGAGATCAATCCAGAAGTATCGGCAGGCTCCGGTGTTTGCACACCAGTCGAGGATGTCGACTCTAGCTTGACCCTGCGCTGTCAGGTTCCAGAGGCTGGTCTTGCCCGATGGTGATCCAGGGCGATCGAAGCGCTTCACCACATCAAGACTTGTCGAGCGCCAGGATCAGTGGACTACGTCCTGCCGGCCGCTTCCGTCCAGTTCCTGGCCGAACTACCCGCAACGGCGAAACACAGGGCCGGTGGTGCGCCCCACGACATGTCAAACCTCGCTGAGTCTCTTGAAAGAATATTCTTGTCTACTGTGGCGGCTATGGCCTCGTAGCCACGCCTACAGATGACCACGTGGCTGTCACCGATTGCATACCTTCGGTTTTGCACTGATGTCCACCAACTGCGGCTTATGCGGCCACGCCTTGAGATCCGTCCGGATTTGTGCACCAGATACCACAGGAGATCTTGGTTTCGATTGGGGCGTAACCGGTTTCGTGAGCTCGGCGTGCAGGCTCCGGCAGGGACGGGGCACCCCTCCGGCACCGCACGACCGGCCACGCCAGTGCGGCGATGGCCGATCGTGTCACGGTGCGGGTGACTGCGGGTCAGTTGGGGACGCCTACTGGGTTGCCGCCGGTCTGTACCGCATAGCCGGTGTAGGTGCCACTACCGCCGAGGTTAGGGCTGTCGTGGCTGAAAGCGATGTGCGCCCAGCCGTTTTGGTCCGTGTCGATGCCGAAGTCGTCGAAGAGCTGCCGTCCGCCCGTGCAGCTAATACCGCCCTCGCAGACCTGGCCTTGGTGCACGGGGGTGATCTGGGTGTTGGTCCATCCGGTGGTTCCGCCGGTTGGATTCTGCGCCATGTACAGGTACCAGTTCTGCCCGCCGTTGGGGCTTCCGTAATAGGCAAGGTCAGCGCCGGCGCTGGTAGCGACCACCCACGGGAAGATCGCCTTGGACACCGTCGAGATCGCGCCCGAGCAGCTCCATGTGTCACCGTGGTCGGTCGAGCGTGCTACGTAAATCGAGGAGTCGTTGGATACCGCGTAGGTCAGCGACCCGTCGGGCGCCACCGAGATGTTGGGGAAGTTATGGTTGAGCCCGGCCGCTCCGAAAGCTGTGGTGCAGGGGATGGGTTTGTCGGTCCAGGTGTGGCCACCGTCGTTGGAGACGCCCACGAACGCCTCGTCGTAGGTCTGTCCAGTGGGCGTGCTGGGCGCCACGAAGGACTGGTACGCCCAGAAGCCGTTGGTCACCGGTGAGGCGTTGACGTGGTCGATGACGAGATTGCCGAGCTCGTTGTTCGTCGCCTTGTAATCGGTGTCCGGGATGACCCGCGAGATCTGCACGTAGGAGCCGCCTCCGTTGTCGGAGCGCAGCACGTCGATATTGCTGGTGGTGATGTCATGGAAGCTCAGCAGCGATGTGTCAGCACCGTAGGCTGCGAGCCATTCCCGATCATCGCCCGGCAGGCCGGTCTGGACAGGCGTCTGGCTGAACGTCTTACCGTCGTCGTTGGATACCGCGACGTTCACCGAGCCGAGGTTCAGGCTCGCCACGTAGATCCGGTATGTGCCGGCCGACGATTTCACTGGGGCAAATGTTGTGTCGATATCGCCGCCCGATGCACCGGTGCCGCCGGAGACTGCGTTGGGCTGGCCGGAGTAGACGAGGTCGCATCCGGTGGCCGCGCTCGAGCCGCCGGTCTGCGTGGCGCGCCAGTACTCGCTGCCACTGCCGAGCCCATTCTCCGAGCCGAGGCCGACCAGGTTGTTCTTCGAGACGTGTATGGAGGGTTCGCCAGCGTTGTTGGTGCCGCAGCCGGCCGCACCGACGGTCTGATCTTGCATTTGCCCGATGGCGAAGGTCGGCGCAGCAGCGGCCTGCGGGGTGGCGAACACCAGACACGCGACTGCGCTGAGCGCGAGTATGCGTGCCGGGCGAGGAACGAGAGCACGACGCTTTGTGGTCAACAAGATCCTGCCTCCTTCGAGGAGATCACTCGCACGGTCGGCACGAGCGATCAGCACGACGGTTCGCCAGACATTTAACGTTGACCTACTAGCGAGTTAACTACTTGATCGTTAAACAACTGTGGAGAATCAGCAATACGGCCTAACGTGGGGGTGCCCCTATGACGCTGCTATGTCGCGTCAGGAGGCATCCGGACCGGTGCGGCCAGGACCGCGCGGTCCGGCCAGGACAGGCGAGGTCTCGGGTTGTTGCGTCGCAGCACAGCGACCTCGTGCCGCAATGCGAGTATCTCCGCGTTCTTCGACGCTGACGACCGAGCGGACAGGGCAAGCTAGGACAGCATGGCCAGCCTCCGCAACACCGCCATCAGCTTGCTCCGACGCGCCGGCCACACCAACATCGCCGCCTTCCGACATCACGCCCACGACTTCACCGGGCCCATCGAACTACTCCTCACATGCTGAAACCCGACTTTGCCGGGACCCTGGCCTTGCCCCTTCAGGCCAGTGTGGCGTAGACGATGATGTTGTCCAGGTAATTGTGGGTTGCAGCGTCGAAGGCGCCGCCACAGGTGATCAGTCGTAGTTCCGGATCGGCAGTGTTGCCATACACCGCACTGGTCGGGAAGTCATTCTTGGCGATCTGGTCGACCCTGGTGACGACGAAGGTCAGGGTGCTGCCGTCCTGCATGCCGACCGTCACCTTCTCGCCGGCCTTGACGTCGTGCAGGCGCCAGAAGATGCCTTCTTGATGTTCCCCGTCGATGTGGCCCAGGACCACCGCCGGCCCAATCTGGCCGGGTGGCGGGCTGTATTTGTACCAGCCGGCCTGCTTGGGCTGGCTGACCGGGGGAATCTCGATGGTCCTGTCGGGATTCAGCCCAAGCTGAATCAGTGAGGATCGTGCTCCGATACTGGGGATATCGATCCAGGCGGGGAGTGACCGCGGGGCTTGCGTGCTGGCGGGTGCCTGGGCCGCGGGGGGTGCTGGTGCTGGCGCCGGGTTGGGGGTGCCGCAACCAACCAGCGACAGGCTTGTGGCCAGGGACAGCAGCATGGCCGCCCACCAGTGGTGGGGGCGGCCATGCCGTGTCCGCCGAATGATGGCGTGCACTGTTGGTTATTCCTTGATCGCGGTGGCCAAGGAGCCGTCGCCGGTTTGCGGAGCGCCCACCGGAACGATGCTGACCTGCCCGGGCGCCTTCGCTGCCGGCGGGGCGGCCTTGGCGCAGGTCGAGGAGGCCAGGATGATGTCGCCGCTGCCCAAAGCGGCGGCCTGTCCGCCGAGGAGCTTGATGTGCAGGGCGTTGACCGTCAGGCTGCCGTCACTGTTGTGGATCTGCTCGTTGCCGATCACCTTGAGCACACCGGGGACCTCCACCGTTTGGTTGGGCGACGGCGCGGAAAACTTGCCGATCTTGCCCAGGTTGAGGTCGGCGAGGTTGGCGCTGCCGGTCACGCCGCCGAGGGTCGCATGGCACTGCGAGCTGATCACGGACGCGGTCGGGGTGGTGCCGGCCAGTGCTGTCAACACGGGCAGTTTTGCTTGCACCAGCGCCGCCTTTGAGGTGACGTCAGCGGCGGGGGCAGCCTGCTTGGCTGAGCTCGTGATCACTTTGGCCGTGACCAGCCCCTGCAACGGGGCGTCGACGGCTGTGGCGGAGTTCTTCCCGGTGATGTCGGACGAGGCCATCCTGCCGGTGTTGACCGTGATCCCCTTCGGGGCCAGCGGGCTGGGCAGCAGCGAGACGTTGGCGTCCGCGCCGTAGGCAGAACCAGAACTTGATGTGGCCGCACCGCCGACGGCCGGGCTAACTGCGGCGATGAGGAGAGCCGAAGCGGCGGCGACGACAATGCCACCGGTACGCAGCACATTTACCCGCATGAGGGGTCCCTTCAGGTCAGAAAAACGCAGCGCTCCTGCTGCGCACCGTTTTCCCCGACCTGGTTACACACCAACGGGCGCGACGAGAGTCACCGGAGATTAGCAATCCGATCTGCGACAGCAAACCCTGGGGGGCAAATTCCGTAGTCCGTTGTCAACGGTCATTGCAAGAGCTGGACCAGCGACGGGCTAGCGGCGCCACCGGGCTCGGCCGCCGGTCAGCGCGCGCGGTACATGACAAGACCAACGAAATTCCCATGCTTCCGGTGCGGTGCAACAGCAACCAAGCCATGAGCATCCTACGGATCAACGCTGTCACCAACATCGCCCAAGCCCTGCGACACCACGCCTGGGACCCACTCCTACCCGTCACAACTCCTGTTCACCAGACAAGACCTGACTTTGCCGACGGCGTGCAACCCTCGCCCAGCAGATACCCAGTGTTCTGCCTTGGTTTGCCCTTGCCTTGGTTTGTGATCCGACAGCCCTTGGCTTGGTTCGCGCGTTTAGACTCTCTTCTCTCCATCAAGCGGCGGCCCCTGCGGGGCCGCCTGCCTGCTGTTTGTGGGCCGCGCAAGCGGGACGCCGGTTCGTGCGGCTGCCGCCGGTCCCGGCGCCCGCGCGCGGCCCGAAGCGGAAGGCAGGGCGGCCGGGACCACGCAGGGGCCGCCAGATGAGAGGGTCACCTCCGTGCCTCCAGAGGGGCCGCGCAGCGTATCGGGGCGCCCCTCACGCCTCAAGCCCTGATCGCGCTGCGGCGTCGAAGCCGGGCTGCCTGCTGGGCACAGCGATCAGGGCTTGACCCGTGAGCCTCTGCGCCCCTGGGGCAGGGCATCAAGGGGCAGGCAGCGGCCTGCCCCGCAGATAGGCGGCCCCTCTTCCGCCACTCGCACGCTCGATCTCGACCTGACGAGGTTGGCTAGCAGACGAGCGCCCCACCCGGCCTCGTGGAGCGGGTGAGGCGCTCGGTGCTGTTCTAGTCAGTTCTGGGCTTGGAACTCGCCCTTTGTCACAGCATCGGCAAAGACGTTCCACTTACTGGCCGTCGTTGTAAGCACGATGTCTGGATTGTCGCTTTCGTAGAGGTAAACCATACCGTTGGACGAGCCGAAGTGCACGCATTCGTTGCCATCGATGTGGCTCTGTTGCGCCTTGCTGAACTTGACCGACTGACCGTTGATTTCCCGAATAACCTTATACATTGGTGCGTTGCTCCTTAACGGAAAACGCGCCCGCACACGGAAGATCGTACAGAACCCGGTATCCCAGCGACAAGAACCACTTCAGGCGCAGTAGCCGGCCATTCCGACGGCATCCACATCGAGCTAGTCCCTTCACGAATGCTGAGGAGGCCACCCGTCCTTGTGGCCCGACAGTCGGCGCACGAGCGCGGACTGTGACTAGCGTGTAACACCTGGTGGTCGTCGCTCGATACGAACGTTAGGGCCTCCCCGCGCTGGACACAGCGCGGGGAGGCTGCTCGGCTGGCCCGGCGACCCTGTTGCACTGTGCGGGCGCGCGGGTCGACGCGGCCAGCCGAGCGGTCTAAAACAACCTGTGCAGACCAGGACCAGCAGTCGCCATGATCGGCTTGACCTCGGCAAGCCCTGATACCGAGGCAAATTGACGGCGGAATCTATTGGCTGGAGCTCGACGCGGTGTTCAGGTCATTGGCCGTCAACGACCACCGGTGACCAGAGGGTGGCTCGAGCGCGTCGGTGAGCTCGCGGTCGAAGGCCCTGGCGATGTCCTCCACCTCCCACTGGTCGCGCAACAGGACCGGATCCTTAACCGCCGGTTGGCGCACGAGGCATAGCTTGTCGCCCACGAAGCGAATGAGCTGGCCGTTGATCCCGGCGGCGAGGTCGCTGAGCAGATAGGTCACCAACGGCGCAATCCGATCCGGGGAGTCCGCCGGGGTGCAGCGCACCCGTGCCAGCGGATCGGACTGCATCCGGGTCCAAGCCAGCGGGCAGACGCCATTGACCCGGATTCCATACTCGGCGAGGTCTATCGCCCACGAGTACGTCATCGAGGCGACCGCACCCTTAGACGCCGAATATGCGGCGGCACTGGCCTGACCCAGCATCGAACCGGAGGCCACGTTCACGATCGCCCCGCTGCCCAGCGCGCACATCACCTTCGCCGCGGCGATACCGCAGTACAGCGGCCCCAGCACGTTGACCTCCACGAGCGCACGCATCCGGCCCGGATCGTCCTGCCACGGCAGCGCGTGGTAGTTCAACGCGGCGTTGTTAACCAGGCCATCGATCGCGCCGAATACCGTGACGCAGCGCTCGATCACCGCGCTGGCCTGCTCCGGGTCGGCCACGGACTGGGTACTGGCCACCGCGCGACCGCCGGATTCCTGGATACATCCCGCCACTTCCTGCGCCAACGCACCGTCCACGTCGTTGACCACTACGGCAGCACCGGCTTTCGCCGCGTGCAGCGCATACGCCCTGCCCAACCCTCGGCCGGCCCCGGTAATGACCACGGCCTTGCCGTCCAGAACTCGCATGAACACAGGCTGGGTGGCAACCGATGGCAACTCACCAACCGCCGCACGCAATGCGACGAGAGGCTACTAGCCTGCGCTAAACGGGTGACCCGGATTTAGCGCAGCGTTTAGCCGCGCTAGAACCGCTAATCGCTCGCCAATGCCACGCCGAAGCTGATGTCTGCCTCGATGCGCTCGGCCCGGACCGTCACGGCCGTGGGTTAGCGGGCAGTGCCGCCGCGCTAGCGCACCCACATGCGTCGTGCACCACTCGACTCAAGCATCCGGCCAGCCATCACAAAATGTGACGTGCTCACAACCCCGCAAGACAAGAGTCCAGACACAACGCTCAGCGCATGCTCTCGATCCAGCGAAACCATGGCCCCGCGGTGCGGTTGGGTCGGGGGTCCAACAGCACCGTGGGGCCACCCAGAACGTCGCCAAGATACGAGGAGGCGTTACACGCAACGGCGAGTCGGTGCCGCTCCCTCGCGGTGGTGAAGGCGCGATTGCCTTCCCGCATTCCGTTGCTGGTGCTAGCCAGTCGCCGCTGGCCGGCGGTAGTGGTAACGGTGAGAGAGCTGGAACCCATGGACTGCGTACAAGCGCTGAGCGCGACGTTGTCCGCCTCGACGTGGAGCCAGGAGCTGTGCGCTCCTGCGCGTTGTGCCCATCGGAGCAGCGCTATGAGCACAGAGGCTGCCACTCCGTGTCGCTTGCCGTGGCGATGACCCAGGCAATGTCCCCATGGAGAACACGCCAAACCAGCCGTCGTCCAGAACGCCGGCACCTACGCCGAGGAGTGTGTCGCCTCGGAAAGCGCGAGCGAAAATAATGTCACCCGGGATACAGTCCATTACCAGCTCGCCGGCTGCATCCGATCGTCCGTCGATGACCTCGAGAGCCTGTGTCCCCTGCTCATTCCTAGTGTCCAGCTCGACTGGGTATGCCACCGCCTGTTGCAGCCGGGCATCATCGAGCGAAGCACGGAGTATCAGGGTAGGCGCGGTCAGCTGATATCCCTGTGCTGCCAGGTGCTGGTCCAGCAGCTCGTGTCGGTGCGCTGGCGAGACCTGGATGAGGATGTCGGCATTTCGCCGCTTGTAGAAGGCTTCTACCTGCGACAACCCGTCGAGTGCGCCACGCAGCGGTGGCAGGGCGCTATTCGAGCGACGGCGAGCAACACTCGGTGTCGCTCGAAGTAGCCACACACCTTCCTCTTGCGCCACCAGTTGTGCCACCAGGGCGGGCCACGCGCGGAGGGCACGCTGTTCGATAACAAGATCTTCCCCGGGAGCCACGCTGCCTGTGGTCACATCCAGGCCACCCGCCGACGGGAGCCATCGGCTCCAGAAGCTCTCGGGGCACATTTGGGGCACACGGCACTGATCAAGTGCCACAAACACCGATAGACACACATAGACAAGATCGACCCTTGACCAGGGATTTCCCGGAAAGTGCTGGTAGTGCTTCGTGCTGCCCCGCCTTTGCAAGGCGGGTGTCTCGATGGCCCTCAATCATCTTCATGGGATAGCTCCAGGCACCGTTGAAGGCGGCGATTGGCCTCAGCCAACGTCAGCGCCAGCGCGGACAGCTCTGAAGCCAGTTTGGCTTGACGCTGTCCATTCCGTGATCCGTTGCCAGCAAAGATCAGCTTCCCTAGCCGATCAGAATCGACAGCGAGGGTGGTCATACAGTCGAGGACACTGTCCAAGATGATCAGAGCTGTAGGGCTCTGCCCGGGTTCTGAATTCGTGCTCATGATCTTGGTCCTTACGTCCAGGGTCTAGAGACGTAGACCATCCATGCGACGCACAGTGATCCGCCGTACGCATACAGCACACGCGTTCCACGGCATGTGTGGCAGGGTCGTAAGTCCACGTGCAGCAGAGGCGTAAGTCTCTGTAGACGGCGGAAGCAGCCCGAATCGCGCCTGGTAGGGCTAGGCTGCAGCAGCCGCAGCGAGCCAGGCATAAACGTCAACTCATAAAGCGGGTGTCGCACGCTCGACTCGTGGCAGGGAACCTTCCGGCGCTCGTCCAGCGTCGACTCAATGTCATGTGGTAGCCGGAGCAGGGGACGCCGGAGTCGCCAATTAATCGCCAAAAATCATCCTCAATCGACGGCAAAAGACGTCAACTCGCACAACACTCAAAATCGGCATTTGCTCAGGTGACGAGGTATGTTGACAATCAGCGACAAACACTGTTGATCACGGACCACAGATCAGAAGGTTGCAGGTTCGAATCCTGCCGAACGCGCCCAGCTCACCCAGTCTGCAGGGCCTAGGTACTGCAGACCGGCGCGATGGCCGCTGTCAGCATGGAGTCAGCATGAGCAACATCATCGACTGATACTGACCGACACCGAACGACATGTCTGCCCAGCTCAACGACATCAGACCGCACTGGCAAACACCAGGTTAGCGTTTGAGCACTGCGTTCGGGTCGAAGAGGTCGTGGATTCCATGTCCCGCCACCCCGATATGCAGAGGGCCTCTGTATCGGGCAGTCCGATGGGCAGCCGCGGCTTAGGACCGTGCGGGGTCGGTGGCTCGGTTGTGTTGATCGAGTCGCCGACCCCGCAGGGGTGTTGGGTCAGGGGGCAGGGTTGATGGTGGCCTGGTAGGTCAGGATTTCGGTGCCGTTGCCCTCGTCGCCGTTGTCTGGGGCGACCGACATGGTGAGGGTGTTGCCGTTAGCAGCGATCTTGAAGGGGTTGCGGGTGGCCACGTGACCAGCGGTGGACCACTGTTGGAACGGCACCTCGTGCACGATGTCGTGGCTGCGCAGGTCGGTCAGCCCGACGCCGCCGAGCTCATAGGTGGCGTTGGTGCCACCGGCGGTCGGGGTCTGGGGCAGGTTGCTGATTCCGCCGCAGATCATCTTGCGGTCGGCTAGATGTTGGCAGTCCTGGTAGTCGACGAAGAAGCTGGGGTTGTCCCAGGTCGCTATCTGGTGGCCAGCGAGATCCCATTCGTAGAAGCGTCGGGAGCCCCAGTTGTTGCCGATCAGGTGGCCGGTTTGCTCGTCGCGGATGATGCCGCCGATGTGGTCGCCGACCTGGAACTGCTTGTGCACGGCCAACGTGGTGGCGTCGATGCTGTAGATGATGGCGCTGCTGTTGGGACGGTATTGGGCGACGGGGACCCAGACGTTCGTGCCGTCGAAGTCCAGGCCGGCGGGGTGGTACATGTCTCCTTCGCCGAGGACGATGTCTTTTTGGAGGTTGCCTTGGCGGTCCATGACGAAGACGTGGCCGATGCCTTTGCCTGGGGTGCGGTCGTATCCACCCTGCGGGGTCGGATATTTCGTCGTCGGTTCGATGACCTGAACCGCGGAGAGGAAGATGCGGTCGCCGGCGAAGGCGATCCCTTCGGTGTGGTAAGTCTGGAAGTTCAGTTTCAGCTTGCCGGTGGGCTGCCACTTGGTGCTGCCGTTGACGGCTTGGAAATCGCGGACGACCATGTCCGGGCTGTTGGCGGCCGGCTGGGCGGATTCGTTGCTGGTGAGCGCGTTGGCGGTGGCCGTACCCCCGAGGAGTACGGCGACGGCTGCCGCAGCGATCATGCCGCGTCGAGTGGTGTTCTTCATGAGGCCTTCCTTACCGACACAGTCGTGACAGTCGGCCGAAGCTAGGCCGTTGGGGTGAACACGGGTCGACGGGCCGTGGGACGTTCCGGCTACATTCGGACTACATTTGCCTGCTTTGTCCGTAAGGTCTTGGTCGAACGCCTACATTAGGACTCTTGTTGGGAGACCAAGATCAGATTGTACGCCAGCAATCCCGCTCAAGATCATCTCCATAGTTTTGTCTCAGAAAACCATGTCAAACACCGGCAAACGAAGATCGACGATGGCGTTTGCGCTGGGAAGGTTGCTGGCATGTCAGATGTCGTCAAATAGCGGGGAGTGGTCCCACGATCCGTCAGGCCATGCGGCGGTGCGGCGTCAGGACACGCGGATGCGCCAGGCAGTGGTTTAGGCGGAGACAGTCCGGCTCCCGCGGTGAGGCGCTCAGGGATTGGGGACCTGGGGGTGACGTGTGTTCTGTGTGATGATTGGTCGTAGTCCCAGGGTTGCCAATTGTAGGTTGGCGAGGCGGTGGATGGTTTCTGGCTGTCCGGTACGCCATTCCTGGGCTGGTGCGTGGCTCAGGGAGCGGAGTTTGCTGGGTGGTTGCTGGGTGAGCGCGCGCAGCGCTAGCAGGTCGGGGTCTTGGCTTCGTAGCGCTGCGGCGGTCGTTGCTGCGCGCGTGTAGCGGATGCGGCGCGGGAGCCAATACCAGACTAGCGGGACGAGGGCCAGGATGATGATGGTGCCGGCTAGTCCGTTGGCGAGGTAGGTGATGGCGTTGAGTTGATCGTTGCCGGCTTCGGTGAGCACGCGTCCGGTTTGGGTGCCCTGGTTGAATGCACCGGCCAGGTCGGTGCCGACGAGGGGAATGCCAGCTGCTGTGTGGGCGGTGTGGTCGAAGGTCGTTTGCAGGCTTTGGCCGGCTTGGACTAACTGTCGTCCGGGATTTTGTAATCCCAGGACGGAGTCGTGTAGCTGGAGTGCCATCCAGGTACAGACTGCCAGCCAGGTCAGGGCGCTGAGGTCGATCAGGAACTGTCGGGTGGCATGTAGGGGACGTTCTGCGTAGATCCGCATCGTTGGGCTTCCCGTCGGGTGAGGTGGGGCTGTGACCTTGCTGGTGTGCGGTGCATCCGTGGTGGTGTTGTGCGGCAGGGCGGGTGGGTCAGTTTAGTGTTCGATCGCGTGGGATTCTGTTGATCTCGATGAAGAGCAGGGGAGAGACGCAAACGCAGCCCGTCATCACCGCAGGTGGGGGGAACGGCCTGAAACGCCCTCCGAAGGCTCGAATCAAGGGCACAAGTTTCAGTGAAGATCATTTGTGCACTTTACGTGCACAAAATATCGGCAATCGATTGCAAGCGACCATCCACATCGGATATCTCCATATGCGAACGTGGCAGTTCATGATAGGTGCTGACAATGATTGGCAGAGGATCGCATGAACGGACCTGGAATCCGGCATGACACCGTTCGAAGCGCATACCACGGCTGAGCAGGCATTCGTCCTACTCGAAGTAGGTGAAGCGAGTGCCGCCGTCGACCTGCTGGGACTATCAGCGGAAGTCCTCGGCACTGTTGCGCTGCTGGCTTGCTGCCGCGCACGGTGAAGCACTCGCTGCTAATAATCAACGTGACGAGAGCCTGCGAGCATTCGACACAGCAAGCCAATTGTTGCCGAGAGAGGCGAGTGACCCTGACGGGCCGTATGTCGTTCTCGACGCCGTACACCTCGCCCGCTGGCGCGGACACGCTCTTGCCCAGTTCGGCACCCCAGAAGCCGTCCAGGTCCTCACAAACGCACCCGACGCACTCGATCCCAGCTTTACCCGGGCCGAAACCGCCCTCCGGGTGGATCTAGCAATGGCCCATGCTGCGCTCCAGGAACAAGAAGCCGTCCAACTGCACCTCACACGAGCGGGACAGCTGGCTGCAACGATCGGATCGGCGAGGCAGCAGCGGCGGATTCGAGCCGTTTACAACTACGATGCGAGCTACTAGCCGGGCTATGAGTATCTAAAGGCAGACGGAGTACGTAGAGACATACATGCGTGAGCGAGCGCCTATGACATGGTGGACCTGAGTGAGCCTAAGCCACCGAGCCACTCCTTTCACCGTCTCGGGTCGCTCGTCCCGTTTCGGCCGTAGCCACGAACGGACTGGGCGCCGTCTGGTCCTGGGCGGTCTGGTCAATGAATACGGACCTGCGGCATCCAACCGCAGATCAGCCGCGGTGGCCGAGTTTTGGAACCCCACAAGTTCGAACCGGCACTGCCCGATCATGATCTTGTAAGTCATGGTGATTTGACGCCTTTCAGAGCGTTCATGACGGCGATGACGGTCGGGCATCGGTCGTAAACGCCCTCCTTTGAGCAGCCGGCGCACCACACGACGTCTGGCACCTGCGGATAGGGCTGGAAGGGCCGGTGGATGTCGAGTACGGCGTGGAGCGCGTCGAACGCGGACGGGGCGGATTCGCGGCGCGTTGCTTGCGGCGAATCGTCGTCAAGCACTGATTCGGCGGCGTAGGCGTCGAGCAGCGCGTGCGGATCAATCATTGTTCGCCTCTTTGACGCACGGTCGTTTTTGATGGGGATGAAGGGGCATGTTTGCCGACCTGGCGGGCGTTCCACGAGCGTTGACAGTCCTCGCCGCAAAAGTCGTCCGAGGGGCTGTCGGCACGGATCGGCTGGCCGCAGTTCTCGCACGCGCTCATTGGCCACGCCCCTTGAGGCCGATACCTTTTAGCGCGTTGCGGAGGCGGGCGGCGACCAGCAGGGGTATGTGGCCGTCGTCGTCGAACTCGTTGACCAGCCGCAACGTCTCCTCGATCCGTGACTGCCGGCTGTCCCGCTCTGCCTTCAGCCGCGCTAATACCGTCGTGGCTGTGGCGTCGCGTTTGCGGAGTTCGACGATGAGGTCTCGTTGCCGGTTGATCCGCGTCTGCCGGTCGGTTAATGCGTCCCTGGTTTCCGCTAGCTGCTGCTCAAGGCGCGCGATGAGGTCGGGTTGGGCAGCCGACTCGGCGGGCAGTTCATCGCGCTCTGGGCTGCCGCCGGTCAAGGGCTCGACGTTCGTGCACTCGGTGGACATAGCTAGCTCGCATCCATGATCGTGACTGCGACCGCGCCTAAGTTGATTGCCTCGCATGTGTTGGCTTTGAAGGCGAAGGTGTTACGGCACGGCGGGAGTCCGTAGTGGGCCCAGTCGTGGTCGGTGTCGCCTTTCCCGCTTTCCTCGTGCGGGCATGTGTCGCCGCAGCCACAGCTGTCGTACACCGGCCACCACTCGGACTTGGTGATGTGGACGGCTTTGACCGGGCCGGTGTTGAGATCGACTCGGAGATTTCGGTGCAGCGCGGCGGTTGTGTCGTCGAGGTTGGTGTGCAGTGCTTCGCAGGTGCAGCGGTTGTGCTTGCTGCTGTCGATGTCTTGGCGCCACGCCACGTACAACGCGGTGACCTGGAACAGCGCGTGGCGTAGCGTGTCCGGTTCCTGCTCTGCCGCGGTTTCCACACCTCCTCGAAGAGGATGTGTGCGGCGTTGGGCTGCTCCTTCGCGCGTTACCTGGCCGAGCACGCCGAGTCCGTCGCTGCTCATGTGGCTAGTCCTCCTCGCCGTAGTCGGCGTAGACAACGAAGTCGGGCTCGGTGGCGTGGCGGGGGCAGTAGTCGCCGGTGTCGTCGCAGCGCCAGCCGAGGCCGCGCAGCCGGTGTCGGGCGAACTCCAGCCGTTGGGCTTTGGTGGTGGCGTCGTCGACGACGTAGTCGCCGGATTCTTGGGCGTGGCAGACGTCGCAGTAGACGGTGATGCGTGTCGTGTAGCGCTCGAAGCGGTCGTGGTCGCCGGCGGTGGTCATTGTCGCGCCACTACCTGTGTCGGGGCCGGGCCGCGGGTGGCTTGGTCTCACAGGGTGCGGTGGTGGCGGACGGCACTGTGGCGCCAGTCGCGGGCGAACCGCCGGGCAGGATTTGGCCGTTGGACCACGAGAACGGCGACGTTGGGTAGTCGACGAGGGTTTCGGTGTGGCACTCGCAGACCGGGCAGCTCAGGATGCGGCGTCGCAGTCCTGCGCGCCCGGCCGTGCAAATGCCCACGTCGAGGGCCATGGCGGGTGTTCCTTCCGATGAGAGAGGGGGTGGTTATTCGTTGGTTCCTACGTTGTTGTCCTCTAGAACCGTCATGCGCTGGTCAAACTCAGGCCGGTCGGGTTCGGGGATGTGAGCGCGTATCTGGTCGAGCAGTTCCAGGGCGCAGCCGGATAGTTCCCGTAACTCGTTGATCAGTTCGAGGCGGATCTCGTCGCGGACGGTCGCGGTGTCGTCGTCGCAGCAGTGTTCGCCCAGGGCTGTATTGCGGCGGAGGATCGCGTCCTGCGCAGTGCCGTCGGAGAGCAGCCTGGCCTACTCAAGCTTGCCGGCGATGACCCAAACAGGGCAGGCCAGGCGCGTATTGTTCATGGGTTACGTGTCCAGATCAGCGATCCGCTGCTTGATCCACAGCGCGACGTCCTGGCCGCTCGCGACGGCCTCGTAGACCTTGTGCAGTTCAGCCGTACGGATCATGTTCTCGGCCGCAGCGAAGCCCTTGTTTGCGTTCGCCAGCAGAGCCCGATTGATGACGGCGAACTCTTCATCGCTCATGCCTTCCCGGCGCTTGTACGACATGTCGTTCCTCTCTTCTGTTATGGCCGTCGGGGGAAGTGTTCCGGTAGATCAGTTCGATAGTTGCGGCGAATCGTCTCCGGGGCTATATCGGCCGCCGCCGAAGGCGTCAGCAAGGCTGATGTCTTCGTGGAGGTAAGTGGTGTAGCAGACGCCGTCGGTGGTGTTCTCGATTGTCAGGTGGCGCCAGCCGCCGTCGATTTCTGAGACGGCGTACACGCGACGGTGCGGCGACAGGAGGCTTCCAACCTCGAGGCTGTTGACGGTCATGTCTCTGCTCCCTCCGGTCAGTGATGGATGGTGGCTGCGGCGACCGGGGCGGGGGCGCCGATGATGAGCGGGGGTAGGGCTTGACCCGGCGCGGTGTTGTAGCAGAACAGTACGAATGTGATGGCTACGCAAAGCCTGACAGCGAAGCTCTCCGCGACGAGTGACGCCAATGGGGCTTGCTGGTCGAGTCGATGTGGTGCCGGGACATGGCGCCCCAACTCCTTTTTTAGGTGGCCGCTCAGCGGCGAGCCGTATGATGTAAGTATGTTCCTGTGGCTATCCACACGGCAAGTAATTTCGGGCAAGATTTTTTACGAGTCTTCTACCTGTGGCTATCCACCCGAGGTATGCTCGGCGCGTGGATGAAGACCGACACACGAACAGGGGCTTCCTGGTGCGGGCGCCCGATGAACTGCGGGACGAGTTCGACGCTGCGGTCGCTGCCGTGGGCAGCGACCGGAACAGCATGGTTCGCCAGCTCATGGCGTGGTTCGCCGGCCGCGAGGATGACCCGCCGGATCGCCCACAGAGGAGCGAAGCAGGCCCCCGTTTCTCATAGGAAGGGGGTTCCTCCGTGAGAATACCGACGCATATCGGCCGGTGAGCAAGCTGGCGGTTCACGCCAGCTCAATGTTCCAGCTGCCACGCACATATCCGGCGTCACCGCGTTCTTGGTGGCACGATCAACGAGTACCGCCGAACTGCCTGATGTCGATGAGAAAATCCAAGGTCAGGCCCATGCGCCGGTTTTTGGCACGGTACAAGCAGGCGGGCTAGTGGTCTTGGTCTGTAGGTTCGCGGCTGTTGGGGGTTCGCGACATGCGCGGACGGTTGATGTCGGAGTCAGGTGGTCAAGTCGATGGCGATCCGCAGCGCGGCGTGACGGCGGTCGTGCTCGGTGGCGTCGACTTCCAACGGCATGAAGGCTGCGATGTGCAGGGTCATCAGGGCGGCTCGCGCCCGGAGCGTGCGCTCCAGTGTCGTCTCGGGTGTGGTCAGCAGGTTCGTGATTTGGCCGATTCGTTTGCGGGCTTCGGCGCCGGCGGTCAGTTCGCGGATGGTTGCTTGGCCTTCTTGGATGAGGCGGGTGAGTTCGGCGGTGGACCCGGACAGCAGCTCGTTGTAGCGGTGTAGCAGCTCCTGGCGCCTCGCCGGGCCGGGCGGCTGTTGATTGGCCCAGGCGATGAGGTTGTCGAGTTCGTGGAGGTAGTCCTCGACCAGGCCAGCGAGGATCTCTTCCTTGCTCTTGAAGTGGTAGTACACGGCGGCCTTCGTCATGCCGAGCCGTTGGGCGATCTGGCGCAGTGAGGTGCCGTTGTAGCCGTGCTCGGCGAACAACTCGAGAGCGACGGCCTGGATGTGGTGCCGCGTGTCGGTACGTCGTTGGTCCATTTCGTCCTCCCGATGTCCTGTCTATCACAGTTTACTTGTCGGCCGGCTAGTTAGTGATGCTAATCTACTCACAGTTGCTAGCCGGTCGACAGGTAAGTCGGCCGGCGTGGATTGAGGAGCCGTGATGAGCAGCAACCTGGGACTGGGTGTTGAGGTGACGGACCGTCCGAAGACGCCCCGCGAGATCTACGCCGTCATGAGCGGGCTGATGATCGCGATGCTGCTGGCCATGCTGGACAACCTGATCGTGGGGACTGCGATGCCAACCATCGTCGGTGAGCTGGGCGGGTTGGCGCACCTGTCGTGGGTGGTGACCGCCTACGCCCTGGCGACGGCGGTGTCGACGCCGCTGTGGGCCAAGTTCGGGGACCTCTACGGCCGCAAGCCCACCTTTATGATCTCGATTGCCGTGTTCGTCGTGGGCTCAGCACTGGCCGGACTATCGCAGAACATGGGGCAGCTGATTGCCTTCCGCGGGCTCCAGGGACTGGGCGCAGGTGGTCTGATGGTGGGTGCGATGGCCATCATCGGCGACCTCGTTCCGCCGCGTCAGCGAGGTCGGTACCAAGGCATGATGGCCGCGGTGATGCCGCTGGCCTTCATCGGTGGACCGCTGCTGGGTGGCGTGCTCACCGACCACTTCTCCTGGCGATGGACCTTCTACATCAACCTGCCGCTGGGTGTCGCGGCATTCGTGGTGGTCGCGCTGACCATGCACCTGCCCCGCTACGCGCGAAGCAGGGTGTCCATCGACTGGTGGGGCGCGGCGCTGCTAGCGGTGGGCGTTTCCGCGCTGACCCTGGTGGCCAGCTGGGGTGGCACCGAGTACGCGTGGGACTCCTGGCAGGTGATCAGCCTCGGCGCGCTCAGCCTGGTCTCGCTGGTGGTCTTCGTTGCCGTCGAGCATCGACGCCAGCACCTGGGCAACGAACCGATCCTGTCGCTGGCGCTGTTTGGCGACCGGAACTTCTCCGCGGCGATCGTGCTGACGCTGCTGACCGGATTCGCCATGTTCGGCGGGGTCACCTTCCTCCCGCAGTTCCAGCAAAACGTCCAGGGTGCCTCCGCCACGAACAGCGGCTTCCTCCTGCTGCCGATGATGGCCGGCGCGCTGGTCACCTCGCTGGTCGGCGGCCAGCTGGTGACCCGCACCGGGCGCTATCGCTGGATGCTGATCAGCGGATCGATCACTATGACCGCCGGACTGGCCTTGCTGGCCACCATGGACGTGGCCACCAGCCGGTTGACCACCTCGCTGTACATGGTGGTCCTCGGCGTCGGCATGGGTCTGCTGATGCAGACCACCATGCTCGTGGTGCAAAACAGCGTGACACCACAAGACCTCGGCGCAGCCAGCGGAGCCGCCACCATGTTCCGCACCATCGGGGGCTCGCTCGGAGTGTCGCTCCTAGGGACGGTGTTCACCCAGCAAGTCCGCAACGACCTCGCCGGCACCCTGGGCTCTGCGACCAGCGCGATGACAAGCCAGCGGCTTACCCCCGCCATGCTCGATCGACTGCCCACCGCGCTGCGCGAGGCCTACCAACACGCCATGACCAGCGGGATCGGTCACGTCTTCTCCTGGGCCGCCCTGATCGCCCTGACCGCGGTCGTGGCCGCATGGCTCATCCGCGAAATTCCCCTCCGAAACACCGTCTCGCAGCCCGCTCAGCCCCAACAGACCGACTCGGAAACGATGCCCATCACGGCCGCAGTCAGCGTCTAAAAAACAAGCCGCTCCCGAACTGATCAAGAAACTCCTGGTGATCATCGATACCTCAGCGACAGCTCACCAGGAGTTCCATTGCTACTGTCCCGAATCCCTCGGCGGGCCATGGGTTCCGTTGGAGCGCAGAGCTTCGGCGTAGCGCTGGGTGCTGGCGGTCGCGTTGGTTGCTGTACTTCGCTGCTGTACGGAGCGGCTAGGGCTTTCGACTCTGGGCGCGCGACGCGGCCTCGCCGACAGTGGTGGCTGCCAACGTGCCCCGCGGCGCGCTCGTCTGTGACGTCGCGGGGAGGCAGCTGAGCGGGCACGACATGGGGAAAATGATGCCGAAGTATCTGCTGCAAGCGAGTTACAGCAAGGACGGCGTGCAGGGTCTGCTCAAGGAGGGCGGGTCGGCGCGGATGGAAGCCAGCCGGGACACGGTCAGCAAGGTGGGCGGCCAGATCGAGTCGTACTACTACGCCTTCGGTGAGACCGATCTGTATCTGATCGTCGATATGCCGGACAACGTCACCATGGCGGCGGTCAGCCTCGCTGTCGCGGCTACCGGTGCTGTGCACACCAAAACGGTCGCGCTGCTGACGCCGGCGGAGATCGACGAAGCGAGCAACAAACAGGTCAGCTACAAGCCACCTGGTCAATAGAGTCACGCTTAGCGTAGAAACGCGAGCGTGCTGAAAGACCCTCGACCTCGTCGTCAAGTCCTGCGATGCGTCCGCCCAAGATCCCGACCATCCTGGCGAGGGGCCGAAGGCCGTCCATGGTTCGCACCGTCGCGTTGCGCGATAGCAGATCAAGCATGCGCCGTCCCTTCACGCCAGGTGGTGAACTCGGGTCAACGGCAGCGAGCGAGCGTGGTGCATGGCGATCGCAACACCGTCAACGAGGACGGGCTCCGGCCCCTTCGGCACTTCGACGCGAGGCGTCGCGGTGTTGGCGACCATGTCGCCGCGGCCCAGTCCTCGACTGTCTCGGATCGCCGCGTACCGCACACCACCAGGAAGCGCATCACGCGCCTTCGGATCCTCCAAGCACCGTTCGGAGACGAAAACCAACGCCAGTTTCCGTGGTGCGCCGCCAAGACCGCCGAAGAACGGACCCATCGATCGGGGCTGAGTCAGCCGCGTCGAGCCTGACCCCGAACCGCTCGCACCCCAGGCGACGAAGCCGGACTTGATGACGAGTTCGGGTTGCGCCCCGAACCACGCGGGCTGCCACAGCACGATGTCAGCGAGCCGGCCCGGGGCCAGAGAACCCGCCTCGCGCTGCATCCCGTGCGCGATCGCCGGGTTCAGCGTGATCTTGGCCAGATACCGCAGTACCCGGGCGTTGCACGGAAGCTCCGGTCCCGTCTCGCCCGCCAATCCCGCCTGCACATGCGCGAGCTGCCACATCCGGCGCGTGGCCTCGCCGATGCGCCCCATGCCCATGGAATCGGAGTTGACGATGCTGATCGCGCCTCGGTCGTGCAGCGCATTTTCCGCCGCGATGGCCACATCACTGCTCAACTCGAAATGTCGCTTATGGACAGTCATCGTCATGGGGGCCGATCGGTCCCGTGCGGGGCGACGGTGAGCAGTGGCCAGGAGGCGAGGCGGAGGGTTCCTGCTGATGAGGGGACCACCCGCGGCCTGGCGGGACGGGTCAGCCGCGGGTGTTCCAGACCAGGGGCGCTTTGCGGATCCATGCGTCGTCCTCGATCCTCTGGACGAGGAACTGGGCGAGGTCGGCGCGGTTGATCCGTGCGCCGGGCTTTTCGGTGCCGGCCTCGGCGGCCCGCACGGGGCCACCGGCGGGCTTGTCGGTCAGGGCGACGGCACGGGCCAGGGTCCAGTCGATGCCGGACGAGGAGCGGATGACCTGGTCGACGCCGGTGTGGTCTTCGAAGCCTGCCTTGATGTTCGACAGCTTGATGAACGCCTTGACCAGCGGGTTGAGCCGGGCCCAGTCGTCGCCCGCGCCCTGCGTAGACGTCAGCACGATGCGGCGGATGCCCTGCTCGCCCATGACGGTGAGAGTGTGGCGGGCGGCGTCGGTCATGAACATCGGCGGGCTGACCGGCTTGGCCCACGGGTTGTCGGAGGCGCGGCCGTTGTTCAGCACGCTGATCACCCCCTCGGTGCCTTCGGCGGCCCGGCGGATGTCGTCGATGTTCGCAGGGGTGCCCTGGATCAGCTCGACCCCGGCCGGTGCCTGCACCTTGTCGGGGTTGCGGACAAGGGCGCGGACGCGGTGGCCGCGCTGGGCCGCGTACTCCAGCACGTGAGCGCCGGTGCGGCCGCTGCCGCCGAAGACCAGGAGGTTACTCATGGTGATCAAACGCCTTTCGGGGAGTTCAGGGGTGGATCAGGCGGCCGGCCGGCCGGTCAGGACAGAGTCCAGGCGGCGGGCCTCGTCGTGCGACTTGGCCATGGACGCCTCGTGCATCGGAAGCAGCGGGGCCAGCATCGGCACGTAGGGGGCCATGGTCAGCTCGGGAGTGATGATGGTGACGTCGAGGCCGAGGGTGGCCTCGCCCAGGAGGTGCTCCCGGGTGGGCACCAGGTGGTCCATACCTTCCTTCGGGGCGCCCGGGCCGTAGCCACCGCCGCGGGCGGAGACCACCAGAGCGGGGCGGCCGGCCACCGGTGCGGGGCCCGCGTGGCTCAAGGTGCGCCCGTCGACCAGGATCTGGTCCAGCCACGCCTTGAACACCGACGGCACGGTGAGGTTGTACATCGGCACGGTGAACAGGTAGGCGTCGGCGCCGAGGAACTCCTCGATCAGCTCGTCCTGTATCGCCATCGCCTCGGCCTGTTCGGGGGTGCGGGCTGCCGGGTCGGTGGTGCGCGCGGTGATGCCGGCCGCGCTCAGGTGCGGCACGGGGGTCGCGGCCAGGTCGCGATGGACGACCGGGCCCTGCCACTCGTTACGGAAGGACTGGGCGACCTGACGGGAGACGGAGGCCTCGCCGAGCGAGGAGGCGTCGATGTGGAGCAGGTACGACATGAGAGGTTCTGGGTCTTTCCAGCGTCGGATGATGGGTGTCGTGGTGCTGAGCCGTCGCGGACGGCGGGTGTCCGCGGCTGCCTGGGGGCAGCGGGGGTCAGGCGCGCTCGGGGACGGCGCAGCCGTCCGGTCCGCAGACCGGGGCATCGCCGCCGTCGTCGGCGAGGGTGAGGGGGTGGCTGTCGTCCCAGGCCTTGCGCAGCAGCTCAAGGAGGCTGTCGCTGTCCTGGGCCCCGGGCACGCCGTAGCAGTCGTCGACGACGATGAACGGCGCGCCGGTCGCCCCCAGGCGCTGGGCGCGGGCCGCGTCGTCGCGGACCTGCTGGCGGTAGCGGCGGTCGGTGAGGGCCTGGCGGGTCTGCTCGCGGTTCAGGCCGAGCTCGTCGGAGAGCCCCAGGAGGTCGTCCAGGGAGAAGACCGGCTCGGCCTTGCCGAAGTGGGTTGCAAAGATCGCGTCCCAGGCCTCGCGGTTTTTGCCCTGGGCGCTGGCGTGGGCGAGGAACTCGTGCCCCAGGTCGGTGTTGCCGACCTTGTTGTCCAGCACCTGGTAGGGGGTCAGGCCCTCGCTCTCGGCGAGCTTCTCGATCCGCCGGGTCGAGGTCTCGGCCTGGCTGCCGCCCATACCGTGCTGGCGGAGCAGGGCCTCGCGGACGGACAAGGTGTCCCCCTCGGGGAAGCTGCTGCTGAGCGGGAACGAGTGGTGGACCAGTTCCACCTCGTCCGCGTGCTCGAACCGCTCGATGGCCTTGGCCACCCGGTGGTTCCCCAGGCCGCACCAGGGGCAGGTCACCTCGGACCACATGTCCACCTTCATTCACGCACCTCCATTTCTTACGACTTGTGCGTAACGCCATGATGGACCAGCATGGAACGCGATACAAAAGGCACACCGGTGTGCGTGCCGGAGAGGAATGTGCGTCATGGAGACGGCCAACGGAGCAGAGGTGACGGCAGGAGCGGCGGCGATCGGGCCGTGCGCGGCCATCCCTGCCGAGCACATGGACTTCATCCGCCAGACCCTCGACCGCATCGGCGACAAGTGGAGCCTGCTGGTCATCGCGGTCCTGGAGTCCGGACCGCTGCGCTACACCGACCTGCAACGGCAGGTCCCCGGCATTTCCCAGCGCATGCTCAGCCTCACCCTTCGCCAGCTCCAGCAGGACGGCCTGATCACCCGCACCGCCTACGCCGAGGTCCCTCCGCGCGTCGAGTACACCCTCGCCCCGCTGGGCCGCGGTCTACACGAGATCGTCACCTCGCTGATCGGCTGGGCCGCCGACCACCACGACGAGATCCGTGCCAAACGCGAGCGCGCCGCAACGGCCGGACCATAACCGCCGCGCAAGCGGTCGCGGACGCGATGCGTTTCATAGGTGGCCGCGTACGCAACACACCCGGCCAACACCCGTATGCCCCGCTGCGAGAGCTGCCAAGAACGCGCCGCGGACTACGTCATCGACGTGCAGACCGAAGACGGATCCGGCGGCGCCGTCCACATGGTGAAGGTCTGCGAACTCTGCGACACCGAAGACGCGCTCACCCGCCGCCTCGTGCAGCTCAACGACTTCCCACCGTCCCGAGGGTGAGCCGGGAAGCCATGTCGAGCTTGACTTCGCCGTAGGGCAGGACGTGGGACCAGAAAAGCGGTGTCAGTCCACGCCTGTCCTCGGCGCTCAAGACCCCTGCCCAACGGCGAACTGGCCGACAGCGGCGTCTACGCCGGCACCCTGTCCATCACGGCGTTCATCTCCGGCAGCGAGATGGGCGAGCTGGCCACCGCGGCCGGTTCCGAGTCGTCCGGGCCGCTCCCCCGCGTCGACCCTGATGAACTGGCCGACCGCTACTGGGACATGTACGTCGAGCGCTACCGCGTCGAGCAGGTCTACCCGCCGGTCACCGCATAACCATCCGGTGTGCCCCGGGTTCGCGAGCCCGCGGCACACCGGCGGCTCAGGCCAGCCGGGAGAACGCTTCAGCAGCTCGGGTGAGCACGGCTGGATCGTTGTGCGGCGGCTGGAGAACGACGATCGCCAGGTCCAGTCCGTGCTCGCCGAGTTCGCCGATCCGCTCGACCGCCGGGCCCGGGTCGCCGTCTGGGCCCAGCACGATGTGGCTGGACAACGTGATCTCCTCCGGATCACGGCCGAGATCGGCGCAGTGCTGGTGCAGCACGTCGCGTTTGCGGGCAAACTCCTCGGTCGTGCCGTTGACAAAGTTCCAGTGCTGGGCGAAACGCGCGGTGGTGCGCAGGGTCCGTTTCTCGCCGTTTCCGCCGATGCAGATCGGCGGATGCGGCCGCTGCGGTCCCTTCGGCTCGTTCCTGGCCGCGTTGAGCTGGTAGTGCTTTCCCCGGAAGGTCGTCTCTTCCTGAGAGAGCAGGCTGACCAGGATCTCGCACGCCTCCTCGAACCGGTCGCTGCGCTCGCGCACACCACCCAGTTCGATGCCATAGGCGCCGGACTCCTCCTCGTTCCAGCCCGCGCCGATGCCGAGTTCGAGCCGGCCACCGGAAATGATGTCCAGAGTGGACGCCATGTTGGCGAGCACGGCGGGGTGCCGGTAATGAATGCCGGTCACCAGCGTGCCCAGGCGCAGCCGCTTCGTGGCCTGGGCCAGCGCGGTCAACGTGGTCCACCCTTCAAGGCAGGGACCGGTCGAATCGGAGAAGATCGGGTAGAAGTGGTCGAAGTTCCACCCGGACTCGAAGATCTCGATATCGTCCGCTTCCCGCCACACGGCGAGCAGCTCCGGCCAGGTGATGTTCTGCTGTGAGATCTTGAACGCGAACCGCATAGTCACGCTTTCTTTGTCGTGGTCAACCTCAGCAGCCGGACGATCCGCCCGGCTGCTCGGACAGGGGAGGGGGCAGCGTGGTCGAACAGGCGCGTAGTCCGTCGAGGAGCAGGGCCAGGTAGCGCCGACGATCCGCGCCTCCGGGATCGCCCGGATGCACCGTGGACATGTTCATGACGATGACCGCCGTCAGATCCCGCACCAACAGTTCCGGCCATACCACGCCGGCGTCGATGGCCCGGTCCAACAGCGGTTGCAGGCACCGCAGGCAATGGTCCGCGCTGTCGATGTCGAAGGCTTCGAACTCGCGGGCGAGCGAGATGATGACCTGCCGCTGGGCGAGGCACCTCGGTGACGGCCTCCAGCACACCGGCTAGATCCCGCCAGGGATCGTCGGTGTGCACCGCCGTCACCGGCTGGACCTCGGCGGCGAGGACATGCTCGAAGACGGCGGGACAGGGTGGCCTTGCCAACGCCGGCCTCGCGGGCCACCGACGCCATTGACATCCCCAGCCCTTCAGTGGGGTACAGGCGAGGATTCGACGCAGCCAACTAAAGATTCAGCTAACCCGGAGCTCAGCACCGGGCTTGAAATACGTAAGGCTGCGCGAGCCGAGGTCGCGTCTCGGTGCCTTCCCACACTGCAGGCTAGCTGGACGAGCAGCGGAAGGCTCCTCGCCAGGTCTGTGCGACGCAGGTAACACAGATCGATCGGCACACCTACCTGTCGAACGCGGCGTTGCCGTGGAACTGCGCTCCTTGGAAGTCGGAGGTGCTGTGGAACTGCGCCCCATCGAACCCAGCGTCGCCGTGGAACTGCGCCCCCATGAACCCAGCGTCGCCGTGGAACTGCGCCTTTAGGAACATGGCGCCGTATTCGTGGAACTGCGCCCCTATGAACCCGGCGTCGCCGTGGAACTGCGCCCCTATGAACCCAGCGCTGCCGTGGAAATGGGCCTCATTGAACCCAGCGCTGCCGTGGAAATGGGCCTCATTGAACCCAGCGCTGCCGTGGAACTGTGCTCCATCGAACCTGGCAGCGCGTATGTGGCAGCCGTTCAGTTGGAAGTCAAAAAGTATCGCGCCAGTGAGGTCGAGATCGATGTCAGCCCAGAATTTTTCAGCTGACGCGGATGCGTTGTTCCAGTAGAGATGCTCGCTGAGGATTCGTTGCGCAGCAAGGCGAACTTGTTTTTCCGGTTCTCGTCGTTCATCTTCTTGCTGTGATGCCACAGGGTGGGCTCTAGGATTGTATAGTGCCGAAACGTTTGGCGTCGTGCCATCGGATGCACCGGCGCCCGAGTCGCCGTTCGGCTGCTGCGCTTTCCGAGGTTTATAGGGCATTTGGAGGTAGGCGCACAGCACATTGACGACGGTTTGTTGCTGTTCCGGGGTCTGTGCGAGCCGTTCGAGGGAGTACATGCCCGCCAGTCGAACCGGGGCGTTCTTCGATCCGAGCTGCTCGGTTGCCTTCGTGACGTTTTCAGCGAAAAGCTTGGAGTGCTCGCGCTGTTCAGCGGCTTTCAGGCGCTGCTTGCGGTAGGCAACGACCAAGGCGACGACTCCGCCGATTCCACCAACGATGCCCACGACGATCTTCGCGAAGTCGAAGCTTCCAGTCGCTATCCACGCGCCAAGGACCTGGATTGGCGTTCGGCCTAAGCCCCACCACAGGGCGACAGCGACGACAACTGCTGACGTGGCTACGACAAGGAGTAGCGCGATCTTCGTACCGAGCGATGCCTTTCCTACGGGCGGCGTTGGCTCGGCCGAACGGCGACGACTGAACAAGTGCATGATTCATACCTACGGGATCCGTGGCCTAAGGCCATAAGCAAGGGGCGCATCGCCATCCCGTCGACCTGGCAACGCCCGATCACGCCGGGTTCTGGGGTGCAGTCCTCGGCGCTGCCGCAACCGATGATGTCAAGCTCGGCGCTCCAGGTTCCGGCGTGATAAGCCCCTGAGAGGTCGTCGGGATAGCGATGCTCCGAGCGAACCACAAGTCCGTGCTATCCGGGAGACCTAATGGGGCCTCCCGGGTCGGTGTGAGCAGACTCGGTGACCGGTAGCCGCCGGTGGGTGAGCACTCGGAGACGTTGGGCAAGCAGTCTTTAAGGAGATCGTGCCCCTGTCGGTAGTCGGGAGACCCGACTACTGATGGGATGTCGTGCCCTCCGTTGTGGTGTGAGCACTATGCATGAGGTTGCTGGCGTTCTCCCGAGGCTGCTGATGGTGCTTGTACAAGGGACGGGAAGATAGGGCGCTGTTCGTCGGTGACGACTGAGTTGAGGATCATCACGACATCGAGGCACAGGACGAGCACGGTCGGCAGTTGGCCACGGCGCGACTGGAGGACGGGCTGGTCGGCCTTGGCGAGCTGCACTCCTTGATCCTTGAGCACTTGGGCAAGAACGGTGACCCACCGCATCGCTTGCACGGCATATTCGGTGTACCAGGACCTTATTGGACAGGCTTCTCGGCTTGGATGTATTGGACTGCCTTGTCGTGCGCTATAGAAGCCGGGTGCGAGTCTGGGTGCGAACTGCTGCGAGCCAAGCCCTGAGGTCGACGGTCTTGTACTCGTTTCGTCCGTTTTGCCCCAGGATCGCTCTGAAGCCGCATGTGATTTCGGTCTCATAATCCGTCAGGTCGTGGGTTCAAGTCCCACCCGCCCCACAAAACGCCTGGTCAGAGGGCTGACGTGTAGGAGGACCAAGATCGTCTCCTACTTTTTTGCCCCACTTTACTCCTCAAACCACTTAACCCGTCCAGGCGCCTCAGCAGCCTCGCGACCGGCTACCCGGCGACCCATGTAGACATCTTGAGTCGTCGAGACCTTCGAGTGCCCAAACTGGTCAGCAATCTGGCGAGCCGTCAGCCCTTCGCCATCAAGAACGGTCGCGACCGAGTGTCGAAAGGTTCGGAACGTTACCCACCGGTAGCCAGCGCGCGAGCGGTAGAGCAAGAGCACGTTCGGAGACCTCGGCCTTGCCGCCGTTAATGCTGGCCCTTGTGCCCTTGGCCGGGATCAGATTTCCCGCCCACTGGACGGTCCCCTCTTCAAGATCCAAGTTCGCCCTAATGAACTGCTAGGGCTTCAGCTGTACGAAATCCTGCCCGCATACCACCGCACCAGATCCGGCTGGGTCTGAGCCCGGTCGTGCCAGGCTTTCCGGGCTCAGGAGTCCGGCGAGCCTGTCGGGCGGGATCAGGTCGCGTTCGAGAACGAGTTCCGCCACGCCTCGGCCGGTGGCGAGTGCTTCCTTGGCGATCTCGGTTGCCGCCGAATATCCGATGGTCGGGTTGAGGGCCGTGATCAGCCCGATCGAGTTCTCGACGAATCCGCGTGTGATCTCTTCGTTCGAGGTGATTCCGCCGACGCAACGCTCGGCGAGTGTCTGGCAGGCCGCAGTCAGGTGGGTGATGCTCTCGGACAGGGAGTGCAGGATGATGGGCTCGAACGCGTTGAGTTGGAGCTGACCGGACTCGGCGGCCATGCTGATCGTCACGTCGTTGCCGATCACCTCGAACGCGACCTGGTTGACCACCTCTGGAATCACCGGATTGATCTTTCCCGGCATGATCGACGAGCCGGCCTGCACGGGTGGCAGGTTGATCTCGTTGAGCCCGGCGCGCGGCCCGGATGACAGGAGGCGGAGGTCGTTGCAGCTCTTGGAGAGCTTGACCGCGATGCGTTTGAGTACGCCCGAGAGGTGCACGAACGCGCCACAATCCTGGGTCGCCTCGACGAGGTCGATGGCGGTGGTCAGCGGCAGTCCGGTGATGTCGACCAGGTGACGGCAGGCGGCTTCGGCGTAGCCGGGTGGAGTGTTGAGCCCGGTACCGATGGCAGTCGCGCCGAGGTTGATTTCGTGCAGCAGTGTCACGGCCTCGTTGAGCCGCATGCGGTCTTCGCCGAGCATGACGGCGTAGGTGCCGAATTCCTGCCCCAGCGTCATGGGGACCGCGTCCTGGAGCTGGGTGCGGCCCATCTTGAGCACGTCGCGGAATTCGACGGCCTTGCGCGCGAAAGCGTGCTGGAGCGTCTCCATGGCCTTGGACAGCTCGCCCACGGCCGTGATCGTGGCGACGTTGACCGCCGTGGGGTAGGCGTCGTTGGTGGACTGGCTGAGGTTGACGTGCTCGTTCGGGTGCACCTGGGTGTAGTCGCCCTTGGCGTGCCCGAGCAGTTCCAGGGCGCGGTTGGCGATGACTTCGTTGGCGTTCATGTTGGTCGACGTTCCGGCTCCTCCCTGGATGACGTCGACTACGAACTCGTCGTGCAACGCCCCGCCACGGATCTCGTCGCAGGCGCCGGCGATCGCGTCGGCGGTCGGGTGCGCGAGCAGACCGAGTTCGGCGTTGGCCCGCGCGGCAGCCTCCTTCACCGCTGCCAGCGCCTCGACTAGGTGCGGATAAGTCGACACTGGGGTTCCGGTGATCGCAAAGTTCTCCCGGGCCCGTGCGGTGTGTACGCCCCAGTAGGCGTCTGCGGGAACTTCCTTTTCTCCCAACAGGTCGTGCTCGGTCCGGGTTGTCACAGTTGTCCCCTTTGGGTCTTGTTGTGGTCGTGCGGATGAAGCGGGCCTGAGTTTGTCGACTACGCGGAGGCCGTCGGATGCTCCGCATTTCGCCGCCGTCGGCGATCTTGATGGCAATCGGTGAACAACTCCCCGCATTTGGTAGCCCGGCGCAGGTGTGCCAGCAGGGCTTCCATCGCGCTGACGCGTCGGAAAGGCTGTCCGGCTGCCAAGCTGTCAGACAGGTTCATTGTCTCGAAAGACTGAAGTGGACGACACCAGTTGTCAAGGGGTTCAGCAGCTGCCGAACAACGGCGGTGGCGCTTAGCGGCGGGTGACGCAGGTTATGCATGTCGTCGCGGCGGGTAGCGCCTCCAAGCGCTCTGGCGCGATGGCCTGTCCGCACCGTTCGCACGCGCCGTAGGTGCCCTCGTCTAGGCGTGTGGTGGCTCGTTCCAACGCGTCGAGTTCCCGCTGGGCGTCCGCGAGCAGGCCCTGGACCTGGGCCCGTTCGTACGCGATGGTCGCGCCCTCGGGATCGTGCTCGTCGTCCGCGCTCGTCCACGTCGAGACCTCGCGGATGGATGTGAGATGGCGTTGCAGCGATACGATCCGGGCCGTCGCCGCAGCGCGTTCCTCGGCCAGCAACTCCCGCGCCGTCCGCTCGTTCATGACAGGGGAACGCTGCCATCACGCGGGCCATTCCGCCGGAGTCGTGGGTTGAACTCCGTTCGATCGAGAGGACGACCTCGGCCTGGAACCGCTCGGAGCCCTCGACGTGATGCAGCGTCCTATGGCCCCAAGAGTCAGGCAGCCGGAAGCATGAGGCACCGTGTGGGGGCCATCAACATTGCGGCGTCGACGCTCGCAGGGGCGTTGTGGGAGGTATTTGCGATGACCGATCCGCACCAGGCCGAAGCGCCGGCAGACGGGGAGTCGGCAACGGACGAGAGCCCAGGCCAGCAGGGCCAGGACCAGCCGGACCAGCAGGACCAGGCGTCGGTGGGCAGCGAGGCCGAGAACAGCGAGAGTGCTGCGGCCACGGAGCAGACCCCGGCCGCTGAGGCACAGCACACCGAGGCTGACAGCGGCGCGGCGGACAGCGCGACGGCTGACAGCGCAGCGGCGGAGGCTGGCAAGGCTAGCAGTGAAGCTGACGGCGGCGAGGCTCAGGGCGTGCCGGCAGCTCAGAAGAAGGAGAAGCGCGGCCTGACTCTGGGGCTTGCCAGCGGCGCCGTCGGATTGGTCGTCGGGCTGGTGCTCGGGGCGTTGGTCGGACCGCACGTGCTTCCCGGGCCGGGCAAACCGGACGGCAAGGCGTCCGAGGTGGTCGCGGCGCTGGCCAGCAAGAACCCCGGTGAAATGGAAAAGGTCTCCTGCCACAGCCCCGACGGCAAGCCGACCAAGCAGCTTCCGCCGCAGGCGCTGCAACTCATCCAGTCCGTCAAGTCAGCTGGCGCGCCGCAGATGTCGCTGGACACCGAGGCGCAGGCACCGGTTGACCTCACACTGAGCGCGCAGGGCCAAACACAGACCATTCCGATCGCTATGGTGCTCGGGGTCAGCGACGGCCAATGGTGCATGAAGGGCATCACGCAACGGCAGCAGTAGGTCTGGCGTGCTTGATGAAGCGTCAAGGCGGCTCCGCCCGGAGCCGCCTTGACGCCGCCCGCGACTTGAGTCGATTCACGCTGCACGGAACCCTCGCATCCGCGCAGGTGCCCACCAGCGACGGTCGTGATAATGCGGCATCCTGCGAGGATGGCGGAGACGGACGACCTTGAGCGACCTGACGTGCACAGCATGCACCGGCATGTTGCCGCGGACCGGCCGATGCGGCGGCATTGTCGGCCGGTGGGGGTGGATGATCAGACGGTTGCGGCCGTGGGCAAGTTGACGGAAGCGCTGGAAACCGTGGAGCGGGCGCGAGGGCACCTCTACGAGTTCCACCAGTTGGTGGGCTCGGCGAATGCCCACCTTGAATCCGCTGTGGAGATGCTGCGGCGCTGCGGACACGCCGAACTTGCCGATCAGATCGCGCACGAACTCGTCGGACGTAACGTTCTCCCAGGTAGGTGGACGTTCCAGGTGCTTGAGGAGTTCGACGACGGCTACTGGTCGTGCTTCCACGAGCATGAGCAGCGCGCCCGGCGAGAGCTGCTCGCGGGACGTCGGCACGTCTACGAGGCGGAGCTGAAAGAGCGGGCGCGAAGCGTGAACGCGGACGGCTCGCCGGTCCCGTGGCACGCGGCGACCCCGGAATCCGGCACGTGAGATAGCCCGAGCCGAGGCTGCACACGCCTCGCACGCAGACCGCTCCCACGTCTGTAAGCCCAACCAGTAAGCCCAACCGGTAAACTCTTGCGGACTCCGAATATGATTTTTCGGGATGCCGTAATCTCGTGATCGAGAGAGCGAAAAGCGATGGGCCTGGTGATGAGACGTGGGAGCGTCCGGGCAGGCTCCAGCAGCGTCGACCAGGTACTCGCACGCGGGCGGGTACGCGGCACGGCGGGCATGCTGGGACCTGCCTTCGTAGCCGCGATCGCCTACGTCGACCCGGGGAACTTCGCGACCAACGTCAGCGCCGGCTCCGAGTTCGGGGACGAACTCGTGTGGGTGGTGGTGCTCGCGAGTCTGATGGCGATGCCCGTGCAGTTCCTGTCCGCGAAGGTCGGCATTGTCACCGGCGAGACGTTGCCGGAGGTGTGCGGGCGCCGGTACCCGCGCCCGGTGCTGTGGGGGCTGTGGCTGCAGGCGGAGATCGTCGCCATGGCCACCGACCTCGCGGAGTTCGTCGGTGCCGCGCTGGGGCTGAACCTGCTGTTCGGCGTTTCACTGCTGCCGGCGGCGCTGATCACCGCGGTGATCGCCTTCGCCGTGCTCGCCTTGCAGAACCGGGGGTACCGGCGGTTCGAGCAGGCGATCGCGGCGCTGCTGCTGATCATCATCTCCGGCTTCGGGTATGAGCTGTTCCAGATCGCACCGGCCGCCGGGCCGGCATTGGCTGGTCTGGCGCCCACCCTGTCGAGCGACGGTAGTGCGTATCTCGCAGTCGCGATCGTCGGTGCCACTGTGATGCCACACGTCGTATACCTGCATTCGGCGTTGACAAGCCGACGCGTGACCAGCACGACGGATGCGCAACGGCGCACAGTACTGCGCTTCGAACGTTGGGATGTCGTCGTCGCCCTCGGGCTGGCCGGAATCATCAACGTGTCGATGCTGCTGCTGGCGGCACAGCTGTTTCACGCCAGTGGCCACACCACGATCACAGGAATCGCCCAGGCCCACGCCGAACTCGCGCGGCTCGTGGGAGGTGGGGCAGCGCTGGTGTTCGCGGTGGCCCTGCTGGCGTCCGGGATCTCCTCCTCCAGCGTGGGCACCGTCGCGGGGCAGGTCGTGTTGGCGGGATTCCTTGACTTCCGCATCCCGTTGGCGCTGCGTCGGTTGATCACCATGCTGCCGGCGTTGCTGGTAGTGGGTCTGGGGGCGGACGCCACCGATGTGCTGAACTTCAGCCAGGTGGTGCTCAGCTTCGGTATTCCCTTCGCGCTGCTCCCCCTCCTCCTGATCTCCCGGGACCGCGCCGTCATGGGCACCTTCGTCAACGCCCGGTGGTTGACCAGACTCATGGCGGCGATCACCACGCTGATCGTGGGGTTGAACGCCTACCTCATCTACGACCAGCTGGTCAGAAATTGATCATGTGCCCGGCCAGGCCGTGAATACTCTCCTGGATCGCCTCGCCGAGTGACGGGTGAGCGTGCACGTTCCGTGCCACCTCGTGGACCGTCAGGTCCCACTTCTGCGCCAGTGTCAACTCCGGCAGAAGCTCGGTGACCTCGGGACCGATGAGGTGCGCGCCGATGATCTCGCCGTGCTCGGCGTCGCTGAGGATCTTGACGAACCCGGCGGTGTCGGCCAGCCCGTGGGCCTTGCCGTTGGCGGTGAACGGGAACTTCGCGACCTGGACGTCGAATCCCCGTTCCCGCGCCTGCGCCTCGGTCCACCCGAAGCTCGCGATCTGCGGCTGGCAGTAGGTCGCCCGCGGGATCATGACGTAGTCCAGCGACATGGTTTCCGCGTCCCCGATCGTCTCCGCGGCCACGATCCCCATGGCCTCCGCCGTGTGCGCCAGCATGAGCTTCGCCGTGACGTCACCGATGGCGAAAATGTGCGGCACGCTGGTGCGGCACCACTCGTCGATGTCGATGGCTTCCCGGTTGGTCAACCGCACTCCGGTGTTCTCCAGACCGTAGCCCTCAACCCGGGGTTGGAATCCGATCGCCTGCAGCACCTTGTCGGCTTCCAGGACCTGCGACTGACCGTCCTGCGAGACGGTGACGCGCACCCGGGGACCACCGTCGTCGATCGCGTCCACCCGGGTCGAGGTGAGCACCTGGACTCCCATCCGCCGGTAGCGGCGGGCCAGTTCGGCGGAGACTTCCTCGTCCTCCAGCGGAACCATCCGGTCGAGGAACTCCACGATCGTGACCTCGACCCCGTAGTTGCGCAGGACGTAGGCGAACTCGACGCCGATCGCGCCCGCGCCGGCGATGATGATGCTGTTCGGAAGTGTGTCGGTGAGGATCTGCTCCTCGTAGGTGACCACGCGCTCGCTCAGCGACGTGCCGGGCAGCAGCTTGGTGACTGTTCCGGTGGCGACGATGCAGTGGTCGAAGGTGACGGTCTCTGCGCCGCCGTCGGCGCGAGCCACTCGCAGCGTGTGCGGGTCGGTGAACGTGCCGCGCCCGTCGAACTCGGTGATGCCGTTCTTCTTCATTAGGTAGTGCACGCCCTTGACCCGGCCGTCGGCGGCCTTGCGGCTGCGTTTGAACGCCTCGCCGTAGTCCGCGGTGACCTGGCCGTCGACGTGCAGCCCGAACGTCTTCGCCTCGTTGGTGAACAGGTGTACGAGCTCGGCGTTGCGCAGCAGCGCCTTGGAGGGGATGCAGCCCACGTTCAGGCACACACCACCCCAGTAGCGCTCCTCAATGACCGCTGTTGTCAGCCCAAGCTGCGCCGCCCGGATGGCCGCGACGTACCCGCCAGGACCCGCGCCCAGAACCACGACGTCGAAATGTGTGCTCATGCCGACCACGATATGGCGTGTCCGGGGCTGGCCGCTTCCGTTGCGGCGATGCGCCCGCGACATCGCAGGAGGAACCGTGGGAACCTTCTCCAGCCCCGTTCGTTCGAACGGGCCGGGTACCGCATTGGAGGCGAGTTGACTGCCGTGATGGCCTTGCCCAAGGCCGAGCTGCACCTGCACATCGAGGGGACGTTGGAGCCGGACCTGGCGTTTTCCTGCGCGGCCCGCAACGGCATCACGCTGCCGTTCGCGGACGTCGAGGAGCTGCGCCGCCGGTACGTTTTCGACGACCTGCGGTCCTTCCTCGACCTGTACTACACGGTGATGGGAGCGCTTCGGACAGCACAGGACTTCACCGAGCTGGCCGACGCATACCTCGCGCGGGCGAGCGAGCAGGGCGTGCGGCACGCCGAGATCTTCTTCGACCCCCAGGCACACACCTCCCGTGGAGTGCCGTTGGCGGCGGTGGTGGAGGGGTTGTGCGCGTCGTTGGAGCGCAGCCGCGAACGGTTCGGGGTCTCCACCCAGCTGATCGCGTGCTTCCTACGCGATCGTGGACCGGAGGAAGCGGCGGAGACGCTGGACGCGTTGCTGCCATACGCCGATCGCCTCACCGGCGTCGGCCTGGATTCAGCCGAGGTCGGGTATCCGCCGAAGCCGTTCGCTCCCGTCTTCGCCCGCGCCCGGGAGGCGGGCCTGCGCCTGGTCGCGCACGCCGGTGAGGAAGGCCCGCCCGATTACGTCTGGCAGGCGTTGGACGACCTGGGTGTGCAGCGGGTTGATCACGGTATCCGCTGCCTGGAAGATCCCGAGCTGGTGCAACGCCTGCGCCGGGAAGGGATTCCGCTGACCGTGTGCCCGCTGTCGAATGTCCGGTTGCGCTGCACCGACCGGTTGAAGAACCACCCGCTGCCCGAACTCATGCGCCAAGATCTGCTGGTGACGATCAACTCCGACGACCCCGCCTACTTCGGTGGGTACGTCGGCGACAACTTCGCGGCGGTGCGAAGCGAACTGGGACTCGGCAACGAGCAACTCCGCGAACTCGCGGCGAACTCGTTCCGTGCGTCCTTCCTCGGTGACGCGCAACGTGAACGGTTGCTCGCCGAGGTCGCGGCGTACGAATTCCCGGCTTCGTAGCTAGGCGGCGGATAGGGCAGAGCGGCGGGTAGGGCCAGCTGGCCGTACCCGCCGCCGAACGGCGTTGTCACCCGATGCCCACGTAGTTTTCGGCGAGCGTGGTCGCGGCAGCCTCGGAGTGGAACAGGTAGTCGAACTGCGACCGTTGCAGGCGACGCTCGAAATCAGCGTCCGGGCCTTCGAAGCGGTGCAACATCGACGTCATCCACCAGGAGAAGTGCTGCACCCGCCAGACCCGGCGCAGGCAGTCGTCGGAGTAGGAGTCCAACCCGGTCGTGGTGCCGGTGCGGTAGTAGTCCGCGAGGGCGGTGGCCAGCTTGTCCACATCGGACACCGCGAGGTTGAGTCCCTTGGCGCCGGTGGGCGGCACGATGTGCGCGGAGTCGCCGGCCAGGAACAGCCGGCCGTAACGCATCGGCTCCACGACGAAGCTGCGCATGGCCGTGATGCCCTTGTCGATGATCGGCCCCTCCCGCAGGGTCCAGCCGGCACTGCCCAGCCGGATCTGCAGCTGCTCCCAGATCCGATCGTCCGGCCAGACGTCCAACGACTCGTTCGGGTCGCACTGCAGGTACAGCCGGCTCAGTTCCGGTGAGCGCAGGCTGTGCATGGCGAAGCCGTTGCGGTGGTTGGAGTAGATCAGCTCGTCGGTCGACGGTGGAACGGTCGCCAGGATGCCTAGCCACCCGAACGGGTAAACCCGCTCATACACCGTGAGGTGCTCCTGCGGGATCGCTTCCCGGCAGACCCCGTGGAAGCCGTCACACCCGGCGAGGAAGTCGCAGGTCAGCTCGTGCTGCACACCTTCGTGCGTGTACCGGACGGTGGGCCGGTCCGAGGTGATGTCGTGCACGCTGAGGTCGTCGACTTCGAACAGCAGCTTCCCGCCATCGCGTTTGCGCTGCTCGGCGAGGTCCTCCACGACCTTCTGCTGGCCGTAGACGGTGATCGCGCGGCCACCGGTGAGGTCGCTCATCGGGATGCGGTGGCGCTCGCCGTCGAACTGCAGGTTCACGCCGCGGTGTTCCAAGCCCTCGCGCTCCAACCGGGCACCGACACCGGTTTTGTGCATCAGGTCTACCGTTCCCTGCTCCAGGACACCGGCCCGCACACGCTGCTGGACGTATTCCTGGCTGCGGCGTTCGAGCACCACGGAGTCGATGCCCTGCAGGTGCAGCAGGTGGGAGAGAAACAGGCCGGCAGGCCCGGCGCCGACGATCGCGACCTGGGTGTGCATTCCTTGGCTACTCCTTCCGAAGGGTCGCCCCACTGTCTCAACAGGCCCGCAGTGCGAGGGAGGGTTCTTCTGCTCAGTGGAAATCCCGTTTCCTCGATGGTCCACCGGCGGCTCACCGATCGAGCCGGGCCATACCGGCAGGGGAGTACTGCTCACCGGCGACGACACCGGGCGTGAACAGCTCGGACAGCTCGGTCACGAGCGCCGGGTCCAGCGAGTACGACGCCGCCCGAAGGTTGGCCTCCACCCGCTCGGCGCGGCGGCTGCCCGGGATGGGAACGATGTCCTCGCCCTGCGCGAGCAGCCAGGCGAGCGCGAGCTGCGCAGTGGTTACACCGAGCGCGTCCGCCCGCTCACGCAGCCGTTCGACCAGCCGCAGGTTGCGGCGGAGATTGTCGGTTTGGAAGCGCGGGTAGCGCTGCTGGCGCTCTTCGAGATTCTCCACGTCGGCGACATCCCGGATCGAGCTGGTCAGCACGCCTCGCCCGAGGGGGGAGTACGCGACCAGGCCGACGCCGAGTTCCCGCAGCGCCGGCAGCAGCTCGGCTTCCGAGTCGCGGGTGAACAGCGAGTACTCCTGCTGAACAGCGGTGATCGGATGCACCTTGTGCGCGCGGCGCAGGGTGTGGGCACTGATCTCGGACAATCCGAGGTGCCGCACCTTCCCTGCCCGCACCAGCTCGGCCATCGCACCGACCGTGTCCTCGATCGGGGTGGAGGGGTCAAGGCGGTGCAGGTAGTACAGATCCACGTAGTCCGTACCCAGGCGATCCAGACTGGAATCGATCGCTTGCCGGACGTGTTCGGGGCGGCCCAGCCCGCTGTCGGCGCCAGCGCCGAACTTGGTGGCCAGGAACGCTTCGTCGCGGCGCCCGGCGAGCGCGCGTCCGATCAGCCGCTCGTTGTGCCCGCCGCCGTAGACGTCGGCGGTGTCGAGAAAGGTCACACCGAGGTCGAGCAGGTGGTTGAGCAGGCGCACGGAGGACTCGTCATCGGCCTGGCCGTACACGCCGGACAGCCCCATGGCGCCGTAGCCGATGGCGCTGACCTGCGGACCATGGCGGCCCAGGCGTCGTGACGGCGTGCTCCCCGCGTCGGCTGAATGAGACATAGTGGACACTCCTCTGCGTGGTCAAGTACGGCGGGAAGGTGCTCGACCACGACGCTAGCCCGCGTTGGCGAACCGTCACGAGTGCCTTTGAGTCATGCCACTAAGCGGTCCTCGTCCACTAGCGGTGCCCGGCCGTCACCGCGGCGATTTCGTCGAGTCGGCGCAAAGACTCGTCGCGGGGACGGGTGGGAAGCAGGAACAGCAGCCGGTCGACCCCGGCTTCGGCGAACTTGTCGATCTCGCGGGCATCCGCCGGGGCGGCATACAGCGCCACCGGAACCCGCCAGCCAGCCAGATCCCGCACGCGCCCGATCGACTCGGCGAGGTTCTTCGTGCCCGAGCGCGGCAGCCAGCCCTGCCCGTACTCGGCGACCCGTGCGATCGCGCGTTCGCTTTCTCCACCGACGTAGATGGGCGGATGCGGCTGCTGTACCGGTTTGGGCCACGCGTAAACGGGGTCGAAGTCGACGAACTCGCCGTGAAATTCGGCCAGCTCTTCGGTCCAGATCCGCCGCATGGCACGAACTCGCTCATCCAGCAGGCGGCCCCGGCTGGCCGGGTCCGTACCGTGGTTGCGCATCTCGTCCCGGTTCCACCCGGCGCCGATACCGAGAATCGCCCGTCCCCCGGAGACCAGGTCGAGACTGGCGACCTCCTTCGCGGTGATGATCGGGTCGCGCTGCGCGAGCAGCGCGATGCCGGTGGCCACCAGCAGCCGCTCGGTCGCGGCGGCAGCGGCGGTGAGGGCCACGAACGGGTCAAGAGTGCGGTAGTACACGCGGGGAAGGTCTCCACCGCCGGGATACGGCGTTTCCCGGCTGGCCGGAATATGCGTGTGCTCGGCGAGAAACAGCGCGCCCAGCCCGCGGTCTTCCATGGCCCGGCCGAGTTCGGCGGGGTCGATACCTTCGTCGGTGACAAACGTCGAGATGCCGAACCGCATACTCGCCATCGAAACACGACTGAGCGGGGTTGGCCACGGACGCGACCGACACCGGAAGCCGCGCAGCCAACGGCGCAACCCGACCGGGCAACACCCGAACCAGTGAGATCCGTAGGATTTCGATCGGGATGCCAACCGCAGAGGGGGCTGGGGCGTCGTGTTCGTATGTGACGGTTCCGCTTGCTCTGTCCGCGTCTGCCGTCCCCGGGCCGGGTGCAGCCCTCGCCCGTGGGCCGGTCGGCGGGACGTGGACCATGGATGAACTGACCGCGAAGCTCACCGAGCTCTACCAGGACAACTACCGGCAGCTGTTGCGCGTCGCGATGTTGCTCGTCGACGACCGCACGGCGGCGGAGGACATCGTGCAGGACGCGTTCGTACGAGTCTTCGACGCGCGTCAACGGCTGCGGAATCCAGAGAAGGCGCTGTCGTTTCTTCGCCAGTCGGTGCTCAACCGGTCGCGTTCGGTGTTGCGGCGTCGCATGGTGGCCCGGCGCTACCAACCCAAGCTGTTCGACGGGGACTCCGTGCCCGACGACACCGGGCGCAGCGTGGACCGCGCCGTGCTCGCCGACGTCCTTGCCCGGCTGCCGAGAAGGCAACGCGAAGCCGTCGTCCTGCGTTATTACGCGGACTTCAGCGAAGCGCAGACAGCCACCATGATGGGCGTCACTCCGGGTGCGGTGAAGTCGTACTGTTCGCGGGGAATCGCGCGACTGTCGGACTTACTACGGGAGCGGGTGTGAGACGCGGGCACGACGCAGGAGCATCGGGTCTCGGGGAGCCCGAACCCGGAGGTTTTCGTTCGGACAACGGAGTCCGACATGACAACAGCCGGGACGGTGAGCTCCGCCCCGACAGCATCCGACCAGACGACGTCCACATGGTCCGCAACCTCCTGCGCGACCTGGTCGACGACGTGGAGGAACGCCCGGACGCGCTGGCGCGCATGTTGGCGACGACCCGTCGCCGCCATTCCCGCCGGCGCCCGGTGCTGAGCGTAGGAGCGCTCGCCGCCGTGACGGCGGCGGTGTTCCTGGTGGCTCTGTTCGTGATCCCGGACGGTCCGGTTTCACCTCCTCAACCACAACCTGTCGACCTCGCTCCGAATGAGTACGTCGCGCAACCCGACCCCGGTGCGCTGGACGTGTTCGACGTGTCTACCGGGCACGAGGTTCGGTCGCTCGCGCGCCTGCACACCGAACGCGCCGGTGCGCTGGCTGTCGACGGCAACCGCGTCTACGCGGTGACGACCACCGGTGGCCGGGACGGCATCCTCGAAGCGAGGGACGGGACCGCCCCGCAGCAGGTCGAACCGCCGGGAACTCCGATCACCGCGCTGACCGCCGCCGCCGGAATGATCGCGTACTCTCGCGACGGCTCGGTGACCGTCGCGCGTGATGGGGGGCAGCAGCACCTGGCGGTGCCCGAAGCCGGGCCCGTGCTGGATCTGGCGCTCGGGCCGGACGGACGTCTGGCGGTCTTGACCCGTCAGGGCATCCAGGTGATTCCCGCCGGTCCTGGCACGGGGAACGCCACACCACGGATGCTGAGTCTGTCCACCGGCGGATGTGCGCCGATCGCGGTCGCATGGTCCGAGGGACAACTGGCCGCGCTGCAACAAGTCCGCTGCGAGCCGGCCGCGCCCGTGCGGATCGCACGGGTCGACCCGGCGAAGGGCGAACTCGTCGGCGGCGGTGTGCCGTTTGATGTCGGTGTGCCGGGACAGGTTCGGCTCTCCACCGACCGGCTGGGGCGGCTGTTGGTGTCGAAGTCTGGGGGACAGCAATGGTTGGTGGACGGTACGGACGTGCGCCCGGTCCCGCCTGCGTGCACGCAGGCGGGACGGTGCGCGGCGGCTCCCGGCGTGTTCTGACCCCGCGACCATCTCGACGCGCGCGGGTGTCGTCCACAGTGGACGATTTCCTGAGCTCCGTACCAACCGGAGCGGATCGCGTCACGGTTACGCGTGTGCGCATGATCTCGTCACCTCCGACCTCTTGGGCTTTCACCAGGATCGCTTCCCGGTAGGGGCGCCGCCCCGGCCATTCGGCCACTTTTCAACCAGCCGATCGGCCATTCGAGCGGGAGCAGCATGCCTGGTGTGGTGACACGCCCTCGAAATGAGCAAAGCTGGTCGTGCGAGGGTCGCCACCGGGACCCTGGTCGCGGCAGATCTCGTCGAGGGCGCTGGTAGGGGTGAGCACGTGGCACGCGTGCACCGAGACGAAGTCATCCGGCTCTGTCGTACTGTCCTGGACCAGCCGCGCTGGCACCGTGTGGTCGCCTTCCTGGTGTCGGCGTGGACGTTCGCGTGGATTGGCGGTCAGTTCTTCCCGCCGCAGGGCGACTCGGCGCTCGTCGTGCTCCGCCGGTTCGGCGCCCGGGTGGGAATGGAACCGGTGCCGTGGGCGGCACGAGCGGCCCAGGCGATGCAAGCCCCGGAACAGCAACACTTCGCCTATCTGCTGGCCCTGATCGGCGGCCTGTCGTGGGCGGCCACGACCGAGCGCGCCCAGATGCCCGCGCTGTTCGGCTGGCTCGCCGTCATGCTCGCGGCGGAAGGTCTGGGCTACCGGCCAGCCGTCGTTACCGCGTTGGGCGCGCTGGTCGGTTTCATCGCCTTGCTGTGGTTGGTGTCGCTGGTCGGTGGCGGGAGGCTGGTGGACCGGCACCCCACGCTGCTGCGCCGGGACGTCCTGCGAGCCGGCATCACGGCTGCCGTCCTGTCCGCCATCGTGCCGCTGATCGCCCCAGGCGTCCTGATCGCTCGCCTGTGCCGCCCGTACCTGACCTGGCCGCCGCGACGGCGGGCGCCGGCCGAGAGCGGCGGCCGGGAACTCGGGGACGAGGTTCCCCGCCCGAGACGCCCCAGCGGCCCGGAACGGAGGTGAGTTCCGCGCGCTTGGCGGGTATGCCAACGGCATGGCACGGGACGAGCACGCCAAGCGTTCCGAACCCGAACGCGGCAAGTCCAGCCAGGAAGAGTACGCGCGCGGGCTCTGGGACTACCACGATCCGCTGGCAGGGTTCGGCGGGAAGCCGCCCGCACTCAGCGCGCTGACGCTCCGGCTGTGGCTGGCCGGGTTCGGGTTCGTGTTCTGTACCGCCATGGCCGTGGTGCTGTTGCTGTATCTCACTCCGCTGACGTGGTTGGCGGTCGTCCTGGCGATCCTTGCCGTCGTGGCGGCGGTGGACTTCGGATGGGTCGTGCACCGCAAACGTCGAGGCGAGCCCGGTTGACCCGCTGCCGGTGGGGACTGCGCAACGTCCACATCGGATGACGGGAACTCGCCAGCGATCAGAGAGCATGCGCGAACAACGCGACCACGCCACAGAGCAGTGCCGCCAGGGCGATCGTCACGGCCAGCGTCTTACCCGGCGAACGCGTGGCCGGTGCGGGAGCGAGGGGAGCGGAGCTGACGTTCCTCGTGGCCGAGGAGAAGCCTTCCTCCAGCAGTTCGGCGCGCTCCATTCGTCCCGCCCGGCCGGCGAGCGTTTCGAGCAGTCGCCCCGCCTCCTCTGCCGTGCGAACTCGTGGCTGGGTGGCCAGCTCACGGGCCGCGGCAAGGACCGACGTCGTCGACGGGAACAGCACGCGGACTCCGGGGTCCAGGTCGTGCGCCGGCTGGTCGATCCGCGAGACGTACGGACCGACGGCGACGATCGTGCCCACCGCCGCCAGTTCGATGCCCCGTGCCTGGAGCGTCTGGGCGAGCGCGGAAGCCGTCCGCGCCGCCGCCAATGCGGGGTTGACAGCACCTTGCGAGCGCACCAGCGGCCAGCCGTCCACCTTCCATGCGGCGTTGAGTGGTGCGTCCAGCTTCAACGCCGGTTCCGGCAGGTCCGCTCCCACGAGCACGATGATTCCACGCGGCAGCACCAGTACGGCGTCCACTGGGTGCGGGCAGCCCGGGGGCTGGCAACCCAGGACGGCGACCCCACCGAACACATCGCAGCCCGCTCCCCACGCGGACAGCGCGGCGCGGATGTCCGCGCTGACCGCGGACGGACCATGACCGATTCGGACGAAGCGCATGACGTCCTCCCGTTCCCGATCCGGTACGTTACTGATCCGGCGATCAGCTGTCTCCTGGGATGCCAATTGCCCCGTTCGAGTGGTCTCTGCTGTCTGGTCTCACCGCACCGGCCGGTGGTAGGACGCTGAAGGAGCCGGGCGGATCTGGGATTTTGATCCGGTTGGAGCACGCTGTCGACCTTTCGAGTGACGCATGGTGTTCATGGTGGAATACGCCATTCCTGTGGCGCATGTGTGTGGTGGCAATGCAGAATGGGCGAGCACGGAGCGGCTGCCGATCACCCGGCTGGGACACGAGGTCGTAGGGGAAGACGTCCCTCGTCGAGCAGCGGAGGTCAGCAGTGAGCACCCGTAGCAGCACAAGTGGCGTGGTCTACGTCCACTCGTCGCCGTCTGCGGTCTGTCCGCACGTCGAGTGGGCGATTTCCGGCACACTCGGTGTGCGGACCGAACTGCGGTGGACGGCACAGCCCGCCGCGCCTGGGCAGTTGCGTGCGGAATGTGGCTGGTCAGGCGAACCTGGCTCCGGTGCGCGGTTGGCCGGCGCGCTGCGCTCGTGGCCGATGCTGCGGTTCGAGGTCACCGAGGAGCCGAGTTCCGGTGTGGACGGCGAGCGATTCTGCCACGTGCCCGGCCTGGGCCTGTGGCGGTCCTGCACCGGTGCCAACGGCGACATCATGGTCAGCGAGGACCAGTTGCGGACCCTCGCGGCCAACAGTCGCAGCCCCGAATCCTTCGCACACCGTGTTGAGCAGTTGCTGGGCACGGCGTGGGACGACGCTCTGGAACCGTTCCGGCGGGCTGGGGAAGGCGCGCCCGTCACCTGGTTGCACCGGGTTGGGTGACCGCTTCCCGACCTGAGACGCCGGGGTGAGAACCTCCGGCGACGAATTCCGTGATCCGCTGAAGCGGTCGCGCTGGCTGTGGGAAGCTCTCCAAGTGCCCTCCACCTTGTCCGCATCACGCCCGCGCCCGTCCCGGCCCTGGTTGCGGTGGGGTGTACCGATCTCCGTGCTCGTACTGGCAGGTGCGGTCGCGGGCGGAACGGTGGCCCGCACCTTCTATCGCGAGCAGGTGCCCGGAAACCCGGCGCCGCCACCGATCCCCGGACCTCCACCCGTTCCCGTCCAGCAGCCCGGCCCGGCCGTGGTGGAGTTGAGTCCCGACGCGGCGGCCCATCCCGACCACGATTTCGTCCGCGCCCTGCTGCAGGCGTACTTCGACTCGATCAACGTCAAGCGGTACGACGAGTGGAGGACAACCGTCGTGGCGGCCAGGCAGCGGGAGAAACCGGAAGCGACGTGGCGCTCGCAGTACGCCACCTCCCAGGACGGCAGCATTCGCGTGTACCGCATCGACCCCGGACCGGATCAGTCGCTGCGCGTGATGCTGTCGTTCAACAGTCTCCAAGACCCGAAAGACGCCCCAGCGTCGTTACCCGTGAGCTGCGTGCACTGGCGGGTCGTGTACCCGCTGGTCCAGGACTCCGGTGGGTTGCGGGTGGACACCGCACTGCCGGGAAGCGAGCTTTTCGAACCCTGTTGAATTCGAATGCTGGTGAAACATGAGGGCGACCGTTGGGGATGCCGCGGTGACCCTCATGACGAGAATGCCCGCTCTACAGCGGGATGTTGCCGTGCGCGCCCCGCCCGGCCGGAGCCGCGGCGAGTGCTTCGGCGAGGCGGCTGCTGGTCTGGGCGGGGTCAATGACCTCGTCGACCACGCCGACGGACATCGCCCGTTTCACCCCGCCAGCGACGCGCTCGTGCTCCTCGGCGAGTTGGGTGCGCAAGGCTTCCCGCTCGTCCTCGGGAGTGGACGCGAGCTTCTTGCGGTAAAGGACATCCACCGCCGCCTTGGTGCCCATGACCGCGACTTCGGCGTCCGGCCAAGCGAACACCGTCGTCGCTCCCAGTGCGCGGGAGTTCATCGCGATGTACGCGCCGCCGTAGGACTTGCGCAGCACCAGGGTCACCCGTGGGACCACCGCCTCGCCAAAGGCGTGCAGAAGTTTGGCGCCGCGACGCACGACGCCGCCCCACTCCTGGCCGACGCCGGGTAGGTAGCCCGGAACGTCGACCAGGACCAACAGGGGAACGCCGAACGAGTCACACATGCGCACGAAACGTGCTGCCTTCTCCGCGGACAGCGAGTCCAGGCAGCCGCCCTTGCGCAGCGGGTTGTTGGCCAGCACTCCAACCGTTCGCCCACCCAGCCGGCCCAAGCCGATCACCATGTTCGGCGCCCACTTGGGTTGCAACTCCTCGAACACGCTGTGGCCGTCGGCATCGGTGTCGAGAATCCCGCGGATCACCGGCTTGATGTCGTACGCGCGTTGCGGCCGTTCCGGCAGCAGGGAAGCCAGGTCGGCGGTCCGCCGTACAGACCTCAGATCGAACAGGCCCGGCCGGGCGAACATGCCGGTGATGCGGCGAGCGCGCAGGTAGGCGTCCGCCTCATCCCGGGCGACCACGTGCACCACGCCGGACTTCTTGGCGTGGGCGTCACCGCCGCCCAGCCCGACCTGGTCGATGTCCTCCCCGGTGACGCTGCGGACCACGTCCGGCCCGGTGACGAACACCCGGCCAGACGGAGCCATGATCACCACGTCGGTCAGCGCCGGACCGTAGGCGGCACCGCCCGCCGCCGCACCGACCACGACGGAGATCTGCGGTACCCGGCCGGATGCTCGGATCATGGCGGCGAACATGCGCCCCATACCGTCCAGCGCCTCCACTCCCTCGGGGATCCGAGCCCCGCCGGAGTGCCAGACCCCGATCACCGGGCAGCGCTCCCGCACCGCCGTGTCGATGGCCTCCACGATGTGCCCGCACCCGTCCGAGCCCATCGCACCGCCCTTGTTGGTGGCATCGCTGCAGTACGCGATCACCTTCGCCCCACCGATCGTCCCGCGAACGGTGAACACGCCGCTGGAATCCCGGGGACGCAACGGCACGATCGACTCGGGGTCGAGCAGTTGCGTCAGCCGGACCTCAGGATCGCGTGGGTCCCGTTGAACCTGCTCACCGTCAGGACGATGCGTGGCGAGGACGGTCATCGAGGCTCCTCTAGGCGGGCGCAGTCGGGGTCAGGCCAACGTGCGACGTGCGGTCTCTCGGTCACGCACGGGTGAACGCGAGCGCGACGTTGTGCCCACCGAAGCCGAACGAGTCGTTGACCGCGGCGACGAGTTCGGCCGTGCGGGGCTGACCCGCCACCACGTCCAGCTCGACCTTCGGGTCGAGGTTGTCGAGGTTGCGGGTAGCCGGAATGACGCCGTGGTAGAGCGACAGCACCGTGGCGATGCTCTCCACCGCGCCCGCCGCACCCACCAAGTGCCCGAGTGCGCCCTTGGGTGCGGTGATCGCGGCGTGATCGCCGATGGCCTTGCGCACCGCGCCGGCCTCGCCGACATCGCCGACGACCGTCGAAGTCGCATGCGCGTTGACGTGGCCGATGTCGGTTGTCGACAGCTCGGCCGAGCGCACGGCCGCCGTGATGGCGTTGACCTGGCCCAGGCCGTCCGGGTGGTTGCCGGTGATGTGGTACGCGTCCGACGTGATGCCGATGCCCGCGAGCCGCCCGTACACCCGGGCGCCCCGAGCCGCGGCGTAGTCGGCCCGTTCCAGCACGACCGCGCCCGCGCCCTCACCCAGCACGAAGCCGTCCCGGTCGACGTCGAACGGCCGCGAGGCGCGGTCCGGCGCGTCGTTGCGGGTGCTCAGCGTGCGGGACTGGGCGAAGCCCGCGACGGTGATCGGGGCGATGCAGGCTTCCGAACCGCCCGCGATCACCACGTCCGCACGGCCCGACTGGATCATCTGCCACGCGACCGCGAGGCCCTCGGCGCCGGAAGCGCACGCCGACGCCGGCGAGTGCACCCCGGCACGGGCCTTCAGGTCCAGCCCCACATGCGCAGCGGCGCCGTTGGGCATCAGCATCGGCACGGTCAGCGGGGAGACCTTGCGCAGACCTTCGGACTCCAGCAGGTCGTCCTGGGTCAGCAGGGTCACCGCACCGCCGATACCGGAGCCGATCGCCACGCCGAGCCGGTCCGGGTCCACCGCCTGCACGTCATCGGTGGGCATGTCGAAGCCGGCGTCGGTCCACGCCTGTCTGGCGGCGATCACCGCGATCTGCTCGCAACGGTCCATCCGCCGGGCCTGCACCCGTGGCAGCACCTCGGTCGGTTCGACGGCCAGGGGAGCGCAGAGCCGAGCGGGCAGGCCGTAGGTCTCGGCCCACTCCGCCTCGATCGTCCGCACCCCGTTGCGGCCGGAGAGCAGACCGTCCCACGTGGACGCGACGTCACCGCCCAGCGGTGTCGTCGCGCCGAGTCCGGTGATGACGACGTCAGTCGCGGTCATGCGTTCTTGGCGATGTAGTCCACCGCATCGCCAACGGTCTTGAGGTTGGCCAGTTCGTCATCCGGGATCTTCACGCCGAACTTGTCCTCGGCCTGGACCGCGATCTCCACCATGGACAGCGAGTCGATGTCCAGGTCATCCACGAAGGACTTCTCGATGCTGACGTCGTCCTTCTCAACGCCCGCGACCTCTTCGACGATGCTGGCAAGGCCCTCGACGATTTCCTCGTTCGACACGGTGATTCCTTCCTTGTCCTGCTCAGTGAACCGCGGGAAGCATCCCGCGGAGACCTTCTTGTGTTGTTGTGGCCGCTACTGGCCCTAAGGGCAGACAACCACTTGGCCGGCGTAGGACAGTCCTGCCCCGAAGCCGACCAGGAGCAGCACGTCACCGCTGGCGATCTCGCCAGCAGCCTTCATGTGGTCGATGGCGATCGGGATCGACGCGGCGGACGTGTTGCCGGAGTAGACGATGTCACGCGCGACCACCAAGTCATCACGGGCACCGTGGCTGCGCAACTTCTTCGCGATGGCCTCCACGATGCGGAGGTTCGCCTGGTGCGCGATCAGAGCGTCCACATCAGACAGTCGCAGTCCGGCGAGCTCGACCGCGCGCTCGGCCACCGGCGCGATCTGCGTGGTCGCCCACCGGAAGACCGACTGCCCTTCCTGGTAGATGTACTTGCCCTCGCGCAGGTAGATGGTATCCACCAGATCGCCCGCGCTACCCCACGACGTCGGTCCGATGCCGGGCTCCTCGGACGGACCCACGACGGCGGCGCCCGCGCCGTCGGCGAAGATGATGCAGTTGGCGCGGTCGGTCCAGTCCAGCCACTCGTCGAAGCGCTCCGAGGCGATCACCAGCACGTGCCGCGCGCTGCCGGCGCGGATCAGGTCAGAGGCGGTGCCCAGCGCGTAGCAGAAACCCGCGCACGCCGCGTTGATGTCGAACGCAGGGGCCGCCTTGACCCCGATGCGGTCCGCGACCTGTGCCGCCGCGTTCGGAATCGGGCTCGGCATCGTGCAGGTGGCCACCACGACCTGGTCGATGTCGGCCGGGGATAGCCCGGCGTTGGCAACGGCCTTCGCGCCGGCCTCCACCGCCATGTTCACCACGGTCTGGTCGTCGTCACCGAGCCGGCGGTGGACGATGCCGACCCGCTGCTGAATCCACTCGTCCGACGTATCGACGATCTTGGCCAGGTCATGGTTGCTCACCACACGGTTGCCCTGGGTGCTCCCGAAGCCGAGCAGCTTCGTCGCTCTGGGGCCGCTGGCGAGCCGCATGGTCGGTCCGCTGCTGCTCACGCATTGCTCCCGTCGGTGTCCTGGCCGTGCTCGGCCAGCAGGTCGGCGACCTTGTCGAGGTCGGCGGGTGTCTTCAGGGCGAGGGTCTGGACCCCCTTCATGTCCCGGCGGGCGATGCCCACGAGGGTGCCGGCCGGCGGGAGCTCGATCACGGCACTGACCCCGCGATCCAGCAGCGTCGCCATGCACGAGTCCCAGCGCACCGGGCTGGTGACCTGCGCGACCAGCCGTCGCAGCACGTCGTCGGCCGCGGTGACCCCGGCGCCGTCGGCGTTGGACAGCAGCGGCAGGCTCGGGTTCGTCGGCGTGACCTTCTCGGCGTGCTGCGCCAGAGCCTCCTGCGCGGGCGCCATGAACCGGGTGTGAAAAGCGCCCGCCACCTTCAGCGGGCGTACGCGGGCACCCTCCGGAGGTTGCTCGGCCAGCTGCTCCAGCGCGGACACCTGCCCGGCGGCGACGATCTGACCAGCACCGTTGCGGTTGGCGGGCACAAGGTCGAGTTCTTGCAGGCGAGCCAGCACGGCGTCCGGGTCGCCGCCGAGCACCGCCGTCATACCGGTCGGTTCGAGCGCACACGCGTCGGCCATCTCGCGTCCCCGCACGGCAGCCAGGGCGACGGCGTCGTCGCTGCCCAGCGCACCGACGATCGCGGCCGCCGCCAGTTCCCCCACGGAGTGACCGGCGACCGGCGTCCCGGCCGGGATGGGGGTTCTCCGCCGCAGTTCCTCGGCTGCGAGCAGGCTCAGGGCCACCACCAGCGGCTGGGTCACCGCGGTGTCCTGGATCTCCTCGGCGTCGGCGGTCGTTCCGAGCCGCAGCAGATCCAGGCCGGTAGCGTCCGACCACGCGGCGAGACGTTGCCGGGCACCGTCGATCTCAAGCCACGGGCTGAGCATGCCAGGGGCCTGGGAACCCTGTCCGGGAGCAAGAAGCGCGATCACCCCTGCCACTGAACACGGTTTTGACCGTTCACGGGCATGCTGGCGTTGACGAAGTCGCCGGACCAACGTTGTGGAGTGTCTACAACCGCCCAAGCGATAGCTCTTCGGAAGGGTGTGAATCGTTGTCGAATGTATCCGGTTGGTGAAGGGAGTATGAGTAATCGGGGAACTCTTCGCAGTGACGTTGCGCGGACATCACAGCTGATCGCAACGGGCTGATCAGTGTGCGGGGACCGGGATCACCACAGGCCACGGGACTTGGCCAACCGACCCACGGCGAGACCCACGCGCAGCACCAGCGCGTCGCGGGCGTGGGAAGGGGTCCGGCCGGTCAGCTCGGTGATCCGGCGCAGGCGGTAACGCACGGTGTTCGGATGCACGAACAGCTGCTTCGCGCAGGTCTCCAGCACCCCGCCGACCTCTAGGTAGGTGTCGAGCGTTTCCATCAGCGCGCCCCCGGCGTCCACCAGAGGCAGCATGATCAGCTCGACCAGCTGGCGTTCGGCCTCCGGGTCTCCGGCCAGCGCGCGCTCTGGCAACAGGTCCGCCGCGCGGATCGGGCACGGAGCGGACGGCCAGCCCGGCACCGCGCGCAGGCCGGACATCGCGTCCCCGGCCGACCGGTGTGCTTCCGCGAGGCTGTCCACTGTGGGGCCGACCACCACGGGGCCCTCCCCGAACCCCGAGGCCATCTTCTCCAGGACCTCGTGGCCCGACGTCTCGTCGATCGGGCCACCTAACACGATCACCAGCCGGGTTCCCTGGACACCGAGCAGTACCGGCCGACCGGTGCGTGCCGCACGGCTGCGCACCTCATAGACCACCGTCGGTGGGTCCTCCGATGGGGCGTTGCCCACGAGCACCGTCGCCTCGGCGGCCGGGTCCCAGCCGAGCGCGGCGGCCCGCGACAGCAGCGACTCCTCGGCGTCACCGCGCACGATGCCGTCGACGACCAGGGCCTCCAACCGCGCGTCCCACGCGCCACGCGCCTCGGCCGCGGCGGCGTAGGAAGTGGCGGCGGCGAACGCGATCTCTCGCGTGTAGCGCAGGATCGCCTTCGTCAGGAGGGTGCGTTCCTCCTCCTCGTCGGCCAGTTCCGGCAGCTGCTGCTCGAAGACCTCGATCGCGATCCGCACCATCTCGACGGTCTGCCGCAGGCTGACCCACCGGGACAGCTCGCGGGGGGCGGCACGGAACGCCTCGGCGGTCAGCCGGATCGCCTCGGTCGGATCAGCCAGCCACGACACGAAGTTGGACACGCCGGTCTGAGTGACCAACAGCACACTCGCACGCAGGTCGGCAGGCAGACGCCGGAACCAGGGCAGGCGCTGCTCCATAGCGGTCACGCTGGCGGTCGCCAGCCCACCCGAAGCGCGCTCCAAGCGGCGCTGGGTCTTCTCCGAGACCTGGTCGACCGCGGGCTCGCCCGACGATCGTCCCTGCTCGCCTGCGCGTTCGGTACTCATACCCCCAGAATCGCACGCCCCTTATTCGAGCTTTCGGGGCGCCAGAGTCCCTCCCCGCACACCGGCACGCTGCTGCTGGCGGGCGTCGCGTAAACGCAGGAGCCGGTTCACGACCGTGGGTTGGGCGGCCAGCGCTTCGGGTTGATCGAGTAGCCGGTTGAGGCGTTGGTAGTAGCGCACCGGTGAGAGTCCGAAGTTCTCCTGGATGGCGCGCTCCTTGTTGCCGGCGTAGCGCCACCATTCGCCTTCGAAGGTGAGGATCGCGCGATCGGTGTCGTTCATTCCGGCATTCCCCCTCGCGCGTCGACCTTCCCTGCGTCACCCGATCTTACAGATGATCGCACAGGCGTTCGATCATCTGATCGGGTTGTTCGCTGTGATTGACAGCATCCCAGGCGTGGGGGAGGGCATGCCTCAGGGGTCATATGTCCACAGTGGACATATGACCCCTGCGCGGCTAGGCAACGCCAGGATCGGAGGTTTGCGGACCGGCCGCCTGCACGTCGTCGAGCCGGTACCGGCTGGCGGCCTCCGCCGCATGCGCCGGATCGATCTCACCGCGCCGGCCCAACGCCGCGAGTACCGCGACCACGGTGGACTCGGCGTCGACCAGGAACTTCCGCCGCGCCGCCGGCCTGGTGTCGGAGAACCCGAACCCGTCGGTGCCGAGGCTGACCAACTCGCCCGGCACCCAGGGGCGAATCAGATCGGGAACCGCCCGCATCCAGTCCGAGACCGCCACCACCGGTCCCGGCGCGTCCCGCAGCACCCGCGTCACGTAGGGAACCTCCGGTTCGGCGCCCGGACTCAGCAGGTTACGGCGGTCGGTGTCCTCCGCCTCGCGCCGTAGCTGCGTCCACGACGTGGCTGACCAGACATCGGCGTACACGCCCCACTCCTCAGCGAGCATCTCCTGCGCGCGCAGAGCGGTCGGCATCGCCACACCGGACGCGAGGATCTGGGCGCGAGCGCCCGATGCGGTGCCGGTGGGTGCCTGCTGGTACCGGTACAACCCCCGCAGCAAGCCGTCGACGTCCAGATCATCCGGCTCGGCCGGCTGCTGGTACGGCTCGTTGTAGACCGTGAGGTAGTAGAAGACGTTCTCGGCGTTCTCTCCGAACATCCTGCGGAGGCCGTCCTTGACGATGTGCGCGACCTCGAAGGCCCACGCCGGATCGTAGGAGATCACCGCCGGGTTCGTCGCCGCCAGCAACAGCGAATGCCCGTCGTTGTGTTGCAGACCCTCGCCGGTCAGCGTCGTACGCCCGGCGGTCGCGCCGAGGATGAAGCCACGGGCCATCTGGTCGGCCGCCGCCCAGAAGCTGTCGCCGGTGCGTTGGAAGCCGAACATCGAGTAGAAGATGTACACCGGGATCATCGGCTCGCCATGCGTGGCGTAGCTCGTTCCCGCCGCGGTGAACGACGCGGTCGAGCCGGCTTCGTCGATGCCCTCGTGCAGGATCTGTCCCTGCTCGCTTTCCCGGTAGGCCAGCATGAGCTGGTAGTCCACCGGGGTGTACGCCTGCCCCAGCGGGTTGTAGATCTTCTGCGAGGGGAACATCGAGTCCATCCCGAACGTGCGCGCCTCGTCCGGGATGATCGGTACGAACCGCGGCCCGACCTCGGGATCCTTCGCGAGGTCCTTGAGCAGCCGGACGAACGCCATCGTGGTGGCGACCTCCTGCTTGCCGGAGCCTCGCCGGACGACCTCGTAAGCCTTGTCCCCGGGCAGAACCAGCGGCTTCGCCTTGACTCGACGCTGCGGCAGGTAACCGCCGAGCCGCTGGCGCCGTTCCTGCAGGTACTGGACTTCCGGCGCCTGCTGGCCGGGGTGGTAGTACGGCGGCTGGTACGGGTCACGCTCCAGCTCCTCGTCGGAGACCGGGATGCGCAGGCTGTCCCGGAACAACTTGAGGTCGTCCAGGGTCATCTTCTTCATCTGGTGCGTGGCGTTGCGTCCCTCGAAGTGCGGCCCCAGCCCGTAGCCCTTGATCGTCTTGGCGAGGATCACCGTCGGCTGCCCGTGATGCTCCACAGCGGCCTTGTAGGCCGCGTAGATCTTACGGTAGTCGTGCCCACCCCGGCGCAGACCCCAGATCTCGTCGTCGCTGAGGTTGCGCACCAGATCCTTGGTGCGTGGATCGCGGCCGAAGAAGTGCTCCCGGACGAAAGCGCCGTCGTTGGCCTTGTAGGTCTGGTAATCACCGTCTGGCGTGGTGTTCATGAGGTTGATCAGGGCGCCGTCCCGGTCGGCGTGCAGCAGCGCGTCCCACTCACGGCCCCAGATGACCTTGATGACGTTCCAGCCGGCGCCGCGGAAGAACGACTCCAGCTCCTGGATGATCTTCCCGTTGCCCCGCACCGGACCGTCGAGCTGCTGCAGGTTGCAGTTGACCACGAAGGTCAGGTTGTCCAGCCCGTCGTTGGCGGCGACATGCAGCAGGCCACGCGACTCCGGCTCGTTCATCTCGCCGTCGCCCAGGAACGCCCAGACACGCTGTTGGCTGGTGTCCTTGATCCCGCGATCATGCAGGTAACGGTCAAAACGGGCCTGGAAGATCGCGTTCATCGGCCCCAGCCCCATCGACACCGTGGGAAACTCCCAGAACTCCGGCATCAGGCGGGGGTGCGGGTAGGACGGCAAACCGCCGCCCGGCCCCGCGTGCGAGTACTCCTGCCGGAACCCGTCCAGTTGGTCGCTGGACAGCCGGCCTTCCAGGAACGCGCGGGCGTAGATCCCGGGCGAGGCGTGCCCCTGGATGTAGAGATGGTCGCCGCCGCCGGGATGGTCCTTCCCGCGGAAGAACCAGTTGAAGCCGACCTCGTACAGGCTGGCCGAGGAAGCGAACGACGAGATGTGCCCACCGACACCGATCCCGGGCCGTTGCGCACGGTGCACCATCATCGCGGCGTTCCACCGCATCCACGCCCGGTATCGGCGCTCGGTCTCCTCGTCGCCAGGAAACCACGGCTCCTGCTCGGTCGGAATGGTGTTGACGTAGTCGGTGCTGGTCAGCGACGGGACGCCGACGCCGCTCTCCCGGGCGCGTTGGAGCAACCGCAGCATCAGGTATCGCGCCCGCTGTTGCCCGGACGCGCCCAACATCTCGTCGAACGACTCCAGCCACTCCTGCGTTTCCTGCGGATCGATGTCCGGCAGGTGGGCGGCCAGCCCATCCCGGATGACCCGCACCCGCTGCGGGGCGGAGGTGCCAGCGGCCTGGTTGTTCTGCGGGGACACGGGAACTCCTCGACCACGTCTGTAGGGGTCACGTCTGTAGGGGTCGTCCGTGGGGGTGCCGACCTCACTCGAACGATCCCCATGGAAGCGTTCTGATCTTTTTCTGGAACGATCGCACCTGCGATTTTGTGCCCGGTGCTCCGTCCATCTTCCCCCATCATGGTCACCAGATGTGCTCGGCGTCACTGCTACCGGCGAGTACACACCGGCCAGGTTGCACCGCCGGGTCGCCGAGCGGTTTTGTCCGAGGCCGGGGTTGTCCGGTCGGGTTGTCATCGGCGGCGTTTAGAGTCAGCCTTTGCGAGGCGGCCCGGCGTGTCGTGCGCTCAGCAGTTGCGCGGATGCCCCTTGGCGGTGTTCGCTATCGGCGGCATCGTGGAAACCAGACAGCGTGCGGCAGCGGGCAAGCCGTCGCACCGGTGCATTGGAGGAGTGAGAAAGCCGTGGTCGCCCCGGGAGACGCCGGCAAAGGCGAAGTCGACGTCGCCGAGAGGCTCGATATCGAGCCGGATATGGTGGTCCAGGAGATCGGCTGGGACGAGGACGTCGATGACGACGTCCGCGCCGCCGTCGAGGAGCGTTGTGGAGCCGAGCTACTCGACGAAGACGCCGATGAAGTGGTCGACGTGGTGCTGCTGTGGTGGCGTGACGACGACGGCGACCTGACGGACGCGCTTCTCGACGCCATGACACCGTTGGCCGACGAGGGGGTGATCTGGGTGGTGACCCCCAAGACCGGCCGCGACGGTTACGTGGAGCCCAGCGACATCGCGGAGGCGGCGTCCACCGCCAACCTCGCCCAGACCTCCAACGTCAGTCTGGGCGACGTCTGGATGGGCACCCGATTGGCCATCCGCAAGGCGGCGAAGTCCAAACGCTGAACCTTGAGTGCCGACGACCGGCGACCATCGGTCGCGTCATGACAGGGCCGCCGAATGGCGTGATGGCTGCCGGTCGTAGCGCACGATCGTGACGTGTAGGTTCGGTCCGGCGGGACCCGACTGGGTCCTACCGTCGGGTCTGATCAATGACGGCCTCCGGGCGCGAGGAGGCCACCATCCGCAGGTTTACGGCACACAGAAGGGTGCATGTCCATGTCGATCGAGGTCGGTGCCGAGGCTCCGGGCTTCACGCTTCCTGACTTCAACAAGGAGCAGGTGTCGCTGTCCGACTTCCGGGGCAAGAAGAACGTGCTCCTGGTCTTTTACCCGTTCGCGTTCAGCGGCATCTGCCAGGGTGAGTTGTGCCAGGTGCGCGACGACATCGCGGAGTTCCAGAACGACCACGTGCAGGTGCTGGGTGTGTCGGTGGACTCCCCGTTCGCGCTGAAGGCGTGGGCGGAGCAGCAGGGCTACACCTTCCCGCTGCTGTCCGACTTCTGGCCGCACGGCGAGGTAGCCAAGACCTACGGCGTATTCAACGAGCAGGTCGGCATGGCGGTTCGCGGCACGTTCCTCATCGACACCGAGGGCAAAGTCCGCTTCGCCGAGGTCAACCAGCCGGGCGAGGCCCGCGACCAGGAAGCCTGGAAAAAGGCGCTGGCCGAGCTGACCGCCTGACCAACCACGGAGGTTGGTCGGTACAGT
>JBPYFK010000041.1:0-30127 GCA_051984675.1 Pseudonocardiaceae bacterium | reverse complement strand
ACCCGGTGGGGTGTGGGAGAGTAGGACACCGCCAACACTGCCATCATTGATCTTGTTTCGTGGGGCGGGTATGTCGTGGGTGTTCGGGTTTTCCCCGGACACTGACAGACATACCCGCCCCACTTTTGTCTTTCCCTCGTTCTGAGCGGTTCACCGCTCGCGCCGCTGGTATTACGGTTGCCGTGTGAGTAGTGGAGCGGATTACACAGTGGTGGGGAAAGTGACAGAGTCCGGCCAGCCACCGCGGCTCAAACCGCGGAGTCATGAGGTCACCGACGGCCTGGAGCGAGCTGCCGCGCGAGGCATGCTCCGTGCGGTGGGGATGCGGGATGCCGATTTCGCCAAGCCCCAGATCGGCGTGGCGTCGTCGTGGAACGAGATCACCCCGTGCAACCTGTCGCTGCAACGGCTCGCGCAGGCGAGTAAGGACGGCGTGCACTCCGCGGGCGGGTTTCCGTTGGAGTTCGGCACCATTTCCGTGTCCGACGGCATCTCGATGGGACATGTCGGGATGCACTACTCCCTGGTTTCCCGGGAGATCATCGCGGATTCCGTCGAGACCGTGATGGAGGCCGAACGGCTGGACGGAACCGTGCTGCTCGCCGGGTGCGACAAGAGCCTGCCGGGGATGTTGATGGCGGCGGCGAGGCTCGACCTGGCGGCGGTCTTCGTCTACGCGGGTTCGATCCTCCCGGGGCGTGTGGACGGCCGGGAGGTGACGATCATCGACGCTTTCGAAGCAGTCGGTGCGTGCGCGCGCGGGCTGATCTCACGGGACGAGGTCGATCGCATCGAACGCGCGATCTGCCCTGGTGAGGGCGCCTGTGGCGGGATGTACACAGCGAACACCATGGCGTGTGCGGCGGAGGCGCTCGGGATGTCGTTGCCCGGGTCGGCCAGTCCGCCGTCGGTGGATCGGCGACGGGACGCAGGAGCGCGGGAAGCCGGCCGGGCCGTGGTCGGACTGTTGGAAAAGGGACTTACCGCACGGGACATTCTCACCAAGGAAGCGTTCGATAACGCTATCGCGGTGGTCATGGCGTTCGGTGGGTCCACCAATGCGGTTCTGCACCTGCTCGCGATCGCTCGGGAGGCGGGCGTCGAACTCAGTCTGGAAGATTTCAACCGCGTAGGCGATGCCGTGCCGCACTTGGCCGACGTCAAGCCGTTCGGCCGCCATGTGATGTCCACTGTGGATCGCGTAGGCGGTGTCCCCGTTGTGATGAACGCACTGTTGGATGCGGGCCTCATCCACGGTGACTGCATGACGGTGACCGGGCACACGGTCGCCGAGAACCTCGCGGACTTGCGGCCGCCGCAGCTCGACGGTGAGGTTCTGCACGCCTTGGCGAACCCCATTCATCCGACAGGTGGGCTGACGATTCTGCGCGGTTCGCTCGCGCAGGAGGGCGCGGTCGTGAAGTCCGCGGGGTTCGAGCAGCGGACATTCGAAGGCACGGCACGCGTTTTCGACGGCGAGCAGGAGGCGATGGACGCCGTCGCCGGTGGCCTGGTTCGGGCCGGAGATGTGGTGGTGATCCGCTACGAGGGACCGAGAGGTGGCCCAGGGATGCGGGAGATGCTCGCGGTCACCGGTGCGATCAAGGGCGCCGGCATCGGTAAGGACGTCCTGTTGCTGACCGACGGCCGGTTCTCGGGTGGCACGACGGGGCTGTGCATCGGGCACGTCGCGCCGGAGGCCACCGATGGCGGGCCGATCGCGCTTGTCGAGGACGGCGACCCAATCCGGTTGGATCTGGACCAGCGCACGCTGGACATCCTGGTCGACGCGGACGAACTCGCGCGGCGGCGGGAGGGTTGGAACCCGCCGCAACCCCGGTATCGGCACGGTGTGCTCGGGAAATATGCGCGCCTGGTCCGCTCGGCGGCCGAAGGCGCGGTGTGCTCGTGATCGCCCGGCCGGGGCCTGCCTGTTGAGGCCGCAAGGCCGATGGCCTGACGGGGCTGGACCGCGGTCCCTTTGACAGGAAGGTTCCCATGCTGTCACCGGACCGTCCCGGGGGCGGCGAACGCCGGGGTCAGCGAAAGGCGGTGGTGAGGACACCGGTGAAGCTTCCGAGGAAGGCGGGAGCGGTGTTGACCTGGTGGTCGAGCCACTTCGTGATGCTCTCCCCCGGCAGCTGGGAGGATTCCTCTCGCCCGGCCCCCGCCGCGTCGTCGGCCAGCGTCTGCCGCAGGGTGTCACCGACGATGCGGTCCCACACGGGCAGGCTGACCGTGAACGTGTGTGGCTCGGCGTGCACCTCGCAACCGCGCCGCTGCAGAATCCCGGGAAGTCGGCGTCCCGCCCACGGCTGTGGCAGCGACGCTTCGAGGACGCCGTTGACCGCGCGGACCACCTCCGCGGCATGGCCGTTTTCCGGCAGGATGGTGGCGCCGTAGTCCAGTTCGAAGCAGACCAGTCGACCACCCGGACGAAGTACACGGAGCAGGCGGTCGACGGCCTCATCCAGATCCGGCTGGTACATCAACACCCGCTCGGTGCGGAGCACGTCGGCGCTGTCACAGGGCAGGTCGTGCAGGTCTGCCTCCTGCCACTGGAGGTTGGACGCCTGGCCGTCGGCACGTACGCGTGCGCGATCGAGCAGCCAGGGGTTCCGGTCGAAGCCGGTGACCCGGCTGCCGGGGTGGTCCGCGGCGAGCCGCAGTGTCTCCAGACCGAGCCCGCAGCCGGCATCGACCAGGTGTGCTCCGGGTTTCAGCTCCATCGCGGACCGCATCGCACGATGGACCAGCCGGATTCCGGGCAGCCGGTCCACCTGGTGCAGGAAATCCGCGAGGGCGTCGACCTCGGCCTGGTCGGGGTGACGGAAGCCTGCGTGCAGGTCGGCGGTTTCGCCTGAGGACACTGGTTCACCACCACTTCTCATGCATCGGTACGGCTCATCTCGCGGGCGGCGAGAAGAGCCGTACCGACATTAGCCGCTGCTTCGGACCCTGGCCCTACAGACCCGATCCGATTCCCGTCAACGCCCGAACCTCCATTTCGGACTGTTTTTCCGGGTTTTCGTCACGCTCGCCGACGAACGTGCCGATCGCACCGGCGAGGAAGGACAGCGGAATGGACACGATGCCGGGGTTGGCGAGCGGGAACCAGTGGAAGTCCACGCTGGGGATCATCGAACTCGACTTGCCGGAGATGGCGGGCGAGAAGATGATCAGGGTCACGCAGGAGATGATCCCGGTGTACATCGACCAAAGCGTCCCGGTGGTGTTGAACCGTTTCCAGAACAACGTGTACAGCATGGTGGGCAGGTTGGCCGAAGCCGCGAGTGCCAGCGCCAGACCGACCAGGAAGGCGGCGTTCTGACCCACCGCCACGATCCCACCCAGAATGGAGAGACTGCCGACGATCAGGGCGGTGATCCGCGCGACGCGGATTTCGGAATCGGTGTCGACGTCGCCGTCCTTCAAGACGTTCGCGTAGACGTCGTGCGCGAACGACGCGGACGCGGTGAGGGTCAGGCCGGCGACCACCGCGAGAATCGTGGTCAGTGCCACGGCCGACACCACACCGAGCAGGATCGGGCCGCCGATACGGAAAGCGACCAGTGGCGCCGCCGAGTTCTCCCCGCCGGGTGCGTGCGTGATGACGTTGGATCCGACGAGCGCGGTCGCGCCCAGACCGACGATCGCGTTCGCGATGTAGAAGATGAACATCGCCCACGTGATCCACACCACCGATCGGCGCGCTTCGCGAGCGTTCGGCACGGTGTAGAACCGCATCAGCACGTGCGGCAGGCACGCGATACCGAACACCGGCGCCAGTGCCAGCGAGACGAAGTCGAGTTCGGAGGTGAGGCTTGAGCCGAATTGCGACCCGGGCATGAGCAGCTTGCCGCCGAGCGAACTGTGCTGCGCTGCCTTCGAAAGGATGTCGGAGAAGTCGTAGCCGAATTTACCGATCAGAAACATCGTCATCAGGGTCACGCAGGACAGCAGGATGGTGGCCTTGATGATCTGCACCCACGTAGTTCCCTTCATGCCGCCGATCAGCACGTAGAAAAGCATGATCAGGCCAACGATCGTGATACAGATCGCCTGGCCTGTCTTGGTGTGCACGTCGAGTAGCAGCGCGACAAGTCCGCCCGCGGCGGCCATCTGGGCAACCATGTAGAAATACGAGATGACCAGCGTGGAATTCGCTGCGGCGGCACGGACCCGGCGCTGGTTCATCCGGTACGCGAGAACGTCGCCCATCGTGAATCGGCCGGTGTTGCGCAAGGGTTCGGCGATCAGCATGAGTTCCAGCAGCCAAGCGACGCAATAGGCGACCGCGTAGAGGAACCCGTCGTAGCCGTGCACCGCGATCGCACCCGCGACGCCGAGGAAGGAAGCCGCGGACAGCCAGTCCCCAGCCAGCGCGACACCGTTCTGCGCCCCGGTGAAGCCACTACCGGCGGCGTAGTAGTCCGCGGCGGTCGTATTGCGGTTGCTCACCCGATAGACGACAAACAGCGTAATCGCGACGACTCCGGCGAAAACGCTGATGTTGATGGTCGGGTTTCCGGCTGAAGCGGCAAGATTCATGGTCATTTCGCGCTGACTCCAACCCGTTCACGGATCGCCTCGACACGTGGGTCGACGTGCTTTTTCATGTAGCGCACGTAAAGGTGGGTGATGATGATGGTGGCCGGGAACTGGACCAGTCCGAGAACCATGCCCACATTGAATTGGCCGACGAGTTTCTGGTTCATAAAGTCGTGCGCGAAAGCGGAGAGGAGGACGTACGCCAGATACAGTGCCAGAAACAGCGCGGTCATTGGGAAAGCGAAAAGTCTTAATCGTCTCCGGATCTGCTTGAATTCGTCACTGTTCTGGATGGCGGCGAAGTCCGGTTCGCCGACGGGCGTCTGCCGTTGCCCACCCCCGAACATGCCAAAGCTGGAGGTGGCCGCGCCGGTGCCGGCGGCTGGTCGACGCGGTATATCGGTACTGGTTGCCCTGGTCATACGTCCTCCGTAAATCCTGGCCGTGCACCAACATCCGCAACATGGGCTGGCCAGCCTAACGGCGGTCCGGCGCCGCGGGGAAACCTGGGTGAACTACGACAAACCATCGCGATGTGCAACGCTGGTGTGCTCACTGCCCCGCGTGTCACGCTACGTATAATTTATGGTGCAACCAAATTGTCGCAACAGCGACTATCGGTGTCGGTGTCCGCGATACGGACGCCGAGAAGCCCTGAAAAGTGCGAGTTCAGCAGCGTTGTGCGACGCTCGGGTCTGGAATCTATAACGCTTGGGCAAAATATGTAACGGGCCCTGTCGGTCACGTACGGTGATTCTCGACCGATTGCCCGGAGCGTGTGTGGGCCCCCTTTGCCTGCTGCGCCATTCGAGGTAGGATCTCGCCCGCTTTGATCATCTGATCGGAGTGTTCAGGCAGAGGCGAGAAAATCGTTTCGTCACCGAGATGACACCTGTTCGTCGCGGAGTCGAAACCACCCCGAACCAGGAGGTAAGCACCGGTGGAGCTACTTGATCGCTCCCGGATCATTGCCAAGCCGGGATGGAGCCGCTGGCTGGTGCCGCCGGCGGCACTCGCCATCCATCTCTCCATCGGCCAGGCGTACTCCTGGAGCGTCTTCAAGACACCTTTGGAGAAATCTCTCCACATCTCGGGCACGCTCAGCGCGTTGCCGTTCCAGCTCGCGATTTTCATGCTCGGTGTGTCCGCCATGCTGGGGGGCAAGTTCGTCGAGTCGAAGGGGCCGCGATGGGCGATGGCCGTCGCGACGACCTGCTTCTCCGCCGGGTTCCTGATCTCCGCGCTGGGGATGGCGATCGGTCAGTACTGGCTGGTCGTGCTCGGTTACGGCTTCGTGGGCGGGATCGGTCTGGGGATCGGTTACATCGCCCCGGTTTCCGCGCTGATGAAGTGGTTCCCGGACCGTCCCGGGATGGCGACGGGCATCGCCATCATGGGCTTCGGTGGTGGCGCGCTGATCGCGTCGCCGTGGTCCACCGCGATGCTGTCGTCCTTCGGCAGCAGCAAGCCGATGGGGATCGCCGAGGCATTCCTCGTCCACGGCATTGTGTACGCGGTGTTCATGTCGCTCGGTGTGCTGCTGATCCGGTTGCCGCAGGCGGGCTGGAAGCCCGCTGGTTGGGAGCCGTCCGCTCAGGAGAAGAAGACTTCCGGGACCGTGAACGTGTCGGCGGCCGACGCCTTCAAGACCCCGCAGTTCTGGCTACTGTGGTTGGTGCTGTGCCTGAACGTCACGGCGGGCATCGGTGTGCTGGAGAAGGCCGCGCCGATGATCCAGGACTACTTCCAGCACACCAGCACACCGGTGAGCGTCGCGGCAGCATCGGGCTTCGTGGCGCTGCTGTCGCTGGCGAACATGCTGGGCCGGTTCGTGTGGTCGGCGCTGTCGGACTATGTGGGTCGTAAGAACATCTACCGGTTCTACCTGCTTGTCGGCGTTGCGGCGTACCTCGTGCTGACCTTCGCGGCCAGCGGCAGCATCGTGATCTTCGTCGGCTCCGCGATGCTGATCATGTCCTTCTACGGCGGTGGTTTCTCCACGATTCCCGCCTACCTCAAGGACCTGTTCGGCTTGTACGAGGTGGGCGCGATCCACGGCAGGCTGCTGACCGCCTGGTCGGTGGCGGGTGTGGCCGGTCCACTGATCGTTGACGCCATCGCGGACTCCGAGAAGCACGCCGGCAAGTCCGGCCCGACGCTGTACGCGACCTCGTTCTACATCATGATCGGGCTGCTGGTGCTCGGGTTCATCGCGAACGAGCTGATTCGCCCGGTGGACCCGAAGTTCTACCTGCCGGCGGATGGCCAGCCTCTCGGCCAGGCGGATGCGGGTGCCGAAGCCACGGCCAAGGCGGACACGGCTGAGGACACCGTCAAGGTGAGCGCTGACCAGGTGAAGTCTGGCGGCGGCGAGGCGCGCACCGAGACGTCCGACAAGGCGAAAGCTGCGGACGCGACAGCGGAGGATGCGGTAAACAAATGAGTGCCGAGACGAACGAGCAGGGCCAGAGCGGCAGCAACGCGATTCTGCTGGTGGTGTCCTGGCTGTGGGTGGGTGTCCCGCTGTTGTACGGGGTCTACGAGCTCATGACCAAGACGACGGCACTGTTCGTCCACCACTAACTATCGACGCTAGACGCTGGCGGTCGGGGTGCGAGGCAATGTCCTCGCACCCCTTCCTGTCTGATCACGACTGTTTAATCTGCAACTACTTACCGACGAGATGCTCTACCCCGTCTCCCGCCCGATCCGCGCACCGGGCTGCGGCACGCGACCCAGGCTGCGCCAGGAGTCAGCCCGCATGAGGACCCCATGAGCATGGATTCGGACTTTCCTGGGCCGGAGCCCGGTGACCGCGATGCCGGTGACGGGTTCGCGGACGTGTTCAACTCGTTCTCGTTGAACAGCCGCCGCCGGTCACGCCGGAGGAAAGAACCCCCGCCTCCTGCCGAGCAGTCCCGGCAGGCGCCCCCACCGGTGGCTGAGCCCGAGATTCCACAAGAGCCCGAGTTCCCCGCGGCGGATTCGGTACCGGCCGAACCCCAGCCCGAACCTGCCGGGGAGCACCAGTCCAGCGACCTGGCGGCTGGCGTGCGTGCCTACACCTGGACCGGTGGACGCACCAAGTCGGACTTCGTGTTCGAGCTGGAAACCCTGGTCTCCACCAATGACCAGACGATCCAGATGGCGCGGCAGCTTCCTGAGGAGCACTACGCCGTCGTGACCATGTGCCAGCATCCGCGGTCGGTCGCCGAGATCGCGGCGACGCTCTCCGTTCCGTTGGGGGTGGCCAAGGTACTGGTCGGCGACATGGCGGAACGCGGCTTGGTGCACGTGCATCAGACCAACACGCCCGTCGGTGGCGGTCAGCAGCCGAGTTTCACACTGATGGAACGGGTTCTGAGTGGCCTGCGACGGCTGTAGATCTCGCGAGTTCGTCGCGCTCGGCTCGACGTCGAGCGCGACGAGCATCCATAGTGGACAACTGAGAGCGGGCAGTTCTACGGTTTCCGGCCGATGGCGCCGACAATGCAGTAACTGACCGGAGCCAGCGGTTTGAGGCGCGGACCGTCCGGCCACCAGTCCGTGCACAGCACCAGGCCGGGCTCGACAAGCTCCAGGCCGGGGAACATGCTCTCGATCTGCGGGCGGGTGCGGAACACACCGGTGCCCATCGGGCTGTGCAGGAAGGTGTCCTCCATCCTGCGAGCAAGCTCGCTGAACTCGCTGGTCTCCGGGTCGAAGAAGTGGCTGATCGCGACGTAGGAGCCGGCCGGCAGGGCGTCGACGTACTCCTGCATGATGTCGGCGGGGCTGCGTTCGCCGTCGTAGTGGTGCAGCGTTCCGAACTGGAACAGCGCGATGGGTTCGTCGAAGTCCAGGTGCTTGCGCACCACCTCGTCTTCGAGAATCTCGCGCGGGTTGAAGATGTCGGCCGGGCTGAAGTGGGTCTGCTCGTTCTCTTCCAGCAGCGCTCGGCCGTGCGCGAGGACGACCGGGTCGTTGTCGACGTAGACCACGCGCGCCTCGGGTTGGATGCGCTGCGCGACCTGGTGGGTGTTCTCCGCGGTGGGTAAGCCCGAGCCGCAGTCGAGGAACTGGGTCACCCCGGTCTGGCTGGCGACGAAACGGGTCACCCGAATGAGGAATTCCCGGTTGTCCCAGGCGAGCTGCGCGGCTTCGGGCGCGACCTCCTGCACCCGCCGGAACACCTCGCGGTCGATCTCGTAGTTGTCCTTGCCGCCGAGGAAGGCGTCGTAGACCCTGGCAATGCTTGCCTTGGTGGTGTCGATGTGTACCGGTTTGGCTTCGTCGTCAGACGTCGGATCGCCGGATGTGTGCTCTCTAGCATCGGTCATTAAGTCCTCGCAATCCGCTGAGGGTTCGAAATGGCGTCGATCACAGAGGACATAGGGTAAGAGCACCGAAGCGCTGAGTAAACGATCGGTGTGCTGCCACTTGAGCGAAAGTTGTGTAACGTTCAGTGATCATCTTGGCAACCAACTCAGCGGGCGTTGGAACGCGTGGCTGAGCACAGGGAGGACGGCCATGGCCGCAGTGGGTTCTTCCGCTTCGCGCCGGGACGAGGGTGCGGAGGAACGGCGGGGCGCTCCGACCGCGTTGCGCATCGTGCTGGGCGCTCAGCTTCGCCGGCTGCGGGAGGCCGCTGAGATCACGCCCGCGGAGGCTGGCTATGCGATCCGGGCGTCGGAGTCGAAGATCAGCCGGTTGGAACTGGGCAAGGTGAGCTTCAAGGAACGCGACGTCGCCGACCTGCTCACGATGTACGGCGTCACCGACCCGGACGAGCGCGAGAAGTTCCTCAGCATGGTCCGGCAGTCCAATGAGCCGGGTTGGTGGCATCGCTACGCGGACCTGATGCCGTCCTGGTTCCAGGACTACGTGGGTTTGGAGGAGTCGGCTTCCCGCATCCAGGCATACGAGCTGCAGTTCTTCCCCGGCCTGTTGCAGACGGAGGACTACGCGCGGGCGGTCATCAGTCATGGACGGCCGGAGTTCGCCGACCGTGAGACCGAGCGCCGGGTCCGGCTGCGGATGCAGCGTCAGAAGCGCCTGGCCAGGCCGGATGCTCCCCGGTTCTGGGCGGTGGTCGACGAATCCGTGCTGCACCGGCCCATCGGTGGCCGGGCCGTGCTGCGGGGACAGCTGGAGCATCTCCTGGAGATCACCAAGCTTCCCCACGTCACGCTGCAGGTCGTGCCGTACCAGCGCAGTGGTTACGCGGCCGAGGGAGCGTTTTCGCTGCTGCGTTTCGCCGAGCCGGAACTGCCGGACGTCGTCTACATCGAACACCTCACCGGTGCGCTGTATCTGGACAAACGGGAGGAGATCGAGGTCTACGGTCGCGTTGCCGACCGTCTGGCCGTGGATGCCCAGACTCCCGACCAGACGCGCCAGACACTGTCCAAGAGGCACGCGGCCATCTAGGACGGTCGATCATCGTTGACCCGACCGGAGGACAGGGCCGGTGGGCCGCATACGAAAGTCGTGATCTGTGCTACTTTCCTCGCAAAGTCAGATGCAATTGCATATGCATCCCGTCTCCGTCGGGAGGTAGCGATCATGGATGACGAGATTCGCAACGGTATGCCTGCCGTGCAGCTCGGCGACGTGACCTGGCGGAAGGCGGTACGAAGCGGGGCCATCGGCAACTGTGTCGAGATCGCGTCGCTGAGCACCGGGGACGTCGCCATGCGCAATTCGCGTCACCCCAACGGCCCAGCGCTGGTGTACACGCAGGCCGAGATGGCCGCCTTCCTGGAAGGCGCCAAGGACGGTGAGTTCGATGACGTTCTCCACTGAGACGCCCGTCGAGAGGACTTCCGCCGACACCGACGTGCGGTTGCGCGAACTGATCGCGCGTGGCTTCCAGTTCATCCACGCGCACGATGAGCACGGTGAACTCGTGTCGGTGGTCGGGGTACGCGCCCACCACAACGTGATCGACGTTGTGCAGCTGCGCGGCGAGGACGACGTCGTCGCCGCCCGAATGCCGGGAGACGAGCAGGACGTGCTGGCGCCCAGCAGGGTGGCCTGGCAGACCGTGGGGGAGGCGAGCAGTGTCCTCGACGATCTGCTCGGCCTGCCCGACGAGCTGGCACTGCGGCCGACGATCGGCGCCGACGACACGCTCACACCCGCGGATTCGATGCGCGGATGCTGGGTGCCGATCGGGCCGGGCCACGCGAAGTGGCTGCCGGCGGAATCCTGAGTCCGGTCGTTCGATTGCGGCGGTGTCGCTTACCCGGGTTGGGTCAGCGACACCGCCGATCGTGATTCGGTACTGCCTGGGAACCCTTCTTTCGTTGTTCAGGGATTTCGGGTCGTTGGCTGGAACGTGCCGGCCCAGCTCACACGTATTCCGCCAGGAGACGGCGGAGGATCTTTCCGGTGGCGTTGCGAGGTACCGACTTCACGAGGACCACGTCCCGGGGCACCTTGTGTTTCGCCAGTGACGCGCGCACGTAGCTCCTGATCTCGTCCTCGGTCAGGCCGGAACCGGGGATCGGGACGACGAAGGCCTTCAGGCGCTGCCCGAACTCCTCGTCCTGGACGCCGATCACGGCGACATCCTTGACCTGGTAGTGCTTGGCGATCAGGTTCTCGACCTCACTGGGGAAGACGTTCTCCCCGCCGGAGATGATCATCTCGTCGTCCCGGCCCTCGACGAACAGCAGGCCCTGGTCGTCGAAGTGGCCGAGGTCGCCGGTGTTGATCAGCCCGGAGCTGTTGCCGACCTTGCTCACGTGATCGGTGGACGCCAGTGTGCCTCCGGCGAAGATCCGCCCGGTGACGTACGGTTCGGTCACCCGCTCGCCGTTCGCGTCGTAGAGCTCGACCCTGCAGGAGCGGGGGCTGCGCCCGACCGTTCCCGGAGCGCGCCGCAGTTCCGCGGGCGTCGCGACGGACACGACCGCCGCCTCGGTGGAGCCGTAGAAGTTGTAGAGCACGTCGCCGAGGACGTCGCTGGCTCGCTGGGACAGCGCCGGCAGCAGCGGTGAACCGGACACGACGGCGACGCGCAGCGATGCCATCCACTTGGACACCATCTCGGGGCGCAGCTCCAGCAGCCGCCGCAGCATCGTCGGCACCAGCACCATGGCGGTGCATCGGTTCTCGTGGACGGCACGAGCCAAGCGCAGCGGGTCGAACCGGCGCTGCACGACGAGCGTGGAGCCGAGGGCGAATCCCAAAGCCAGCTGGGAAAACCCGATCGCGTGGAACATCGGTGCGGCGATGAAGGTGGATTCGTTGGCGCGTAAGGGAATGCGGTCCAGGAAGTCCGCCGCACTGAGACCGGACCGTACCTCGCGTCGGATTCCCTTGGGCCGTCCGGTGGTTCCGCTGCTCAACAGCACGATGTTGCCCGGGGTGGCTGGCTCCTCGATTCTCCCGCCCTTGCCGTTGGCGGCCTCATGGATCAGGGCCTCCAGCGACAGCACATCGGGTCGGGTCGGGCTGCCCGGCTCCTGCCATCCGAGAAACCGGGGCATGCGGGGCTGAGCCGCCTCCACGACCTCGAAGAACTCCTCGTCGTGGATCAGACCGTGCGCGCGTTCCCGCTTGAGGACGTCAGCGAGCTGCGGGCCGGCGAAACCGGTGTTCAGCAGCAGCACGTGAACGCCGAGCTTGGCGCAGGCCAGCAGCGACTCGATCATCCAGCGGTGGTCTCGGCACAGCACCGCGATGGTGTATCCGGGCTTGAGGCCACGCGCCGTCAACGCGCGGGCCAGCGCATCGGAGCGTTGGTCGAGCGCTTGGTAGGTAAGCGGCCCGTACTCGTCGACCAGCGCCAGCGCGTCGGCCCGGTTGCGCACCGTGTAGCGAAGCGCTCCGACGAGCGGCCCCCATCGGCGTACCTCCCGTAATGCTGACAGCGCCCGGCCGAACCCGAGCCCCGGCACCATGCCGGCACGAGTCAGCACGCGCAGGCCGTGTGCCGTCTGGGCCGATTTGCGGATGGAGCGGGGAAAGTTGCTCACGCGCTGCCCTCCTTCGGGGCTGGCGGGCTTGTGCGCCGTTTGCGGAAACACCGGCGTAACGCGGTTGATTGTTGATACCCCCGGACGGGTGAAGGGTCAAGGTAAGTTGGGGTACTGTGTCCCGGCCGTTTGCAATCGTTATCCGCTCGGAAACAAGGGCGCGCCGGACAGAAACGGGCCAAGAGTTCCCCATTGGACCGCGACTCGGGATCGGTACTGCTGCGAAGCTCGCGCCTATGGTCACTTTCGCGTCCGTATTCGGCGTCTTCGTTGTCGCGCTGGGAATGGTGCTGACGCCGGGGCCCAACATGGTGTATCTCGTCTCGCGCAGCATCACCCAGGGGAGACGGGCTGGCGTGGTGTCATTGGGCGGAGTCGCGGTGGGCTTTCTGGTCTACCTGAGCGCCGCCAATCTGGGGCTCTCGGTGATCCTTCTCGCCGTACCAGGGTTGTACCTGATGGTGAAGCTGGCAGGCGCCGGTTATCTGGGCTGGCTGGCGTGGAAAGCCCTGCGGCCCGGCGGTACGTCGGTGTTCGAGCCCGCGCTCGTGCGGCCGGACTCACCGCGCCGGCTGTTCGCGATGGGGCTGATGACCAACCTGCTCAATCCCAAGATCGCCTTGATGTACCTGTCACTGATTCCGCAGTTCGTCGACCCGGCCGAAGGAAACGTGTTGCTACAAGGATTCCTGCTGGGAGCGGTTCAGATCGCCGTGGCCCTCGCGGTCAACCTGGTGCTCGTGCTCGCGGCGGGCACGATCTCGGTGTTCCTGACCCGAAGGCCGACCTTTCTGCGGGTCCAGCGGTACCTGGTCGGCACCGTTCTGGGCGCACTGGCGCTTCGGCTGGCGACCGACCACGCGCGTCCGTCCCCCGCCTGAGCAGCCCGGGGTGCGTGGCGGCAACTCTCCTTGGACTTGACTGCGCCGCTGTGAGCGCGCAGCATCGCCGGTGTCAGCACCTCGTTAGGTGAGGCGGCTGTTCGGACACAGGCCACTGACCCTGAACGTCGAGAGACGCCCCGGGTCAGGACAGGTCTCCCCGGGCTAAGGGGTGACCCCAGGTGGCTGCCCGATCGAGGGATCGGGACTACGCCGAGCAGTGCTGAATCTGAGACGAGTGGGGTGCCCTCCTCCTCTCGGTGTGGGGGCGTGAGCCCTGTCGGGTGATAGCGCGCGTGCCGCCCTGGCCGCGAAGGGAGGTGAGGGATGAGTGGCAGTTGCGGTCCCGGATCACATCCGCGTGACCGGAGTTGTTCGATGCCGCACAGCGATCCCCGCCTGATCGCGGCCGATCCCTTGTGACTGCCCTGCACTCGCACCGACGTGCGAAGGAAGCGGTGTGGCAGTGACGTGGCGTCGCCGCCGCGGTGCGGGCCGCCTTCGAGGAGGTCTTGCCATGCTGTTCGAACTCACCGTGCGTGTTCCCGGCGCGCCCGGCCGCCAGGTCACGATCACCGAAAGCTCCCTGGCCCACACCGTGGGAACGGCACTGAGCAATGTGTCCGGGCTGTTCCGGCTCGCCGTGCTCCGAGGAGCGCTCAGGCACGCCGAGCCGTTCCTGCCCGCGATCGCCGAGGCCGCCGGAGCCGGACTTGCGGGCCAGGTGGCGGTGCAGGCCGGTGCGGCTCTGGCGCGGCGCGCGCTGGACGGCCCGAGCACCGACCTGCCGCGAACGGCGTGACAGCTGTTCCGCTGCCGGTGGCGAGCGGCCACGCCCGCGTCACCGGAGTTTCGGATCGCGGCTACCCAGGACCGTTGCCCAGGCCGGGAGCTGCTCAGAACGGAAAGTGAGGTCGAACGTTGTCCACCTGGGAGATGCTGCTGCGCATCAGCGCCGGGGTCGGATTCGGTGCCCTGATCGGGTTTGAGCGCCAGTATCGCGCCCGGATGGCCGGACTGCGCACGAATGCCCTGGTCGCTGTGGGTGCGACCCTGTTCGTGCTGCTGTCGTCGTACGGCTTCGGTGGGCTTTCCGGCAGTGGTGCCGCCGACCCCACCCGGGTGGCCGCGCAGATCGTGACCGGCATCGGTTTCCTGGGGGCCGGGGTCATCCTGCGCGACGGGATGAATGTGCGCGGGCTGAACACCGCCGCCACGCTGTGGTGCTCCGCGGCGGTAGGCGCCCTGGCCGGTGCGGGGCTGTATCCCGTGGCAGCGGCCGGAACCGCTGTCGTGCTGGCGGCGAACATCGTGCTGCGCTCGGCGGGGCGGATGGTCGACCGCCGGCCCAGCTCCGGCGATGAGACCACGACGTACTACACGTTTCGCGCGGTCAGCAGGGATGAGGCCGAGGCGCACATCCGTGCGCCGCTGGTGCAGGCCCTGACCCGTACGGATTTCCGGCTGCTGTCGGTGTCCAGCCGGGACAGCCCCAACGATGGGCACGTCGAGGTGCAGGCGCAACTCATCGGGGATCGCCGCGACGACGCGCAGATGGAAGCCGCGGTCAGCCGGCTCAGCCTCGAACCGCAGGTCAGTAGCGTACGCTGGGATGTTCGCACTGCCAACGGAAACGGGGAGTGAGTCAGTGTCTACTGTGGATAGCTTGCCGTCGTTCGCGGGCCGGGTGGCGCTGGTGACCGGGGGCAGCGGCGGGATCGGCCGCGCGCTGGTCTCGCGGTTGGCGGCCGACGGGGCCGCGGTGGCGGTCGGCTACGGAGCGAACGCCGAGAGCGCGGAAAGTCTGGTCACCGAAGTCGCGGAGTCGGGCGGGCGAGCGGTCGCCGTGGGCGCCGACCTGCACCGTGCCGAGAGCGCCGGGAAACTGGTTGACGCGGTGGAACGCGAACTCGGGCCGGTGGACGTGCTTGTCAACAACGCCGGTGTGGCCACGGTGCGGTCCTTCGAGGACACCACGGGCGACGAGTTCGACGAAACGATGGCGGTCAACCTGCGCGCGCCGTTCCTTCTGGCACAACGGGTGCTACCGGGGATGCGTGACCGGCGTTTCGGCCGCGTGCTGTTCATCTCCTCGGTGGCCGCGTTCACCGGTGGCATCGTCGGTCCGCACTACGCGGCGTCGAAGGCCGGATTGCACGGACTGACCCATCACCTGGCGTCGCGCGTCGCACAGTTCGGCGTCACCGTCAACGCGCTCGCGCCGGCCCTGATCACCGAGACCGGGATGCTCCCCGGTGACCCGGAGGAACTGCGGCAACGCATTCCCGTGGGAAAGCTGGGCACACCCGGCGAAGTCGCGGACCTGGCGCTGGCGATGCTGCGCAACCCCTACCTCACCAACCAGGTGGTCTCGGTGGACGGCGGGATGTATCCGCGCTGAACCGCCGGCTCACACGGATTCGCTGACAGGTGCCGCCGCTCCGGCCCGGTTGGGTTTGACCAGCGGGAACGCCGTGGTCTCGCGGAGTGTCTTCCCGGTCAGCAGCATGACCAGGCGGTCCACCCCGACGCCCAGCCCGCCCGTGGGCGGCATGGCGTACTCCAGGGCGGTGAGGAAGTCCTCGTCGACCTCCATCGCTTCCGGGTCGCCGTTGGCGGCCAGCCAGGACTGCGCCTCCAGCCGCCGCCGCTGCTCGACGGGGTCGGTGAGTTCGGAGTAGCCGGTCGCCAGTTCGGCGCCGAAGGCGACGAGATCCCACCGCTCGGCGACCCGCGGGTCGGTGCGGTGCTGGCGGGCCAGCGGCGAGACCTCCACCGGGAAGTCGGTGTAGAAGGTGGGCTGGGTGGTGTTCGGTTCGACCACCCGCTCGTACATCTCCAGCAGGACCGTGCCCCGCTCCCACGCCGGGTCGTGGGAGATTCTCGCCTGGTCGCACACCTTCCGCAGGTCGTCGATGGAGGTGCTGGTGGTGATCTCCGTCCCGAGTCGCTCGGAGAGCGCTTCGTGCACACCCATCACCGGCCAGTCGCCGCTGAGGTCGACCTCCTCGACGTGCCCGGAGCGGTCGGTGTGCCGGGCCACCGGATCGCCGTTGGCCGCCACGGCGGCGGACTGCACGAGCCGCTGGCACAGCTTGCGCACGCTGTGGTAATCGCCGAACGCCTGGTACGCCTCCAGCATGGTGAACTCGGGGTTGTGCTTGTAGGAGACGCCTTCGTTGCGGAAGACCCGGGCGATCTCGAACACGCGCTCCACGCCGCCCACGCACAGCCGTTTGAGATACAGCTCCGGGGCGATCCGCAGGTACAGCCGCATGTCGTAGGCGTTGATGTGGGTGGTGAACGGGCGTGCGGACGCACCGCCGTGCACCGGTTGCAGGACCGGGGTCTCCACCTCCAGGAAGTCCTCGCGCAACAGGAGGTCGCGCAGGGCGTGAATCGCCGCGCCGCGGGACCGCAGCGTTTCCCGGGCCGCCGGTCGCACGACCAGGTCCAGGTAGCGCTGCCGGACCCGGGCTTCCGGCTCGGTCAGGCCGCGGTGCTTGTCCGGCAGCGGGTGCAGGCACTTGCCCGCCATCGCCCACTCGTGAACCAGCACCGACAGTTCGCCGTGCTCGGAGGTGACGACCTCGCCCCGGACCGACACCTGGTCACCGAGGTCCACCCGCTTGCGCCAGTCCCGCAGGACACCGCTGTCGCAGTCCTTCGCGGTGACCATGACCTGCAGGTCCCCGGACCAGTCGCGCACGGTGGCGAAGCAGACGCCGCCGTGGTCGCGCAACAGCACAACCCGCCCGGCGACCGCGGTGCTCTCCCCGGTCCGCTTGTCCGGCGGCAGGTCCGGGTAGCGGTCCCGAACCGCTCGGCAGGACTCCATGCGGGGAACCGACACGGGGTAGGGCTCCATGCCTTCTTCGCGCAGCTGGGCCAACTTCTCCATGCGGACCCGAACCTGCTCCGGCGTGCGGCGGCGCGGAGCCGGACGAGTCGTCCGCTGCGGCGTCACCTCCGCCAGGCGGCCCCAGGCGTCGTCCCTGGCCGCGCCGGTCGAGCGCTTCGGGGTTCCGTTTCCGGGCAGCGACAGGAAACCTTCCGCGACCGCCGCCGCCACACCGACTTTCGCGAGGTCGCGCCGCTCGCCGTAGAGGACGAACCGGGGAACCCAGTGCGGCAGGTACTTCACGTTCGACCGGTACAGCGACTCCAGCTGCCACCACCGGGAGAAGAACATCAGCAGCCCGCGCCACGCACGGAGCACCGGGCCGGCGCCGAGCCGCGCGCCCTCCTCGAACGCGGAGCGGAACATCGCGAAGTTCAGCGAAATCCGGTCGACACCCAGCCGGGAGCCGGACTGCACCAGGGACGCGATCATGAACTCGACCAGGCCGTTGTCGGAGTCGCGGTCGCGCCGCATGAGATCCAGCGAGAGGCCCTGCCCGCCCCACGGGGTGAACGACAGGAGTCCGACCGTCGCGCCGGTGGCGTCCAGTGCCTCGACCAGAACGCAATCGCGATCGGCGGGATCACCCAGCCGTCCCAACGCCATCGAAAAGCCGCGCTCCGTTTCGGTATCGCGCCATTCATGGGCCAGGTGTTGCACTTCGGCCATTTCTTCCGGCGACAATTCGGAATGCCGCCGGATCTGTACGGTATGTCCAGAACGTTTGATCCGGTTGAACGCTTGGCGGACCGGTCGCATGTCCCGCCCGGACAGCGTGAACTCCGAAGTGTGCAGAATCGCTTCGTCGCCGAATTGCAGTGCTTTCAACCCGGCCCGGGCATAAGCGCCGGCGCCCTGCTCGCTGGCGCCGAGCACCGCCGGTGTCCAGGCGTACTCGCGGCACATCGCCAGCCAGCGGTCGATCACCGGGCGCCACGCCTCCGGGTCACCCAGCGGATCACCGCTGGCCAGGCACACCCCGCCGACCACACGGTAGGTGATGGCCGCCTTGCCGCTGGTGGAGAACAGCACGGCCTTGTCACGGCGCGTGGCGAAGTAGCCCAGCGAGTCGCGCTCACCGTGCTCGGCCAGCAGCTCGCGGATGCGCAGCTCGTCGGCGGGCCGCAGCGTCGCCGCTACGCGCTGCGATCGGAAGAGTGTGTACAGTGCGGCGAACAGGGCCGCGGAGCCGAAAAGACCGAGGACGAGGTTGACCCAGCCGGGGGCGTTGCCGGTACGCGTGATGTCGAAGATGACCGCGCCGCCGAGCACGCGCTCGACCGTCCAGCTGAACCGGTCCCAGCCGGCGTCCAGGGAGCCGGGGAACACGTTCACGATGCCGTAGCCGACGCCGATGAACACAGCGGTGAGCAGCGCGAACACGCCGGCGGCTTTGCGGATGCTGCCGGGCTGGGCGCGCCCGACGAACTCCCTGCGGGCCAGCAGCAGCACGACCACGCCACCGACGGTCAGCGGGATGTTGGCGGCGGACAGCCACTCGCTGAACGGCTCGCTGTCCACCGGTGCGTACATCCCGTTGCGGGTGAGCGTGAGCAGCCCGATCACCAGCAGGTCGGCCACGAGCTGCAGGACCAGCATGACCAGCAGAATCCAGTGCGCGATGTACTTGCGCCGGGCCAGAGCCGCTGCCAGCACCCCGAGGAAGCCGCCGTAGGCGAGGTTGGGCGGAGCCGGCAGCAGGACGTCGTCGATGATCCGCCGAATCGGCTGCATGCCGCCGAACAGCGCCAGGCCCACGGCCGAGGTCACGCACAGCAGGGCGACCACGAAGAGTACACCGGCGGTCGCACCCGGAACTCGGCTGCGCCAATCCCGCGTGTCCCCGGGGAACGCCGCTTCCCGCTCGGGACGTCCGGTTATGTGCGAGCTTGCCTGCTCAACCACCAGAACCTCCGCTTTGCGTCCCCCGGTCGGACTGCATGTTGCCCTCCACAATTTACTTCTTATACACGGCGTTACGTGAAGACGGTCAATGTCCGTACCCGGCCGCCGGCTGTCGAGTGCCGGCAGTGGCGGCACTCTTTTGCTGAATTGGGTGAAGGGTCACAAAGTTCTCGAAGGCGTTTCCAGAGATCTTTTCGTCTTCGGTGGGTGAGGTGTTTTCCCGCTCACCGCGCATTCAGGTGGCGGATGTCGCGGCGAAATGCGGTGGGCTTCAGATGCTGACGGCGTTGGGCAACACGAAGTAGAACAGCAGGCCCAGGCACATCAGGTAGCCGAGGATGACCAGCGTCCACGCCATGTTGTAGCGGATCACTTGCCCTTCGTCACGGACGAACCGGGTGGTGGCGACGCCGACGCTGGCGGTCTGCGGCGCGATCGGTTTGCCGACCTCCGACCCCAGCGAGTTCAGCGTCGGGAACAGCAGGACGGGCGCGTGCAGCAGCTGGGCCACGGAGTACTGGAACTGGCCGAACAGGGCGTTGGAGGAGGTGTTGCTGCCGGACAGCGCGACCGCGATCCACCCCAGCACCGGCGAGAGCACGACGAACAGCAGTCCCAGTTTCGCGAAGCCGTTGGCCATCGAGTTGGCCATGCCCGAGTAGTTGTAGAGCTGGGCCAGCCCGAAGATCAGCACCCCGACCAGCAGCGCGCCCCACATCTGCTGGGCGGTGTCGGCGAACACGCGGGCCAGCTGCCGCCGGCTGGGGCGCAGGTAGGCGGCGATGAGCAGCCAGGACGCCAGGATCGCGGTGCCGGCGATGAACGGCGTGAACTCCCAGCTCGTCGTCACCGTGTGGTGGGTCAGTGACGACACCGCCTTCACCTGGGGCTTGAACCAGGTGTACTTGGTCAGCGCCGACCACGGTCCGGTCCAGGCGACCACCACCACGATCAGGATCAGGAACGGCACGAGGCCGCGCCGCGCCGAGCGCTCTGGATGCGCCTCTCCGGCCTGGGCCTGGTGGGCCGCGATCTCCTCGGTGGTGAGCTCGCGACCGCCGAAACCGAGGGTCGTGCGCGGGCGCCAGGCCCGCAGCAACGCCAGCAGCGCGGCGAAGCACACCAGCGAGCCGAAGATGTCCGGCAGGTACGGGCCGAGGAACTGCGAGGTCGGGAACTGCCCGATGATGTAGCCGAAGGAACCGACCAGCGCCAGCGGCCAGCCCTCGCGCAGGCCGCGCCTGCCGCTGACGAGGTAGATCAGAATCCACGGCGGTGCGAGCGCGAGCAGGGCGACGACCTTGCCGATCGACGCGGACAGCGCCATCAGCGGCAGGCCGGTCACGGCCGCCAGACCGATGATCGGCGCGCCCAGCGCCCCGAACGACACCGGTGCGTTGTTCGCCAGCGCGGCGACCCGCAGCGCGGCCAGGTCGGCGATGCCGAACGCGATCAGCAGTGGCGCCACCACCGCCCAGGGGTAGCCGAACCCGACGAGACCTTCCAGCAGCGCGCCGAACGCCCAGGCGATCAGCAGGGTCTGGACCCGGATGTCCGCTGTGGCCTGGGCGACCAGCCAGCGCTGCAACCCGCTGAACGCGCCGGTGACCACCAGGGTGTTGTAGATGATCACGCCCCAGAACACGATCCAGTCGATCGACCAGAGCCCGGTGCCCGCGCCGAGGCCGTACGCGCCCAGCGCGAGCGTCAGGGGCGTGTGCCAGACCGTCACGGCCAGGGCCATGGTGACCACGGCCCCGATGATCACCGCCTGCCAGGCGCTGAGCTTGAACACGGCCAGCGCGAGCAGCAGCACGGCGACGGGAACGAGTGCCAGCAGCGTGCTGCCGAGCACGCTGTGCAGTGGATCGAGGACCTGCTGAAACATGGCGTTGGGTCCCGGTGTGAGGTGATTGACCGTTTGACGATTGTGAGACCGGACACACCCGGTAAGTCAAGTCTCAATGACTGCCGGTGGCCTGCCCGACGAGGTAGACAACGCTGAGCGCGGTGATGAGCGCGGTCACGATCCATCCGGCGACCAGCAACGGGCGGCTGACCCGGCGGTCATCCAGCAGCACCCGGTCGTTGGCCACCGTCAGCAGCACGATCAGGCCCACCGGCGTCGCGACCCCGCCGACGATGCCGGCGACGAACAGCAACTGGATCGGCGAGATCCCGCTGAACGCGACGACGGTGCCAAAGGCGGCCGAGGCGGCCAGCGCGCCGTAGAACAGCGGGGCCTCGCGAACCTTCAGCGACAGGCCACGCCGCCACTGCATCTGGGCGCCCGTGACGTACGCGGTGGACGCCATCAGCACTGGCAGCGCCACCACTGCCGAGGCGAGCAGTCCGACCGCGAACAGCCCGCCAGCAACCGGCCCGGCCACCGGCCGTAACGCCTCGGCGGCTTCGGCTGCGGTGTCCGCGCGCAGGTGGTGGACGCCCAGCGTCGCGCCGGTGGCGACCAGGATGAACCAGAACACGATCACCGCGAAGAAGCTGCCGAGGATCGCGTCGACCTTGCTGGCACGCAGCCGCGTCCACGATGGCCGGTGCTCGGCCTGCGCGATCGTCTGCCACACGTAGACGTAGCTGGTCAGCGTGGTTCCCAGCAGGGACAGGGCGTCGGCGAGGTACTCCCCGTTCCACTCGAAGTGCGGGATCAGGCTGCCCCGGACGACCGCGCCCCAGCGCGGATGGGCGAATACCGCTGCGGCGGCGTAGGCGAGCAGGCACAGCAGCAGGTATTTCAACGCCCGCTCCACCCGGTGGTAGCGGGCGAGCATCAGCACGACGAGCAGAACCGTCGACAGCGGCAGCACGAACCAGCGCCAGTCCACGTCGACCAGCAGCCCGAGGGCTGCCGCCCCGCCCTCCAGGTCCGCACCGATCGTGACGATGTTGACCGCCAGGATCGACAGCAGCAGGAGCCAGCGCGGCACCGGGCCGTAGCGCTGGGCGACCGCGGCCTGCAGATCCTGCCGGGAGACCGCCCCGACATGCGTGCTGATGACCTGAATCACCGCGATCATCGGGAACAGCAGCAGCGTCAGCCAGCTCAGCCCGTACACGGTGCCGGCCCCCACCACGGCCAGGGTCGCCACCGTCGTCGGATCGGTGTCCGCAGCGCCGGAAACCAGACCCGGCCCGAGCCCGCGCAGGTAGGCCCGCCAGGTGCGCGGAGATGTGTCGATGCTGGCCGGGGACAAGTCGACGGCGGTCCGCGACGTTCGCCTCTCGCGGTCGCGCTCGGACCGTCTCCGAGTCCCCATACACCACACCACCTCATGCACCAAACGGGATTGCCGAAAGCGGCCGAGTCAGGTCGAACTAAGGGATGGCCGGGTCGAACTAAAGGATGATGGGGCGTTTGCGCGTACTTCCACAGCTGATCGAGTGATGATGAGATTTCCCGTGTTCGGACCAGACTGGGCTGACCAGGCGATCCGCGAGCGGTCGCACACCGCGGTGAATCGGCGCTGAGCTGGCGGTCGGACATTGCGCGGCCGGGATGAACACCGATAGTTTCCTGCCATGCACGATGCGGTGACCTCCCCCTTTCGCTCGATTCCCGACATGTTTCGGCAACGCGTGGAGGAGGCGAGCCAGCGCGAGGCGTTCCGTTTCCCGGCCGACGGTGATGCCTGGCAGTCGATGACGTGGTCGCACACCCGAAGCCGGGTCCGGGCGATCGCGCTGGGTCTGCACGCGCTCGGCCTCACACCGCAGCAGCGGTGCGGCATCCTGTCCGGCACGCGCATCGAGTGGATACTGGCTGACCTCGGGATTCTGTGCGCCGGTGGTGCGACGACCACGATCTACCCGTCGAACACGGCCGACGAATCCGCCTACATCATCTCCGATTCCGACACCGTCGTGCTGTTCGCCGAGGACGACGCGCAGGTGGAGAAACTCCGCTCGCAGCGGGACAAGCTGCCGAACCTGACGAAGGTGATCACCTTCGACGGCACCTCCGACGGCGAGTGGGTGATGACGCTCGACGAGTTGGAGTCGCAGGGGCGCGCCGTCGGCGTCGACCAGCCGGACCTGTTCGACGAGCTGATCAGTGGTGTGCGGCCGGAGGAGCTCGCCACGCTCATCTACACCTCGGGTACGACCGGCAGGCCCAAAGGCGTGCGGCTGTCCCACGCGAACTGGCTCTACGAAGCCGAAGCGATCGCCACGATCGGTGTGACCACGGACGACGTCCAGTACCTGTGGCTGCCGCTGGCGCACGCGTTCGGCAAGGTCCTGCAGGTGGCCCAGATCCGGCTCGGCTTCCTGACCGCGGTGGACGGTCGGGTCGACAAGATCGTCGACAACCTGGCCGCCGTGCGGCCGACGTTCGTCGCCGCCGCCCCGCGGATCTTCGAGAAGGTCTACAACAAGGTCATCACCCAGGCCCGGGAAGGCGGAGCGCTGAAGTACCAGATCTTCCGCTGGGCCAGCGAGGTCGGCGCGAAGGTTGCCGGCCTGCGGCAGCGCGGGCAGCGGCCGGGCGCGCTGCTCGCGCTGCAGCACGCGGTGGCCGACCGCCTGGTGTTTTCCAAGCTGCGCGCCCGTTTCGGCGGGCGGCTGCGGTTCTTCGTCTCCGGCAGCGCGCCGCTTTCCCCGGACATCGCGCAGTTCTTCTATGCCGCCGGCGTGCTGATCCTGGAGGGTTACGGGCTCACCGAGAGCAGCGCCGGCAGCTTCGTCAACCGGCCAGACGACCACCGGATCGGCACGGTGGGCAAGCCGTTGCCGGGAACCGAGGTGACGTTCCTGGAAGACGGCGAGGTCCTGCTGCGCGGGGGCGGCATCATGAACGGCTACCACAACCGTCCCGAGGAGTCCGCCGAAGTGCTGGACAGCGAAGGCTGGCTGCACACCGGGGATGTCGGTGTCCTGGAGGACGGTTTCCTCAAGGTCACCGACCGGAAGAAGGATCTGATCAAGACTTCCGGTGGCAAGTACGTCGCACCGCAGTCGCTGGAAGGGCGACTCAAGGCGGTGTGCCCGTACGTGAGCAACGTCGTCATCCACGGCGACCAGCGCCCCTACTGCACGGCGCTGATCAGCCTGGACGAGGAAGCGATCACGGCGTGGGCGGCCGACCACGGCCTCCGGGACCTCTCCTACGATCAGCTCGCCGGGCACGCGAAGGTCCACGAGCTGGTCAGTTCCGGCATCGAGCAGCTCAACGCCGGCGTGGCCCGGCACGAGACGATCAAGAGGTTCAGCATCCTGCCTCGGGATCTGACCGTCGACGACGGGGAGCTCACGCCGAGCCTGAAGGTCAAACGTCGCGTTGTCGAGAAGCGCTACGAGCACCTCATCGAGGAGATGTATCCCAGCGCCGTGCAGGCCATGTGACTGGTTCGCCCGCTGCCTTCTCAAAGGTGACCCGGACGGTGTCCGTGTTGGCTCCGGCCGCGATCAGCAGGTGCAGCAAGATCCGAGCCTTCTCGGGCGCGAGGAAACCGGCGTTGACCAGTCCGCGATCCTGGAGGTCCTGCTCGGAACCGGGAAAGCCGTAGGTCCGCCGCAGCACCGGACCAGCCCCGATACGGCTGGCCAGCACCACAGGGACCCGGCCCGCCAGCTCCGCGAGGTCGGGGACCAGCGCTGCGGGCACATGTCCGACCCCGAAACCCGCGACGACCAGCCCGTCACACGCGGGGCCGATCAGGCGGAGAACCGTGCCGTCGTCGGCCAGAACGGCGGGCATGACCGGAACGCGGACGCTGTCCATTGTGGATGGAATAGGAACGAGCGTGCGTGGTCCGGGGTGGGTCAGCAGGCGGGGCACGCCTTCCACAACTGACCCGAGCGGTCCGGTGTTCGGCGAAGTGAAGGCGGACGTGCTCGTCGCATGCGTCTTGCGCACGTGGCGGGCGGCGTGGATCTCGTCGGCCAGCACCACAACGCAGCCCAGCTCGCGGTGGCCGGACGACGCGAGTTGGACCGCCGCCAAAACGTTGGCGGGACCGTCCGCACCGGCCAGCGTGGGGTTGCGCATCGCCCCCGTGACGACGACCGGCACCGGCACGTCCGCGGTGACGTCCAGGAAGTAGGCGGTCTCTTCGATCGTGTCGGTTCCCTGGGTGATCACGACCCCGGAGACCCCGTCGTGGACCTCCGCTTCGATCACCGCCACCAGTTCGACGAGGTCGTCCCATCCCAGCGAGGCACCGGGCAACGCCCGGAAGTTGCGTGCGCGCAGGCGGATTCCGGTTTCCGTGAGCCCGGGAACCGCCGCGAGCAGGTCGTCAGCCCCCAGCGCGGGACTGACACCGGCGTCCTTGCCTTGAGCTGTCATCGCGATCGTCCCGCCGAGGGAGATCACGGATACCGTCGGAGTGTCGTGCACCGTGCCAGCCTACGTCGGCGGTCAGAAGTCCATTGTGGACGACTGTCGGGATGTGGCGGCACGATCGGAGTGTGGCGACCGTCACTGACGTGTCAAGGTTCCGGGAGGGGCTGTCCTCCCGGCGAGCGGGTCGTCACAATGCGGGCATGACCTACTACCCGAACCAGGGGCCGGGGCCGAACCAGCGCCCGCACCCCCAGGGCGGCCGGCCACCCGGCGCAGGCGATACGCGGCCGTACCCGCAGCTCCCGCCGTCCCAGCAGCCACAGCCGCCCGTCCGGTACCAGCAGCAACCGCCTGGCGTCTACCAGCGCCCGCCGCAACCCGCCGACGCCTACCCGGTTGATCCCTACCCGGTTGATCCCTACGAACAGGACCCCTACGAGCCCTACGACCGGTACGACCAGCAGCCGAGGGCCTACGAACCCGAGCCCCACCCGTACGAGCAGCCCCGCCGCTCCTATGCCGAGGAACGTGCGCGCAAGGACGACCGGGCGCGCACCATCGCCACCGTCGTGCACATCCTGACCGGCGTGATCGCCACGATCTTCGTGTTGCACATCGTGTTCGTGCTCTTCGGTGCGAACACGGGCAGCGGGATCGTCGCGTTCGTGAACGTGGTGGCCAAGAGTCTGGTGCTCGGCTTCGAGGACGTCTTCAACCCCGGCAGCGCCACGATCGGACTGATCCTCAACTACGGCCTGGCCGCGATCGTCTACTTCGTGATCGGCCGCCTCATCGTCGGCGCCCTCCGCCGCCGCTAGCTGGCCGCGCGGCTGCCCCGACCGCCCGGATCGCGCACCCTGCGGAATACTGACCAGCCGGAACTCTGTGGTGCGGGTGGACGACGCCTGTAGTACGACGGCCACTGTCGTGACGACGGCCACCGTCGTGCGGGAACCGGTCGGGCGGAGACGTCGTGGGTGCGGAGATGTCGTGGGTGAGGTGAGAATGCGGGCGTCGTCGGTGGAGCTGGCGGTCAGCGGAATGACGTGCGCCTCCTGTGCCGCCAGGGTGGAACGCAAGCTCAACAAGCTCGACGGCGTGACGGCGAGCGTGAACTTCGCCACCGAGAAGGCGGCGGTCGAGGCGCCGGACGGCGTGGACGCCGAGCAGCTCATCGCGGTGGTCGAGCGCCTCGGATACCAGGCGGCGCTGATCGAACCCGCCAAGCCCACCACGGAGGAACCGGGAGGCGACGCCGGTCAGGTGCGGTACCTGTGGCGGCGCCTGGTGGTGGCGCTGCTCCTCGGGGCACCGCTGGGAGACCTGTCGATCACCTTCGCCCTGGTGCCCTCGTTGCGGTTCACCGGCTGGCAGTGGTTGTTGCTGGCCATGACGCTCCCGGTGGCGACGTGGTGCGCCTGGCCGTTCCACCGGCAAGCACTGGTCAACGCCCGGCACGGCGCGAGTTCCATGGACACCCTGGTGTCGTTGGGGATCGTCGCCGCCAGCGGCTGGTCGGTGTACACGATCTTCGTGCACGGCAGTGCGGCGGCAGCCACCGATGGGGTGTTGGGGCTGGTGTTGCGGCCCGGTGGGTCGATCTACCTGGATGTCGCGGCTGGCGTGACCACGTTCGTGCTCGCCGGGCGGCTGTTCGAGGCCAAGGCCAAGCACCGGGCCGGGGACGCGCTGCGGGCGCTGGCCGCGATCGGCGCGAAGGACGTCGCCGTGCTGCGCGAGGATGGCAGCGAGCACCGCGTACCTGTGAGCGACCTCCAGATCGGCGACCACTTCGTGGTCCGCCCCGGGGAGACGATCGCGACGGACGGCGAAGTCCTGCACGGGCACTGCGCGGTCGACACCAGCACGATGACCGGCGAGTCCGTGCCCGTCGAAGCCTCACCGGGTGACACCTTGGTGGGGGGCACGGTCGCGCTGAGTGGACGTGTGGTGGTGCGAGCCACCCGAGTGGGCGCTGATACCCAGCTGGCCCAGCTGGTGCGCCTGGTCGAGCAGGCCCAGAACGACAAGGCGGGCGTGCAGCGACTCGCGGACCGCATTTCCGGGTGGTTCGTGCCGGCGGTGTGTGCCCTGGCCGCGCTGACGTTCGTGGCGTGGTGGTCGCTCGGCTCGCCGGTGGAGGAAGCGTTCAGCTCCGCCCTCGCCGTGTTGATCATCGCCTGCCCGTGCGCGCTGGGGCTGGCCACGCCGACCGCCTTGCTGGCGGCGTCGGGGCGCGGTGCCCAGCTCGGAATCTTCATCAAGGGACACCAGGCGCTGGAGTCGGCACGTGCGATCGACACGGTCGTGCTGGACAAGACCGGGACGATCACCAGCGGCCGGATGACCGTGGTGGACGTGTGGTCGGCTTCCGACCGCGCCACGCTGCTGCGCCAGGCCGGCGCCGTCGAGAACGCTTCCGAGCACGTCGTCGCGCAGGCGATCACCGCGCTGGCCCGCCAGGAACTCGGCACGCTGGAGCCGGTGGAGGAGTTCGCCAGCCTGTCCGGTCTGGGGGCCTTCGGAGTCGTCGACGGCCAGAAGGTCGTGGTCGGGTCGGCTCGACTGCTGGCTGAGCGTGGGATCGACGTGCCCGTCGAACTCGATGCGCAGCGCGCTGAGTGGGAACGGCACGGCCACACCACGGTCGTGGTGGCGGCGGACGGCGCTGCGCAAGGCGTGTTCGCGCTGGCGGACACGGTGAAGCCGTCGGCCGCGCCCGCGATCGCCAAGCTGCATCAACTCGGCCTGCGCACGGCGTTGCTCACCGGCGACAACGCGGTCACCGCGCGGGCGGTCGCGGCCGAGGTCGGCATCGACGAAGTCCTGGCCGAGGTCCTGCCGGCGGACAAGGCCGTGACGATCGAGCGACTGCGGGCGCGGGGCCGCACGGTCGCGATGGTCGGTGACGGGGTGAACGACGCGCCCGCGCTGGCCAGCGCTGACCTCGGCCTGGCGGTGATCACCGGAACCGATGTCGCGCTGGAAGCCGCGGACCTCATCCTCGTGCGGGACGACCTGGACGTCGTTCCCAGCGCCGTCCTGCTGGCCCGCAGCACGCTGCGGACCATCCGCGGCAATCTCGCCTGGGCGTTCGGCTACAACCTCGCCGCGCTGCCGCTGGCGGCGTTCGGCCTGCTCAACCCGCTGATCGCGGCCGCGGCCATGGCGCTGTCGTCGCTGTTGGTGGTGACCAACAGCCTGCGGCTGCGCAAGTTCGGCAGCGAGGTCCGGCACGCCCTGTCGGCTACTGGCCCGTCGACTACCGACCCATCGACTACGGACGCTGCCGCAGCAGCTCAGCCGTGAAGCTGGCGTAGCTGTCGGAAGCGTTGTCGATTCGCGACCACCGCAGCACCAGCGCGGCCAGGGCGACGAGCGGCGAGAGCTCGCCGAGGACCAGGGCGGTGACTCCGGCTATCCCGCGCCAGGGTCTGCGCTGCCCACGGCGGTGTACGGCTGCGAGCCGGCCAGCACGCTCGAGAGGATCACGAACCCGAGTGCCACGATCGCGCCGCCGATCAGCAGCCAGTTCCCCGGTTCGGGCTTCCCACCACGGACTGCGCGCACAGGCAGATTGTCGTGGACGCGGTCCGGCCGGTTCCCGCGCCCATAACCGTGCCCCGTCGAGAGTCGTGCTCGCTGTAGCGCGCGTAGACTCCCTGCACCGTGATGCAGCACGCGCAACCACTGACGTGGACCACTGCGCTGGCAACCTGGCGACTTTCCGCCTGGGACGTGCTGGTAGCGGCGCTGGGCGCCGCCTACCTGGCGGGCCTGGCGAAGTGCCGGCGGGCCGGGAAGCCGTGGCCAGCTTGGCGCGCGTGGTGCTTCCTGGCCGGACTGGTCACGATGGTCCTCGCGGTCAACAGCGCGATCAGCGTTTATAGCGACTTCCTGTTCTGGATACACATGGTCCAGCACCTGACGCTGATCATGGCCGTGCCGGTGCTGCTCATCACCGGTCGCCCGCTGTCGCTGTGGGTTGCGGCGGGGGCGCGGATGCGATTCCTGGAATCCGGGCCGATCGCAGTGCTCACCAACCCCGCCGTGGCGTTCGTGCTGTATGGGGCCGTCCTTATTGGCACGCACTTGACGCCGTTTCTCGAAGTGCGCCTGGAACATCCGTGGCTGATGCACGTGGAGATCGCGGCATACCTGGTGAGCGGGTATTTGTTCTTCCTGCCCATCATCGGCGGAGAACCGATCCGCTGGCAGCGCTTTCCACACCCGCTTCGGGTGGTTTTCCTGCTCGTGGGAATGTTGCCGGACACCGTCGTCGGCATTGTGCTGATGATGTCCCCGCATCCGATCGCGCCGTCCTACGGCCTGGCCCGCCCCGACTGGGGACCGACGCTGCTGACCGATCAGAACCTCGCCGGCGCGATCATGTGGTTCTTCGGCGACTCGACGATGGCAGCGTTGGCGCTGGTCGCGATCCGGCTGTGGCTGCGGGCCAGCGGCCCGGAAGCCGGTTTCGGCTCCTGGCTGGAATCCGCGCGCCGCAGCGCGCTGGCCCAGCACGGCGGTACGGCGCCGTTGCAGGAATCGGACGACGTGGATTCGGACGATCACGCGTTGGCGGCGTACAACGCGATGCTGGCACGGTTGAACAACCGCGATT
>JBPYFK010000040.1:0-11503 GCA_051984675.1 Pseudonocardiaceae bacterium | reverse complement strand
ACCCGGTGGGGTGTGGGAGAGTAGGACACCGCCAACACTGCCATCATTGATCTTGTTTCGTGGGGCGGGTATGTCGTGGGTGTTCGGGTTTTCCCCGGACACTGACAGACATACCCGCCCCACTTTTTCGCGTACCCTGCCAGCCCAATCGCTTCCGATGCCTCTACGCTGGTAACAGGGGTTCGAACGGTCAATCCAGGAGGTTCGGTGTCCAGTTCCGACGACAGGTACGGCGAGGATCGCCCCGGAGCTGGCGCCGGCAGGAAAGGCGTGCACAAGCGCGGCGCGGCCGGAAGTCGCCGGGAAGGGGCCGCCCGGCCCACGCGCCGGGACCGCGACGGCGACCCGGAACGCGGTAAGCGCGGATATCAGGGTGGCGGACGTCAGCCCAAGCGGTTCGAGGACCGATCCGGCCGGCGCGGTGAGTTCCGGCGGGACGATCGGGAGTCCTCGGGCCGTGACGACCGTAGGGGGTCCCGGGACGGGGACCGTCGGGATGACCGGCGCGGCGGGTTCCGGCGAGACGATCGTGGCGGTTTCCGAGAGCGTGACCGGGATCGCGACCGTGGTGGCTTCAAGAAGGACGATCGGCGTGCTGATCACCGGAATGATCGCGGCGGATTTCGCAAGGAGGACGATCGGGGATTGCGGGATCGCAACCGCGATCGTGATCGCGACAGGTCGCACGAGAGGTCACGCGACAGGGACAGGGACAGCGGCGGTTTCCGGCAGGACAGCAAGCGTGGTGATTTCCGCAAGGACGGACGCAACGGCCGCAGTGGTTTCCGCTCGGATGATCGTGGCGGCTTCCGCGATCGCGACCGGAACCGGGACAGGGACCGCCAGCACGACAGAGATCGCCAGCACGACAGAGACCGGCACCAGGATAGGGATCGCCACCACGACAGGGATCGCCAGCACGACAGGGGGCGGGACCGTGACCGGGGTCGAGAGCGGGAGCGGGACCGTGGCGGGAACCCCCGGGGGAACACCGGAAGGGACTTCGACCGCGGTCCTAGGCCGAGGTTCGAGCGCAAGGATGCGTTCAAGCCGGCGCACAAGCGGGCCCCGGAGCTTCCGGAGGACATCGACGCCACGACGCTGGACGAGGAAATCCGCCGGGAGATGCGCAGCCTTCCCAAACCGATCGCGTACGACGTCTCGCTGCACCTGGTGGCGGCTGGCAGCCTGATCGAGGACGAACCCGCACGGGCGTTGGAGCACGCCCGCTATGCACGCGGGAAGGCCTCGCGCGTTGCCGCCGTGCGGGAAGCCAACGGCCTGACGGCTTACCGGGCTGGCGAGTGGACCGAAGCGCTGTCGGAGCTGCGTGCCGCTCGCCGGATGGCGGGTGGACCCGGTCACCTGGCGATCATGGCGGACTGCGAGCGTGCCCTGGGACGGCCGGAACGTGCGGTGGAACTGGCGCGGTCTCCCGAGGCTGCTCAACTCGGCGAAGCCGAAGCCGTCGAGCTGAAGATCGTGACCGCTGGGGCCCGGCGGGACCTGGGCGAGATCGACGCGTCCGTGGTCGGTCTGCAGATCCCGCAGCTCGACCCGGCGAGGCAGGAATCGTGGAGCCCCCGGCTGTTCTACGCCTACGCGGACAACCTGCTGGCGGCGGACCGGCTGGAAGAAGCATTTACCTGGTTCCTGCACGCGGCGCATGCCGACGACGGGGCGGAGACGGACGCCGGCGAGCGGTTGGATGAGGTCACCGCCTTGCTGGGCGGACCGGACGCCGTGGAGGATCTGGCGGAGCAGGCGGAAGCGGAGTCCAACAGCGCGCTTCTCAGCGATGAGCCCGCCCCGCCTGCGGAGTCCATTGTGGACCAGGAAAGTGAGCGTGACGTCGACGGCGGCGTCCAGGAAAGCGAGTGGCCAGCCGAATCCGAAGGTTCCGAAGGTGAGGACACGTGACCCTGCTGCTCGACGGCTATGACGTACTGCTTCTGGATCTCGATGGAACGGTGTACCGGGGCGGGCAACCGACGCCGGGTGCGACCGAAGCGGTGGACGCCGCGCACCGGAACGGAAGCGTCATCCGGTATGTGACCAACAACGCGTCCAAACCTCCCGAAGAAGTCGCGGATCACCTCGGGAAGCTCGGGCTGGATGCGCACCCGGACGAGGTCAGCACCAGCGCACAGGCCGCTGCCGCCGTCCTGGCCGACCAGCTGCCGGCCGGAGCGCGGGTGCTGGTGGTCGGTTCGACGGCTCTTGAGTCCGAAGTGGACGCTGCGGGGCTGGTGCCGGTGCGGAGCGCGGCCGATCGACCGGATGCGGTGGTGCAGGGCCACAGCCCGCACACGGGGTGGTCCGATCTTGCGGAAGCATGCCTGGCGATCCGCGCGGGTGCGGTCTGGGTGGCGTGCAACAACGACTTCACTCTGCCCACAGAACGCGGGCAGCTGCCCGGGAACGGGGCCATGGTGGCGGCGCTGAGCGCGGCAACGGCCCGCACGCCGCGGGTCGCAGGGAAGCCGGAGCGACCCTTGCTCGAACGCGCGGTGGCGTCGGCCGGCGGGCAGAAGGCGCTGATGGTCGGGGACCGGCTGGAGACTGACATCGCCGGGGCCGTCAACGCGGGTTTGGGCTCACTCATGGTGCTGACCGGGGTGAGCACCGCTGCGGACGTCCTGGCCGCGCCACCGGAACTGCGCCCGGAACACATCGCGGCAGATCTCCGTGCACTGCATCGCCCGGCAGCCGAGTCGCGCGTGGTCGAGCAGGCGGGCTGGAAGGTCCGGGTCGACGAGAACGCCCTGTTCCTGGAATCGAATGGGTCCCTGGAAACGAGCGGGTCCCTGGAAGAGGACGACGACGGCGAGGCCAGCGAAGCGCTGCCCGCGCTGCGGGCGCTCTGCGCGGCTTGGTGGCAGGTTGGATGTGGTGCGGTGGACGTTCGCGCCGATGACGCCGCGGCGGCGACAGCGCTGCGGGCGCTCGGCCTGCCGTCGACTGCTCGGACCGCGGAGGACCGAGCTTGAACCGGCTCGATCCGCTCGCGCGACGGGTTCGCTGAACCGGCGGGGCGGGACTCGCGGGGCCAGAACAGCCAGCCGGACCGGGAATTCCGATAGCGTGGAAAACGTCGTCGAACGAGGAGGAACATGACGTCGCCTGCGCAGCCCGACGATCCCGTCGGCGCGAATCCGCCCGTTCCGAACCCCTCCATGCTGGCCAGCCAGGCTGACGTGGCCGAGATGGCGGAGCGGTCGATCACCGACGCGCTGGCGGGACTCGACGGGTTGGACGAGGTGCCGGTGGCCGATCACGTCTCGCGCCTCGAGGCCGTCCACACGGCTCTGACGGATGCTTTGAACCGGGCCGAGGGGCTGCTGTCGGGGACAGGCGGGCCGGCTGGGACGAATCGGAGCTGAAGCGGTGCCACGGAAGGCACGGTTGGACGCCGAGCTGGTCCGGCGCGGGCTGGCCCGGTCCCGGGAGCACGCCAGCGAGCTGGTCGCCGCCGGCCGGGTCAAGGTTCGGGGCATGGTCGCCAGCAAATCCGCTACCGGCGTGGACCGCGACACCTCGGTGGTGGTCGCTGAGGACGTCGACGATCCGGGCTGGGCGTCACGCGGTGCGTACAAGCTGCTGGGAGCACTGGAGGCGTTCGAGCGCGAAGGATTGACGGTGGCGGGCAAGCGGTGCCTGGACGCCGGTGCCTCGACCGGCGGGTTTACCGACGTCCTGCTGCGTCGAGGTGCGCGCGAGGTCGTCGCAGCCGATGTCGGCTACGGCCAGCTCGCGTGGAAGCTGCAGACCGACGAGCGCGTGCTGGTACGGGATCGGACGAATGTCCGCGCGTTGAGCCCGGAGGACATCGGCGGCACGGTTCAGCTCGTCGTGGGGGATCTGTCGTTCATCTCGCTGCGCCTGGTGCTGCCCGCCCTGATCGCGTGCGCGGACGACGACGCCGACCTGGTGCCGATGATCAAGCCCCAGTTCGAGGTGGGGCGGGAACGTCTGGGCTCGGGCGGGGTGGTCCGTGATCCGCGGCTGCGCGGCGAGGTGGTGCTGGACTTCGTGCGATTCGCGGCTGAGCACGGCTGGGGGCTGCGCGGCATCACGGCCAGCCCGCTGCCCGGTCCGTCCGGCAACGTCGAGTACTTCGCCTGGCTGCGCCGGGACTCGACGCCCGAAACCGAGCGGGTGGAGGAACTGGTCGCGGAGGCGGTTCGCCGCGGTCCGGCTACGCCTGCCCGCCCGGGGAAAGGGGTGGTCGGTGACCCGTGAGGTTCTGCTGGTGGTGCACACCGGCAGGCAGCACAACCTCCGCACCGCGGAGAAAGTGGCGGCTCGGCTGATCGCCGCCGGGATGCGGGTGCGCGTGCTCGCTGGGGAGGCCCCCGAAGTCAGCCCGGACTGCTACACGCGAGTGGTCGCTCGTGGCCCCTCGGCGGCCGTGGGGACCGAACTGGTGCTCGTGCTCGGCGGGGACGGCACGCTCCTGCGTGCGGCCGAGCTGGCGCGGCCCGCCGGGGTGCCGGTGTTCGGCGTCAACCTCGGCAGGGTCGGTTTCCTGGCGGGCGCGGACTCGGACGCGCTGGACGACGCGGTGCACGCGGTGATCGAGGGTGGTTACCACGTCGAGGATCGGATGACCATCGACGTGACCGCGAAGCTGGACGGTGACGTGCTCGCCACGACCTGGGCGCTGAACGAGGCCAGCGTGGAGAAGAGCAGTCGGGAGCGCATCCTCGATGTGATCATCGAGGTGGACGGGCACCCGGTGTCGGCATTCGGCTGCGACGGCGTGCTGTGCTCGACACCGACCGGTTCGACGGCGTACGCGTTTTCCGCCGGCGGTCCAGTGGTCTGGCCGGAGGTGCAGGCGCTGCTGGTGGTGCCCAGCAACGCGCATGCGCTGTTCGCCAAGCCGCTGGTGGTGTCCCGGCAGTCGCTGGTCGCGATCGAGGTCGAACCTGGGGGGCACCCGGCCGTGTTGTCCTGCGACGGGCAACGGCACTTCGACCTACCCCCCGGGACTCGGGTGGAGGTTCGGGAAGGCGAGAGCCCGTTACGGCTGGTGTGGCCACGCGAGATGTCGTTCACCGACCGTTTGGTGCGCAAGTTCGAACTGCCGGTGCAGGGCTGGCGGGGGCCGCCGACCGAATGACCGGCGAGCGCCGGACACCGCAACTTCGCTGCCCTGTTCGATACGGGGGCTTCGCGTGTGGACCGATGACGCTAGGGTGCTTGCTGTGTTGGCGGAGATGCGCATCCAGGGACTGGGCGTCATCGAGGACGCCACGCTCGAACTGGGCTCCGGGTTGACCGTGGTCACCGGTGAGACCGGAGCCGGTAAGACGATGGTGGTCACGGGACTGCACCTGCTCAGCGGCGGTCGCGCGGACGCGTCGCGGGTTCGCAGCGGGGCCGATCGGGCAGTGGTCGAAGGCCGGTTCGAGCTTCCGGTGGACGCGCCGGCGGCGAAGGTCGCGGCGGAAGCCGGTGCCGAGCCTGATGACGACGGCAGTCTGATCGCGGTTCGTACGGTGAACGCGGACGGTCGCTCGCGTGCCCACTTGGGCGGCCGGGCGGTGCCCAACACCGTGCTGTCCGATGTCGCTGAGCAGGCGTTGGCGGTGCACGGTCAGAACGACCAGCTGCGGCTGTTGCGAGCGCACGAACAGCGTGCCGTGCTCGACCGCTTCGCCGGTGCGGCGGTGGCTCGCCCGCTGGCCGAGTACCGGCGCGTGCGCGAGGAGTGGCTGGCGGTGATCCGCGAGCTGCGGGAACGCACCGAGCGGTCCGCCGAGCTTGCCCGTGAGGCGGAGATGCTGCGGCACGGCGTGCAGGAGATCGCGGCGGTGGCGCCGCAGCCGGGCGAGGACGCCGACCTCGTGCAGCAGGCCAAGCGGCTCGCGGACGCGGAGCAACTGCGGGAAGCGGCGTCGGGAGCGCAGCAGGCGGTGTCGGGTGCGGCGGACGGTGACCCGGACGTGCCCGGGGCGCTGGGACTGATTGCGGACGCCCGGCGGCGGCTCACGGGCACCGACGACGAGGCACTGCGCGAGCTGGAGTCACGGTTGGCGGAAGCGGCGACCCTGCTCGCCGACGTCGGTTCCGAACTCGGCGGCTACCTCGACGAGCTGGACGCCGACCCGGCGCGGCTGGAGCAGGTGCTGGCGCGGCAGGCCGAGCTCAAATCGCTGACCCGCAAGTACGCCGCTGACGTCGATGGTGTGCTCGCCTGGGCGGCCGACGCCGAGCAACGACTGTCCGCAATGGACACGTCCGAGGAGGCGCTCGCGGAGCTGGCCAGGCGGCGCGACGACCTCGCCCAGGAACTCGCCGAACACGCGGTGACCCTGTCCCGGGTCCGGGTGGATGCGGCGACACGCCTGTCCGAGGCCGTCACCGCCGAGCTGTCCGGCCTGGCGATGGCCCAGGCGATGCTGGACGTGCTGGTGCGCAGCCGCGAGGCTTCCGGCGGCGATGAACTCGCGTTGACCGTGGGGAACGCGCAGCTCGTCGCCGGGCCGGACGGCATCGACGAGGTGGAGCTGCGGCTCGTCGCGCATTCCGGGGCGCCGTCGCTGCCGATCCACAAGGGTGCCTCCGGCGGTGAGCTGTCCCGCGTGATGCTGGGACTGGAGGTCGTGCTCGCCGACGCCGACACCGTGCCGACGTTGGTCTTCGATGAGGTCGACGCCGGGGTCGGTGGTCGTGCGGCCGTGGAGATCGGTCGGCGGCTGGCCAAGCTGGCCCGCTCCCACCAGGTGATCGTGGTGACCCACCTGGCGCAGGTCGCCGCGTACGCGGATCGGCACCTGGTGGTGGACAAGGGCTCCGGCGGCGGTGGTTTCACCCGCAGCGACGTGCGGACGGTCTCCGATGAACAGCGGGTCGCCGAGCTGGCGCGGATGCTGGCCGGGCTGGACTCCACCGAGACTGGCCGAGCGCACGCCGAGGAGCTGCTCGCGACCGCCGCCGCGCACAAAGCGGAGTTCGACACCGGTTTGAACGGGTGAACACGGAGGGCTGAATAGCGGCGTCGATCGGGCGTGGCGGCATCACCCCGTGTGCGCTGGTTGACACTATCCGCGCATGAAGCTCAGTGGCCTGCGTGCTCGGCGGGAGGCGAACCTGCCCGGGGTGGTCGGCACTGCCCGGGTGCACCGGCGTACCGAAGACCTCCTGCGCCGGGTGCGGCCCGGAGACATCGCCGTCCTCGACCAGGCGGACCTGGATCGGCGCACGGCCGACGCGCTGGTGGCGGCCAGGGTGGCGGGGGTGATCAACGCCTCCGGGTCCATCTCCGGGCGGTTTCCCAACCTCGGCCCGGACATGCTGCTGGCGGCGGGGATCGTGCTCATCGACGACGTCGGTCCCGAGGCACTGCACCGGATCTCCGACGGCGCCCGCATCCGGCTGCACGACGGCGGGGTTTACGTCGGGGAGCAGGAGATCGTGCGGGGTGTCGAGCAGACCCCCGAGTCCGTCGCCGACCAGATGATCGAGGCCAAGGCGGGGATGTCCGCCCAGCTGGAGGCGTTCTCCGCGAACACCATCGAGTTCCTGCGCTGCGAGCGGATGCTGATGCTCGACGGTGTCGGCGTGCCCGAGCTGCGGGTGCCGATGCAGGGGCGCCAGGTGCTGGTGGTAGCCCCCGGCTACGGGCACGGACGAGAGCTCAAGCGCCTCAAGCGTTACATCAGGGACTACCGGCCGGTCCTGATCGGCGTGGACTCGGGTGCGGACACGTTGCGCAGCGCGGGCCTGCGACCGGACGTGATCGTGGGTGACCCGGACGGCATCGGGACGGAGACGCTCAAGCGCGCTTCGGAGGTGGTGATCCCGGCACACCTGGACGGGTACGCACCGGGCCTGGAACGCATCCAGGATCTCGGTATCGGCGCGGTCACCTTCCCCGCCTCGGCCAATCCCGAAGATCTCGCGCTGCTGCTCGCCGACGCGCACCGGGCGCGGCTGGTGATCACGGTCGGTTTCGAGGCGACCCTGCACGAGTTCCTGGATCGGGGCCGCAGCGGATCGAACCCCTCCACCTTCCTGACCCGGTTGCGGCTGGGCGGCAAGGTCGTCAGTTCGGAGGCGGTGCTGACGTTGCAGGCCGCCCGCACGCCGACCAGCGCGGTCCTGTTGCTGGTCTCGTCGGTGTTCGCGGTGGTCTTCGTTGCTCTGGCGGTCTCCGGGAAGGCCCCGCCCGCGACCGGTCCCGCGCCGCACTGGGCCGATGTTGTCGGGGCGTGGCACCAGATGTCCGCCCATCTCAAGGGTCTGATGTCGATTACGGGGGTGCTGCCGTGATCTCGTTGCGGTACCACGTGGTGTCGCTGGCCGCGGTGTTTCTGGCGCTGGCGGTCGGTGTCGTGTTCGGCTCGACCTCCGGTACCGACCAGGTGCTTCCCAGCGCGGGCGGCGCCCCGGACGGCCTGCGCGCGCAGACCGATCACCTGCGTGCCGAGCGCGACGCGTCGAACGCGCGGGTGGTCGGCGCGGACCGGTTCGCGGCAGCGACCGGGCCGCGTGCCGTGCGCGGCGAGCTTGATCAGCGCAGTGTCGTGCTCGTCGCCGCGCCGGACGCGCAGCAGCAGGATGTCGACGGGGTCCGGCAGCTGCTTGGTGCTGCCGGCGCGACCGTCACCGGGGAGGTTCGGCTCACGGACGCCTTCGTGGAACCGAACCGGGCCGACCAGCTCCGGGACATCGTCACCCGGCTGGTCCCGGCGGGCGCGCAGTTGCCGACAGTGTCGAACCCGGGAACGCTGGCCGGAGCGTTGCTGAGTGCTGTGACCCTGACGAACCCGCAGTCGAACCAACCGCAGGCCACGCCCGAGGAGCAGGCCGCCGCGTTCGGCGGTTTGATCGACGGCGGCTTCGTCACGACCCGACCGGGTGCCGGCCAAGAGGTGGCGAACCAGGGAGTCGAACCCGCCCAACTCGCCGTGGTCGTGACCGGCGGCAGCCCGGTGGGGCGGGGTGATCCGGCCAACGCCCTTGCCGGGCTCGCGACCGAGTTCAACCGTTCCGGCACCCAGGCTGTGCTGGCGGGTCGCGTGGGATCGGCGGACGGGTCCGGTCCCGTCGCGGCTGTCCGGGCGGACCCCGCGGGATCGTCGGCGCTGTCGACGGTGGACGACGTCGACACGGCAGCCGGGCGGGTGGCCACGGTGCTGGCGCTGCGCCAGCAACTCGACCATCACACGGGGCACTTCGGCATCGCTGGCAACGCGCATGACGGCCCGGCCCCCGCGCCATAGCCGTGCACGATCTCGCTCGGGCGGGGTGTGCTACGTGGGCCGGTCCGGGTGTTAGGCTGGAATCCCGTGGGAGTGACGGAGTGAGCCGTCCTGCCAGCGCAGATATACAAGCCCGGCGACGGCGTTGACCACGGGGAGCCTCGGTGCCGCAAGCACGAACAATCAAGCACGTCTTCGTCACGGGGGGTGTCGCCTCCTCGCTCGGCAAGGGGCTCACCGCCTCCAGTCTCGGTCAGCTTCTGACCTCGCGCGGACTGCGCGTCACGATGCAGAAGCTCGACCCTTACCTCAACGTGGACCCGGGGACGATGAACCCGTTCCAGCACGGTGAGGTGTTCGTCACCGAGGACGGAGCCGAGACCGACCTCGACATCGGCCACTACGAACGGTTCCTGGACCGCGACCTCACCCGCAACGCCAACGTCACCACCGGCCAGGTGTACTCGGCGGTGATCGCCAAGGAGCGGCGTGGCGAGTACCTGGGCGACACCGTCCAGGTCATCCCGCACATCACCGACCACATCAAAGCCCGCATCCGGGCGATGGCCGAGCCCGACGAGGACGGCCGCCGCCCCGACGTCGTGATCACCGAGGTCGGCGGAACGGTCGGGGACATCGAGTCGCTGCCGTTCCTGGAAGCCTGCCGGCAGGTCCGGCACGACGTCGGCCGGGACAACTGCTTCTTCCTGCACGTCTCGCTGGTGCCGTACCTGGCGCCGTCCGGCGAGCTGAAGACCAAGCCGACGCAGCACTCCGTGGCGGCATTGCGCAACATCGGTATCCAGCCGGACGCGCTGGTGTGCCGGGCGGACCGGGAGCTGTCCAAGGACGTCAAGAACAAGATCGCGCTGATGTGCGACGTGGACTCAGACGGTGTGGTGGCCTGCCCGGACGCGCCGTCGATCTATGACATTCCGCGCGTGCTGCACAGCGAGGGGCTGGACGCGTACCTGGTGCGCCGGCTCGGCCTGCCCTTCCGGGACGTGGACTGGAAGGTGTGGGGCGACCTGCTGGACCGGGTGCACAATCCGAGCGAGAAGGTGCGGATCGCGCTGGTCGGCAAGTACGTCGACCTGCCGGACGCCTACCTGTCGGTGGCCGAGGCGCTGCGCGCCGGCGGGTTCGCGCACGAGGCGAAGGTGGACCTGGTCTGGGTGCCCTCCGACGAGTGCCAGACCACGGAGGGCGCGGCCCGGCTGCTCGCCGACGTCGACGCGGTCTGCGTGCCGGGCGGCTTCGGCATCCGCGGCATCGAGGGCAAGGTCGGCGCGCTGGAGTATGCGCGCAGCCACCGGATCCCGACCCTCGGGCTGTGCCTCGGCCTGCAGTGCATGGTGATCGAGTACGCCCGCAACGTCGCGGACATCCCGGACGCGGACTCCACCGAGTTCCATCCCAGCTGCGCCGAGCCGGTGATCGCGACGATGGCCGAGCAGCAGAAGTTCGTGTCCGGGGACGGCAACCTCGGCGGCACCATGCGGCTCGGGCTCTACCCGGCCGAGCTCAAGGACGGCTCGGTGGTGCGTGAGGCGTACGGCGAGCCGAAGGTCGAGGAGCGGCACCGGCACCGCTACGAGGTCAACAACGCCTACCGGGACCGGCTGGAGAAGGCCGGGCTGGTGTTCTCCGGGACCTCCCCGGACAACAGCCTGGTCGAGTTCGTCGAGCTGCCCCGCGAGGAGCATCCCTACTACGTGTCCACCCAGGCGCACCCCGAGCTGCGGTCCCGGCCGACCCGGCCGCACCCGCTGTTCGCCGGCCTGATCGGGGCGGCCATCGAGCGGCAGCGCGAGCTGCGCTTCCCCATCGACGAGGCGGCGCTGCGCCGCGTCGCCGACGAGGGCTGACCCGTTGGCGGACGAACCCGAGCTGGCCGACCGGCCGCAGCGGTGGCCGGTGCAGACGGTCGAGAAGGTCTGGGACGGCGCCGCGCCCTTCGCGGTGCACCTTGACCAGGTGAGCGTCCCGGACCAGCCGGACGACCAGTTCAGCCGGCTGGTGCTGGAGCATCCGGGCGCCGTGGTGATCCTGGCCGTCGACGAGCAGCAGCGGGCGCTGGTGCTGCACCAGTACCGGCACCCGGTGGCGATGCGGCTCGTGGAGCTGCCCGCCGGGCTGCTCGACGTGGTCGGCGAGGATCCCCTCGAGGCGGCCCGCCGGGAGCTCCGCGAGGAGGGCCTGGTGGTCGCGGGACGCTGGAGCCACCTGCTCACGACGTACTCGTCGCCGGGGCTGAGCAGTGAGAGGATCGAGTTCTACCTGGCCGAGGA
>JBPYFK010000039.1:0-73434 GCA_051984675.1 Pseudonocardiaceae bacterium | reverse complement strand
CCGGTGGCCATGCCGATATCGGGGCCGGTGTCCGGGAATGTCTTCGGCACACCGTGGTACGCCAGCCGTGATGGCCCGCCGAAGACGAACAGGTCACCCGAGCACAGTTCGACGTCGGTCCACGGTTTGGCGCGGTTTTCCGTGTTGCCGAAGCGGAAGACACAGGTGTCACCGAGGCTGAGCGACACCACGGGGGCGAGACTGCGCTCGTCGCGGTCCTGATGCATGCCCATGCGGGCATGCTCGTCGTAGAAGTTGACCAAGGCGATGTCCGGGTGGTACTCGTGGCCGTCGCCGAAGGCGTCGCTGACGGCCTGACGACCCAACTCCCCAAGCCAGTCCGGGAACGGCGTGACGGGCGAGCCGTCGCCGTCATCGACGGTCCGGGAATACCGGTACGGGTACCAGTGCCAGCCGAGGCAGACCGTCCGCACCGACATGACGCCTCCGCTCGGAAGCCGCGGCGAGCGCAGCCCGGCGCGGGCCCATTCCCGACACGTCCAGACCAGTTGCCGTTGGACGTCGAGGCTCAGCCAGTCCGGTATGTGCACCGCACCTGGCGCTACCTCAGCGTGTCGTCTCGGTATCAGCGAATCCATACCATCAGGAAAGGCCATCAGGAAAGGCCGTCAGGAAGGGGTCTCAGGAAAGGGTCTCAGGAAGGGTTTGTCCCGTGAGGTCGGCGGGATCGGTGTTGGCGCCACACAGCATGACGACGACCCGTTCTCCCTCGCCGGGCTGGTACGAACCGGTAAGGAGGGCGGCCAGGGCGGCTGCGGTGCCGTGCTCGACGACCAGTCGGTGCTGGTCCCAGAGCAACTGGCGCGCCGAGACGATGTCGGCGTCCTCGACCAGGACGGACCCCACGCCGGTACGGGTAGCCACAGCGTAGGCGATGTCGCCGAGGCGGGTGGCGCCCAAGGAGTCGGCGGCGACACCGGACACGTCGACATCGACCGGCTTGCCGGTGCTCAGGGCCGTGTTGAGGGTAGGAGCCGTCCGCGGCTCGACACCGATCACGCGAGCCTTGCCTTCGGTGGCCGCGGCGACCCCAGCCATCAGTCCACCACCACCCACCGCGAGCAGGATCGTGTCCACTTCACCCACCGTCTGCTCAAGGATTTCCAGCCCGAGGGTGCCCTGCCCGGCACAGATCTCGGGTTGATCGTAGGCATGGCAGAACAGGGCGCCGGTCTCGGCGGCGTGTTTGGTGGCGGCTTCGTACGCGTCGGCGTACCTCTGGCCTACCTGCACCACAGTCGCCCCGAGTGTATGCAGCTTGGTGACCTTGACCGCGGGTGCGTTCTCCGGGAGATACACCCGTGCGGGGACGCCGTATCGGGTGGCGGCATAGGCGACGGCGAGCCCTGCATTGCCGCCGGAGGCGGCCACGACCCCGGCGTCGGTCAGCTGTTCTCGCTCAGCGGCGGCAAGGAGACGGTTGAACGCGCCTCGCGCCTTGAACGAGCCGGTGTGCTGCAGCTGTTCCAGCTTGAACCACACGTCGGACGCGGGGGCGAAGTGGGAGAGATCGCTCTCGATTAGTGGCGTCCTGCGGATACGACCTCGGATGCGGGTCGCGGCGGTCTGGACGTCCGAGCGGGAAATCATGCTTCCAGCGTGACGGGCGGGAGATCCCAGCGCCAGCAGCCGAGACGGCGGCTCCGAGTCGTCCTTGCCGTCGCCATATTGTCGCTGGTCGCCTGCGCGGACCTGTGGTGTGCGTCCGCGACCTTGCGTAGCGCGCGGGTCACTGGCTCGAACCGGCGTGCCCGCTTTGTCAGTTTCGCCCTTCTTCTCACTGTGCGGAGCGTGTTCCGTACGTTACGGAGAAGGTCCATTTCGGATCGCTCCGTTGGGTCGCTTCGCCCTGCTCTCCGGCGGCCCTCGGGTTAGGCGGTCAGTGGGGCGTGATCGGTGATCACCCTCGTCTAGAGTGCGGGTGTCACGTGGAGACCTGGCTCCGATGTCCGAGTGTCCGTGCGAGAGGCTGACATCGTTGGTGGCCGGTGACATGCGGGTGGGAGTGTTGTGGGACGTATTGCGGTCATTTCCGCGAGCATCGGTGCTGGGCACGATAGCGCGGCTCAGGAACTGGCCCGGCGCCTGCGTGCGGCCGGCTACGCAGTGGACTGCTACGACTTCCTTGAGATGCTGCCCTTCGGCCTGGGGCGGGCGTTGCGGGCGGTCTACCGCCAGCAGCTTGCCTGCGCCCCGGCCAGCTGGGAGTGGCTGCTCAAGGTCCTGGCCAGGTGGTCCGCCGCGCACGCCCTGGTGATCTGGCTGAGTTGCCTGGCGGGACCGAGGATGCGCCGCGTACTCGGCTCGGATGCTGTCCTGGCACTGTCCACGTATCCGCTGGCGAGCCAGGTTCTGGCACGGCTCCGGCGGCAGGCCAGGCTTCGCGTTCCCGCGGTGACCTACCTGACCGACCCTTCGGTGCATCCGTTGTGGATCGCGTCCGGCACCGATCGGTACCTGGCCGCGCACCCGGAGACCGCGGACCAGGTGCGGCGCTTGGGCGAGGACCGGGTGACGGTCGTGGCACCAGCGGTACGCCCGGAGTTCCGCCCGCCGCGTTCGAGCGGCGAACGGGCTGTCGAACGCTTCCGCTGGGGCCTGCCGCCCGAACGCCGGTTGGCGGCCGTGCTGTCCGGGTCGTGGGCGGTGGGAGAGATCGAGACGACCGCTCGCGAGATCGCCGCTACCGGCGCGGTCGTGCCGGTCGTGGTGTGCGGTCGAAACGACGACCTGCACGAGCGGTTGGCGGACCTGCGGCCCGGGGTGGCCTTCGGCTGGGTGGAGGACATGCCCTCGCTGCTGCGGGCGTGCGACTTGGCGGTGCTCAACTCCGGTGGATTGGGCTTCCTGGAAGCGCATGCCAGCGGCCTGCCGGTGGTGAGCTACCGCTGCCTGGCCGGGCATGGCCGCACGAACGCGGCGGCGCTGGAAGTGGCTGGTCTCGCACGCTGGGTGCGGACGCCGCAGGAGCTGCCCGAAGCCCTCCTGGCCGCGACGCCCGGGTATGGCGACAGCCCGGCCGACGGCGTGGGCGAGATCGATCCGGCCGTGCCGATCGCGGCGCTGGCCGGACCGCCGCCGGTCACCCGGGAGGCGCCACGGAAGATCGTCATGGGCTGGCGGCGCCGGCTGGCGACGTGGAGCGTGGTGGTGATCTGTCTACTGTGGATGGTGACCAACGGTACGAGCCACGCCGCGGGGCAGTCACTGCACACGGTGCTCCAGGACAGCGACCTGCCGTCGTCGGGGTGGGTGGCATTCCGACCCCGATAATGCCCAACGGGGCTGAACGTCCCCGGAGCCGACGACTGGAGGTGACGCCGCGATGCGGATCGTAACCGCTTCGACGGCCGCCGGGACAGCTGCGCTGGGTCTGCTGGTCGCGAACGCGTTGCCCACGGTCACGTTCTGGCCGCCGCTGCGCCAGAAGCTTCTCCCCGGCCTGGCCGGAGTGGGAAGGTCCGGCCATGTGGCGCTGACCTTCGACGACGGTCCGAACCCCGAGACCACCCCGTTCTTCCTGCGGGAACTGGACCGGCACGGCACGCGAGCGACTTTCTTCCTGCTGGGCAGCGAGCTGGTCAAGCACCCCGACCTGGTCCGCGAGATGGTCGCGGCCGGGCACGAGATCGCCTTGCACGGCTGGGACCACCGCCGCATGGTCTGGTACGGCTGGCGCCGCACCTACGACGAGATGGCGCGCGGCCGGGATCTGATCGCGGAGACCACGGGCCAGGCCCCGACCTGGTTCCGGCCGCCTTACGGCGTGCTCACCTCGGCCGCGCTTGTGGCCGCGCGGAGGCTCGACCTCCGACCGGTGCTGTGGACGTGCTGGGGCTGGGACTGGAGCCGGAAGTCCACTTCGGACAGTGTGGTCGCGACGGTGCGGCACGGGCTCGCCAGCGGGGGAACGGTGCTGCTGCACGACTCGGACGTGGCCGCGGCGCCGGGCGCATGGCGGTCGACGCTGGGCGCGCTCCCGCGCCTGCTGGCGGAGTGTGCGGATCGTGGTTGGGTGGTTGGCCCGCTGGCCGAGCACGGCCTCTGCGTGGCGCGCGGTGCACGAATAAGTTACTAGCGAGTAGGATTGCTGCGCTCGCGCGTAACCGACCGAGAAGGTGCACCATGACGGACCGAGTCACGACCACGATCGACGGGACGGTGGCGTACGTCACCATGACCCGGGCCGACAAGCTCAACGGGCTCGATCTGGACATGATGCGAGCGCTGATCCGAGCCGCCGGGCAGGTGCGTCGCAACCGCGAGGTGCGCGCGGTCATCCTCAGCGGGGACGGCGCCTCGTTCTGCACCGGCCTCGACTTCGCCTCCGTGGGCAAACAGCCGGTGCGGATGATGGCCAACTTCCTGCGCCCGCCGTGGCGGTCGACCAACCTCTACCAGGAGATGTGCTGGGCCTGGCGTCGCCTGCCGGTCCCGGTGCTCGCGGTGCTGCGCGGGCACTGCTTCGGGGGCGGACTGCAACTCGCCCTCGCCGCCGATTTCCGGCTCGCCACACCGGACTGCCAGTTCTCGGTCATGGAAGCGAAGTGGGGGCTGGTGCCGGACATGAGCGGGACGGTGACCCTGCGCGAGTTGCTGCCGATGGATGTCGCCAAGCGGCTGACGATGACCGGTGAGACCTTCGACGGCCACCGGGCACAGGACCTCGGCCTCGTCACCGAGGTGTCCGACGACCCACTCGCGGCCGCCACGGACCTGGCGACGCGACTCGCGACCCGCTCGCCGGATTCGGTGGCCGCGACCAAGCGGATGTTTCACCGCGTCTGGCATGCGCCGCCCTGGCGGGCATTCCGGTGGGAGAGCCACTACCAGTTGCGCCTGCTGCTGGGTGCCAACCACAAGATCGCGCGGAAGGCGAATGCCGCGAAGCGGGCACCGGAGTTCGTGCGGCGTTCGGTGGGTTCGTAAGACTCCGATGTGGACGATATTTGACGGCGGTCGCAGCATGGCCGTCGAGGTCGCGGGCGCACCATAAGAGCTCCTTAGATTCCACGTAAAGTTCACTCAACGATGCTCCAGGAGGCTGACCGCCCGGTCTAGTTTGCTCGCGCCGGTCCACACCGGAGGGTGTGTGACCGAGCCGAAGTGACCGAGTGGTGCCGAAGGAGTGTGGAATGGGTGTTGCCCAGCGGTCAGTATCGGCGACTCTTTCGCGACAGCTACAGTAAGCCGTGGTGGCTGCGGCACGCGCAGCGAGTCTGCTCGTCGTCTGTGAATATGACGGAACGCTGACACCAGGCACGGACAGTGATCCAGGAAAGCGTCCGCTTCCAGAGGCGGTGCGTGCGTTGCGCTCGCTCGCGGCGATGCCCGCGACCGCTTCGGCAGTGATTTCCGGGCGGGACTTGCGGGATCTTGCGGCGCTGTCCCGATTGCCGTCCGAGGTGCGGCTGCTCGGCGGGCATGGCGCACAGTGCGACGGTGTTTTCCCCGTACCTCCGCCGACAACAGCGACAACTCGGTTGGCGCGTTGCGGCAGCATGTGAGCGCGACCGCAACGGTATTTCTCGGTGGCTGCGAGGCCGGTGAGAACGTCGTCGGTCAGTGGGGCGGAGCGGACCTGGTTGTCCAGGTCGGGCGGGACGACGCGGTCGGCGATTACCGCGTCGACGACGCCTCCGCGGCGGCGCTGGTCCTAACGCTGCTGCTGGAGGAACGCACGTTCGGGCTGGTACCCGTGTTCGGGCTGCTGATCGCGTCACTGCGGTCCGAATCGGACAGTGCGACCAGCGGCTGGTGGACCGTGTTCACCAAACCCGCCGAACTGACCCTGGCCAACTATCAGAACCTGATCAGCAATGACACCGTGTGGCACTCTTTCCTCAACACCGTCTACATCTCGGTGCCGGCCACGGTCTTGGTGGTGCTCCTAGCCGCGCTGGCCGCCTACGCGCTGGCGTGGATCGAGTTCCCAGGTCGGGACTGGTTGATGGTCGTGGTGGTCGCCCTGCTGGTGCTGCCGATCCAAGCCGCGCTCGTTCCGATAGCCAAACTCTACGGCGCATTGGGCCTGTTCGGCACCATCACCGGTGTCGTGCTGTTCCACGTCGCGTTCGGGCTGCCGTTTGGCATCTTCCTGCTGCGGAACTTCTTCGTGGGCATTCCCGCGACCTGCTCGAAGCCGCGCGGATGGACGGGGGCAGCGAGTGGCTGATCTTCCGCAGGGTCATGCTGCCGATCGCTCGCCCGGCGTTGGCCTCGCTCACGATCTTCCAGTTCCTCTGGGTGTGGAACGACATGCTGGTCGCGCTGGTGTTCGCCGACTCCGATTCCGCGCCGATCACGGTCGCGTTGCGCTCACAGTTGCGCCAGTTCGGAGCCAACATCGACCTGCTCGCGTCGGGATCGTTCCTGTCCATGGTGGTGCCGCTGATGGTGTTCTTCGCGTTCGAACGCTACTTCGTGCAGGGTGTGCTCGCGGGGTCCACGAAGTGACCCATGCCGGGTGGCGTCACTACCGCATCAAGCACTCTCGACTCGCCGGGCGGGACGAGGAGTCACCGTGTCGTGGCATCCCCGGGTGAGTGATTCTGGGGCGGTTTCGTAGCCGATTGGCCGCATCCGCTGCCGGTTCGAGCTGCGACCGGGACGAGATCGCGACACGCTCGCGGTCGGGTGAGCAACCGATCGCGCGAAGCGAGCCGCAGCAACCCCCGATCGTCTGTCGACCCGCTTCGTGCGACCGCGAGCGTGACCGCGCCCCGAACACGGCCACGCCGGTGGTGACGGCCTGACCCAGCATCACCGCCACGGCTCACCCGAGAGGGAAGCGGGCGAGCGCGAGGGACCGATACCTGCTGGGGGGGTGTGGCCTTCGCGCTCGCACCGTACCGGTGATCAACGCGGCGCGGGCACCGCATCCCCGGGTCGAGCCGGCATGGCACCCGAACAGGTGGGGGTCGGGCCGTCAGCGTTGCCCCCGCAGCCGGGCACGGATCGGCGGTGCTTGCCGGTGCGGGTCCGCGCGGCCTGGGTGGTTCGGGCCGGACATGCCTGCGTGAGCTGGTGGGCGGTGACCAGGGTCCTGCGGGCTTCCGTCACGTCGCCCGAGCGGAGGTGGGCGAGTGCGGAGTTCGCGGTCGCGACGACATCGTCGCCGGTGGGGCGCCCGTGCTGGTGGTCCAGCTTCGCCAACGCCACACGGAGGTTGTCGCCCAGCGTGGCCAGGGTGGTCGCGACTTGGGCGGTGTCGAGCGTGAGCAGGCGCAGAAGCACGTCGTCGATCGCGCAGTCCAGCCCCGTGTCCGTTCCCAGGCCCGTTTCCGTCATGGGGTGCCTCCTCCGCACTGTCAGCGTGGCGGTCCGCTGTGGAAACTCGGACTCGCGGCGGGCGGTCCCCGGCTCCCTCCTGTTCCTACGATCACGCGAAAGTGTGAGGCCGGGGCGGAAGTCGCCGGAGTCGGATCTCAACCTTGCCGGCCTGACGTGCGGGCCAGCCTTCACGCTTTCGTCAGCAGCGGCAGCCGGCGCACTCCCGTCATGTTCGGGTTGGGGATGAACGCCGGCGGGTCGGCCGGATCGCATCGCAGGTCCGGGAAGCGATCGAGCAGGATGTTCAGCGCGACCCGGCCTTCCAACCGCGCCAGGGGCGCGCCGATGCAGAAGTGCACTCCCCGCCCGAACCCGATCTGCGGGTTCGGGTCACGGGTGACGTCGAAGACGTTCGGATCGGCGAACTGGCGGTCATCCCGGTTCGCCGCCGCGATCCACACCATGAGCAACTGGTCGGCCGGAACCCGCTGGCCGTCGAGCTCGACCTCGCGGTTGGTGACTCGGCCGAGAGTCGCGAACGGGCTGAGGAAGCGCAGCGACTCCTCGATCGCGCCGGGCACCAGCGAGCGGTCCGCGCGCACCTTCGCGAGCTGGTCACGGTGGGCATCCAGGCACAGCACGGTGTTGCCCAGCAGCATGGTCGTGGTGATGTGACCGGCCACGAGCAGGATGGTCGCGAAGTTGACCACTTCCGCGCGGTTCAGCCGAACACCGTCCACTTCGGATTCAACGAGCTTGGAGAGGAGATCCTCGCGCGGCTGGCGCCGGCGCTCGTCGACGTGCTCGCCGAGGTAGTCCTGCAGGTGTTGCACCTGCTCCATCGCACGCTCCATCTCCCGTTCCTGCTCCTCGCTGCGGTCGACGAGCGAGAACTGCTGCGTGCGCTCGAACAGCGCGTCCACCCACTTCTTGAACAGGTAGCGATCACTGCTGGGTACGCCCAGCAGTTCCGCGATCACGATGACCGGCAGCGGGTAGGCGAGGTCGGACACCAGCTCGATGCGGTCTCGCCCGGACGTCTCGTCCAGCAGCTCGCGGGTCAGCCCGGCGATCCGAGGTTCGAGATCGGCCACGACCTTCGGGGTGAAGGCGTGGCTGACGAGCTTGCGCAGCTTGTTGTGCTCGGGCGGGTCCATCTGCACGAGGTTGCCCTCGGAGAACGTGGACGCCTCTGGGACCAGCCGCTGGGTGTTCGACGAGAACGTCTTGGGGTCGCTGAGGATGTGCACGATCTCCGGGTAGCCGTAGACGTTCCACATCCCGATGGCCGCGTCGAACATCACCGGTCGGTCCGGTCGCTGTCCGCGCAGCCAGAACTGCTGTTCGTGGATTCCCCAGGTGTGCGCGAGACTGGTCATGTCAGATCCCTCTCTGACTCGGGGTCGTGCGCGTAGATCCACTTGCGGAAGCTCGTCGTGACGTCCTCGAACAGTGCGGTGACCTCGGCGGCGACCGCCTTCAGCGTGGCGCGTCCCGGTTCCCGGGCGGGCTCGAACGCGGCGCGGACGGTGTGGGCCAGGGCGTCCGCCTTGGCCTCGTCGGTCAGGTCCGCGATGTCCGGGTTGATCGTGTCGATCAGGTAGAAGCCGGTGACCGCGGCGTTCAGGGCGAACGGCAGGTCGGGGACGTCGTCGCGGAGCAGGCCGCGCGAGACGAGGAGCTCGAAGTAGCGGTCCGCCGCGAGCAGCTGGTGATCCCGTTGCGACCCCTGCTTGAGGTCGCCGATCAGCTCGGTGTTGCCGACGAGCAACGCGCGCAGTAGCGGGCGCCGGATGGTGGCCAGGAAGGACAGCCGCATGAACCGGTGCGGCCGGATCTGTTCCGGGTCACGGCGCAACTCCTCGAGCAGCTCCTCGGTCAGGCCGGCGGACTCCCGCAGGATCAGCGCCTCGAACAGCTGTTTCTTGGTGCGCCAGTGGAGGTAGACGGTGCCCTTGCCAATGCCAGCCCGCTTGGCGATGTCCTCGATGGTCACCTTCCGGTAGCCCAGCCGGAGCATCAGCTCTCCCGCCGCGTCGAGGACGCGGTCTGCTCGATCGGGCTGGGGCACGAGCACTCCTCAAGGTGACCGGTGGAGCCCTGTCAACCGGGTGACTCAGTGACCAAATTTGAAATCTAGTCATCCGGTCAGGTTCAGGCTAGCGCGCGACGGACCGGCTGGCAACGCCGGACGTCGGTCAGCAAGCCGTGTTACGTGATCAACCCGACGATCTGCCGGTGCGCTCGGGGTTTTCGGAAAAGATTCGGATGTGCTAAGGAAAGCCAAAACCGCGTTACATTAAAATCCTATAAATTGTGTCGCACATCCGGCTTTGCGGCCTGTGCGGCGGCTGATCAGCCGCTTTGTCAGAATCCTCTGGCTGGAGTAGCGTTCTCAATTCGTGTTTGGCTTATCATCTCGACCGCTATCCCGCGCGGTTGTGGTCGCGCTTCACCAACGCACGCTGGCCAGGACGAACGTACCGGAGGAGCGGTGAAACATCACCGATCGTCGTTTTTTCGCCCCCGCTCGATCCGTGGACAGTTGGCGCGTCTCGTGCTGGTGGCCATCGCGGTCGAGCTGAGCCTGCTCACCGTGATGGTGGTGAATGCGATCAGCGCTTACCGCCAGGCGTCCGACACCTCGACGGCGGTGACGCTGGAGGTCACCGACCAGGCGTTCATGCATGAGCTGCAGAAGGAACGTGGTCTCACGCTCGGGCTTCTCGGTGGCGACGAACAGTTCCGCTCGCAGCTTCCCGCCCAGCGGGCCAGGACGGACAGCACGCTGGCCGCGCTGAACCACCTGATGGCGGACCCGGCGTACGCGACGCCGGCCGCGCAACTGCGGCCCGAACTCGCAAGGGTCAACGCCCTGGCCGATGTGCGGGACGCGGCCGACCACGGCCGCATTGACCGCAACGCCGCGTTGCAGTACTTCAACGACACCAACATCGCGTTGAACCAGCCCGACCTCGGCTTCGACCGGGCCGAGGACGCGACGCTGCGATACAACCTGCTGGCGCTGCGAACGTTGGGAAACGCGAAGGAATCCACTGGTGAAGAGCGCGCCCTGATGGATGGCGTGTTCGCCGCCGGGCATTTCGACGGTAACCAGTTCATCCAGTTCACCCAGTTCCGAGCCGATCAGGTGTCCGGGGTCGCCGAATTCGACCGCTATGCCACGCCTGAGCAGCGTGGAAGGTTGGAAGCGGCGATGCAGTCGCCGGTCGCGCAACACATGCGCGACATGGAGAATGTGGCGCTTGCCCAGGTCAGTGGGCGTATTCCTGTTGGCGCGGTGAACGCGTTCGACTGGCACACCACCCTGACCCACCACATCGACGACCTTCGGACCGTCCAGCTGGCCATCGGTGACGACGCCCTGAACCGCGTTCGCCAGCTGGAATCCAACGCGACCTGGGAGCTGGCCGGTGCTCTGGCGCTGGCGCTGATCACCGTGGGCGCGGAGGTCCTGCTGGTGATCGGCGCTTCGCGGTCGATCATCAGACCGCTGGAAGCGCTGTCCAAGGAGGCCGACGAGATGGCCACCCGCCGGCTTCCCGACGCCGTCGAACGGTTGGAGAGGTCCACGGACGAAGAGCCCGCCGAACCCAAGGCGGCCCGGCCGCCGGACCGGGCCAGCGCGGAGATCCGGGTGGTCGCGGACTCCTTCAACCGCGTCCAGCACACGGCGTTCACGATCGCCAGCAAGCACGCGCTGATCCGCCGGAACACCACCGAGTCGCTGGCCAACCTGGGTCGCCGCAACCAGAACCTCGTCCGCCGGCAGCTCGGCCTGATCAGCAAGTTCGAGCACGACGAGCTCGACCCGTCGGCGCTGGCGAATCTCTTCGACCTGGACCACCTGGCGACCCGCATGCGGCGCAACGCCGAGAGCCTGCTCGTCCTCGTCGGGAAGCAGAACCCGCGCCGGTGGTCCGAGCCGATGCCGATCATCGACGTGATCCGGGCTGCACTGTCCGAAGTGGAGGATTATCGCCGGGTCACCCTGCGCCGGGTTGATGACGCGTTGGTGGTGGGAGCGGTGGCCTCGGAGGTCGCACACCTGCTCGCCGAGCTGATCGAGAACGGGCTGTCGTTCTCCCCACCGGACGCGGATGTGGAGGTCTACGCGCGCCGTAACGGCTCGGAGTACCTGCTCGCGGTGGTCGACCAGGGCGTCGGGATGAGCGAGGACGCGATCGCGCTGGCGAACGCGCGCTTGGCCGGCGACGAGCACTTCCTGGTCGCGCCCACCCGCTTCCTCGGCCACTTCGTGGTCGGTGGCCTTGCCCGCGGCCTGGGCGCGCACGTCGAACTCTCGCGCTCGCCGGTCCAGGGCATCACCGCGCGAGTGACCCTTCCATCGGACGTTCTGGCGGCCCCCACGGATCACTCGGGCAAGCACGCCAAGAACGGGCAGGCGACGAATGGATCGGCGACGAATGGATCGACGGCGGATGGACAGTCAGCAGCACAGGCCCAGACTGTGACCACGAGTTCGCACACTCCGACACCCACGCCCAGGTCCGAGCCGAGAAGCTCCACCCCAGAGCCGAGCTACCGGATGGGATTCAGCGGAAGTCTCGACGAGACTGCCAGCTCCCCGCCGGCTGACTCGGAGAACCGCACGCCGGAGTCGTCCGCTTATCCAGAGGCGTCGCCCAGCCACACCCGCAATGGTCTGGTCAAGCGCGTCCGCCGCAAGCAAGGCGCGAAATCCGACGTGGCCCCGGCCGCTCCCCAGACCTCCCCGACCGAGGAGCGCCCGGACACCACGAGGTCCCCCGAGGACGTCCGTGCCATGCTGTCCGCTTTCCGCAGCGGGCATCGCCGCGGTGCGGAAGCAGCGGAGAAACCGGCGGAAGCGACCGCGTTGAACGCGTCGGTCGCCTCGCAACCACCTTCTAGCCCTGAGGAGGGTTCCCCGTGACCCCTGAGCTGCCCATGACCCGTGAGTCGCAGAGCAGCCCGCACAACTTCAACTGGTTGCTCGCCAACTTCGTCCGTGAGACCGACGGTGTCCGGGACGCCGTGGCCGTCTCGTCGGATGGCCTGCTCATCGCGATGTCCGACGGGCTGCAGCGGGAGTCCGCGGACCGGCTCGCAGCCATCGTCTCGGGATTGACCGGTCTCGCGCGCAGCGCGGCGCGGCAGTACGACTTCGACGGTCTGAAACTGATCATGATCGAGATGAACCGCGGCTTCCTTCTCGTGTCGGCCATCGCCACGGGCGGGTGCGTCGCGGTGCTCGCCGACGAACATGGCGACATCGGGCTCATCGGCTACGAGATCGCGTATCTCGTGGACCGGGTCGGTGGTGTGCTCACACCCGCCCTCATCACGGAACTGCGAGACGCCCTTCCCCGAGCATGAACGACGTTCCTGACCTACCGGACCCGCGCATGATCCAGCGGTCACGGCCGCGGTCCTGGTTCGAGCCCGAGATGCTTGAGGACGTCGCGGCGGACTTCGAGCAGGCCGACCAGAAGGCGGCTGACAGATTTCTGCGTCCCTTCATCATGACGGAGGGGCGCACCCGTCCGTTGCACGAGGGGCTTCGAGTGGAAACCCTGGTGCATGCGCTGCCGTCGGCGCTGTCGGCTCCGCTGCGGTTCGAGCGTCGCCAGATCGTCGAGCTGTGCCAGACACCGCTGTCGCTTGCCGAGATCGCGGCCGCGCTCCACGTCCCCCTCGGGGTGGCGCGGGTTCTCGTCGCGGACCTGGCCACCTCGAACCTGGTCTCGTTCGCCGAGCCCGAGGAACTTCCGACTTCCGTCATTGAGAGGATCAGAGACCTTGTCCAGGCGCTCTGAACAACACCAACCCTTCCCCATGCGGTCGACCAAGATCGTCGTCAGTGGCGGCTTCGGGGTCGGCAAGACGACCCTGATCGGTTCGGTGTCCGAGATCGAGCCGCTGGTGACCGAAGCGGCCATGACCGAGGTGTCCGTCGGCGTCGACGAAGCCGCCGAACTACCGGATAAGACCACGACCACGGTGGCGCTCGACTTCGGCCGGATCACCCTGGACCAGTCGATCGTGCTCTACCTGTTCGGCACGCCCGGCCAGGAGCGGTTCAACTTCCTCTGGGACGACCTGGCCGAGGGAGCGCTGGGCGCGATCATCCTGGTCGATACGCGTCGCATCGACGACTGCTATCCCGTGCTGGACTACTTCGAGGAGCGGGGGCTTCCGTTCCTGATCGCGGTCAACCAGTTCGAGGGAGCGGACCGCTTCGAACTGGAGGAGATCCGCGAAGCGCTGGATGTCGGCGATGTGCCGATCGTCGCGTGCGACGCCCGCTACCGGGAGGACGTGAAGAAGGTCCTGGTCGCGCTCGCCGAGACCATTCTCGCTCAGCGTGCCGCCCGGGTGCGGACGAGTTCTCGGTAGTACTCGTCGTGAGCCGGTCGTGACCGCCACGCTCGGCAGTGAGGCTCCCGCGCGGTGGTGGCGAGCACGGCGGATTCGGTGGGCTCGTCGTCGCCCCGCGCCTTGCCAGGCACTGACCAGCGGCGCCTAGTCCAGGTGCGGGATCACTTCTGCGGCCAGCCGTTCCATCTGCTCGGCCTGGTCGAACAGTGTGGTGAACAGGATCATGCGCGCACCGGCGTCGCGGACTTCGCGTAGTTCGCGCACGCAGTCGTTCGGTGTGCCGGCGACTGCCGCCGCTTCGATGGTCTCGGAGCGGCGTCCGTAGACCTGTTCCAGGCCGCGGTTGACGCGTTCCCGTGCCCGATCGGCGTCGTCGTCCACGGCAACGTAGACGCGCTTCGCAAGCGGGAATTCGGCCGCGTCCTGCCCGGTTTCCGCCAGCGCCTCCGAGACGGTTCGCACCTGCTCGGCGAACTGCGCGGTGGTGGACGAACCGGCCCCGAAAAAACCGTTGCCGAGCCGAACCGCGCGCCGGAGTGCGGGGCGACCGCTGCCGCCGAACCAGATCGGCGGGTGGGGTTTCTGGAACGGTTTCGGCTCCATCGTGGCGCCGTCGAGCTGCCAGAAATCGCCGTCGAAGTCGACCCGTCGCTGTGTCCACAGTGTCTTCATCAGGGTCAGTCCTTCGGTGAACCGGGCGACGAAGCGGTCCCGGTCGACCCCGAACGCGGAGAACATCCGGCCCCGCCCTCCGGTGCCGACGCCGATATCGAGCCGACCCCGGCTGAGCTGGTCCAGTGTGCTCAGTCGTTTCGCCAGGTGCACTGGGTTGTGCAGGGTGGTGACGAGCACCGCGCACCCCAGTCGTAGCCGCTCGGTGCATGCCGCCGCGTAGGTCATCGTCTCAAGGGGACTCAGCGTCGGCATCGAGCCCAGCAGCTGCTCCTGCGTCCACGCGCTGTCGAAGCCCAGTGCCTCGGCGCGCTGCAGGTAGGTGCGGAACTCGGCCGGGTCGAACTCCCCGTCCGCGGCGAACTGTGGAATCGAAACAGCGAACTTCACGTACTCATCGTATCTGGAGACATCAACAACTGCTTGTGGCCGGTTTTGCTGTCGGCGTGTTTCGGGTGAATTGTTCGCGCCCTCTTTTCGCGAGATCATGCGGCTCGGACGATTTCCGCCATCGCTTCTGATCCCCTGCGTTGGGTCAATGACGAGTTCGAACGCCGTCGTGCATCCCAGGCGGAGAGCATTGACATGCAGCCATGCGGCTGCCTATAGTTCATGCAGCCAGCAGGCTGCATGTTCGAGGATCGAGTGGAATGGATGAGGTCTTCCGGGCGCTGGCGGACGCGAGCCGGCGCCGGCTGCTCGACAGGTTGAATGCCCGCAACGGGCAGACTCTGCGAGAGCTGTGCGCTGGGTTGGACATGGCGCGGCAGTCGGTGAGCAAACATCTGGCGGTGTTGGAGGCGGCCAACCTGGTGAGCACGCTGTGGCGGGGGCGGGAGAAGCTGCACTACCTCAATGCCGTGCCGATCAACGCCATCGCGGATCGCTGGATCAGCCAATACGAGCGTGCGCGCGTGAGCGCGCTGGCGGACCTGAAAAGCGCATTGGAGCGGGAGCCGATGAACGACACCGCGTTTGTGTACACGATCTACATCAACACCACACCGGAACGGCTCTGGCAGGCGTTGACCGATCCGGCTTTCACCCGTCGCTACTGGGGCGTGACATTCGAATCGGACTGGCAGGTGGGATCGTCCATGGTCTGGGAAGAGCGCGGAGTCAGGACCGCCGATCCCGCACAGGTCGTGCTCGAATTCGACCCGTGTCGTCGACTGTCCTATTCCTGGCACACCTTCACGCCGGAGTGGGCCGAGGCTGCCGGGGTCAGCGAGGACGTCCGTGCCACGCTCGCCAGCGAGCGCCGATCGAAGGTGACTTTCGAGATCGAGCCGCTCGGGAACATGGTCAAGCTGACCGTCGTGCACGACGACTTCGACCCCGGCAGCACCGCGCGGAAGATGGTCAGCGAGGGGTGGCCCGCACTGCTGTCGAGCCTCAAGACGCTGCTGGAGACCGGCGAAAGCCTGCCCGAACCGCAAGCCTGAGCACGGCCGGGGCGGCGTGCGGATGCCGGTCCGCACTTGGCGGGGCACCATGAGGAAACAGCTGGCTGTCGGCCCACCGGATTACCGCCTCGCGTGGGGGAGGGGAGGTCGATCCCGATGTCGGATGCCGGCCGGAACGCGATCGTCGTGGGGTTCGACCTCTCGGATGCCTCCCGCCGGGCCGTGTGGTGGGCTGCCCGCGAGGCCGGCAACCGGCGCCGGCCACTGTTGTTGCTGCATGCCTTCACCTGGCCGTTCGAGGAGGTCGTGCACTCCCTCCAGGAGGCCATGCGGCACGAACTGGACGCGCTGCGCGAAACGTGTGGCCAGATCGTGCCCGGTCTGGAGGTCCGCACCGAGCTGGCCTCCGGCGATCCGGCGTGGGTGCTCAGCGACACGGCCGAGCAAGCCGAGTTGCTGGTGCTCGGCCCCTCGGGGATGGGCGGTGCGCCACGCGGCGCGCTGGGCTCGACGGCGGCGGAGCTGGTGTCCCGCCGTGCGGGTGTGCCGATGGTCGTCGTCCGTGGCGCGGCGCCCCCGGAGCAGCCGGAGCTGGCCACCGGACCCGCCGTCGTGGGTGTCGACGGTTCCCCTGCCAGCTCGGAAGCCATCGCGTTCGCCTACGACTTCGCCGCTCGCCATGGGGTGGAGCTTGTGGCGGTGCATGCCTGGAGCGATCTGCCACTGGACCCGTTCGCGCGTGTGCAGGACTGGGAACGGGGCTGGGACGAGGTACGGACCGATGCGGCCGACGTGCTCGCCCAGTCGCTGGCCGGTGAGATGGAGCAGTACCCCGACGTGTCGGTCCGCCGGGTGATCACGCCGGCCCGCCCGGCGCAAGCACTGCTGGAGGAAGCCGAGGGCGCGAGCATGCTGATCGTCGGCAGTCACGGCCGGGGGCCGGTCCGCCGGCTCGTGCTCGGGTCAGTCAGCCACGCCGCCGTCCACCACGCCTCGTGTCCGGTCGCCGTCGTCCCAGCGAAGCGCGGGTCGTAGACCGAGAAGATCGTAGTGGACGATCCTCAGTGGACTCCGCCGGTGGCCACGGCAAGGGACCGTTGCAGGGACTCGGTCAGACGCCGTAGCTCGGTGCTGTGTCGCACCTCGACCGGAACGGGGTCGCGGAGCCGGCGGGCCGCCTCCGGCAGCCAGGGGAGTGACTTCCAGGAATGGCTCGCCAGCGAACACCATTCGTCCTTCCGGGACGGCCCAGACGTCACCGGTGAAGCGCAGCGAAATGGAGGTCAGCGAGGAAGTTCAGGCAGTCGGCCAGGCCGGCAGCGGCCAGAAACCCACGGTCCGGCGGGAGCTTGCGGGCGAACAGGCTGAAGGTGGCTGGCGCGGTCATCTCCCTGCGCAGGTAGCTCGCCGCCATCCTGTTCTCGTACAGGTCCGTACACAGCCCGCTCATCGTCGCCCTCGACCTTCACGGTAGAGCGTCGAACCGCTCGGGCACCGCGTGTATCAGCGTCCACTGTGGTCAGCCGGAAAAGGTTTCGATGGAGTCCGCGACGGGTCGGCGCGGGGTGAGCGGGCCGGGGAACTCGTGCGTGGCGGGCCATCCGATGCGGATGGCCATCTGGGGTTGTCCGCCGTGGGCAAGGACGTTCTCGCGCACGGCGGTGCGGGCGGCGGTGGTCTCGCCGACGTGGCTCAGCGGGCAGGTGGCCAGACCCGCTCCGCTGGCGGTCAGCAGCACCGCGCTGAGCGCCTCACCCGCACCCAGCCAGCTGTCGAAGCTGTCGCCTTCCGTGGCGAGCACCGCGAGCACCGCTCCGTCGTCGAGCACCGGGACGGGCAGTTCCCCCTCGACGGCCAGGCTGAAATCACGGGAGGGCATTCCGCGCGGGTACTCGCCCGTGGCGGGCACGCTCTGCGTCGGTATGCCCTCGACGGGGGCGACGTGGGTGCCGACCCAGTCGGCCAGTTCGCGCTGGTACTCGGCTCGTGCCCGCTGCTGGGAACCGGCCTGCTCGATGGCCAGCATGAGTTCGCGGCGCGGGTGGTCGTCCAACGCGAACGTCAGCACCGCGCCCTCGCCACTGGCGGCGTCCTGCAACAGTGCCAGCAGCTCTCCCGGTACTGGGTCGGGCAGGAACGGGCGCCGGTCGGTGTGCCGTCGCGCGGCGACGGCCGCCGCCGCGACCGCCGCGGTGTCCAGTTCGGACATGCGGGTCAGCTCGAGAGCGGCGAGATGCTCCGGCTGGGCCGGGTTGGGAAACCGGCGTACGTGGGGTCGCCAGCCCGCCGCGGTGAACGCGATCCGGGCGTGGTGCAACGCCGCACCGCAACTGATGACCAGTTCGCGTCCGGTGGGGTCAAGCACCGGAAGCATCCTGGAGCGGTCCATGAACAGGTGCACCGAATGCGGCGCCAGCTTCCACCGCCAGGGCTGGCTGTTGTGCACCGACGGAGCCCGGCCTGCCAGCGTCAACGCGGAGTGCACCATGTGTTCGGACAGAGCCGTCGTGGCCATCATTCTCCTCCGGGCTCCTGGCGTCGCCGGATCCTGTCAACCGGTGGACACAGCGTCGATCAACAGCTCCCGGGGCGCCCGTCGGGGTGTCGCTCGCGCGGGCGAGCCGTAGCCCACGCGCACGAGCGCGTGTGGATACAGCGTTCCGCCTAGCAGGCGGCGTAGCTCGTCTCGGGTCTCGGCCACCTCCACCACCTGCGACAGCAGCGAGGCCACGAGCCCGAGCGACGTGGCGGTCAGGAGCACCCGCTGCAACGCCTGACCGGCCTGCAGGTCCTCCATGACGCTGTCGTGATGGGAGCACAGCACCACCAGCAGCGGGTCGGACTCGAAATCCTTACCGGGCACACGGGCGGAGGCTTGGCCGCCGGAGAAGTCCCGCAGCACCCACTGGTCCTGGGGCTCCGGCCGCGGGCCCGCCGCCTGGGCGGGCACGCCGTCCACTGTCCCGGGAGCGCGGCCGGTCCACCGCGCCATTTCGTCCCGGAAACGCCAATCGGCCATCTGGATGCGGTGAGCGCGGTGCACCAAGCCTTCCAGCGCTCCCAGCTGCCCGCGTTCCATCACGTGCAGCCAGCCCTTTTCCTCCTGAGCCGCGCGGATCAGATCCTGACGGTGCCCAGCCGGCACCGGGGTGGGCAGGAAGGGACGCCGATTGCTGCGCCGGTTCGGGATCGCTTCGTAGAGCCGGGAGAGGTCGGGTCTCCGCGAAGATCTACCGCCGGAACGCGCCGCTGCCAGCAAGGTTGGCCCGCCCGACCGCGGCAGCAGCGTCACGAGCGGGCGAACACCGGCGTGCTCCAGCGCCACGCGCAGGTTGAACAGCGCCGCTCCACAACCCAACCGCAGTTCGCAGTCGTCCGGGTCCGCGACCGGCAACCGGCGCTGCGGGTCGCCGTGGACTTCGATGACGTCGGGAAGTACCCGGAAACGCCAGGGCTGGGCGTTGTGCAACGACGGCGCCGCCCCGGCTCGGCGAATCACGTCCTCAACCTCGTCCGGCGGCAAGCCGAACACGGTCGGAAAATCGTTCATCGCGGACTCTCCTGCTTGGACTTCAAGGTCAACCATGGCACTGCCGCACGCACTCGCCATATGGCCCAAAGTCCCTGGTCGTGACGCTGTGGTGGGCCTTGGCTAAAGGGGAGCCGTCGCGGAGAGGTGGTGGCGATGGAGTCCGAGGTTCCGCAACACGTGGTGGTCGGTGTCGACGGATCGGATGGCGGTTGGCGGGCACTGGAGTGGGCCATGGACGCGGCTGACACGCACAAGGTGCCGCTGACGGTCCTGCACTGTGCGCGAGCCGACCAAGCGACTCGGGATTCGGCGATGCGGCGTGTCCGGGCGCGGCAGGTCTCGGTGCCCGTGGAGGCACGCCTGGTCGCCGGAGCGCCGAGTGTGTGCCTGGAACAGGCTGTGGGACCAGTGGATCTCCTGGTCGTGGGCATGCGGCTGCGACGCCGCTGGGCTGCCCGCATGCTGGGCTCCACGACCAGCCACCTGCTGTCCCAGCCGCCGTCCGCCGTCACTGTCGTCCCGCCGCTGCGCAGCCAGCGGCAAGGGCCGTTCAACAACCATGTCGTGGCGGCCCTCGACACGCCGACGGCGGCCGAGCGGATCTTGCCGTGGGTTGTCGCCGAAGCATCGTCGCGGCACCTCCCCGTGGTGGCGGTCCGTGCCGAGCCACCACCGGCCGGGCCGCACGGCGCGTATGTCGACCCGCAGATGTTGGAGGTCGTGCTGAGCCCGGTTCCGACGTCGTTCGGCATGCTGGAGGACACCCTCCTTCCGTGGCAACACCGGTACCCCCAGCTCACGCTGCGCCGTGCCTGCTTCCAGGGCACTCCGGCGAACGTGTTCCGGCATGTCGCGACGGGTGCCGCACTGCTGGTGATGGGCCAGCCGACGCACGGACCCCAGTTCCTGCACTTGGCCGACATGGTGCTCGCGGAGGCCACGTGTCCCGTCATGGTGACGCCCGCACGCGTAACCGCTGAGCCGCCCAGCCCCCGGGCTACCGGTGACACGGCACGATCGGCCGCTGATCAGCAGCGGTCCCGGGTTCCGCGTTCTTAGGGAGGGACGATGACGATGCCCCCAGAAGTTGTCGTAGTTGGTGTGGATGGTTCCCACAGCGCGGAAGGCGCCGTCTGGTGGGCCACGACCGAAGCGATCCGTCGGCACGCGGCCGTCCACCTCGTCATGGTCAACGACGACCCCGCGCGGAGGGACTACGCGGAGAAGACGCTGCTCGACATCGCCGACCGGTGCCGACGGCAGGAGCCCGCATTGGAGGTGACCGAGGAGCTCATCGAGGGTCACCCGATCGAGACGCTGATCCAGAGGACGGCGGACGCGGGGCTGCTCGTCCTGGGCTCGCGTGGGCACGGCCGCTTCACCCGTGCGTTGCTCGGCTCGGTGAGTTCCGCCGTGGCCGTCCACAGCGCCGGCCCGGTCGTGGTGGTGCGAGGCGAGCTTTCGGTGGCGACCGGTCCCGTCGTCGTGGGCTTGGATGGGTCCGCGAGCAGCCGCGTCGCCATGGAGTTCGCCGTGCGCGAGGCCGCGCTGCGCGAGACCAAGCTCATCGCGGTTCAGGCATGGCACGAGGAGGGGCTGTTTCCCGCGCCGATGGCCGCCTTCGACCGCGAGCAGGCCCAGCAGCAGGTCGATCGCGCGCTGGCCGAGCAGGTGGCGGGCTGGAGCGACCAGTACCCGGACGTCACGATTCATCGGGTCGCGCGGCACGGGCATCCGGTGGCGATGCTTCTCGACGCCGCTCGGGAAGCCCAGTTGCTTGCCGTCGGTCATCGCGGGCGCGGCGGGTTCACCGGGCTCCAACTCGGCTCCGTCGCGGCCGGGGTTCTGCACCACGCTCGCTGCCCGGTGGCGGTGCTCCCGCAGGCTCAGTGAGCGGTGGGCGAGTGGCTGGTCACCGAGTAGAACGTCACGGCTGTCGCGTATGACCATTGCCCGAGCGGGCGTGATCCGCAGATGCGTCCGAAAATCGGACCTCTGATCCGCAGTCGCGGCAAGAAATCGCCCTCACGGAGGATCCTGCGGAATCGATTTGTCTCTACGCTGCCTCTCATGGAGCCAGCGCCGGATCATGGGGATGCAGCCACGGCCACAGCCACGGATCAGACTTCGCTCCGGCGCGACCAGCTGGTGGTGACCGGCGCTGTTCGAGAGCCCGGGACCGTCGTGTCGACAGGGGAGTTGAACAGCCGCGCGCACGGGCCGGTGCGCGTCCACTACGTCACCACCAAGTGCGACCAGTTCGACGCCGTGCACGGCGTCGAACTGCACGACGTGCTCTCGGGCATCGGCTTGGCGGTTCGTGACGTGTCGAAGATGGATCACCTTCGCTTCGCTGTGCTCGCGCACGGCCAGGACGGATACCAGGTCGTGCTGTCCTGGGCCGAACTCGATCCCGAGTTCGGTGCGTGCGCGGCTCTGCTGGCCACCCGTTACAACGACCGCTTGTTGTCTCGCCCCACCCTGGTGCTACCCGAGGACGGTCGCGGGGGCCGGTATGTCCGCCTGGTCGACCGGCTCCACGTGATCCGTTTGCCGGGCTGAGCCCGCCGGCGACCGATGCTGGGCCGCCTCTCGGAGTTCGGTTCTCGTCTGTCCGCCTGGGAATCGCCTGGCGATGATGGGCAATTTTGTCACCGAACAGGCGCGGCTCGCGCGGATTCCGCACCGCGTTCCTCCTCGCGAGCGGCCACCGGAAACGCGAGGATCATGGTGAGTCCGCCACCTGGGGTCTCCTCTGGGGTCAGGCTGCCGTTCATGGCCTCGGTGAGGCCGCGTGCCAGCGCGAGTCCCAGCCCGGCGCCAGAATGGTTGTCGCGCTCCCCGACACGCTCGAACGCGAGGAAGATCTTCTCGTAGTCGCTCGGGCGGATGTCGGGACCCCGATCGATGACCCGGACCTCGACGTGGTTGGCGAGTGCGCTCGCGGTGACCAGAACCGGCTTGTCCGGTGGGGTGTAGCGCAGCGCGTTGGACATCAGGTTGACCAGCACCCGCTCCAGCAACCCGGGATCGGCGACGATGTCCGGCAACGGCTCGGGAATCCGGGTCTGGACGCGATCCCGGCTGTCCGGCCCCAGAACATCGACCGAGCGGGGGACCGCCTCACCGAGGGCCAACGACTGCCGGGCGACACCGAGCGTGCCCGCTTGCAGGCGGCTCATGTCCAGCAGGTTGGCGACGAGCTGGTGCAGGCGCCTCAGCGACTCGTGGACGGTGTCGAGCAGCTCGGCCCGCTCGTGCTCGTCGCGCGCGGCGACGTCGCGGAGACTCTCGACGGCGGCCGTGGCCGAGGCCAGGGGCGTGCGCAGGTCGTGGCTGACGGCGGCGAGCAGCGAGGTGCGCACCCGGTTGGCCTCGACCAGCGGTCGGGTCTGCTCGGCCTGCTCGGTCAGCCGGCGCTGGCGCAGCGCGACGGCTGCCCGGTTCGCGAAGGCTTCCAGTATCCGCTGGTCGGCTGCGGGGAGTGTAGGTCCGCGCACGGCCAGGCACAGGTCGTCGTCGATCGCGATGTGGTTGTCACCGGCGTCCGGGCTGGGGGAGGGCGGCTCGCCGACGCTTTCGACGACGTGCCACGCATGCGGATCGTGTTGCTCGTCCGGGGTGTGCGGGGTGTCGGCGGACCGTTCCAGCAGCGTGACCGACGTCAGCCCGAAGGTTTCCCGCAGCCGGGCGAGCAGCGCCGGGAGGGCGTGGGCGCCCCGGATCACGCTGCCGGACAGTGTCGAGAGGATCTCGGCTTCGGCTCGGGCGTGAGCGGCTTCCTGGGTTCGCCGCGCGGCGCGGTCCACGACCGCGCTGACAGCCAGGCCGACGACCACGAACACGATCAACGCCAGCGCGTTGGGCGCCGAGATCGTCCAGGTGTGCAGCGGCGGGATGAAGTAGTAGCGGAGCAGCACGAAACCCCCGACCGCCGCGACCATCGCCGGCCAGAAACCGCCGGCCAGCGCAACCCCGACGACCAGGAGGAGGAACAGCAGGACGTCGCTGGTCAGCGGCACGTCCGCATGCGCGGGCGCCAGGAGCGCGGTCAGCACCGGCAGGCCGACCGCCGCCAGCGCGAAGCCCCCGAGCCGGCGTCGCCACCCGACCGCCGGGGTCAGGGTGGGCAGCCACTTCTCGTGCCGGACTTCCTCGTGGGTGACCATGTGCACGTCGATCGGCCCGGACTTGGCCGTGGTGCTGACCCCCACGCCACGGGAGAACATCTGCGCCAGGCGCCCCCGCCGGGAGGCTCCCAGCACCAGCTGGGTGGCATTGACGCCCTGCGCGAAGTCCAGCAGCGCGCTGGGGATGTCGGCGCCGACGACCTGGTGATAGGTGCCGCCGAGGCTTTCGATCAGCCTGCGCTGGCGCGCCAGGTTCGCCGGGTTCGCGTCGGACAGCCCGTCGCTGCGGGTGACGTGCACACCGAGCAGGTCCGCGCCCTTGGCGTGCTCGGCGATGCGGGCGGCGCGCCGGATGAGCGTGTCGCCTTCGCGACCGCCGGTGAGCGCGACGACCACCCGCTCCCGCGCCTCCCACGTCTTGGTGATCTCATGCTCGGCGCGGTAGCGGTCCAGCTGCTCGTCGACCTTGTCGGCCAGCCAGAACAGCGCGAGCTCGCGCAGCGCGGTGAGGTTGCCTTCCCGGAAGTAGTTGCTCAGCGCCGCGTCGATCTTCTCCGGTGGGTAGACGTTGCCGTGCGCCATGCGGCGGCGGAGTGCCTCGGCGGTCATGTCGACCAGTTCGACCTGCTCAGCCCGGCGCACGACCTCGTCGGGCACGGTTTCCCGCTGCGGCACGCCGGTGATGTGTTCGACGACGTCGTTGACCGACTCCAGGTGTTGGATGTTCACCGTGGAGATCACGTCGATGCCCGCGTCCAGGATCTCCTCGATGTCCTGCCACCGCTTCTCGTGACGCGAACCGGGCACGTTGGTGTGCGCGAGTTCGTCGATCAGCGCGACCTTCGGGTCGCGGTCCAGAACGGCGTCGGGGTCCAGCTCGGTGAAGGTCGCCCCCCGGTACGTCAGGGTTCGGCGCGGGATGATCTCCAGGCCGTTGAGCAGCTCCTCGGTGCGCGGGCGGCCGTAGGTCTCCGCGAAGCCGACGACCACGTCGGTTCCGCGCCCCTGACGGCGATGGCCCTCGCAGAGCATGGCGTAGGTCTTGCCCACGCCGGGAGCGGCGCCGAGGTAGATCCGCAGCCGTCCCCGTGCCATGGCGACCACCCCCGATCTACGGCCGCATCGGGCGTACGCGGTCGAGCGCCACGTTCAGCTCCAGCACGTTGACCGCCGGTTCCCCGAGGAACCCCAGGGCACGCCCAGTCGTGTGCTGTGCCACCAGTGTGCTCACTTGCCGCACGCTCATGCCACGACTCGCGGCTACCCGGGGGCTCTGGAGCCGCGCGTAGGCCGGTGAGATGTTCGGGTCGAGACCGCTACCGCTCGATGTCACCGCATCGGGTGGCACAGCGGGTGCCACCTGGGCGTTTCCCCGGACCGGGAGCACGACACCAGCCGAGTAGTCCGCATCGGGACGCGCGCACATGACCGGCACCCCCCGGTACGTCGCCAGAAACGGCCTGGCCGGGCACGCCTCGTTCACGCTGACCACGCGCGCCACAGCCGTCGGCGTGCCGAACACGGCCAGGACGGCGCCGACGCCGCTGGGGGTGCAGTACGGCCGCGAACCGTCGACGTGCTCGCGTTCGCCGATCGCCTTACTTCGCGCGCACACCTGTGTGAGCAGGCTGCGTCGCCCGCCGGCGTCGACGACGTCCTCTGGACCGAGGTTGCTCGCACTGGTCGACGTCGGGTCGTAGCCGCTGCCGGCGGCGCTGGGGCGGCTCTGGAAGTACTGGGGTAGAAGCATGCCTCCGGAGCCGGTGAACGACTGCCCGATGAGCCGGCTGCCAACCGGCCCGGCCTGCCGCGTGCGCAGGATCGAGCCCTGGGCGTTCTGCCGCAACCCGGGCAGCTGCGCGATACCGAAGACGACCAGCGGGTACAGGATGCCGAACAGCACGGTGCAGGCCAGCAGCACGCTCAGCGCGGCCAGGTGTTGACGCAGCCAGGCGGGGCGCATCAGACCTCCCTCGACGTTCCGGGCCCATTCACACCAACCCGGGAAGGAACTGGACGATCAGGTCGATGAGCTTGATCCCGACGAACGGGGCCACGATCCCGCCCAGCCCGTAGAGCGCGAGGTTGCGGCTGAGCAGTCGCGAGGCGCTCGCGGGTCGGTACCGCACCCCGCGCAGTGCCAAGGGGATCAGCGCGACGATGATCACGGCGTTGAAGATGACCGCGGACAGGATCGCCGACGTCGGGCTGGCCAGCCGCATGACGTTGAGCGTGTCCAGACCCGGATACACGGCGGCGAACATCGCCGGAATGATCGCGAAGTACTTCGCGATGTCGTTGGCGATGCTGAAGGTGGTCAGGGCACCGCGCGTGATCAGCAGCTGCTTGCCGATCCGCACGATCTCGATCAGCTTGGTGGGGTTGGAGTCGAGATCGACCATGTTGGCGGCTTCCTTGGCCGGTGCCGTGCCGGTGTTCATGGCGACGCCGACGTCCGCCCGTGCCAGGGCCGGGGCGTCGTTGGTGCCGTCTCCGGTCATGGCGACCAGCCGGCCGCCCTCCTGTTCCTGGCGGATCAGGGTCATCTTGTCCTCGGGTTTGGCCTCGGCCAGGAAGTCGTCCACGCCCGCCTCGGCGGCGATCGCCCGGGCGGTCAGCGGGTTGTCGCCGGTGATCATCACGATGCGGATGCCCATCCGCCGGATCTCCCGGAACCGCTCGGTCATTCCCGCCTTGACGACGTCCTTGAGGCGCACGACACCGAGGGCCCGGGCCGGCTGACCGTCCCGGCGTTCAGCGACGACCAGGGCGGTGGCGCCGCCGGCGCTGATCGCCTCGACCACGCGCGTGAGATCCTCGGTGGTCTCGCCGCCGTGCCCGCGTACCCACTCCAGCACGGAGGCCGGCGCGCCCTTGCGGATGCTGCGGATGTGCCCGTCTTCGGGCAGGTCGACACCGCTCATTCGGGTCTTCGCGGTGAACGGGATGAACGTCGCGCGCGCCGCCAACCCCTCCTCACGGGCCCGCAGGCGGTAGGCGTCCTTGGCGAGCACCACGATGGACCGCCCTTCGGGGGTTTCGTCGGCGAGGCTGGCCAGCTGCGCCGCGTCGGCGAGGTCGGTGGCCGTCGCGCCCGCCACCGGCACGAATTCGACGGCCTCCCGGTTACCGAGGGTGATGGTGCCCGTCTTGTCCAGCAGCAGCGTGTTGATGTCGCCGGCGGCCTCGACCGCGCGCCCGCTCATCGCCAGGACGTTGCGCTGCACCAGCCGGTCCATGCCGGCGATACCGATCGCCGACAGCAGCGCGCCGATGGTGGTCGGGATCAGACACACCAGCAGCGACACGAGCACGATGCCGGTTACGCCGTGGGCGTTCAACGCGAGGTTGTCCGGGACACCCGACCGCACCGCCTTGCTGTAGACGGCCAGTGGCTGCAGCGTCGCCACGGCCAGCAGGAAGATCAGGGTCAGAGCGGCCAGCAGGATGTTCAGTGCGATCTCGTTCGGGGTTTTCCGCCGCGCAGCGCCCTCGACCAGCGCGATCATCCGGTCGATGAAGCTTTCCCCCGGCTGCTGGGTGATCGTGACGATGATCCGGTCGGACAGCACCCGCGTCCCACCGGTCACCGCCGACCGATCGCCCCCGGACTCCCGGATCACCGGTGCGGACTCGCCAGTGATCACCGACTCGTCGACACTGGCGATGCCCTCCACGACATCGCCGTCCCCGGGGATGATCTCACCGGCTTCGACGATGACGTGGTCACCCCTGTGCAACTGCGAGGCCGGCACGGTTTCCCACTGCGGCTGGGCCATGCCGGAGGTCCAGCTCGGCAGCCGACGCGCCTGGGTACCGCGCTTGGCGCGCCGCAGGGCGTCGGCCTGCGCCTTGCCGCGTCCCTGGGCCACCGCCTCCGCGAGGTTGGCGAACATCGCGGTCAGCCACAGCCACACCACGATCAGCCAGGCGAACCACGACGGGCTCGCCGCCGCGAGCACCGTCGTCCACGCCGCGCCGATCTCGACGATGAACATGATCGGGTTACGCCACAGCGTCGCGGGACTCAGCTTGCGCACGGCGTCCGGCAACGACCGGACCAGCATCCGGGGATCGAGCAGACCTGCCTGGACGCGCCGTCCCTGGCCGGCAGCCGCGCTCAACCGCCGATCCCTTCCGCCAGCGGCGCCAGTGCCAGCGCCGGCAGGAAGGTCAGTCCGACCAGGATGATCGTCACGCCGGTGAGCATGCCCACGAACTGCGCCCGGTGCGTCGGCAGCGTGCCCGCCGACACCGGGGTCGGCTTCTGCTGCGCCAGCGACCCTGCCAGCCCGAGCACGAAAATGATCGGCAGGAAGCGGCCGAGCAGCATGGTCAGTCCCAGCGCGGTGTTGAACCAGGGCGTGTTCGCCGAGATCCCCGCGAACGCGGAACCGTTGTTGTTCGCGGCGGAGGTGAACGCGTAGAGCACTTCGGACAGGCCGTGCGCCTTGGTGTTGAGCATCGCCGCCGGTCCGACCGGCAGCCCCATCGCGACCGCCGTGCCGGCCAGTACCAGCGCCGGGGTCGCCAGGAAAGCCAGCGAGGCGAGCTTGATCTCGCGGCTGCCGATCTTCTTCCCCAGGTACTCCGGCGTGCGACCGACCATCAGACCGGCCAGGAACACGCTGAGCACGGCCAGCACGAGCATCCCGTACAGGCCCGATCCGTCCCCGCCGGGAGCGACCTCACCGAGCATCATGTTGGCCATCAGCGCGCCGCCGCCCAGGCTGGTGTAGGAGTCGTGAGCGGAATCCACGGCGCCGGTGGACGTCAGCGTGGTCATGGTCGCGTACGCCCCGGAGTTCGAGACGCCGAACCGGACCTCCTTGCCTTCCATCGAGGCGCCGACTGCCGCCGGGACCGTTCCGTGATGGGACAGTTCGGCCGCTTGGACCGCGGTCATGCTCAGCACGGCGAGCACGGCCATCACCGCGACGATCGCGTATCCCTGCCGCTTGTCGCCGATGATGCGACCGAACGTGCGCGGCAACGAGAACGGGATCGCCAGCAGCAGGACGATCTCCAACCAGTTCGTCCACGCCGTGGGATTCTCGAACGGGTGAGCGGCGTTGACGTTGAAGAACCCGCCGCCGTTGGTACCGAACTCCTTGATGGCTTCCTGGCTGGCCACCGGTCCACCCAGCAGGGTCTGCTGCCCGCCAGTCAGGGTGGTCACGGTCTGCCCGGCACTGAAGCTCTGCACCGCACCGCCGGCGACCAGCACGACGGCGGCGACCACGGCGACCGGCAGCAGCACCCGCACGCTCCCACGAACCAGATCGGCCCAGAAGTTGCCCAGCTTGTCCGTCCGGCTGCGCGCGAACCCGCGCACCAGCGCGATGGCCACCGCCATCCCGACCGCGGCGGACAGGAAGTTCTGCACAGCCAGCCCAGCCATCTGCACCAGGTGTCCCATGGTCGACTCGCCCGAGTACGCCTGCCAGTTCGTGTTGGTGACGAAGCTGGCCGCCGTGTTCCACGCGGTGTCCGGCCGGACCCCCGGATGCCCCATGTTCAGTGGGAGGAAGCTCTGCACGCGTTGGAGGAGATAGAGGAACAGCACCGAAACGACGGAAAAGGCCAGGACGCTCCGGGCATAGATGGCCCAGGATTGCTCACTGTCTGGAGCGATACCACCGAGTCGATAAACCACGCGTTCAACACGCAGGTGATTCGGGGTGCTATAGACGCGGTACATGTAGTCGCCGAACGGGCTGTGCACGACCAACAGCACCAACGCCAAGGACGCGACAAACAGAATCCCCGCAGCCGTCATCGTCATGGTGCCTAGAACCGCTCCGGGAACAGCAACGCCCCGATCAGGAACACGAACAGCGCGGCAGCCAGCACCAGACCGACCAGGTTCTCCACCGTCACAGCCGCTCGACCGCCTTCACGATCAGGTCGAAGACGGCGAAGAGCATGATCGTCAACACCACGAACGCCAAGTCAGCCATCACCCACGTGTATCGACCGGCGAAACGGGGTGACTTGAGCCGAGACACCCAGGCGTGCCGCTGGGCGGCGTTAAGGTTGTGTCAGTGCCGGTGTTAGCGCCGCCACCCCCACGTTGCGCACGGGTATTCCGGCATCGTGGACTGGCCGCCATGCCCGATCGACTCGGATGGCTGCGCAATGGCCGTCCACGTGGGACGGACGGCGGCGAGCCGTCCGCACGGCAACGCGCCGAGCACCACCGGCTGACCGTCCTCGGTGGGCTGGCCGCGCTGTCGCTGGACGCACTGTCGTCCGTGGCCTACGGCCCCGAGGCGATCGTGATCGTGCTCGCGCTCGCCGGCGGCAGGGGAGTCGGTTTCACCCTTCCGGTCACGGTGGCCATCGCCACCCTGCTGGCCGTGCTGACGATCTCCTACCGGCAGGTCATCGCCGCCTTTCCGGAAGGCGGCGGCGCCTACGGTGTCGCCAAGAAGCACCTCAGCCGCCGAGCGTCGCTGGTCGCCGGCGCATCACTGATCGTCGACTACGGTGTGGCTGTGCCTGGGCGTGCTCGTGCTCATCACCTCGATCAACTTCCGGGGGATCGCACACAGCGCGAAGGCGTTCCTCGGCCCGACCATCCTGTTTGTCGGGTCGATCCTCACCGTGATCGTCATCGGCCTGCTGCGCGGCGCACCGGTTGTCACCGAGCACGCCCCAGTCAACGCGGCCTCGGTCCAGACCGTGGGGGCGCTGTTGCTGTTGCGCGCCTTCGCCAACGGATGTGCCTCGCTGACCGGTGTGGAAGCCATCGCTAACGCCGTGCCGACCTTCCGCACGCCCCGCGTCGAACGCGCAGCGCGCCGAGGTGGTGCTCGGAGCGCTGTTGGGCGTGATGTTGATCGGCATCGCGCTGTTGGTGGAGGGGTTCTCCCTTCACCCGGTCAATGGCGTCACCGTGCTCTCGCAGGTCACCGAGGCGTCCATCGGCCATGGGGCGGGGTACTTCGTGGTGCAGTTCGCGACCGCGGTGCTGCTGGCACTGGCCGCCAACACCTCGTTCGGCGGGCTGCCGGTGCTCGCGCAGTTGCTGGCCAGGGACAACAACCTGCCGCACCTGTTCGCCCTACGGGCCGAGCGCCAAGTGCACCGCTACGGGATCGCGTTCCTCACCCTGGCCGCGGCGGCGCTGCTGATGGTCTCCCGGGGAGACATGGACACGCTGGTGCCGCTGTTCGCGATCGGGGTGTTCGTCGGGTTCACCCTCTCGCAGGTCGGGATGGTCCGGCACTGGCTGCGCGAGCGGCCCGGCGGCTGGCGCGGCCGTGCGGGGATCAACGGGCTCGGCGCCCTGCTCACCTCGGTCGCGGCGATCGTGGTCACGGTCTCGAAGTTCGCCGAAGGCGGCTGGCTGATCGTGGTGGCACTGCCGCTGATCGTGCTGGTGATGGAGAAGGTCAACCGCACCTACCGCACGATCGGTGACCGGCTGGAACTGGGACACACCCCGGCGCCGCCACGCCCGAACCGGTCCCTGGTCGTCGTGCCGGTGGGAACGGTTTCCCGCCTGACCCGGGACGCCCTGGCCGCCGCGCTGTCCCTGGGTGACCGTGTGGTCGCGGTGTACGTCACCCATCCGGAAGACGAACACGCCGCTAAAGACTTCCTGGCCGCCTGGGAGAAGTGGAACCCGGACGTGCCCCTCGTCCAGCTCTATGACCAGCGACGCCGGCTGGGCCAGCCGCTGGTGGACTACCTGCGCGAAGCCCAGGAAAAGCAGGTCTTCGTCCTCATCGCGGAGGTCGAACCGGAGCACGTCTGGCAACGCATCCTGCAGAACCAGCGCGGTGCGGTCCTCGCGCACGCACTGCGTCGACGCACGAACGCCGTCATCTGCCGACTCCGGTTCCGCATCGACCCGCTTTCCACTGTGGACTAGCGGCGACTCGTCTAGATCATCAGTTCCTTGTCCTTTGGTCGCACGGGCCATGCGATGACGTTGTCCACATAGGATGGTTGCACGCCGGACACCGATTGCCGTTGCCGCTGTCCACCAGTGATCATTGTGGTCGGCGTGCGCACGAGGTAGCTGTGCAGGCTCAAGACCACGACCAGTGTGCGCGCTCGGTGACGCGGTCGATGGTTGCCGGTGGGCAACGCCCATGCCCCGCTGATTCGCACGGGACACTGCGGGGATCGGCCACCCGGCTTTTGTTGACCCCGACGCATAGGGCAGGCTCTAGTACTGTGACCGGACCTGAGCACTACACCGCCGCGCAGCGCTACCTAGACGAGGCCCGCACGCACGAAGGCAGCGAACGGGAACGAACGTGCCTGGCCTACGCCCAGGTGCACGCCATGCTGGCCCAGACCGCCGCTTCCGCCCAGGCCGGCGGGCCGATCTTCAACGATGAGGGCGAGTACGTCGTCGGGGGCATGACGGAGCCTCAGGAGCAGGCCTGGGCGTCTGTCCTGGACGCTGGCTCCGAGTAGTCCCGCGCGGACGCCGGGCCGAAAGGCTCTGCCCAGTAGCGCGACCACTACCGACAATCACAGCGAAGCGGCATTCGCGCCATCGTCCTTCGTTGGGGTTTCGTCATGGACGGGGTGGGCCTTCGCGACCGGTTGGCGTGGCTGGGTCATGTCCTGGCTCTCAAGTCCAATCCGGTGCGTCGGCGGGTGGACCGGCTGACGGGTGTCAGCATGCTGCTGTTGCTGGTGATCGGACTGTTGGCGTTGCCGGCCTCGGCTGCCTTCGGACACTCCGTCTACCAGCAGCAGAGTCAATCGGTAGCGCGGGAGTCCGCCGAGCGCTACCAGGCGGTCGCGGTCCTGACGAGCAATGCCCAACCCCGTGCCCTCGGCCGCTCCGCGGAGGGTGAGAACGCTGTCGCCGAGGCCCCGGCGAAGTGGACCGACCGGCACGGGCAGGACCACACCGGGGTCGTGGTCGTCCCGGTCGGCACGGTTCAGGGCAGTCCGCTCACGGTGTGGCTCGGCCCGTCAGGCGCGGTCGTGCCGGCGCCGTCGACCCAAGCCGCCGCAGTTGCGACCGCGGTGGTGGAAGCGGTCATGGCGCTGACGGCGGTGGAAACGTGCTGCCTCCTGATCGTGGTAGGCGTCCGGGCCCTGGCCGATGTCTACGCGTGTCGAGCGTGGGGGCGGGAGTGGGAGATCGTCGAACGGCGCTGGGCCCAGCCCCAGTGAGCCGGCCGGAGGGACAACGCATCCCCGCATCCCCGCATCCCCGGACACGGTATCCGCGGTCAGACGTCCTCGATCGGGCGCAGCGCGCGCGGATCGCCGAAGACGATCACCGCGTCACCGGGAGCTAATGTGCTGTCCAGGTCGGGGTTGGGCACGAGGTCACCTTCCGCGCGGCGGATCAGCAGCGGTAGCGCGCGTTGGCACGCCTGCCGCAGCGGCTTGCCGACCAGGTGAGACCCGCTGTCGATCAGGATCTCCTCCAGCCGCCAGCCCGGGGTGGCGCCCCGGGTGAACTCCAGGAAGTCGACCACGCGCGGGCGCAGCGCCAGCAACGCCATCCGTCGACCGCTGGTCACGTAGGGCGAAACGACGCTGGTAGCGCCGGCGTGGTAGAGCCGCTGCGCGGAGGCCGGTTCGGCGGCGCGGGCCACGATCGCGATGTCCGGGTTCAGCGAGCGGGCGACGACGGTGATGTAGACGTTCTCGGCGTCGGAGTCCACCGCGCAAACCAGCCCGCGAGCGCGATCGATACCGGCCTGTTTCAGCGCCTCCTCGGAACTGGCGTTGTGGATCAGGTACGGCACCTGGTCGCGCTGCATGAGCTCTTCGAGCTCCGGCTTGCTGTCGATGACGACGAACGGGATGTTCTCCGCCGCCAACTCACGCGCGACCGCCTGCCCGACCCGCCCGTAGGCGCAGAGGATGAAGTGGTCGTGGAGCCGGTCGATGCGGTTCTGCATGCGGCGTTTCCTCCTAGTGGGACCGAACGCACTCTCCACCATCGCGGTGCCGATCACACCGAGTGCGGCGACGAAGACCGTCACCCCGAGCAGCGCCACCGTCGCGGTGAAGATCTTCCCGCCGGGGGTGAGCTGATCGGCGCCCGAGAAGCCTTCCGTGGTCAGCGTCATCACCGTCATGTAGACGGCCTCGGACACCGGGAAGCCGTAGATCGCGTACCCGGCGATCCCGTACCCGAGCAACACGACGAGGGCGGCCGCCACGAGCAGCACCCGCCCCCGCACACCCGGCGCTTTTCGCACGCATCACCCCCATCAGTCATGTATCCCTGAGACCAGTGTCGCTCCTCGAACGGGCGTCGACAGACCCGACACGAGCAGGCCGCTGGGACGATCACGGCAACCCTATACACAGGGCAGCGGGCATCGCGCATCCAGCACCGGTGGCGGATGCGGTTGCGCAGCGTGCCGAGGCACGATCGATATCCTCATGCGTATGGCTGACAGGGAGGGGGCGGATGACTCGCTGCACACGACCGGGCTAGGACGCGAACCGAGCATCCATCAGCTACGGCTGTACCTAGTGCTGGCCGAGGAACTCCACTTCGGCAGGGCAGCGAGTCGCCTGTTCATGACGCAGCCCGCGCTGAGCCGGCAGATCCGGGCTTTGGAGGATCGCCTCGGTGTCCCCTTGATCGATCGCACCAGTCGACGGGTCATGCTCACCGACGCTGGCCGGTCGTTGCTTCCCGACGCGCGGGAGGCCGTCGCCGCGGTGTCGCGGTTGCGTTCCCAGGCCCGCCTGCGCGCTCGCGAGGTTTCCGGGCATCTGGTGATCGGCCAGATCGGAGCGGAGGCCGCGATGCCCTACACACAGGCCATCCTGGCGGAACTCCGTCGGAAGTATCCCCCGATCTCCACTGAGATCCGCAATGTCAACATGGCCGGGCAATTCGACACTCTCACGCGCGGGGAAACCGATGTGGTCTTCCTGCGCCCCCGGTGCCGCCGGGCATCCAGACCCTGCACCTCGCCACCGAACCGCGAGTGGCGTGCCTGCCGGCGGACGATCCACTGGCCACCCAGTACGAGATCACGCTCGCCGACCTGGCTGGTTATCCGGTGGTGGACGTGCCCCCGGCCGTACCCCGCGCATGGTGGGACTTCTGGGCGGTCAACCCCCGTCCAGACGGCACGCTCGTCCGGCCCGGCCCAGTGGTCGGCGACTTGGAGGGACTTCTTCTCGCGGTGTCCAACGGGGAGGCGATGATGTTTCTTCCCGATGCTGCTCGGCGCATGTTCCCGCGCCCTGGCGTTCGATACGTGGACGTGTCCGATCTGCCCCCGAGCACGGCAGCGCTCGCCTGGCTCCCGAAGAACCGCACCCGTCCCGCTGTCGCTGCCATACGCGATGTCGCTCGCACGGTCCGAGACGAGAGCAGCCCGTCATAAGCGCCGCCGTCATGAGCGCCCCGTCATAAACGTAAAGTTATCGATCAGGAAGCTATTGTGATCGTCTGACGGGTTCCCATCCGGGTGGTGATCGGGCAGAGTCATCGCGTGTCAGCCGGGGCTTGGCTGGGGGTCAGGTCAATGGCCCGGAACCGGGGGAGACCGTGGCCATTGACCTGGTCTCGGGTGCCCGTATCTCGGGGAACCACGATTACCGAACCGCGCGCACGATCAACGAGGCGAGGTCCTTGCCGGCTTTCTCGCTCAGCGGCGCGTGGTTGAGCAGCAGCCGGTACCACAGCACGCCGTAGACGACGTCGACGAGCATCTCCAGGTCGGTGTCCGCGTTGATCTCACCTCGCGCCACCGCGCGTTCGAGGATGCCGCGCAGGGTGGCGCGGCGGCTGAACAGGAACCGCTCGCGGAACGCGGTCGCGAAGACCGGGTCGAGCAGTGCCTGAGCCATCAAGCCGACCAGGATGGGGCGCTGGCCGCGCTGCCGGAACGTGGCGGTCAGGAAAGCCGTCAGGTCCGCGTGCAGCGAGCCCTTGTCCGGGACCGTGATCTTGGTCGCCGCCATGTCGAGTAGCGCGTCGAGCACGACGTCGGCCTTGGACGGCCACCACCGGTAGATCGTCTGCTTGCCCGCGCCCGCCCGTGCGGCGATCCCCTCGATGGTCAGGGCGGCATAACCCTGCTCCCGCAGCTCATCCAGGGCCGCGGTGAGAATCGCCCGCCGGGCCGTCTCGCTGCGCGGTCGCCCAGGCCGGCGATCAGCTGTCATGGCGACCACTTTACAAGACGTCGCGTCTCGCAATAATATCGAGACGTCACGTATTGGAAAGGGAGGCGCGGTATGCGCGTTGTGATCATGGGTGGCACCTCGGGAATCGGCCTGGCGGTAGCCGACCGGTTGACCGCCGACGGAGCCGAGGTCACCGTCACCGGTCGTAGCCCGGACCGGCTGGTCGCCGTCGCGGAGCGGGTGAAGGCTGCCGAGCAGGTCGAGGGCACCTCCGAGAGCGAGGTGCGGGCCTTCTTCGACGGCGTCGGGGAGTTCGACCACCTGGTTCTGGCGTTCAGTCCCGGCGCGGTCGGCATGGGACCGCTGCGCGAGACCAGCCTCGCGGACTTCAGAACGGCCTTCGACGGGAAGCTCTTCGGCTACCTGCTCGCCCTCCAGCACGCCCAGGTGACCGGCTCGATCACGATGATCTCGGCCGCCACCGCGCGAGCGGCGCTGGCAGGAGCAGCGGCACTGGCCGCGGTCAACGGGGCGATCGAACGCATCGTGTCGCCGCTGGCCGCGGAGTTCGCTCCGGTCCGGGTCAACGCCGTGTCGCCGGGTGCCGTCGACACGCCGTGGTGGTCGTTCCTGCCGGAGGAACAGAAGCAAGCCCAGTTCGCGGCGGTTGCGGAGTCCGTACCGGCCAAGCGGATCGGCCAGCCTGGTGACGTCGCGGAGGCGGTGCGGTACCTCGTCGGCGCGACCTACGTCACCGGAACCATCCTGCCGGTCGACGGTGGCTTCACAGTCGCCTGACGCGGATCAGGTAGCGTCTGTGCCGCCGTTGGACGTGATCGAGGGAGGTGAGAACCATTTCCGCCATGTCAGGCAGGGTGCTCTCACCGCATGGCCCGAAGGGCTCGGCCACGCAGAGGTGACACAGAGCGCCCATCGGCATTCCGAAAGGCGCTGTTATGTCCCATACCTCGTCACCGTTGTTTCCGGCACCTGACTCCCATTCCGACGTCGCTGCCAGGCTGCATGCGGCGGGCTGCGTCTTCGCCGAGGATGAGGCGCGGTTGCTCGTCTTCGGCGCGCGGACGACGGACGACCTCGCCACCATGGTGAACCGGCGAGTCGCCGGCGTCCCCCTGGAGCACGTCCTCGGCTGGGCGGAGTTCTGCGGCCTGCGGGTCGCCGTGGACCAAGGCGTGTTCGTTCCTCGCCGCCGCACCGAGTTCCTCGTCCACGAGGCTTCCTACCTCGCCCCGCCGCACCCTGTCGTTGTTGACCTGTGCTGCGGTTCGGGCGCGGTCGGGGCCGCGCTGGTCGCGGCCCTGGGCGGGGTCGAGTTGTATGCCACCGACATCGATCGCGCGGCTGTGCGGTGTGCTCGCCGCAACGTCGCCGGTGCCGGCGGTCAGGTGTACTGCGGAGACCTCTACGAGCCGCTGCCCGCCGGGCTGCGCGGCCGGGTCGACCTCCTGGTCGTCAACGCTCCGTACGTACCGAGCGAGGCCCTCGGGCTGATGCCACCGGAGGCCCGCGTGCACGAGCCGCGGGTAGCCCTCGACGGTGGCGCGGACGGGCTCGACGTCCTACGCCGAGTGACCGCCGAAGCGCCCCAATGGCTGCGTCCGGGCGGCCACCTGCTGGTGGAGACGAGCGAGCGTCAAGCGCCGGACGCCGCCGACCTGGTCAGCCGCGACGGTCTGCTGGCCAGGGTGACCCGCTCCGACGAGCTGAGCGCGACGGTGGTGGTGGGAACCAGGCCCGGCTCAGACCAAATGGACTTCTGATTTACCCGCGCGGTGGCCGTCTTGCAGTGCCGCTCGCCCGACCATACTCGGCAGGCGATGTACATTCCGTCGCATTTCTCCGCCGATGCCGCTGCCGTGCGGGAACTCCTGGTCAACCAGGGTGCAGCCGACCTGGTCACCGCCACACCGGAAGGGCTCCTCGCGACCACCGTGCCCTTCCTCTACGACCCCGAAGCAGGGGAGCGCGGCGCACTGCTCGCGCACCTGGCGCGTCCCAATGATCAATGGCGTCAACCGGTGGTCGGTGAGGCGTTGGCCATCGTTCGCGGCCCGGACGCGTACATCACGCCGTCCTGGTACGCCACGAAGGCCGAGCACGGTCGGGTCGTGCCGACCTGGAACTACATCACCGCGCACGTCTACGGCGAGATGACCGTGCACGATGACCCGGCGTGGGTCGAGCGCCAGGTACGGCGGCTGACCGAGCGTCACGAGTCGAGCTTCGGCGAGCCGTGGTCGGTCGATGACGCCCCAGCGGAGTTCATCACCGGGCAGTTGCGCGCGATCGTCGGCGTCGAACTGACCATCAGCCGCATCGAAGCCAAGTTCAAGCTCAGCCAGAACCGCTCGGAGGCCGACATCAACGGCGTCATCACCGGGCTGGAAGCTCGCGGTGACGCCGAGAGTGCAACGGCGGTGCAACGCCACCGGCCTCAGCGTGACCACTGAGAGTCGCGGGCCGCACAGAGGGGACACGAGCCCCGGGGCACGTTTACCCTCAGTTCATGGCGACGTATTTCGACGTACATCCGGTGAATCCACAGCGGCGGTCGATCGACAAGGTCGTGGATCTGCTGCGCTCGGGCGGGCTGATCGCCTATCCGACGGACTCCTGCTATGCGCTGGGGTGCCAACTGGGCAACAAGGAGGGACTCGATCGGATCAGGGAGATCCGTCGCCTCGGCGACCGCCACCACTTCACGTTGATGTGCCGGGACTTCGCGCAACTCGGCCAGTTCGTGCACGTGGACAACGCGGTCTTTCGCGCGATCAAAGCCTCCACGCCCGGCAGCTATACGTTCATCCTGCCCGCGACCAAGGAGGTACCGCGCAGGTTGATGCATCCGAAGAAGAAGACCGTCGGCGCCCGGATTCCCGAACACGTCGTCACCCAAGCCTTGCTGGAGGAACTCGGCGAACCCCTGCTGTCGACCACCTTGCTGTTGCCAGGCCTCGACGAACCGTTAACACAGGGATGGGAGATCAAAGAACAGCTCGATCATGCGGTGGATGCCGTCATTGACTCCGGTGACTGTGGCACCGTGCCGACCACGGTGATCGACTACTCTGGCGGTGAGCCGGAGGTGATCCGTCAAGGCGCGGGTGACACGGTGCGTTTCGAATAGTCGAGCTATCGAGGCGAAGGGCGCTGACCCCAGGCCGCCAGGGCGAACTGTGGCAGGTCGACGAACTCGGGAGTGTCCAACAGCGCACGGAACTCGTCGAGGTCGCGCTCGTTGATGGCTCCGCTCGCGATCATCCTGGGCGCGACCTGCTCCACCGGCGGTCACCAGCGGTCCTTGTCGAGGTTTCCGATGCATGCGACCCGGGCGACGAAGTCTACTGAGGACAGTCCGTTGCTGGCGAGCGCCGGAGGTGACGTGCGCGATGTCGGCGGGCGTGTTCGTCATCGCCCCCATCCAACCGGGTTCACGCGAGGCGGTACAGCACCGGCATTGCCCCGACCCGGTTGGCCCGGAGATTGGCCAGGATGTAGTTTCGGAAGCTCTTCTTCGAGAACTGGCGCAGGGCGAACCGCGGCGGGCTCATGGGCAGGCGCGCGTGGTTGATGGCCGCGTAGTCCGCTTTCTCCCCGTCCAGCGGCACCAGCAGGGTCGAGTTGTCCAGTCGCATCTCGGTCTCGTACCAGCCCGCCAGGTAGTCGAACAGATCGAGCACGACCTCCGCGTCATCCGCGACGAAATAGTTGAACAGGAACGTGCCCTTTCGCGTCCTGTCCACCTCAGCGATGCGCTTGGCGTTGCGAGCGGTCGTGACCAGCGTTCGGTTGGACGCGATGCGGAGCGTGTCCTCCAGCACTTGGTACTCCGGCAGGGCCCGCACCCCGGCGATAGCGTCCGGGGAAGTGGTCTCGACGAGGACCACGACGTCGAACCGGGGGATCTCGATCGTGCTCGCCTGTTCCTTGACCACCGGGAGCCGTTCCAGCGGGGGGATGACGACGGCGTCGTAGACCGTCACCTTCTGGACGTCGAGAGTCTGTTCGAGCTGCCGGCCCAGTCCCTTGAGCCGGGCTTCCAGGCCGGTCTTCTCCGGGCCACGCCGGAGGATCGGCCCGGGGCGGGCGGGGGCATTCACCTCCGCGCCCAAGTGGATGTATCCCCGGGTGTTCGGCGCGATGAAGTGCGCCGTCGCGTACCTGGGATCGGCGATGATCTGCGCGTGCGCGTCCATCGAAACTCCAATCGGCGGAGATCTCCGGCGAGAGGAACCCCCACTAGAGTCCACGCTACTCACCGCCATCGCGGCCGGCACGCCGCGAACCTGCCAGGCTCACGGCTGCCAGGGCCGCAACCGCGGCCACCAGGCGGGCACAGCGAGCCGGTAGGCGTCGTATTCGGCGCCGAATCGGCGAGCGAGGACGGGCTCTTCGCGCCAACGCACGAACGCCGCGGCAACGCCCCAGAGGACGGCGGCGTAGACCGCCGGACCGAGCTGCCCGAACAGCAGAGCCTGCCCGACGACGATCGCCAGCAGCGCCACATACATGGGATTGCGGACATGCCGGTAAAGGCCACCCACGACGAGATGCTCGGGTGCGGCGACTGGGACCGGGGTTCCGAAGCCTTCCACGACGAACCGCACGAACGCTTGGATCAAGACGCTTACCCCGGCCAGGATGAGCAGCACGCCGACCAGACGGAACGGCATCCAGTGGGGGAGCGGGTTCGCCAGCCGCCAACCGGTCAGCAGCCAGGGAACCAGGCCGACGACGCAGCCCGGTCCGACTAGGAAGAACACCGCGCTCCCGAGGGCGGCAGTGCGTTTCCGCATGTCCCTCACCTCTCTTCCGGCACGACACGGACAGCTCGGAGGAAGGCGTCCGCGAACGTCTCGCAGGTCTCGTCCACGCTGGGCAGGCCGTCCGCGCCCAGCGCGGATTCGAGGATCGGCCGCAGGAGCATGTGCGTGGCCAGCGGACCGATCATGAGCTGGACGAGCAGCGGTAGCGGCAGGGCACGCAGCCGCCCGGCGCGCACCTGCGGCATCAGCAGGGCCTCCGCCCCGCCGAGCAGGCGGGGGAAGTTCTGCGTGAAGATCCGGCTGGCCGGGCCGGTCGGGCGGCTGAACAGGTCGGCGAACACCGCCGGCAGGACCCGTGGTTCGCGGGCGAATGCCGCGACCATGGCACGGTAGATGCCCCGGACGGTGTCCTCGACCCGCTCCGGCGGGTGCGCTGCCAGCCGTTCCAGGTCCAGCACCGGGCTGTAGCGGTCGAAGATGGCGGTGAGCAGGCCGTCCCGGCCGTCGAAGACCGCGTGCAGGCTGGGCAGCGAGCACTCGGCTGCCTCGGCCACCGCTTCCAGCGTGACCGCGCCGAGCCCGTGCTCGCTGATCAGCCAGGCAGCGGCGTCGATCGCCCGCTCCCGTACCGGCGGCCTGCCGCCGGGATCGACGCCCGTCGCGCGCACCGCGTCGTCGAGCGCCGCGCGGGAGCCGCCGAGTCGCCGCAGCAGGGTGCTGCGGGACATTCCCGCTTTCTCCGCGATCGCGGTCAACGACACCTCGGCCACATCGCAGTCCTGCTCGCGGGCGGCAGCGACGGCGGCCTCGACGAGTGCCGGAAGTACCTTCACGCCCATGGAACCGAATACTACTATCCATCTGGAGCGGTGTCAGATACTCTATCTGTCAAAATTTCTTCGACCGATGAATTGGTGGCGATGGTAGCCATGGAGGAACGCACGACCTGTGTTGTGGTCGGGGGCGGACCGGCCGGGATGGTGCTGGGGCTGTTGCTCGCTCGTGCCGGGATCGCGGTGACCGTGCTGGAGAAGCACGGTGACTTCCTGCGGGACTTTCGCGGAGACACCGTGCATCCCTCGACTCTCCAGTTGCTCGACGAACTGGGCTTGCAGCGGCGGTTCGCCGCGCTGCCGCAGAGCCACCTGCACGAGATCGCGTTCCCGATCGACGACCATCGCCGCGTGGTGATCGGTGACCTGCGACGACTGAAGGTGCCGTACCCGTACGTCGCGATCGTGCCGCAGTGGGATTTCCTCACCCTGTTGGCCGAAGCCGCGAGCGAGGAACCGTCCTTCGCTCTGCGCATGCGGACCGAGGTGACAGACCTGATCCGCGAGTCGGGCCAGGTACGCGGGGTGCGTTACCGCACGGAGACCGGAGCGACCGGCGAGATCCGCGCCGACCTGACGGTCGCCTGCGACGGTCGCTGGTCCATCGCGCGCCACCAGGCTGAACTGCGTCCCAAGGAACTGCCCGTGCCGATCGACGCCTGGTGGTTCCGGCTGCCCCGCAAGCCGGACGACAACCCGGCCGCGCTGATGCCCTACGCCGGCAACGGCCGGTTCCTGATCATCATCCCGCGCACCGACTTCCTGCAGATCGGATACATCGGCAAGAAGGGAACCGATCCCGAGTTGCGGGCGAGCGGGCTGGAGGCGTTCCGACGGAACATCGCGGAAGTCGTCCCGTGGCTGGCGGATCGCGTCGACGCTCTGGAGTCGATGGACGACGTCAAGCACCTTGACGTGCGGGTGAACCGGTTGAACCGCTGGCACATCGATGGCCTGCTGTGCATCGGGGACGCGGCGCACGCGATGTCACCGATGGGCGGCGTCGGTATCAACCTCGCAGTGCAGGACGCCGTGGCCGCAGCGACCCTGCTCGCCGAACCGCTGCGGGAGCGGGCGGTGACGGCCGCGACGTTGGCGCGGGTCCGTTCCCGCAGGCTGCTGCCGACCATCGTCGTCCAGTCCCTGCAACAGGTCCTGCACCGCGCACTGGCAATGCCCATTGTGGACGGACGTCGAACGGGTCCGCCGAAGCCGTTGCTGGCGCTGATGCGGCGCTTTCCGCCAGCTTCCTTCGTGCCCGCGTACCTCATCGGGGTCGGGCTCAGGCCCGAGCACGCCCCGCGCTTCGCCCGGCGGAGGCCGTGACCTGCGCCTCCAGCCTGGCCAGCGCGTGCCCCGCCTTACCCGTGGACCCACACCGGCAGCTGCTCGATACCGCGCAGCGTCGTCCCGGGGGACCGGTAACGGGGCGGATCGGCCAACCGCATCCTGGGGAATCGTCGCACCAGGCGCGGGAGCAGCGTTTGTGCCTCCAGGCGCGCGAGGAAAGCGCCCAGGCAGTAGTGCGGACCGCCGCCGAAACTCAGCGGCCGGACCCGTTCCCGCGTGATGTCCAGCGTGTCCGGGTTCGGGACGTACTCCGGGTCGCGGTTGGCCGCTCCGAGCAGGCCGAGCACCGTCGTCCCGGCCTCGATCCGCTGGTCCCCGAGCTGCACCGGCTCGGCCGCCATGCGGATGGCCACCTGGATCGAGCCGTCATAGCGCAGCAGTTCTTCGACGGCGGACTCCGCGAGATCGGGATTCTGGCGCAGCAGTTCGGCCTGCTCGGGTTCGGCCAGCAGCGTGCGCACGGCCAGTCCGAGGAAGCCGACCAGCGTCTCGTGCCCGGCGGTGAACAGGAACATCAAGTTGCCGATCAGCTCGCCGTCGTCGGCGGCGTCAGACCCACCACATGCTTCGATGACCGACGACAGCAGGCTGTCGTCCGGCGAACCGGACCGTTCGGTGACCAGCGCGGTGAACACCTCGACCAGCTCGGCGCCCGCCCCCTCCATCCGCCGCTGCTGGGCGGGCGACCGGACGAGGTCGAGGATGGTGGCCGTGTGATGGCCGAGCGCCGCCAACCGGCGCGCGGTGCTCAGATCGATGCCGAAGAGCACCCCCATCAGCGCGACCGGTAAGGGCCCGGCGACGGTCTCGACGAAGTCGACGGGCTCCCGCCGCCCGCGCGCGGCCAGGTCATCCAGCAGGTCGTCGACGATCTCGCTGATCAGGCTCTCCAGCGAGGCGATCCGCCGGGGCGTGAAGTGCGGGCTCATCGCCGCGCGAAGCCGCGTGTGATCCGGTGGGTTGCGGCATCCGATCCCTTGATGCACGTAGCGTGCCGTCACGCTGTCTTGCCAGAAGGGGTGGACCACGTCCATCCGGTGCGGGTCCATCGACACGAAGGTCCGGTCGCGGAGCATCTTCGCGCAGTCCTGATAGCGGGACAGGACGTATCCGCCCAGGGTGAACGGAAGCGGGCTTTTCAGGATCGGGGCGAGCGCGCGCAGCTGGGCGTACTCGGGGTAGGGGTTCGCGAGACCGCGTGGTTTGGTGAGTCGCTGGAAATGGACGACCGCCTCGTCCACGTGTCGGGTGGGTCTGTGCTGGGTGGTGCTGCTCCGCGTGGTCATGTTCGCACGACCCGGTGATCCTCGGTGGCCTGTTCGTCGACGGTGTGCAGGAAGTCCTTGAGGACCGCCGACGCGTTCGTCGGGCGCTCCAGCAGGGGGGAGTGCTTGGCACCGGTGATGGGTACGGTGACCGCTCCCATCCGCTGGGCCATCGCTTCTTGCACCGCTGGTGTCCAAACGCCGTCCTCGGCGCCGTAGGCCACCAGCTTCGGAATGTCGACCGCACGCAGTTCCGTGGCCGGGAAGTCCGCCGTAGCCACCGCCCGCGCGAACCCGATGAGATGGTGGAGTTGGCTTTCGAAGAGGTTGCGGCGGACGACCTCGAAGGCCCGGCCCAGTTTGGGTGGATGTTCTGGTTCGCGAGCGAGCAGGTTGACCACGCAGTCGACCAACCCCTGCCTGCCCTGAGTCGACAGCGTCGACGCCACGTAGTCCGCCAGGTCAGGGGTGATCGATTCATCCAAAGTGGACCCTGAGGACAGCAGCACGAGGCTGCGCGCGAGATCGGGATCGACCAGCACCGCCACGCGGGCCACGAATCCCCCGAAACAGCTCGCCAACACGTGTACCTGCTCGCCGCTGGCCCATTGGCGAGCCGCTTCGACCAGGTCGCCGGCCAGCAGCTCCAGCGTGTAGGCAGCCGGATCGTCCGGGCCGGCGGAGTCGGGCATGCCGAGATGGTCATAGGCGCAGGTGCGGTACCCATGCCGGGCAAGGCGCAGCATGGCCGGTATCCACATCTCCTTGCCGAACAGGAATCCCCCGACCATTATCGCGTGCGCCCGGACGGGCACGCCCTGCGGCGGGTGGACCTCCAGCGCACCCAGGCAGCCTCTCGGTGTTTCGATGCGGAGTTCTCGTAGTCCGTGGGACTTCGGTGACATCAGCGCCTTTCGCCAGCGAGTTTCCTGGTGACCTTCTGGACATCTCCGACCTTCTCGATATCCCCGACCACATCGGACGGTGGTCGCATCGCCGCGATCTCCGCTTGGACCTCCTGCGCGTTGCGACGGTATGCCGGCCGGGTCAGCAGGCATGCGACCGCCGGGCCAATGGCGTCGACCGACCGTTTGGCCAGCTCGACCTTCTCCGCGACCCCGCGCCGGACCAGCTGGTCCGCGTTGTGGAACTGGTCGCCGAGCTGGGGAAGGACCAGCTGCGGGAGCCCGTGGATCAGCGACACCATCGAACTCCCCGCTCCGGCGTGGTGCACCACGGCGTCGCAGGACGGCAGGAGCTGGTCATGGGGTAGCCAGCCGGCCGCACGTGCGTTGGGCGGGAGCGTTCCCAGCCCCGAGTCGCGCGACCCGGCGCCGGCGACGACGACCTCCACCGGCTCCTCGGCCAGTGCGTCCACGGTGAGTCGCAGGCCGTCGATTCCGGTCCGTAGCGGGAGACTTCCCATGGAGACGCAGATCCGGGGCCGGTGGCGCGGCTCGAACAACCACGCCGGCATGATCCCGGCACCACAGTAGGGGACATAGCGCATCGATGTCGCGCCCTCGGTCTCCACTTGGCGCAGACTCGGGGGGCAGTTCTCGATGACCATGTCCGCCGGCCGGTCGGTGTGATCGAGGCCGAAGCGCTCGTGCAGCGCCGCCAACCTGGGCATGATGGTCGCGGCGACCACCGTCCGTAGGTGCTCGGGGAACTGCAACCCCCAGCGGTGCGACACGAGGGGAATGCTGTTGCGGGCGGCGGCGATCGGCCCGGTGAGCTCCATGGGTTCGGAGATCACCACGTCGGGTCGCCACGCCTCGGCCAGCGCCAGCAGATCGTCCACTGTCTGCTCCGCGATGGCGATGCCGAACTCCGCGACCGCCCAGTTGTCCTGGCCGGTCGGATTCCTGCTGTTCGCCCACATCTCCTGCGGTGAAGCGCTGCCTACCACCGCGCTGGGCAGCCCGGCGAACCGGGCCTCCTTGGCGATCGACCGGGGACCGGCGACAAGCACCTGATGACCGGCGCACCTCAGCGCCCAGCTCAGCGCAACCATCGGGAAGAAGTGTCCGCACGCGGGAATGGTCGTGACGAGGACGCGCATAGGGGGTGAGACGCCTTTCCGGTTTCCTTCTCGCCTGTCCGCCGTGGAGCACGGAGCGAGCGGGAGTCAACTACGCTCCGAACTGTACTGAACACGCAATGTGTTGATAATGCGGGGGATGGCCCTGTCGGATGTAGACCAAACGGGCCATCAAGTCCACTCAGGACTGAGGGAAACCGGACCCTCGGCGATCGGTCAGCGGGTCTTGGTGCCGCGCGCTCGACTGGTTCCGCTCGGGTTTGCCGGCGTCCGCTGACCTGCCGGCGAGTTCGTCGATGTCGCTGGGCAGTTCCTGGGCGAAGCCCTGTTCGGCCTCGTGGTAGCGCGTGCGCCAGCGCAGCACGGCTTGTGGGTAAGCCCAGTCCGGGTTGGTCGCGGCGCTTTCCATGTCCGCCTGGACGCGGGCGCGCATCGTCTCCCCGTACTCGATGTGCTGTTCCAGCATCTCGCGAAGCCCCACCGGGTCCGCTAGGTGGTCGAGCCAGGCCCGGAGCATGACGCTGTGTTTCATTTCCGGCGCCTCCACTGGCGCGTCATTGACCCAGTGCGCGAGGGCTTCCCGGCCGCTATCCACGAAACCTCGTCCCGCTCCCCGGCCTGGCCCGATCAGACGAAGTGGCCTGCGGCCAGGTGTAGTAGGGGTTCGTGGCATTTTCTCCCCGTACGCCCTGGAATTGCTGAGAGTATGGCCAGCGAGGGCGGTCAGTGAAGGGGTGCATGCCCATGGGTGGGTTCGTCGCCGCTGTCAGCAGCAGTACCGGGCACACGTTCAGCAAAGCGAACCAGGCGAGAATCCGGTTGCGCGCGGGACTCGGCGTGGAGGGGGACGCGCACCTCGGTGAGAAGGTCCAGCATCGCTCGCGCGTAGCGCGCGATCCCGATCAGCCGAACCTCCGCCAGGTACATCTGATCCATGCCGAGCTGCACGACGAGCTCAGTGCGTCCGGTTTCACCGTCCTCCCCGGCGAAATGGGGGAGAATATGACGACGCGCGGGCTCGATCTGCTCGGCTTGCCCACCGGGACCCGCCTGCTGCTGGGCGACTCAGCGCAGGTCGAGGTAACCGGCCTGCGCAATCCGTGCCACCAGCTCAACGGCTTCCAACCTGGTTTGATGAAGGCCGTTCTGGACCGCGACGAGCATGGGAACCTTGTCCGCAAGGCCGGCATCATGGGTGTGGTCCTGGTCGACGGCACGGTCATGGCCGGTGATCCGATCCAGGTTGAGTTACCGCCGCTCCCACATCGACCCCTCAAGCCCGTCTGAACACCTTCTCCCAGCTGCCCGCCGGTGAGTCGGAAAGGATGCGTTCGGCCACGCTGTGATTGATTTTCGCGCAGCGGTTTCCGATGGGGAAGGACCTGCGGAATCGCGCGCACATCGCATTCGGTTAATTGCGCTGCGTAGCCATACGCCGGGGTGAGCGCTCGATCACGCGATGAATAGGTGCCGAACTAGGGGTAATCCACGGTGTCGGCGGTACCGGGATGGGTGAGAGTTCGGGGCACGCCAACCGACGGCGAAGCGAATCCCCGAACAAAGGTTCCCCCTACCAATGCGCTTCAAGGTATTTCGCCATACGGCGCGTATTGGCGTGCTCGTGGGCACGCTCGGTGCGGTCGCGTGCATCCCCTGCCAGATCGCGGAGGCGCAGCCCGCCAGCGCCCCCACCAGCAGTTCCTCGTCTACCGCGCCGTCGTCGCAGGTGGACCAGTGGATCAACCAGGCGGTCGCGGTCCTGAAGGACAACGGCTACTCGGCGTCCCAGCTCAACACCGATGACATTCGGACGATCATCCAGCATGAATCGGGGGGAAATCCGAATGCGATCAACAACCACGATGCCAACGCCGCGAAGGGAACCCCTTCGAAAGGACTGATGCAGATCATCGATCCGACTTTCAACGAGTACGCGTTGCCTGGGCACAAGGACATCTGGAATCCCGACGACAACATCATCGCGGGCGTGCGTTATGCGATCGCGAGATACGGGTCGATGGACAACGTGCCGGGGATCGTCGCTCTCAAGTCGGGCCAAAGCTACCGCGGTTACTGAGCCTGAAGAGGTCGAGCGCGCAACGGCCGGACACAAGCGGTAACGAGCCAACGTCCCGCGCCTCGCCTGACCAGGTTCATCGCCCCTCGGTCGCGTGATCCCACGGAGTTTCCCGCCCGGGAAGCCAGGGTGGGCGTCGTACTGTCGACGTCGCCAGGTCGTCCGTCCTTCCCCGGGGGTGCTCTCGTTGCCCGCCGCCTTGATCATCTTGGTGCTGGCCACCGCTGCCGTGGTTTTCGGAGTGCTGAAGAAACATCACCATGGCTGGGTGGCCTTCGCGGCGTTCGTCGTCGGCCTCGCGCTGATGCATTCGGCCTTGGCGGCGCCGGCCGACGAGGTCATGTCCGCGCTGACGCATGCCGGAGGCAGCCTGCTGCATGCGTTCGTGACGAAGAACTGAGTGGGGGCCGCTCGCTGTCCATAATGGACATCATGGCGGTTTCCGGGTGATTCTCGCGGGCCCGGGATCTCACGGGGCGTAACCCTCCCATCGCGGACGGCGGCCTCGTGATGCAGGGCAGCCCTGCTCCGATTGGCCGAGTGCGCGCGACAGCCAACTTACACGGCGTAGCCAGCCGGGAATGCCGACCGCTACCCTGGTGCGGGACCTGAGGAGGAGCGTGTCTATTACTGAGGAGTCGACTGCCGAAGCGCGCGTGCCGTTGCGGGACCAGGTTCGCGAGGCATTGCAGGCGCGGATCGCCGATGGGCGGCTGCGCCCCGGAGACCGTCTCTTCGAGCAGGACATCGCTGCCGAGTTCGGGATCTCGCGGGTGCCGGTGCGGGAAGCCATCCGCATGCTGCAAAGCGACGGCTTCGTCGAGGTGTTGCCCCGGCGGCGGGGTGTCTTCGTCCGCGGCCTGGACCGGCGTCAAGCAGCCGAGCTGTTCGAGGTGCGGGAAGCGCTGGAAGTGTTCGCCGCTGGCCTGGCCGCAGAGCGCGGTGACTCCGCCGCGGTCGAGCGGATGGGTGGGCTCGCCGTCGAGGCCCGCCGGGCGTACTCCTCCGGCGATATCGAGGGCATGACCAGGGCCAATGCGGCCTTCCACGACCAGCTCGTGGCGCTGTCCGGCAACGAGCTGCTGGCCTCCATCCTGGAGCCGTTGCATGGGCGGCTGGCGTGGCTGTTCCGGCTGAACCTGGAACCGGAACGGGTGTGTACCGAGCACGAGGAGCTGCACGCCGCCATCGCGGCGGGGGATCGGGAGCGGGCGGCGGAGGTCGCGCGGCGGCACGTCGTCTCCAGCCGGCGCATGGTGCTCGACCGCATCCTTTTCTGAGGCGTCCGAAGCGCCGCGCTCTGTAGCGATCCACCTGGCGTCGTCGCAGGCAACAACAGCTGTTCCTCTTGACCGGGGGCGGAGGCATCTCTACGGTACGTATACATAGTTGGATACTTCCGTATCACGGAATGGAAATTCCATGTCTGAATCCGCTGAAACCGACACCAGAGCCAGCACGCCGGAGGCGACCGGCGCGGCCCGACCGGTCACGACCCCCAAGGTCAGCGAGCGCCTCTACAACGCCGACCTCGCCCCGCCCGAGAAGCGTCGCTGGAAGACCTACAGCATCTTCGCGCTGTGGATGAACGACACGCACAACATCGGCAACTACACCTTCGCCGCCGGCCTGTTCGCCGTCGGGCTCGGTGCCGTGCCTTCCTTCTTCGCGCTGCTCATCGGCATCCTCGTGGTCTTCTGGGGGATGAACCTGATGGGCGCGATGGGGCAGAAGACCGGGGTGCCGTTCCCGGTCATGTCGCGCATCAGCTTCGGCGTGCACGGCGCCCAGATCCCCGCCCTGATCCGGGCGGTCATCGCGATCGCCTGGTACGGCATCCAGACTTACCTCGCCTCGGTCGCGGTGGTGGTGCTGGCCCTGCGTATCGACCCCGCGCTGAAACCCATGACCCAGGACTCGATCCTCGGGCTGTCCTCGCTCGGCTGGCTCTGCTTCATCGGGCTGTGGGCGGTCCAGCTGGCGATCCTCAGCTACGGCATGGAGGTGGTGCGCAAGTTCCAGAACTGGGCAGGACCGATCGTCTGGATCGTGATGCTGGTGCTCGCGGTGTGGATGGTGATCCTGGCCGGCGACAAGATTGCCTGGAACCCGCCGAACGTGCTGCACGGCTCGGCCATGTGGTGGGAAATGCTGGGTGCCGCCGGCCTGACGATCTCCACCTACGGCACGCTCATGCTCAACTTCTGCGACTTCTCCCGATTCTCGCCGGACCGCAAGTCCATCGTGCGCGGCAACTTCTGGGGCCTGCCGGTGAACTTCACCGCCTTCGCGATGGTCTCGATCATCGTCACGGCGGGGTCACTGACCGTGTTCGGGCAGGTGATCACGGAGCCGGCCGAGATCATCGCGAAGGTGCCCAACACCTTCGTGCTGGTCGTCGGTGCGCTTCTGTTCGCCTTCGCCACCATCGGCGTGAACATCGTGGCCAACTTCGTCTCGCCGGCCTACGACCTGGCCAACCTGGCGCCGAAGTACATCAGCTTCCGGCGTGGCGGCATCATCAGCGCGGTGCTGGCCGTGGCCGTGTTGCCGTGGAACCTCTACAACAGCCCCACGGCGGTGAACTACTTCCTCGGTGGTCTCGGAGCGCTGCTCGGGCCGCTGTTCGGCGTGATCATGGTCGACTACTGGTTGATTCGCCGGGGGAAGGTCAACGTGCCCGACCTCTACTCCGACGACCCGGCCGGGGAGTACGCCTACCGGCACGGGCTGAACGCCCGGGCAGTGCTGGCGTTCGTCCCGGCTGCCGCGATCAGCGCCGTGCTCGCCCTGCTGCCGACCTTCAAAACGCTCTCGGCGTTCTCCTGGTTCATCGGTGCGCTCATCGCCGGAGCGATCTACCTGCTCATCGCCGAACGGAACAGGTCCTTCACCGAGGTGTCCGGCGAGCATCTCAGCCAGAGCACGATGGCTTCGACCATCCACTGACCGACCAGCCCGCTGACGGACGAACCAGGACAAGTTGTGCGCATTGTTATCGCAAACGTCAACACCACCGAGGCGGTCACGGAAGGAATCCGGCAGCAAGCCGCGAAAGTCGCCAGTGCGGGTACCGAAATCGTTGCCGTGACCCCGTTTTTCGGCCCGGAGTCGGTCGAGGGCAACTTCGAGAGCTACCTCGCCGCGGTCGCGGTGATGGATCGTGTCTCCGCGATCCAGGAACCTTTCGACGCCCTCGTACTGGCCGGCTTCGGGGAACACGGCAAGGAGGGGCTCGCGGAGCTTCTCGACGTCCCGGTGGTCGACATCACCGAGGCCGCCGCGCATGTGGCGTGCCTGCTCGGCCGCCGCTACTCCGTGGTGACCTCGCTGCGCCGCACGATCGGCCAGATCGACGACCGGCTGCGACTGGCCGGACTGGACGGCCGGTGCGTCTCGGTGCGTGCCACTGAGATGCCCGTGCTGGAGCTGGAAGCCGAGCTGGACCGCACGGTCGAGCGGATCGCCGCCGAAGCCGCGCGGGCCGTGGAATCCGACGGGGCGGAGGTGATCTGCTTGGGGTGTGCCGGGATGACCGGGCTCGCCGAGCGCGTCGAAGCCGCCGCCGGGGTGCCGGTCGTCGACGGGGTGACCGCAGCCGTCGGCCTCGCGGAATCCTTGGTGCGGCTCGGTTTGCGCACGTCGAAGGCCGGTGGCTACGCGCCACCACGACGAAAGAACATCACCGGCTGGCCGATCCGGGGCCAACAGGCCCGCTAATCGGCCCGGGGCACGGCGCTGGTGCTACGCACGACCAGCTTGGGCTCCAGCACCACCTCGTCCGGCGGCATCGAGTCATCCTCGAGCCGCCGGACGGTCGAGTGGACGGCATGCTCAGCCAGCCGCACCGCGTCCTGCCCGACCGTCGTCAGGTCGTGGGTCAGATGTGCGAGATGGCTGTCGTCGTAACCGACGACGGACACGTCCTGTGGAACGTCCACGCCGGCCCGGAGCAGTGTGCGGATCAGCCCCAGCGCGCACCGATCGTTGCCGGCCAGTACCGCGGTCGGTAGCTGGGTCCTGGCCAGCAACGTCTGGCCAGCGGCGATCCCGGCATCCTCGGTGTGGTGACCGGGGATGACGTCGACGTCGTCGGCCAGCTTGTGTCGGCGCATGGCGGCCCGGTAGGCGCGACGACGGTCCACCGACCCCGGCCCCTTGCCGCCGTCGATGTGCGCGATCGCGCGGTGCCCGAGTTCGACGAGGTGGTCGACCGCCTGCCGGATGCCGATGGCATCGGAGGTGTGAATGCTGTCCACATGGACACCGGGAAGCCGGCGGCCGACCACGGCGGTGACCGTGTGCTGGCCGAGTTCGTCCAGCCAGCGGACGTCCGCGAGTGGACCCAGCAGGATGAGTCCCTCGCAGCGATGGCTGAGCAGCGCCTCCACCGCCTTGCGCTCGTCCCGCCCGGGCGCGCTAGCGGACAGCAGCACCTCGTAACCGAGCCGCTCGGCCGCCGGATAGATCGCCTCCACCAGATCCGCATGGAACGGCTGGTGCACGGTCAGCATCACGCCGAGCGTTCGGCTCCGGCCTCGCGCGAGCAGCCGGGCGGCGGTGTCCGGCCGGTAGCCGAGTTCGTCCGCGGCCTCGATGACGCGGTCTCGGGTGGCCGCACCGACGCCTGGTTGGGCGCGGAAGACCAGCGAAACCAGTGCTCGGGACACCCCGGCCCGCGCGGCGACGTCGGCCATCGTGGGCCGGCGTTCGCGTGCACCGTTTCGCCGGGGTGTGCTCGGCTGCTCGTCCATCGCTCCATCCTGCCTTGCGGCGATATTGATAGAACGTATTGACATTTGCCTGTGATGGGCAGCATAGTACTCCACCTAGAGCGCGCTAGTTGAACGCGCACGACCGACAACCGAGCACCGCTCGCCACGAGGGGGTTCGTCCATGACCGAGGAGGTTCATTCATGACAGGGGCGTCGCAGCCCACGGTCGCACGCACGGTGGCGGGCAATCTCTGCCTTGGTTCCGCGCCGGACTCGTGGGGCGTGTGGTTTCTGTGGAGCCGCCGGCGGGCGTGCCCAACCCGGCCGAGGTCATCGATGCCGTGTCTGCTTTGGATAGTGAGCTGTTCGTGATCGTGGAGCAGGATCTCTATCCGTGCGCGCCAGATGTGCCGCTGCCCATCGCCGTCCGCACCCGTGAATACCTGGCCCGCTGCGGGCTGAGCGGTACCCGACGCCCCGAGACCCGGTGACGTGTCGCCGTAGCCGCGAACATCCATTCCCCCCCAACGAGGAAGAAAGCACCATGTCCGAAACGCCCAGCGACGTGACCCCGGCGCCCTCGGTGCCGCTGGAAACCAAGGGGCCACATTCCCGCCGCCTGAAACTCATCACCGTCATCTCCACCTTCGGTGGTCTGCTGTTCGGCTACGACACCGGCGTCATCAACGGTGCCCTGCCCTACATGGAAAAAGACCTCGGGCTGACCTCGTTCACCGAAGGCCTGGTCACCAGCTCATTGCTGCTCGGCGCCGCGCTGGGAGCGTTTTTCGGCGGCCGGCTCTCCGACGCCCGCGGGCGCCGCCGCAACCTCCTCACCCTCGCGGTGATCTTCGTGCTGGGCACGCTGGCGAGCACACTGGCCCCCAGCACCGCGGTCATGGTCGCCGCCCGCTTCGTGCTCGGCCTGGCCGTCGGTGGCGCCTCGGTGACCGTGCCGACCTACCTCGCCGAACTCGCCCCCACCGAACGTCGAGGCCGACTGGTCACCCAGAACGAGCTGATGATCGTCACCGGCCAACTGCTGGCATTCACCTTCAACGCCGGCATCGCCAACGCTCTGGGCAACTCCGCGCACGTGTGGCGCTACATGCTCGTGGTGGCCACCCTGCCAGCCGTGATGCTGTGGTTCGGGATGCTGGTCATGCCCGAAAGCCCACGCTGGCTGGCCTCCCAAGACCGCTTCGCCGACGCCCTGGACGTCCTGCGCCAAGTCCGCTCGGCCCAACGCGCCGAAGACGAGTTCACCGAGGTCAAACGGCTGGCTCTGGAGGACAAGAAGTCACAGACCGGCGGCTGGTCGGACCTGGCCATCCCGTGGGTCCGCCGGCTGATCCTGGTCGGCATCGGGATCGCGATCGTTCAACAGGTCAGCGGCGTCAACACCATCATGTACTACGGCACACAGATCCTGAAGAACTCGGGGTTCTCCGCCAACGGCGCCATCATCGCCAACATCGCCAACGGCGTGATCTCGGTGCTGGCCACCTTCGTCGGCATCTACCTCCTCGGCCGAGTCAACCGCAGACCCATGCTGCTGGTCGGCATCGCCGGCACCACGACCGCGTTGCTGCTGGTCGCGATCGTCTCGCTTGTCATGCCCGAAGGCATCAGCCGCGGACTGGTCGTGCTGAGCCTGACCGTGACCTTCCTGGCCTTCCAGCAGGGCGCGACCTCGCCCGTGACCTGGCTGATGCTCGCGGAGATCTTCCCACTGAAAATGCGCGGCTTCGCCTTCGGAATCGCCAGCCTGACGCTGTGGTTGACCAACTTCGTCATCGGCCTGACCTACCCCGTCATGGTCGACGGTTTCGGCCTCGCCAGCACCTTCCTCATCTTCGTCGTGGTCGGCGTGATCTCCCTGGCCTTCGTCGCGAGACTCGTCCCGGAAACCCGCGGCCGTTCCCTGGAGAAACTCGAAACCGAACTACACACCCGATTCGCCTCATAGGGAAGGCGTAGCCGCCAGCGCGCCAGCAAGCGGTTCGAGCACGATGTAGGATCGGCGGGTCCTCGTGTTCGAAACCGCTTGCTGGCGCGCGGATCGACATCGTTGGGACAGCACGGGTTCACTTGGGTGCACCCGGCTGACCGGGCGTTGTCAGTGGAGGGCGTTGCTGTTCGGGGTGGTGACGGCACGGGGCATGGCAATGTGGATGCCTTCGTCGTCGAGGGCTTCCTTGAGCGAGATGCGCATGGCCCGACCGACCTCCCATTGCGCGTTCGGTTTCGTCTTGACGAGCACGCGTACGGTCACCGCGCCGTTGTTGAGGCTGGTGACTCCAGCGATGTCGGGCTTGTTCAGCAGGTCCTGGCGGCCGTCGGCAAACTTCTCCAGTGCCCGCTCGATGACGTTGTTGGCCTTGGCCAGGTTCGCCGTGGGCTCCAGCGGGACCTCGACGACCGCGTTGGCCCAGTCCTGGGACATGTTGCACACCGACGTGATCTCACCGTTGCGCACGTACCACAGGGCACCGTCGAGGTCGCGGATCTTGACGATGCGCAGCGTGACGCCTTCCACGGTGCCCACGGCTGTTCCGACGTTGATCACATCACCCACGCCGTACTGGTCTTCGGCCATCATGAACATCCCGGCCAGCACATCCTTGACCAGGCTCTGTGCACCGAAACCAATCGCCAGCCCGACCACGCCCGCGCTCGCCAAGATCGGCCCGATGTTGACGTGGAACGCATCGAGCATCATCACCAGCGCCACCCCGAAGATCAGCACGCTGGCTGTACTGCGCAGGATGGAGCTGAGCGTGTCGGCCCGCGCTGCCTGGCGCTGGTTGAGCGGCGTGTGGTCCTTGCGGAGGCGATTGCGCCACGTGTGCGTCGTCGCGCGAGCGTGGCTGAGTCGCGCCATCAAATGCGTGATCAGCCGTCCTACGACGGCTCGGACACCCAGTGCCACCACGAGGATCACGGCGCTGTCCGCGAGCTCCGACAGCGCGAACCAGCCGTGAGACGCCATCCAATCCCCGATCGACGCCAGCATCACAAACGATCACCCAAATGCCCGGTTTGGTCTACTCGAACCGCACGCTGCTCCAGCCTGGATCTCGGGTCCCAACTTAACGATCGGCCGACCGAGCGGGAATACCGAGTGCAATGGGGCGCAGCGGGGACAGGCTAACCATCGCCGCGTGCAAGGAGGACTGCGCGACATGCCGGAAGCGGACGGTAGCTGGTAAGACCACTTGACCACTTACTCGCAAGTAGCTTACCGTTGGTCATGGCGTTGCAGCGGATAACGAGACGGTCCGTACCCGACGAGGTGTTCGATCAACTCCTCGGGGAGGTCGTCTCGGGTGAGCGCCAAGCACATGACAGCCTGCCCAGCGAACGCCATCTCGCCGAAGTTCTCGGCGTTTCGCGCCCTGCCGTCCGAGAGGCTATGCAGCGAATGGCCCAGGCGGGTTTGGTCACGATCCGGCACGGCGGCGGCGCGACGGTACGCGACTTCCGGCGTCACGGTGGGCTTGACTTGCTCGCGTCGTTGCTGGTGCGAAAGGGCAAAGTGGACCTCAAGGTCGCGCGCAGCATTCTGGAGGCGCGGCTGGAGGTCGGGCCGAAGGTCGCGGCGCTCGCCGCTGAGCGTACTGGTGCCCGCCTCGCGCCGGCGCTTACCGATGCGGTCGAGGCATTGCGTGTCGACCCCGATGCGGTGGCAAGGCAGCGGACCGCGCTGATGTTCTGGGATCACGTGGTCGACGGGGCCGATTCCATTGTCTTCCGGTTGATGTTCAACAGTCTGCGCGCTGCCTACGAGCCGGCGCTGGAAGCTCTGGCGAGCGTCATGGCCTCGGAGGTGGATCGGATCGACACCTATCGAGACCTGGCCGCCGCCATTGTCGCGGGCGATCCAGACGCTGCCCGCGGCGGCGCTGAGGATCTGCTGACCCCCGCCACGACCGCTTTCCTCGACATCTTTCGCTCTTTGGAGGAACCGTGAGTCCTACCCGCATCTCGGAGCAGCTGGGAGACCGTGTCACCGCATGGCGGACCCGCGCCGCTGATCTGGAGCGGCGCGCTCGTGCCCGTCTGCGGGTCGAAGAATCCGGCAATGTCGCGGACCCACGCCGGAAACCCGGCAGCCTGGGCGACGAGTGGCGGGCGTTCTGGCAGCACCCTTCACCGTGGTTGCTCGGAACGGCCCTGTTCGGTGCGCTGGTGGCCAGGGTGATCGTCGGTGACTGGCGCAGCGGCGACGCGTTGGTTCCAGTCGTGATGATCGCGGCATTCCCGTTGGTCGAGTGGATCATTCATGTGTTCCTCCTGCATTGGAGGCCGCGCACACTGGTCGGCTACACGATCGATCCGCTGCTGGCCCGCAAACACCGCGAGCACCATGCCGATCCCCGCGATGTTCCGCTGGTGTTCGTGCCCTGGCAGGTTCTGCTCTGGCTGTTGCCGCTGAATCTCGCGATCGCGGTCCTGGCCTTTCCTCGCGTGGGCCTTGGCCTGACCTTTCTGGTCATCCTCTTCTCGCTCGGTTTCGGCTACGAGTGGACGCATTACCTCATCCATAGCGACTATCGCCCGCGAACCCGCCTGTACCGGGCGATCTGGCGTAACCACCGGCTGCACCACTACAAGAACGAGCATTACTGGTTCACTGTCACCACGTCCGGTACAGCCGATCGAATCCTGGGGACTTTCCCCGATCCGCAACGCGTTGCCACCTCGCCCACGGCGAAGAACCTGCACGGGCAGTGACGTCGACGCATCGCGGACGTCAGGTGGGCTCTGAGGCCAGAGTTGCAGCGACAGTCCAGCGTATGCGAGTGCCGCTCGCTGTTCACTGATGATGACTGGGTTCACTGGTGATGACTGGCTGACCGGCTCCGATCACGGAAAGTATGCATTAGCCTCACGACATGGCTGTCGTTCGGGGTAGCCGGAAGCGCGTCGGCGACCTGCCGGCGGACATGACCAGTTTCGTGGGTCGCCGGCAGGAGATTACCGAGGTCAAGCGGTTGCTGTCGTCCTCTCGGCTGGTCACGTTGACCGGAGCCGGAGGGGTCGGCAAGACGCGGCTGGCCCTGCGCGTGGCGCGGGACCTGAGCCGGAGTTTCCAGGGCCGCGTGTGGTTCGTCGAACTGGCCGAGCTGCGCGAGGCCGCGTTGTTGGCGAACACCGTCGCCGAGAGGGTGGAAATCCATGATCAGTCGGCGCGTCCGGCGGTGGAAGCGCTGATCGAGTCCCTGCGGGCCAAGCCGGGGTTGGTACTGCTCGACAATTGCGAACACCTGATCGGTCCGTGTGCGGAGCTGATCAGCACCTTGCTGGCGGCCTGCCCCGAGCTGCGGATTCTGGCCACTGGCCGGCAGGCGCTGGGCCTGCTGGGTGAGAGCGTGTATACAGTTCCCGTCTTCGCCGTCCCTGACGTGCGCCGGGCGCACTCGGCTGAGGCGCTCACGAGCTATGCCGCGATCCGGCTGTTCGTCGAGCGCGCCCAGGCGGTGCAGATCTCCTTCCGGTTGGATGCGAGCAGCGCCAAGGCGGTCGCACAGGTGTGCCATGACCTCGACGGCGTCCCGCTGGCGATCGAGCTTGCGGCCGTGCGGCTTCGTAGCCTGTCGGTCGAGCAGGTCGCCGAGCGGCTCGGTGAGCGGTTCCGGCTGCTGACCACCGAGGCGCGGGACGTACCCGCACGGCAGCGAACGCTGGGCGCGCTGATCGACTGGAGCTACGACCTGTGCTCGGACCAAGAGCGCCTTGTGTGGGCCCGGGTGTCGGTGTTCTCGGGCGGTTTCGATCTCGACGCGGCCGAGTACGTTGCCGCCGCGGGCGGCGACTTGGCCGTCGAGGAAGTGCTCGGTGTGGTCGGCTCGCTGACGGACAAGTCGATCCTGCTGCACGAAGGCGATGCGGGTGGGGCCCGGTACAGGATGCTGGAGACGGTGCGCGAGTACGGGCAGGCCAGGCTGGTCGAGGCCGGGGAGGAGTCGGCGGTGCGCCGGCGCCACCGGGACTGGTACGAGGAACTCGCGAAGCGCTTCGCGGCGGACTGGCTGGGGCCGGAGCAGGTCGCCTGGGTGCAGCGGCTCCGGCAGGAGCACGCCAACCTGCGGGTCGCACTCGAGTTCTGTGCCAGTGAGCCCGGTGAGGCCGTCGTGGGGCTGCGGATGGCCACGCGGATCGATGACTACTGGTTACTGCGCGGATTCCACGCCGAGGCCCGCCACTGGCTGGAGCGCCTGCTCGCCACCGTCGAGCGACCGATCGGCGAGCGGCTGTCGGCATTGCGGATCGGAGGCCGTCTCGCCCTGCTCCAAGGCGACCGGCAGGCCGGACGGGCGCAGCTGGCCGAAGCCATCGAACTGGCCGAGCGCCTCGAAGACGACACCGAACGCGCCTACCTCATCCTGATAAGGGGTATGGGGGCGTTGTTCACCGGAGATCTCCCGCAGGCGATCGCGCTCCTCCGCGACTCCCTGACCCGCTCGCGGGCCGCCGGGTTGCTACGCGGCGAGCTGTACGCACTCTACTTGTTGGGCATGTCGCTCGGTTTACACGGCGAGCGGGAGCAGGGGCTGGCGCTGCTGGAGGAATGCCTGCGCACGACCTCCCGACTCGGCGAAACCCTGTGGCACTCCTGGGCCCTGTGGTCCATCGCGCACGTGGAGGTGCTCTACGACGATGGGCTCGACCGCGCCGAAGCAGCAGGCAAGCAGGCCCTGAGCATGCAGCAGAGCCTCGACAACCGGCTGGCCATGGCGTTCAACCTGGACACCCTGGCCTGGACTGCCGTCCGGCGCCACGACTACCTCCGCGCTGCGACGTTGTTTGGAACCGCCCACGCCGCCTGGCAGGCCATCGGTTCCACGCCGGAGAACTACGCCGTCTTCGCTCGCCTGCACCACGAATACGTCACCCAGGCCCGGGACGCGCTCGCGGAACACGCCTTCCGGGCGGCCTTTGAGCGCGGGGAGCAAATGTCCACCGACGACGCGATCGAATTCGCCCGTGAGGCGCGGCGACCTGCGCCGGCCCAGAGCGAGGGGACGGAGGCGCTGCTCACCCGCCGCGAGCGGGAGATCGCCGAACTCGTCGCGGAGGGGCTCAGCAACAGGGACATCGCCACCAGGTTGGTCATCTCCCAGCGGACCGCCGAGGCCCACGTTGAACACATCCTCGCCAAACTCGGTTTCACCAAGCGCGCGCAGATCGCGGCCTGGCTGACCGGGCAGCGGATGCCAGCAACCGCCGCTGCGCGCGGCGATGTCGAAGCCACGACCCGACGAGAACAAGGCGGGGGAGAACCCGTCCGCTCGGCCAAGGAAAGTTCCCACCGCCGGCCTCGGCCGCATGCACGCTAGACCGAGGCGTGAACATTCGCCCGGAAGATCATCTGAGTGACGGCACGCTTGACGCGACCGGACTACTCGATGTCGTCCCCGGTGTCTTCCCGCGTCTCTGCCATCCAGGCGGCGATCTGGGCGCGGCTGGTGAAACCGAGCTTGGTCAGGATGTTCTCGACGTGGGCCTCGGCGGTCCGCTGGGCGATGACGAGTCGGGCGGCGATGTCCCTGTTGCTCAGACCTTCGGCGACGAGTTCGGCGATCTGACGTTCCCGCCGGGTGAGCGGGCTCGCTGGCGCTTCGGCCGGCGCTGCCGCCGCTGCCGGCGCAGACTGGGCTTCCGGCTTGGTCTCCAGCGCGTAGCTGATCGCGTCATCGAGGGACATCTCACGGCCACGGTCGAAGGCCGCCTGGAAGTCATCGCCGCCGAGAGCGCTGCGGGCGCGGTCGAGATGGTCGTGATGCGGGTCGGCGAAGGGAACGTAGTTGTCGGGTGACGCCCCGATCGCAGACCACACGGCCGCGGCGGCACCGAACAGTGTGGCCGCTCTGGCGTGCCGCTCCCGGCACTCGGCGATCCAGCCCAGGGTGTCGATGGTGAACGCCAAGGCGAGCAGGTTCTCCATCGGCTGCTGGAGCCCCAGCGCGTCCTTGCCCGCCTGCTCAGCGCGCTCCACGGACCCGTGCAGCACCTCGATAAAGGCGATGGACCACAGGGCATAGGAGCGCCAGAATTCCTCGCTGAGCCGGGAGGTGATCTCCAGGCACTCGTCCAGCAGCGCCAAGCCACGTTCACGATCGCCCTTGACCCCGACCGTGAGCCCGAACATGAACAGCGTGAACAGTTCACCCCGCAGTTCCCCGGCCGCGCGGAACCGTTCCAACGTGTCGGTGAACATCGTGGCGGCCTGCTCCAGATCCCCCAGGAACACCAGGGCCATGGCCTGGGCGTGGATCAGGTAGGCGCGCTCGACCTTGTCGTCGAGCCGGTCGGCGAGGTCGACGGCCTCGGCCAGCAGGGTCGTGCCCCGGTCGATGTCCCCTTGCAGCAGGCTGAACCAGCCGTCCAAGCGCAGGGCCGCGATGCGCTCACGGGAGGGGCCGGCGGTCGGCAGGGTCTGGTCGAGCCAGTGGCGGGCCTCGGTGTGCAGGCCGCGGATTCCCCAGTAGTCGTCGATCTGGGTGGCCATGCGCAAGCCCACGGTGGCCTCGCCCGGCTCGGTGGAGCAGAACTCCAGTGCCAGGCGGAGGTTCGCGTGGTCGCGGCGCAGCCGGCGCACCCACGCGATTTGGTCCGGCCCGTGCCACTTGGCGGCGAACTGGGTGGTCAGCTGCGCGTACCAGTCCCGATGCCGCCGGCGCACCACGTCGCGCTCGTCGAGGGCGGCGAGCTTGGCTTCGCCGTACTCCCGGATCGTTTCCAACATCCGGTAGCGCACCCCGTCCTCGCCCTCGTCACGCAGGAGGACCGCCTTGTCGACCAGGCTGTCCACCAGATCGAGAATGTCGTCAGTCGCCACGTCGCCGCCGCTGGCGATGGACTCGACCGCGTCGAGGTCGAAGCTGCCGGAAAACACCGAGGCGCGCGCCCATGCCAGCCGCTCCTGGGGCGAGCACAGCTCGTAGCTCCAGTCGATCAGCGCCTGAAGGGTGCGCTGGCGGGCCGGTGCCTGCTGCACGCCGTGGCTGAGCAGTCGGTAGCGCTCACCGAGCCGTTCGGCGATCTGCCCGACCGAGAGGCTGCGCAGGCGCACCGCCGCCAGCTCGATCGCCAGCGGGATGCCGTCGAGATCGCGGCAGATGCGGGCGACCGCGTCCGCGGTGGTCTCATCGAGGGTGAACCCGGGATACACCGCCGTCGCACGCTCGACGAACAGCTGGACCGAGGCATACCGGGTCAAACGTTGCACCGAGCGGAGTCGCTGCGGATCCGGCGCCGGCAACGGCGTCACCAAGTAGCGCCTCTCGGCCAGCAGGCCCAGCGACTGGCGGCTTGTGGCCAGCACCCGCACCTCGGGGCAGGCCCTGATGAGTGTGTCCACGAACGTCGCGCACGCGTCGACCAGGTGTTCACAGTTGTCCAACACCAGCAGCACCGGCCCGGACGGCAGGTGGTCCATGATCGCCTCGATCGCCGGGCGGCCCGACTGGTCCACGACACCCAGCTGGTCGGCGACCGTGTTCGCCAGGAGCGCGGGATCCCGCAGCTCGGCCAGCTCGACAAACCACACGCGGTGGTGAAACGCCCTCTGCAGTTCCTGGGCCGCACGCAGCGCCAGTCGCGTCTTGCCCACGCCGCCCGGGCCGGTCAACGTGACCAGCCGCGACTCCGGCAGCAGCCGCTTGATCTCGCCGAGTTCGTGCCGGCGGCCAAGGAAGTTCGTCGTGTCGGCTGGCAGCACGCCGACCCGCTCGGCAACACGGGAGCCGGCCATAACGCCAGACTAAGACCCCCGCCCACGAGGTGCGCGCCCGTCATCAGGTTCCCTGCGGCGCATGCGCACGTTGTCCTGGTGGCGTGGTACGGGAGGGGCTCGTGGTGTGCGTTTCTATCTTTCCGTACGGTCGGGAAGCTCCCGCAGGTTCACGGCCAGAGCCCAGATGATCGCCACGTCAACCGCGATGATCAGCAGCGACCACACTGGCTGGTACGGGAGGAACAGGAAGTTCGCCAGCGCGCTGAGCCCCACGATGATCAGGCCGACAGCGCGTGCCCAGGACTGGGCCGCGATCAGTGCCAGGCCGGTGAGCCCCACGAGCAGCCCCAGGATCAGGTGGACCCACTCCCATGCCGTGAGGTTGATGGTGAAGGCGTAGTTGGGCGTGACGACGTAGTACGAACCCCGCAGAACCGCGGCGAGACCGACGATGATGTGAAAGAAGCCAATGAGGATCATCATCGTCGCCGCGAACAACTCCAACCCGCCGGCCCACGATTCCCGAGCCGCCCGGCGCGGGTAGTGCACCGCTCCGTGCCCTGCTTGTGCCATGACCGTCGTCCTTCCACGTCGAAGTGCCCGCAGGCAAGGAAGCTGCTCCCTCGTATGACCTTCCCCGTTGCCGGCTTGTTCTCCGTAGGGGCGAACGGCCCGAAGCGGCCAGCGGCAGCGCACGGTGAGGCTCGTTCTTTTGTCGTCATGTACCTCACTGGACACATGAGTAACGGCCGTGGCACCCGGCGTGGCGGTTGATTACTGGCCTCATTCTTGTCAGAATGACAGGACAAAATCACTGAACCACTGTTACCGGCCTGCGTGCAGCGTGGTGGATCTTCGCGCCAAGTCCGACCACGGGTCCTTTTTCTGAGCCAGTCGGCGACGCATGTTGCCCAACCCGTACCCGTTCGGTTTCGCGCCGGGCAGTTCGGAGACGTTCAACGGTGTCGCCGCCGGGGCGCCAGGGCGGGCTCGTAGCGAGTACGGGGCGATCATCGTTTGGCCGTAGGCGTTGCGGTTGGTGTCCAGAAAGACCCGGTCGCCACGTTTGTCCTTGCGGTGTTCCGTGGTCAGCCAGTCCGGGTTCGCCCGCACGGCCGTCTCCGCGAGGTCCCGGATCGCGGTGCGGACCTCGTCGAAGGTCGTGTTCCCAGTCAGGGGCGCGACGACGTGGAAACCCTTACCGCCTGTTGCCTGCACGTAGGGGACCAGCCCCGCCGCACTGAACCGGTCGCACATGCCCTGGGTGATCTTGCGCAGATCCGGCAGCTCCACGTTCGGGGACGGATCAAGATCGACGACGGCGACCACGGGCGCATCCAGATCATCCATTGTGGACAAAAAGACGTGGAACTCCAGACACGCCTGCGTTGCCAGGTATGCCAGGGTAGCAGCGTCGTCACAGACGACGTGATGCACCGGATTCCGGGAACCGACCTGCGGAATGGGCTCCACACGTACCCAGTCGGGGAAGTAGTCGGACGCTTCCTTCTGGAAGAAGCCCTCCGCGTTGATTCCGTCCGGGAACCGACGCAGTGCCAAGGGTTTTCCGCGTAAGTGCGGCACCATTCGCGGCTCGACCGTTCGGAAGTACTCGACGATGTCACGCTTGCTGTAACCCTCATCGGGGTAGAGCAGCTTGTCCCTGTTGGACACCTCGATCTCTCTGCCGTCGATCTCCCACGTCTCGGTGTTCGCGGCCATCACCACGCTGCTCCTATCCTTCTCGAACGACGTCGCTGGCGCGCTTGTCGGTGCGCAGCCCCTGGAACCGGGGGTGACGAAGCTTGCCGTCCGTGGTCCATTCTGTGAAACCGATCTGCGCCACCAACTTCGGCGAGACCCAGTGCGCACCACGCTCGCGCACCGCCTCAGCGAACGGCGATGAATCACGCGACAGCCTGTCCAGATGTGCACGGAGGTCCTGCAACGTCTGCTCGTCGTACCCCGTCCCGACCTTCCCCGCGTACCGCAAGCGCTGGCCCTGGAAGTAGCCCACGAGGAGCGCGCCGAAGCCGGGGCGCTGGCCGTGCGGGTCGGTGAACCCGCCCACCACGAACTCCTGGTCCGCGACGCACTTGAACTTCAGCCAATCCCGCGTGCGCCCATGGCGATAGGGTGCGTCTGCGCGTTTGGCGATCAGTCCTTCCCAACCTCGCTCGCAGGCCTGCCGGTAGTACTCCTCGCCCTTTTCCTCGCGGTGGGTGCTGAAGCGCAGGGGATCAGCGAACTTGAAGCATTCGCGCAAGAGCCGCTTACGTGTCCGCAGGGGTAAGCGTGTGAGGTCGGTTCCCTCGTAGGCGAGCAGGTCGAACAGGTAGTAATAGATCGGAACGCCGCTGCGCCGTGCGTCGTCGGGGTCCGTCAGATGCACGCGGTGTTGCAGCCGCGCGAAGCTCGTTTGACTGCCTTCGAAGGCGACGATTTCGCCGTCGGCCAGGAAGCGCCCTGCCTCCTGATCGGCCATCGCGTCGGCGACCTCCGGGTACGCGGCGTTCACACGCTTGTGGTTGCGAGACCACAGCACGGGATCGTCGTTGTCGCGCCCAGCCAGCACGCGTACCCCGTCGAGCTTGCGTTCGTACACCCAGCCGGCGTCCGAGAACGGCTCGTGCGTCAAGGTCGCCAGCGTGGGCTCGGCCCAGTCACCGCCGCTCCAGGAGCGCATCATCGACTTCTCGTGCTCGTCGAGCACTCGAAGCGGATCGCGCATCATCGACCTCGCTCATATCGGCGGGGCTGATCTGTCGTTCTTCGTCCTGTCCAGGGAGTACCCGGTGTCAGGACAGCCAACCCGCCATCAAGAGCGCGCCCGCGCGCCGTCGCTCCCGTCCCGGCTCGGGACCGACATGTCTGACATTCCTGAGATTCAGTGTTGCTCTGGCGCGAGTACGCAGTGGGTTCCCCGATAGATCGTCGGCATGCACTTGTTGCAGTGCACGCACAACGAACGGGTGGACGGGGCAGACTGGATGCGCCGGAGCAGGTCGGGCTCGCGCAGCAGCGCCCGGGCCATCGCGACGAACGAGAAACCCTCGGCCGCGGCGAGATCCATGGTCCGCTTGTGGGTGATGCCGCCGAGCAGGATCAGCGGCATTCCCAGCGCCGCGCGGAACTGCCGGGCACGGTCCAGCAGATACGCCTCCTGGTAGGGATACTGGCGCAGGAACGCCCCACCAGCGACCTGGATTCCCCAGCGCTGCGGAGCGGGAAACGCGGCGGCGAATTCCCGCACCGGCGCGTCTCCGGTGAACAGGTACATCGGGTTGAGCAGAGAGCTGCCCGCGGTCAGTTCGAGCGCGTCCACCGAGCCGTCGGATTCCAACCACTGTCCCACCTGGAGGCTCTCGTCAAGCCAGAGACCACCCGGCACGCCGTCGTCCATGTTCAGCTTCGCGATGATCGCCATACGGTCGCCCACCGCGTCGCGGACCGAACGCGCGATGTCCAGGGCCAGCCGGGCCCGGTTGCGAAGCGAACCGCCGTAGCGGTCGGTGCGCCGATTCAACCGTGGACTGAGGAACGCGCTGACCAGGTAGTTATGTCCGAAATGGATTTCCACCGTATCGAACCCGGACTCCCGCGCCAGCCGCGCCGCTGTCGCGTGGGCAGTAGTGATGCGGTCGAGGTCCGCGAGCTTCGCCGCCCGCGTGATCCGCATGCTCAGCGGGCTGAGCTGGGCGCTCGGCGCCAAGGCGGGCACGCGGTTCGACGCGGCGTTCGCGACCGGTCCGGCGTGCCCGAGCTGCGCGCTTACCGCCGCGCCTTCGGCATGTATGGCTTCGGTAAGCCGGCGCAAGCCGGGAACGGCTTCAGGGCGCATCCAGATCTGGTGGCGATCGGTCCGGCCCTCGGGGGACACCGCGCAGTAGGCGAGGGTGGTCATGCCGACCCCACCCCGCGCCGGACGCAGATGGAAGTCGACAAGTCGATCCGTGACCTGGCCTTCCGGCGTCATTCCTTCGAAGGTCGCCGCCTTGATGATCCGGTTGCGCAACCGCACCGGGCCGAGCTGCGCGGGAGCGAACACGTCCGGGACCGTCATAGACGCTCCCGCGCGTCCAGGCCGGCGACAACGAAAGCCCGCAGCGTGTCCACCGCGACCTGTCCAACGCGCGGGATGTCCGCAAGCGGGTCACCGAACGACTGCAGGATGAGGCCGAACGCCAAGCGCCATCGCCGCTGCGCCTCCGCCTCGGGCAGATCCGGCCGCGCGGCACACAGCAGCTCCACCCACGGCGCCAGACCGAACCAGCGCGATGTCCAAACCAGTCGCTTGCGAGCCAACACCACCCGGGCCAACAGGTGCAGGTGCAACCTCCCGATCGGGTCGGCCGCAAGATCGACCAACGGCGCCAGCACCACGTCGACCAGCTCCGACACACTCGGCACCCAGCCTCGCTGCCGGCGGTCGGCGAGCTTGGCGAGCTGGTCCTGCCACAGCGGCGCCAAACGCTCCTCCAGCAGCGCCGACACCAGCCCGTCCTTCGAACCGAAGTGGTAGTGGACCGCAGCCGGGTTCATCGCTGCCGCGGTGTTGATCGCCCGCACGGACACGTTGTCGTAGCCAGCCTCGAGCAACAGCCGCTCGGCCGCCGCGAGCAACCGACGCCGCGTACTGGCCTCGACCTGATCACCAGCCGTCACCTTCGTGGACACGATCTCAGTAGAGCACTCCGAAGCGGCGAGTTCAATCACTGAATCAATCACTGTTTGATGCAGGCCCACGTGTGACCTGTTCTGTCGCCACGCGTGCACACCGGCCACGCCGCGGTGGAGGAGCCGGCGGGCACCAGGAGCCGACCTTCTATGATCACGGTCGCTGCCAGCATGAAGGAAGGTCCCGTGTCGAGTTTTCCGAGCCTAGCTCGTCCGCCGATATCCGGCTCGGCGTTTCCGCGGCACTCGGTGGTGGGGGCTGGGGAGTGGGCGTACTGGCATACCGGCTCGGATCACCTAGACAGCGTGGTGGTTCTTCACGGCCTCGGCGGTGATCATGCGGGTCTGGCGGAGATGCTCTTCGGACTTCGTGAAGCCAACGTCGTCGCCCCAGACCTTCCCGGCTACGGAGCGTCAGCCGCCCTGCGTGCTCCACACACGCTGGAGAACTATGCGGTGGCGCTTGAGGAGTTTCGTGTGGCGCTTGGCCTGGACGATTTTCACCTTGTCGGGCATTCGCTCGGCGCGTCCATCGCGCTGGTCTATGCGGGCATGTACGGCACGGGTCTGAAGAGCCTCTGCCTGCTCAACCCGGTGTCCACGGCCGACAGCCGGATGGCACCGGTGGGAAAGCTCTACTATCGCGTCGGGGCGCTGCTGCCGCAGCGCGCCCGTCAGGTCTGGCTGGCCAGCCGCGCCGCTGTGTACCTGTCCAGCCTGTTCGTCATCAAGACGAAGGACCCGGTCCGCCGCAGGCAGATCCTCGAACACGACTATACGAACTACCAGCGGGCCAGTACGCAAGCGATGGTGCAGAGCGTGCTCAGCTACGACGAGACCCCATTCGCTGACTACGCCGCCAAAGTGGATGCGCGAACTCTCCTGTTGACCGGGAGGGGCGACGGTATCGCGTCTCCGGGTTCCGTAGGACGCCTTTGCGGGCGCATGAGGGCAGCACACTTGGAACTCGTTGATGGTGGTCATCTGGTTCCGATGGAACGTCCTGAGGTCGTAGCGACGATCGTCAATGACTTCATACGGGGTCAAACACCCAATGGGCGCGACAGCTGTCCGTAACTGGCGTCTCCACGGGGTCTCACGGCTTCCGGTGGGCGGTTTTGAGCTTCGCGGACCAGTTCGGCCCCTCTCCTTGCTTCAACCTGTGGTTCAGGCTGATGTGGCGGAAGGGCGGGGGAGGGGTCGGGGGCCGAGTCAGACCACGTTGTGCTCCCGGTGAATGGGCCTTCCGTCGAGCCGCTGTGCCGACAGCGGCGTCACGTCCACAAACGGCGGCACCCCGAGATACAGATCGCGAATCACTTCACCCACGGCCGGGGCTTGCAAGAAGCCATGCCCGGAAAATCCAGCCGCATACAGCACACGCCCCACCGAGTCGCTCTCACCGATCAGCGCGTTGCAGTCCGGCGTCATCTCGTACAGCCCTGCCCAGCCACGTTCGACCGGCAAGCCGACCAACTCCGGCGCACACACCCGGGCCGCCTCGTGGAACGCAGGCAGCCACTCATCGGAATACTGGGTCTTGAATCCGTACTCCTCGGTCGGGTCGGACATCCCCAGCAGCAGCCCATCCTCGGAATTGTGGAAATACAGCGAGGTCGAAAAATCGATCGTGAACGGAATGCGCGGCGGCACCGGGATCAGCGGCGGCGTCACGACGAGTTGCCGGCGAAGCGGCTCGACCGGTAGATCGACGCCGACCATCGCGCCCAGAGACTTCGACCAAGCCCCGGCGGCGATGATCACCGTCGAGGTCCGCACCGTCCCTCGGTCAGTTCGGACCTCCCGGATGTGGCGAGCACCGTCGGTGCTGATGTCGACCACGGCGGTGTGTTCGCAAACGCGCACCCCGCAGGTCTCGGCGGCCCGCAGGAAGCCGCGCGCCGCCGCAGGCGGTCGGGCATGGCCGTCGTCCGGGGAGAACGCGGCACCGAGAACGTTCTCGCTCCGCACGTACGGGCACAATCGCTGCGCTTCGGCTGCCGAGATCATCCGACTGCGCACGCCCATGTCGTTCTGCACCGCCACGCTGCGCTCAAACCGAGTGAGATCCCCCTGATCACGCAGCAGGAACAGGTAACCCACCCGCTGCATCGCGATGTCGGTGCCCACCAAGGACTGAAACCGGTCAAAGGTCCGCAGGCTGCGCGCACCCAGCGCGATGTTGAGCGGATCGGAGAACTGCGCCCGTAACCCACCAATGGGCTTGCCCGAGGAGCCCGAAGCGATCTGGTCGCGCTCGACGACCACGACATCGGTGACACCGGCCTCGGCGAGGTGGTAGGCGATGCTGGCGCCGACGATCCCTCCGCCGATCACGACCACCTCCGCATGGCGGGGAAGCTCGGCTTGACAACCCACAACGGCTCCCATGAATCACCCTTCAACATCGATCGCACGCGGCACCCATCGACGGCACACGTGGTTCGCGCAGCGGCGCGTTCTTCGTGATCCAGACCACCTGGCGGTGGGTTACTCAGAAGCTACGCACGAAGATCGCTCAGCACTATCGATGATTTTTGGATCAAACCGTTTAGCATGTCTATATGGACCTGACGATGGGTCAACTCCGAGCTGTGCGCGAACTGGCACGGCGCGGCACGATGGCCGCCGCGGCCGCATCGCTGGGCTACACCACGGGCGCCATCTCGCAACAGCTCGCCAACCTGGAGAAGGTGACCCACACGAGTTTGCTGACCAAGTCGGGACGCGGGGTTCAGCTCACGCGCAGCGGGATGATCTTGGCCGAGCATGCCGAACGGATGCTGCGGGCAGAAGCCCACGCCAGAGCTGCCCTGCAAACCGACGAGGAAGAGGTGACTGGGCCTATCCGCGTGGGCACGTTCGCCACGACAGCATCGGTACTGCTCGTGCCCACGATCGCCAAGGCATCGACCCGGTATCCGAAGGTCAGCATCACCAGCCGCGAGTTCGCGGTTGACGAAACCGCGACCGCCGTCCGGGACGGCGAAGTCGACATCGCACTCGGAATCGACTACTCCCACGCCCCCATGCCACGAGAACCCCGAACCGAACTCGTCCGGCTCCACACCGAGCGCTTCGGCTTGGCCGTCACCACCGACCGCTACGCACCGGGCGCTGTGCCGCTGGAGACCGCAAGAGACTGGCGCTGGATCCTGCCGCCCGCGCATACCCAGTACGCCCAAGCGCTTTACGCGGCCTGCCGGCTCGCCAACTTCGAACCCCAGGTAGCGCACGAAGTCACCGACACCCGCACCTCCCTCGCCCTCGCTTCCCAAGGCTTGGGAGTCATGCCCATGACCGACCTGATGAAAGACCTGCTGCGCGACAGCGGGCTGCGCAAGATCGAACTGGCCGAACGCGTCGAACGCCACATCGTCCTTGTCCGCCGCGAACAGCCCCCACCAGCGGCCATCTCAGCGATCACCGATCTGTTCGCCGAAGTCGTCCGCGAAGCGCGGGAACAGACAAGTTCGGTCACCCAGGCCGAGTCGTAGAGCCGACCTTGTCGCAGCCACCCTGGACGATCAGGGTCTCCACTTGCGCGTCGAGCGGTCTTCCAACGGCACACCGTCTTTCGAGAGCTTTGGTGCGGGCAGATCCGCGCTCGACGCCAGCGGTGCCGCCCCTGCGAGCGGCTGTCCGGCTGACTCCTTGAGGAACAAGGCGCTCACAAGCCCGATCACACCTGCCCCAATGAGGTAGTAGCCAGGCCAGTCGAGGTTGCCAGTTGTCGTCACCGCGACCCCGATGACCGTGGGCGCGGTGCCCGCGAACGCCGACACGAATACGTTGAAGATGATGGCGAGACCGCCGTATCGGATCAAGGTGGGAAAGAGCGCGGGCAGCGTCGAGGGAGTCACCGCCGCGAAGCAGAGCAGGGTGCAGCCCATGATCAGCAAGCCGAGAACCTGGCCGGGTAACCCCGCTCTCAGCAGCCACACCGAGGGCAGGCCGAGAACGACGAGCGAGACGCTGCCGGTGATCAGGATCGGCTTTCTCCCGATCCGGTCGCTGAGCTTACCGAGAAACACGATGCCGCACAGCATCGCCAGCATGACGGCCACTTGGAGCGTGGTCGACAGCGCGTCGCTGGTCCCGCTCTTGCCGTAGTGCGGCAGGGTGTCGGTCAGATAGGTCGGCACGTAGTTCGTCAGCACGTAGTTGGTGACGTTCCAGGTCACGATCAATCCACCCGCGATCAGCGCCGGTGAGCGGTAATGGGTCACCAAGATCTGGAACACGCGCCGCAGTGCCATGGTGGCCAGGGCTGGTGAACGCTCCATCAGCTGCCGGAATGCGGGAGTCTCCTCCAGGCGCAGCCGGAGGTAGATCCCGATGACACTCACCGGCAGGCCGAGCATGAAGGGCAACCGCCATCCCCAGGCCAACAGCTGGTCCTGTGGCAGCGTGCCGATCAGGATCGCGGAGATCCCCGCGCCGAGCGTGTACCCGACCAGTGTGCCGAACTCCAGCCAGCTGCCGAAGTAACCGCGTCGCCGGTCCGGGGCGTACTCGGCGATGAGGGTCAGCGCCCCGGTGTACTCGCCACCCGCGGAGAAGCCCTGCAGCATGCGGATGAACAGCACGATCAACGGGGCCGCGACGCCGAGTGCGCCGTAGCTGGGAACGAGTCCGAGCAGCGCGGTCGCCCCCGCCATCAGGAACACGGTGGCGGCGAGGACCCTGGTGCGACCGATCCGGTCACCCAGCGGCCCGAGGACGAGTCCGCCGAGCGGGCGGACCAAGAACGCGGCGGCGAACGTGCCCAGCGCGAATACCGTCGCCCAGATTCCGGCCTCGGGGAAGAACACATGCTCGATGGCAATGGCGGCGAGGTACGAATAGAGACCGAAGTCGTACCATTCGGCGACGTTTCCCACGGTGGCGGCCATCGTCGCGCGACGAATGGTCTGCGCGTCCTCGATGGCTATCTGGCCGACCGCAGGCCGCGGCTCCTCGCTCGCCCCGCTCATCCTGGCGCTCCATCTCGTCTCATGTATGGCACTGACATACAGGGGCGTCGATTCATGATCGCCCTTGGCCGGCGGACTGAAATATCTGTGTAACTTAAGAGGTATTCCAGTCTGCGTCAAGCGTCTGCTTGAGTCTTGGGTCTTGGTTCTCGCTCGCCGCGCTCGTGGCGCCGGAGGCCGCGAGCCCTGCGTGACCTGGCGTTTGCGGAGCCGAGGTGATGTTGTTCGGCCACCACCAACTCGGGCCAGATTGTGCTGGCGGGACAGTGACGGCGTGTGGTTGGTACCTCATCGTGTTCTGCGACACGCCAGACGCGGCTTTGGTCGAGCGCACGTGCGGCGTTCGCGACATCGATCTGGCCCGACCCAGCGGCAGGGTTGCCGCACGAACGGAGTTTTCGCAGATGAGTCAGCCACCGACCGAGGAATACCACCGGGGACTGAGCAGTCGGCATATCAACATGATCGCGCTGGGCGGCGCGATCGGAGTCGGGTTGTTCCTGGGTTCGGGAAAGGCCCTGCATCAGGTCGGCCCCGGCCTCATCGCGATCTACGCGATCGCGGCTTGATGATCTTCCTCGTCATGCGGGCGTTGGGCGAGCTGCTGATGTACCGCCCGGTCAGCGGTTCTTTCGCCGAGTACGCCGGGGAGTTCGTGGGGCCGTGGGCCCGGTTTGCCACCGGCTGGGGCTACTGGCTGGTGTGGATCGTCACCGGCATGGCTGAGATCACCGCCGTCGGCAAGTACTTCCAGTTCTGGTTTCCCCACATTCCACAGTGGATTCCCGCGCTGAGCGCGCTGATCGTGCTCAGCGGGGTCAACCTGATCGCGGTGAAGCTCTTCGGCGAGTTCGAGTTCTGGTTCGCACTCATCAAGGTGCTGGCCATCGTCGGGCTGATCGTGCTGGCCGCGCTGATCCTGGTGTTCGACTTCCACGGCGTCGGCAAGACCGCGGCCGTGAGCAACATCTGGACCCATGGCGGTCTCTTCCCGAACGGCTCGACCGCCGCGCTGTTGTCTTTCCAGATCGTCATGTTCGCGTTCGTGGGCGTGGAAATGGTCGGCCAGACCGCCAGCGAGAGCACCAACCCGCGGAAGGTGCTGCCGCCCGCGATCAACTCGGTGATGTGGCGCATCCTGATCTTCTACGTCGGGGCGCTCACCGCGCTGACGGTCCTCGTACCCTGGAACCAGTTCCACGCCCAGGGCAGCCCGTTCGTCTACGCCTTCACCTTGATCGGCATTCCCGCCGCCGCGAGCGTGGTGAACGTCGTAGTGACTTCCGCCGCCCTGTCGTCCTGCAACAGTGGGATTTACTCGACCGGTCGAATGCTGCGCACCCTGTCGCAAGACGGGCAGGCGCCACGCGGCGTCAGCCGTCTCAACACCCGAGCCGTGCCCGCGCGAGCCATCGCGGTCAGCTTCGTCGCCATGCTCGTCGGCGTGCTGATCAACTATGTGGCTCCCGA
>JBPYFK010000038.1:0-17927 GCA_051984675.1 Pseudonocardiaceae bacterium | reverse complement strand
CCGGGGGCAGGCCGGCGGCCTCCAGCAGCCGCATCGTGTAATGCGCGGCGAGTTGCTGGGTCGGCGTCGGCTTCCACACCACCGTGTTGCCCATCAGCGCCGGCGCGGTCGGCAGGTTGCCGGCGATGGCGGTGAAGTTGAACGGCGTGATCGCCGTGACGAACCCGTCCAGCGGCCGGTACTCCATCCGGTTCCACTCACCCGGCACCGAGCTGGGCTGCTCCGCCAGAATCCGCCGCGCGTAATGCACGTTGAACCGCAGGAAGTCGATCAGCTCGCAGGCGGAGTCGATCTCGGCCTGCTGCGCCGACTTGGATTGCCCCAGCATGGTGGCGGCGTTGATCGTGTCCCGCCACGGCCCCGCCAGCAGGTCTGCCGCCCGCAGCAGCACCGCCGCCCGCTCGTCGAACGGCAGCGCCCGCCACTCCGCGCTGGCGTCCTTGGCCGCCCGGACCGCGTCCGCGACATCGTCGCGCGTGGCGTTGGCGGACACGCCCAACACGTGGCCGTGGTCGTGCGGCTGCACGACGTCGAACCGCTCACCCCGGGCCATCCGCTGCTCACCCGCGACGGTGCTGGTCAGCTCGGGCTGCTCAGCTTCGAGCTCGGTCAGTCGGCGTCGCAGGGACTCCCGGCGTGCCGAGTCCGGCTCGTAGCCGTACACCGGCTCGTTGGCGGGAACGGGGACGGTGGTGATGGCGTCCATCGCGCTGCCTCCTTGTGGTCCCACGACGGGGTGGGGCGTGACTCGCAAAGTGTCAGGTCACAGTAGGAGCCGGAAGGCGCCGCGCCGTTGTCCGCTGGGCTATGATTCACTCGGCAGGCTTGTTCAGGCGAACAAAGCCCGGCACCTTACGCTGAACCGAGGACACCGTGGGTGAAGCCGAAGCGCCCGGTGCGGCCCTGCGCCAGCTGCTCATCGCGGTCGGCGACCCGCTGGTTGACGTCCTGGCCGCTCCGCGCGGATTCGACATCCCGGTGCGGGACGTCGTGATCCTCGACCCGGACGATCAGTCCGACACCCACACCGGTGAGTTGGTGCTCGTGATCGGCGCACGCGGCCGGTCAGCTATCCGGCTGGTGCGCGCCGCGGCTCGCCGGGGCGCGGCGGCGGTCGCGGTGAAGGTCGACGAGGACGGGGATGTCGACCCGCTCCGGGACGCCGCCATCGACGGCGGTGTCGCCCTGCTCGGGGTGCGACCGGAGGTCCGCTGGGAGCAGCTGGAGTCGCTGGCACGCTCCACTGTAGACAATGCCAGGCTGACCACGGACGCGGACACCGGCGAGGCGCTGGGCGACCTGTTCGCCCTCGCGCAGACGGTGGCCGCGATGACCGACGGCATCGTCAGCATCGAGGACGCCAGCAGCCGGGTACTCGCCTACTCGCGGTCTGACGACGAGGTCGACGAGCTGCGCAGGTTGTCGGTCCTGGGCCGGCGCGGTCCCGAGCAGTACCTGGCGATGCTGCGCCAGTGGGGCGTCTACCAGCGGCTACGCGGCGGCGACGAGGTCGTGCACATCGACCCACGCCCGGAACTGGGCATCCGGCGGCGGCTCGCCGTCGGCATCCACGCAGGCGCGCAGTTCCTCGGCACGATCTGGGTGCAGGAAGGCGCGCATGCGTTCACCGAGCGTTCCGAGCGTGCGCTGCTGGGCGCCGGTCGAGTGGCCGCGCTGCACCTGATCCGGGAACGCACGCAGGTCAACGCCGCTCCCCGATTCCGGGAGAACCTGCTCACCGGCTTGCTGGACGGGCGGATCAACGCCAGGTCGGTGGCCGAGAACATCGGTGCGGACGCGGCGAAACCGGCCGCCGTCGTCGTGTTCACCCTGCGGCCGGATCAGGCGGGCACCGTCTCCGACCGCTCCGAGCTGGAACTCCAGCGCACCGAGATGACCAGCCTGATCTCGGTGCACGCGGCCGCCTACCGGCGAAGCGCTCTGGTCACCACCCTCGGCTCCCGGGTGTACGCCCTGCTGCCGGACCTGGCCGAGCGCGCTGCGGAGTCCGCGATCGTCCATCTCAGCCGGGAGATCGTCACGGCCGCGGCCCGGCACCTGCGGGTCCGCGTGCAGGTTGCGGTCGGGTCGGCCGCGCGCACGCTTGAGGGGGTGGCGGCCTCCCGGGTCGAGGCCGACCGGGTGCTCGACGCGATGGCGCACGACCTGGGCACCGACATCGCCACCATCGCGGACGTCCGCGCGCGAGCGCTGGTCAGCGAGATGCTCACACTCGTGCACGACAGTGAGCACATCCGTGACCCCAGGGTGTCGGCGCTGGTCGAGCACGACGCGGAGCACGGCACCGAGTTCGCCCGCTCGCTGCTGGCCTACCTGGAGAGCTTCGGCGATGTCCGGTCCGCGGCGAACCAGCTGCGGGTTCACCCCAACACCTTGCGCTACCGCGTCCGACGCGCGACCGAGCTCGCCGGCCTCGATCTCGACGAGCCGGCCGAGCGGCTGAGCACCCACCTGCTGCTGTTGCTCGCCCGGCGCGAGGGCGGTTCGTAGCGCCCGTTCATGACACGCCGAGTCGTCCGCCATCCCGGCTCACCTGAAGCCCAAGACCGTAGGTCGGCAAGGCCAGCCGCCCGGTCCGACGAGATCGGTTGCCGGACCGGGCGGCTGGAGAGGGGGACGTCGGAGTGGTGGCCCCAGCGCTACGCCACAGGCTCGTGTTCCTGTGCGGCGTTGAGCTTGGAGTGGCGATAGCCGTAGAAGGCGTAGACCAGCAGGCCGAGAACGAACCACACCGCGAAGCGCAGCCAGGTGACCGGCTCCAGGAACGTCACCAGCCACAGCGAGAAGACGACCCCGATCAGCGGGACGATCGGCATTCCGGGGCAGCGGAAGCCGCGCTGCAGGTCCGGCCGGCGGTAGCGGAGCACGATGATCGCCACGCACACGACGACGAACGCCAGGAGAATGCCGATGTTGGTGAGTTCCGCGGCGTCCTTGATCGGCAGCAGCCCCGCGATCAGCGCGGACGCGATACCGACCACCCAGGTCATGCGGGAGGGCACCTTACGCACCGGATGAGTCTTGGAGAACCACGGCGGCAGCAGACCGTCCCGGCTCATCGCGAAGCCCACGCGGCTGACGCCGAGCATGAACGTGAACAGGACCGTGAGGATGCCCAGGATGGCGCCGACCGCGATGACCACGCCGATCGCCGGCAGCCCGACATCCGCGAAGGCGCTGGAGAACGCGCTGTCCGGGTTGATCTTCGGGTACGGGATCATCCCGGTCAGCACCAGGCAGGCCAGCACGTACAGCACCATCGACACGGCCAGCGAGTAGACGATCGCCTTCGGCATGTGCCGCTGGGCGTCCTTGGACTCCTCGGCCGCCGTCGACATCGCGTCGTAGCCGAACACGGCGAAGAACACGGTGGCCGCGCCGCTGAACGCGCCGCCGATGCCGTAGGGCAGGAACGGCTGGTAGTTGCCGGCATGAATGTGGAACGCGCCGACGACGACCACCAGCAGCACCACGCCGATCTTCAGGTACACCAGCAGGCTCTCGAACCGCGCGGCGTTCTTCATGCCCTGGTTGAGCATGAACGCGATGAACAGGCACAACAGCACCGCGAACAGGTTGATCTTGTAGCTGCCTGGCGGCGCGTGGTGTGACGCCTCGGTTCCCGGCGCGCCGGACATCCACAGCGGAAGCTTGAGGTGAAGGAGTCCCAGCAGGTCGTTGAAGTAGCCGGAGATCCCGATCGCTACCACGGCGACGATCGCGGTGTACTCCAGCAGGAGGTCCCAGCCGATGAACCAGCCGACCACCTCGCCGAGTACCGCGTAGCCGTAGGTGTAAGCGGAGCCGGCTTTCGGAATCATGCCGGCGAATTCGGCATAGGAGAATGCGGCGGCGGCACTGGCGACGCCGGCGATGAGGAACGACAGCAGCACACCGGGACCGGCTTTCTCGTTCGCGACTTCGCCGGCGAGCGAGAAGATTCCCGCGCCGATAATGCCGCCGATACCGATCGCGGTGAGCTGCCACAACCCCAGCGACCTGCGCAGACCGGATTCCGACTCGTCGGTGATCTGCTCGATGGGTTTGCGGCGAAGCACCCCCCGCCCGGGCTGCAGGCGTGGCTGCGTGGAGGTCACGTCTTCCTCCTTCGGATTCACATGGATGAGCTGTTTCCCATGCCGGATTTCCCCCGCTGGGAATGGGCAGCTGCAAAGTTTCGATGAACCGTACGTGTGCGGTTCGCATCGCCGTTTGTCGATTTCCCTAACGTATCGCCGCGACTTTCGTCGGATCGGACGAAGTCGGCGCGATACGGGGTGCGGTACACGTCACTGGGCGTGTGCCACGCTGCCCGCACCCGCCGCCTCGGCCATCGGTCATCCGCCCGATAGCGGTGAGAACAACTGCCCGCGACACCTCACTCGGCCCAGAGGTCCGAACAGCTCAAATCACCCGAAACGTGGTGCTCTGCGCCGTAGATCGCCCTAGGGTGGTCCACTATGGGCGCGAACAGCAGGACCGCGGGACCTGTAGACCACGATGCCGCCGTCGCTGACTTGGCGGCCCAGTACCGGCGGGTGCCACCCGGCCAGCCGGTCCGACTTGCCAAGACCACGTCGAACCTGTTTCGCTTCGGCGCCCGCCAGGCCACCGGACTGGACGTCAGCCGACTCAACCAGGTGCTGTCGGTGGACGCGGAAGCCCGCACCGCCGAGGTGCAGGGCATGACGACCTACGAGGACCTGGCGGACGCGACCCTGGCCCACGGACTGATGCCGCTGGTCGTACCGCAGCTGAAGACGATCACGCTCGGTGGCGCGGTCGCCGGTCTCGGTATCGAGTCGTCGTCGTTCCGCAACGGGCTGCCGCACGAATCCGTGCGTGAGGCGGAGGTGCTCACCGGTGACGGCCGGATCGTTGTCGCCCGCCCAGACAACGAGCACGCGGACCTCTTCCGCGGCCTGCCCAACTCGTACGGCTCGCTCGGCTACGGGCTGCGCCTGGTCATCGAGCTGGAACCGGTCGAGAACTTCGTGCGACTGCGGCACGTTCGTTTCGGTAGCGCGGACGAGTGCGCCTCCGCGATCGACGAGATCTGCCGGGGTCGCCAGTTCGACGGCGAGCCCGTGGACTTTCTGGACGGCACGGTCTTCGGACCGGACGAGATCTACCTGACGCTGGGGAACTTCCAACCAGATGCGCCGGAGGCCAGCGACTACACCGGCCAGCGCATCTACTACCGCTCGATCCGCGAACGCCGGACCGACCACCTGCGGGTACGCGACTACCTGTGGCGCTGGGACACCGACTGGTTCTGGTGCTCTCAGGCGCTGGGCGCACAGCACCCCGTGATCCGCAGGCTGTGGCCGCGCCGCTACCTGCGGTCGGACGTCTACCGGCGGGTCGTGGCCTGGGACCGGCGGTTCCAGCTCAGCTCCAGAGTGGAGAGGCTGCGCGGGCAGCCGGCGCGTGAACCGGTGATCCAGGACGTGGAGATCCCGGTCGGGAACCTGGCCGCGTTCCTGGAGTTCTTCCACGCCGAGATCGGGATCAGCCCGATCTGGCTGTGTCCGGTACGGCTACGTGACCCGCAGGGCTGGCCGCTGTACCCGATGGACCCGGCGACGAACTACGTCAACGTCGGCTTCTGGGCGTCGGTGCCGCTGGCCGACGGTCAGCCCGACGGCACGCACAACCGCGCGATCGAGCGGATGGTGACCGATCTCGACGGCCACAAGTCGCTCTACTCCACGTCGTACTACTCGCGTGCGGAATTCGCGCGGCTCTACAACGGTTCCGCCTACCAGGACCTGAAGTCCAGCTACGACCCGGCCGGACGGCTGCCTGATCTGTACGAGAAATGCGTGCGACAGCAGTAACCGGAAGCAGTGGCTATTAATAGCAGCAGGAAGCGAGACCGCAGGGCAAGGAGATTGGGTGTCATGGCGCTAGCACAGCTGTTTTCGCGCGTGGTGGGCGATGACGTTCCGGTGGAGTTCCGTGCCTACGACGGCAGCCGTGCCGGGCAGGTGGGTGCGGATGTGCGCGTCGAGATCCGCGCGCCGCTGGCGCTGTCGCATGTCGCGGCGGCGCCTGGGGCGCTCGGGCTGGCACGCGCCTACATCACCGGAAGTATCGACGTCGCGGGCGATCTGCACACGGCGCTGGCCGGCTTTCCGGAGCTGAGCCTCGACGACATCCCGCTGGCGGCGCGGGCCGAACTCGCCGCCCGGCTCGCCGCGTACCGGGTGTGGTGGCCCGTGCGCCGGCCCGCCGAGGAGTACGTCAATACCTTCTGGGGGAGGCTGCGGAGGCATTCCAAGTCGCAGGACCAGAAGGTGATCTCCCACCACTACGACGTCTCGAACCGGTTCTACGAATGGGTTCTCGGGCCTTCGATGACCTACACGTGCGCGGTCTTTCCCGAGGAAGGCTCGTCCCTGGAGGAGGCGCAGTACACCAAGCACGAGCTGGTGGCGCGCAAGCTCGGGCTGCGGAAGGGAATGCGCCTGCTCGACGTCGGCTGCGGGTGGGGCGGGATGGTCATGCACGCCGCCAAGCAGGGCGTCCGCGCCCTGGGCGTGACGCTCTCCCGGCAGCAGGCGCGGTGGGCGCAGAAGGCGATCGCGGAGCAGGGGCTCGCGGATCTCGCCGAAGTCCGTCACCTCGACTACCGCGACGTGGTCGAAACGGACTTCGACGCGATCAGCTCCATCGGCCTGACAGAGCACATCGGACGGTCGCAACTGGACCCCTACTTCTCCTTCCTGTACGGCAAGCTGAAGCCAGGGGGGCGGCTGCTCAACCACTGCATCACCCGGGCGGACAACAGCGGGAGCAGCCGTACGAACAAGTTCATCACCCGCTACATCTTCCCGGACGGCGAGCTGGAATCACCGGGCACGCTGGCATCGGCGATGCACGACAACGGGTTCGAGGTGCGCCACACCGAAAACCTGCGGGAGCACTACGCGAAGACGCTCACCCGATGGTCGGCGAACCTGGACGCGCACTGGAACGAAGCGGTGCGGGAGGTCGGGGCAGTGCGCGCCCGCACCTGGCGGCTGTACATGGTCGGATCGCGGTTGGGCTTCGAACGCAACAACATCGAACTGCACCAGATGCTCGGCGTGCGGCTGGACGACACCGACGCGCACATGCCCCTACGACCCGACTGGTGATCACACGATCCGGGTGTCTTCCAGGGAGACGGGTGGGACGTACTCGGTCACGAACGTGCGCTCCCACCAGGCTCCGTTGGCCTGCCTTTCCTGCTTGGTGGTGAACCGGTACCGATAGAGCTGTGCTCGGACGAACTTCGGTGGCTCGTCCGGGAACGGGTTGTGTCGCAGCAGCCGGTCCACCTCCGCGTTGCCTTGCAGCAGCGCCTTCAACATGCGCGGTAACCATGGGCTGGCATAGCCGGGGGAGATCGCGGCGAACCACATCAGCCAGTCCAGCCGCAGGTGATAGGGCGCCACCTGGGGCGGTCGCCGCAGCGGGTCTCCCGGCTTACCCGGAAACTCGTACTCGTACCACGCCGTGCCCTCGCCGGGGTCGGGGTCGGAGGTGCCCTCGACGACCACCTCGTGGCGAGTGCGGGTGACGCTGCCGAAGGCACCGTAGGTGTTGCCCAGGTGCAGCTTGTTGAAGCTGCGGTTCATGACCTGCTGCCGGCTGAGCAGGTTCCGTGCCGGCCAGTAGCTGAGCACGACCATCATCGCCGTGAGCGCGATCACCGCGACCTGGTGCCAGGCGGGCGAGGGTGGTTGCACGGCTGGTACTTGAACCGGCAGGACCGATCCCAGCAGGGCGTTGTTCATGGCGGAAAACGCCAGCGTGATGGTGAGGAAGTTCAGCCACGCGAAGTTCCCGGACAGCATCAGCCACAGCTGGGTCAGCACCACGAGGAGCGCGGCGACGTCGGCGGCGGGCTGCGGAGCGAACAGGAAGAAGGGCACCAGGAGTTGGGTGAAGTGGTTGGCCGCCACCTCCGCCCGGTGCAGCGGGCGCGGCAACTGGTGGAACGAGCGGCTCAGCGGTCCCGGCATCGGTTGCGTCTCGTGGTGGTAGTACAGCGCCGTGAGGTCGCGCCAACACCGGTCACCGCGAATCTTGATCATCCCGGCGCCGAACTCGACTCGGAACAGCAGCCAGCACAGTAACCAGATCACCGGCGCCGGTGGCGCGGTACTGGCCGGTCCAAGGAAGATGGCCAGGAAGCCGGCCTCCAACAGCAGCGACTCCCACCCGAACGAGTACCAGACCTGGCCGACGTTGACGATCGACAGGTACAGCGCCCACAGCAGTGCCCAGCACGCCATCCCGACGGCCACGGCGGTGGTACCGGACAGGAGGTCGGGCAGGCCGAGAAGCAGGGCCGCGCTGACCACCACCCCCACCCACGCGACCGCGAGGCACGCGCGGTCGGAGTAGTGCAGGTGGAACAGGCTCGGGGCGCGCCGGAATCCGATCCGCAGGAACGGCCGGATCGGCGTCAAGCCGTTGTCCGCGAGCAACGCGGGCAGCTGGTGCACGACTGTCGTGAAGCCGAGGAGGTAGGTGAAGGCGAGCAGCCGCTGCACCACGACGCGCGCCAGCCAGTACTCCGGTGCCCAGAACCACGACCCCACGAGTGCGGGGCCTAGAGTCGATGCTGCCTGCATCACCGGCTCCGTTCCTGTGCCGCAGGACTTCGCACCGCTTAGGTCGTCCCCATGGTAGGTCGTGTTTCGGACCAGGTCGCCATGTGCGGTGTGTGGGAAATGGGTAAGGAGGATGGCGTGCTCAGCGAGGTGGTGCAAGCCCTGGCCTGCCCGCACTGCGGGGCCGGGCTGCTGCCCGTCGGTCCGGTTTCCGCTGGTCAGATCGCTTCTGGGCAGTCGTTGCGCTGCGCGTCTGGGCATTTGTTCGACATCGCGCGCCAGGGCTATGTCAGCCTGCTGTCCGGGCGCGAGCGGGGTGTCGCCGGCGACACGGCCGCGATGGTCGCGGCCCGGGTGTCGTTCCTGGCGGCCGGGCATTACGACCCCATCGCCGAGCACGTCGCGGCGGCGGCGGAGCGTGCGGCCGGCGCCGTGCCGGGTGGCGTCGTGCTCGATGCCGGTGCGGGCACCGGGTACTACCTCGCTCGCGTGATGGACCGGCTGCCGGAGCGGGTCGGGGTCGCCATGGACGTGTCGAAGTACGCGGCGCGAAGGGCGGCGAAGGCTCACCAGCGAGTCGGGTCCGTGGTCGCGGACGTCTGGCGAAGCATCCCGGTACGCGCCGACGCGGCGTCGGTCGTGTTGAACGTCTTCGCGCCGCGCAACGCTGCGGAGATGCGCCGGGTGCTCCAGCAGGGAGGCTGCCTGGTGGTGGTCACACCCACTGCCAGGCACCTCGCGGAACTCGTCGACGCGCTCGGACTGCTCAACGTGGACGAGCGCAAGCAGCAGCGACTCGGCGAGCAACTCGGCGGCACGTTCAAGATGCTGGAGCACGGCGAGTGCGAGTTCTCGATGCGGCTGCGGCGAGACGAGGTCGAGACGCTGGTGGCGATGGGGCCAAGCGCCTGGCACACCGAGGACGCCGCGATGCGTGCGCGGCTGGCCGAGCTACCGGAACCCGTAGACGTGACCGGATCAGTGACGGTCTCGGTGTACCAGCGCCTGGAAGATGGATCGTCTACATAGGACAGCTCAGGGCTGGGCGGCCCAGACGAGTCGAGCCGTGATGTTCGGTCCCCAGCAGAAGCTACGCAGCACCCGGTCCAGAGACCGGAAGCTCATCCGCATCCTGCGGTCCACGCTGACGACTTCGGCGCGGTCGTCGAAAGACATGCCCCAAGCGGCGACGTGGTAATCAGCACGTTCGCCGTACTCCTGGACGACGGCGAAAACCTTGGGTGCGCTGACGTTGACCTCCTCTCCGATCAGTGCGGCGAATTCCGACTCGTCGCAGAGCGGCTCATCGGGGAGTTCCGGCTCCTCGAAGTCGTCGCCTCCACTGCCGTTGGAGGTGTGCAGCACCATCCGATTCTCCTTCCCGCCCGGGGTTCCGGCGCCCGGCGAACGAGGACGAACTGTCGACATTGAAAGTATCGATAGACGTCTCATGGGAAAATTCCTCGATCAGGTGAAGATCTCGGCGTCGGGCTGCGCCATGATGTTGACCAGGTCAGCGAACAGGAGGTGGCACATGGTCGTGCGTGGTGATCCTTCGCCGCTACGGTGGCTGATCGGGGTGGAGCTGGCGCGGTACCGCAACGAAGCCGGAATGTCGCTGGCGGTCGTGAGCGGGCTGACGGGTATGTCCAAAGCCAAGATCGGCCACATGGAAACCGGGCGCCAGCAGCAGGACCCGGACGACATCGCCCAGCTGCTCAAGACCTACGAAATCGAGCAGCACGACATCGACCGCCTGACAACACTGACCGGTCGAGCTGATCAGGCGACCTGGTGGGCGCCGTGGGCACAGGTCGTGCCGGACTGGCTGAAGACCTTTGTGGGACTGGAAGGATTGGCCGAGCGCGAGTTCGTCTTCGAGCCGGTCATCATCCCGGGCCTGCTCCAGACGGAGGACTACGCGCGGGCGGCTACTTCGGGTACACCTCGCGTTCGCCAAGATCACGGCGAGCGCTTTGTCGGGTTCCGCATGGCCCGGACGCGCCGGCTCGCGGACCAGCAGCGGCCACTTCACCTCCATGCCGTGATCGCCGAAGCCGCACTTCGGTTGCGCGTGGGGAGTTCTGAGCTGCATCATGCACAACTCCAACACCTGCTTGAAATCGCGGAACGCCCGAACATCACGATCCAGGTCGTGCGACCGGAAGACGGCCTGCACTCGGCATATACCGGGCAGTTCATCGTGCTGGACTTTGAAAACGTGCGTTCCATCGGCTACAGCGAGTTGCACGACGGCGCCGTCTACATCCAAGACCCAGATCAGGTCGACTCCTATACCATGGCGGCGGAGAGCCTGCAGCGCGTCGCGCTCGGACCGGAGCAATCGGCAGCGCTGATCAAGGCGATGTTGGAGAAGTAGCCGGGTGTAAGGAGCTGCCGTGTCCGCGCCGGATCTGAGCAAGGCAGCCTGGCGGAAGTCGAGCTTTAGCGGGGGAAACGGCACCTGCGTGGAGGTCGCCGCGTTAGCGGACGGTCGGATTGCCGTCCGCAACAGCAACTTCCCGGACGAAGGTGCTCTTCTGTTCACGCGCACCGAGATGATGGCCTGGGTCAAGGGCATCCAGGCGGGCGAGTTCGACGACTTAGTCTGAGCGTAGCGGCGCGTCAGTGATCGAGGTGCGCCACGCTCGCACGCGTGCCGGGCTGGCGGTCCAGCCGATCTCGATGACCTTCTCGCCCTTGATCGCGGGGTCACAGGAGCGGGTTGAAGAAAGGCGAACAGAGCGGCTGGGTCAGTCCGATACGGGCGCGGCCGTTGACGGATTGTTCCCACCACGCGTGCGCGCGAGGGTGCTGCGGGAAGCCCGAGAGCACCGCAGAGAGCAGCAGATTGACCGTCGGGGACGATCACGAGAGAGTCCGCGTGTTGCCGCCTGATCGCGTCGTCTTCCAACTCGTCGGCCAGCCGGCAAACAAAGCCGGGCTCGCGCTGCTCCGCGCGAGCCCGGCTCCTGGTCAGCAGCCGGTCAGCTGTCCGCCCGCGAGATGGAGATCATCTCTTCCTTCGGCACGACCTTGATCCGCTCCCGACCCTCGGCTGCGCCGAGTGCGATCTCGTGGGCGTCCAGGCGGGTCCAGCCTTCCCACGTCGTGTACGCGACACCGTGCTCGTCCAGCAGCTTCAGCACGCCTTCGCGCTCCGGCTCGACCGGCTCGGAGTCCGCCCCGACCCTGCCGGCAACGTCCTCCAGGAGGTTGTTGATGGTCTCCAGCGCGTCGCCCTTGGTGTGGCCGATGAGGCCGACCGGCCCGCGCTTGACCCAGCCGGTCGTGTAGACGCCGGGAATGTGGTCACCGTCCATGTCGAGCACGCGCCCGCCGTCGTTCGGGATGGTGCCGCTGGCGTGGTCGAAGGGGATGTCGGTCAGCGGCGAGCTGAGGTAACCGACCGCCCGGTAGACCGCCTGTACCGGCACGGTTTCGAACTCGCCGGTGCCGCGCACGTTGCCGTCCCCGGTCAGCTCCATGACCTCGGTAGTGATGCCCTCCACCTGACCATCGCCGGTGATCTCGACCGGTCGGCGCAGGAAGTGGAAGTGCAGCCGGCGCGGGGTGTCGCCGCGCGGGTCCCGCAGTGCCCAGTCCTGCAGCGTCTTGACGATCGACTTGACCTGGTTGCTGCTGCGGATCTCCGCTTCGCTGGCCTCGTCGAGTTCGAAGCCTTCCGGGTGCACGATCAGCTCGACGCCGGGCTGGTGGTCCAGCTCCCGAAGCTCCAGCGGGGTGAACTTCGCTTGTGCGGGGCCGCGCCGGGCGAACAGGTGGACGTCCGTCACCTGCGAGGACTTCAGGCCCTGGTAGACGTTGTCCGGGATTTCCGTGCTCAGCAGGTCCTCTGCCTGCTTGGCCAGGATGCGGGCGACGTCGATGGCCACGTTGCCCGCGCCGACGACCGCGACGCTGCGTGCGTCCAGCGTCCATTCGCGCGGCGCATCGGGGTAACCGTCGTACCAGTACACGAAGTCGGCGGCGCCGTGGCTGCCCGGTAAGTCGATGCCCGGGATGTTCAACGCCCGGTCGCCGTCCGCGCCGGTGGCGAAGATGACCGCGTCGTAGTAGCGGCGCAGGTCTTCCAGCTTGAGGTCCTCGCCGTAGTTGACGTTGCCGAGAAAGCGGATCTCTGGCTTCTCCATGATGCGCTGAAGGGCGCCGACGATGCCCTTGATCCGGGGGTGGTCCGGGGCCACGCCGTAGCGGACCAGGCCGTAGGGGGCGGGCATCCGGTCGAACAGGTCGATGTCGACGGACGTCTCGGACTTGGTGAGGATGTCGGCGGCGTACACGCCGGCTGGTCCGGCCCCGACGATCGCTACTCGCAGCGGGCGGGTCACGTCATTTCCTCCTGCTCTACGTCCGGCGCGTCACTGGGTTGCCGGGTACGACAGGTCAGTACCGCAAGACCTGCCCTCACTACCTTAGGTATGCCTAAGCCCCAATCCCGCGATGCGGGCGGTGACGATCCTCATATTTGAGCGCTGAAACGCCTTCCTATTACCACGTGTGAGTGACTGAGCGCGGTTCGTCACAGTATGATCCGATTTGATCAGCCCGTCCGGTCGGACGTAGCTGGGATCGGCTGCAGGGGCGCTTTGGCGCGTAGTGCGAGAGCGACTCCCCGTGCCGGCCGCGGGGTTTGGGGGATGGATGTGCGCGTTCGCGAGTAACGCGCGCTCGCGTACGTCCAAGCGGAGGGCTCCACGGACGACGCCGTGACGGGAGAGAGGGAGATACATGGCACAGCGGCCGAGCTGGTTGCCCAAGGATGTTGATCTGGAGAAGCCCAGCGCCGCGCGCTGTTACGACTACTACCTCGGGGGAGCGCACAATTTCGCGGTAGACCGCGAGCTGGCCAACAAGGTCCTGCAGGTCGTGCCGAACGCTCGGGAAGTCGCGTACAACAACCGCGCGTTCCTGCGGCGGGTCGTGCGGTACTGCATCAACCAGGGAATCCGGCAGTTCCTGGACATCGGCTCCGGTATCCCGACCGTCGGCAACGTGCACGAGATCGCGCAGAAGGCCGACCCCGAGTCCCGCGTCGTGTACGTGGACAACGAACCGGTCGCGGTCGCGCACAGCAAGACGATCCTGGACGGCAACGAGCGGGCCACGATCGTGCAAGCGGACCTGCTCGACGTGGAGGACGTGCTGGACGCGCCGGAAACCCGGCGCCTGCTGGACTTTTCCGAGCCGGTGGGGCTGATGATGGTGGCGCTGGTGCACTTCGTCCCGGATTCGGCTCGCCCTCGCGAGGTGATCCAGCGGTTCCACGAGCGCTTGACGCCCGGGAGCCTGCTGGGGTTCTCGCACGTCACGGGGGATCACTACCCGGAAGGTGTGCGGGGGCTGGTCAAGCTCTACGAGAACAGCAGCAACCCCGTAACCCTGCGTTCGAAGGACGAGGTCACGGGCCTGCTGTCGGATTTCGAGCTCGTCGAACCCGGAGTGGTGTATGTCCCCGAATGGCACCCGGAAGCCGACGAAGACGTCTGGGAGGAGCCTGAGCGGTCCATTGTGTACGGAGCCGTTGGTCGGAAGGTGTGAGGCGTCGGGACGCGGTCATCATGCCTGACCAGGACCGCGCCGAGCTCGTCCGGCAGTGGGCAAGCGAGATCATCGGCACCAGCTACGTACCGCTGGCCCGCCCGGAGGTCGAGTCGCTGCTGGACGGGTACATGCGCAAGCTGGTCGGCTCGCTGGCCGCTGACCCGTTCTCCACCGCACCGGCCCACGAAGTTGGCAACGGCCTCGTGATGGCCCATTTCACCGGGATGGTGGCGCTGCGACGCACGCTTCGGCTGGTCCAGGAGGACCTTCCCAAGCTGGTGGACGGCTCCGCCGCCACGGACCGGGTCATCGCGATGAGCAGTGCGCTGGCTGCCGGCTTCGGAGAGGGGTTGAGGGAGCGCACACTGGGGGAGCAGGAGATCATCAAGGACGCTGTGCTGCGCGCCAGGGACGCGGCGGAGGAGGCGTTGCGCGAGAGTGAGGCCCGCTTCCGCGCGGTGTTCACCTCGTCCGCGCTGGGTATCGCGATCGTGTCGCTGGACGGTCGCATCGAGGACGTCAACGCCTCGATGCGGCGGATCTTCCACCGCACGCGGGAGGAACTGATCGAGTGCACCGTGTACGACCTCGCCGACGAGGACTGGGTCGCCGAACTGCGGATCGCCGAGGCGGACCTGCTGGCCGGCGAGCGGGAGGTCGCGCAGGTGCAGACCCGGCACTGCACGCCGGAAGGCGAGCACATCTGGACCCAGCTGTCCGCGTCACTGGTGCGGGACGCCGACGGCGAACCCGACTACCAAGTGGTGCTCTACGAGGACATCACCGAGCGGCACATGCTGCAGGAACACCTGCGCCGCCAGGCGATGCAGGACCCGCTGACGGGGCTGGCCAACCGCACGCTGCTGCGCAGCCGGCTGGAAGCCGCGCTCACGCCGAAACACGCGGGCCGGCGCGTGGGGCTGTGCTACTTCGATCTGGACGGCTTCAAGGCGATCAACGACAGCCTGGGTCACCCGATCGGGGATGACCTGTTGCGGGTGATCGCGCAGCGGCTGAAAACGGTCGCCAACGCAGCGAGCGCGCTGGTAGCCCGGATGGGCGGTGACGAGTTCGTCGTCCTCGTCCCCGACTCGCCGGGTACCAGCGCGGTGCTGGGCCTGGTCGAGCACCTGCTCGCCGAGATCACCTTGCCGGTGCGGATCGGCGGGCACGAGCTCAATGCCTCGGCCAGCGTCGGCGTGGTGGAACGCGAGGTCGACGGATTCGGCGCGGACGAGCTGCTGCGCGACGTCGACATCACGCTGTACCGGGCCAAGAGCGAGGGCAAGGCACAGTGGGTGTTGTTCGACAGCGAGCTCAACGAGGCCGCCCGGGTGCGCTTCAAGCTGTCGGCGACCATGCCGGCCGCCCTCGACGAGGACCAGTTCTTCGTGGAGTACCGGCCGGTCGTCCTGGTCGGCGAGGGGAGTCTGATCGGCGCCGAAGCCGAGGTGCGCTGGGACCATCCAGACCTCGGTGAGCTGGACACCACGACCTTCCTCGGCCTCGCCCAGGAGACCGGGCTCATCGTCCGGCTCGGGTACTGGGTGCTGCGGCGAGCCTGCGAGCACGGCGCCCACTGGCTGCGGCAGCTCGGTGACCGGGCTCCGTACATCGGGATCAGCCTGTCCTACCGCCAGTTCCGGGACCCGGAGCTGATCGCAGAGGTGCAGCGCATCCTGCGGGAAACCGGCATGGCGCCGGACCGGGTCGGGTTCGGCGTGCCCGAGTCCGCGCTGTTCGACGAGAAGGGCGACCCGGTCGACACCGCGGAGATCCTGGCCGAGATGGGGGTGCGTCTGGTGGTCGAGGACTTCGGCAGCGACTACACCCGCCTGCACCGGCTGCGCGAGCTGCCGGTGCGCGAGGTCAAGATCACTGGCCGGTACCTGGACAGCTTCGCCGCGCCGGACGGGCCGGACCCGCTCGACCGGCAGGTGTTGTCCAGCCTGGTGGAGGCAGCCAAGCTGCTGGATCTCGTGGTCGTGATCGACGGGGTCGACCGCGAGATCCAGGAGCAACGCCTGCGCGAGCTGGGCGTGGTGGCTGTCCAGGGCAGCCGGGGCGGGCAGCTGGCGTCCGCCCTGGAGGTCGAGGCGATGGCGGGCGGCGGACCGGCAGCGGGATGTGCGCAAAACCCGGACGGCCGCGGTCGATAGCATCGAAGGAGCAGCGACGGTGCGGCTGGCGCGGCTGCGGCCGTGGCTGGCCGCCGCGCGAGTGCCGGATGTGGAACCGACGCGAGCAGAGCACGCAGAAGTTGTCCGAAGTTGTTGAAGGAGCGACCGTGTCCGTTTCGCCGCCCCCAGCCCCGCAGGCACCCGTGGTGAAGGTGCCGGCGGGCACTACTGCGGCAGACGCGGTCACCGAGGCCGGCCTGCCGTCCAAGGGGCCGAGCGCGACCGTCGTGGTGCGAGACCCGCAGGGGCAGTTGCGTGACCTGGCGTGGGCGCCGGAGGCCGACGTCGAGGTGGAGGCGGTCGCCGCCGACACCCCGGACGGGCTCAGCGTCATCCGCCACTCGACTGCCCACCTGCTCGCGCAGGCGGTACAGCAGCAGTTCCCCGAAGCCAAGCTGGGCATCGGCCCGCCGGTCAAGGACGGCTTCTACTACGACTTCGACGTGGACCGCCCGTTCACCCCGGAGGATCTGCAGGCGCTCGAGAAGCGCATGAAGCAGATCATCAAGTCCGGCCAGAAGTTCTCCCGCCGCGTGCTGGGGTCGGTGGCCGAGGCGAAGACCGAGCTGGCCGCCGAGCCGTACAAGCTGGAGCTGGTCGACCTCAAGTCGGGTTCGGACTCCGACGGGGTGGACACCAGCGAGGTGATGGAGGTCGGCGAGGGCGACCTGTCGATCTACGACAACATCGACCGGCACGGCGAGGTCGTCTGGGGCGACCTCTGCCGCGGTCCGCACGTGCCGCACACCCGGTACATCCCGGCGTTCAAGCTGATGCGCACTGCCGCCGCCTACTGGCGCGGTGACCAGAAGAACCAGCAACTGCAGCGCATCTACGGCACCGCCTGGGAGTCCAAGGAGCGGCTGGACGCGCACCTGGAGTGGCTGGCCGAGGCCGAGCGCCGCGACCACCGGCGGCTCGGCGCCGAGCTGGACCTGTTCAGCTTCCCGGAGGAGATCGGCTCCGGCCTGCCGGTGTTCCATCCCAAGGGCGGCATCATCCGCCGGGAGATGGAGGACTACTCGCGGCGCCGGCACGAGGAAGCCGGGTACCAGTTCGTGTACTCGCCTCACATCACCAAGTCCGCGCTGTTCGAGACCTCGGGGCACCTGAGCTGGTACGCCGACGGCATGTTCCCCCCGATGCACCTGGACGAGGAGCGCGACACCGACGGAAACGTCCGCAAGCCGGGGCAGGACTACTACCTCAAGCCGATGAACTGCCCCTTCCACAACCTGATCTACCGCTCGCGGGGTCGTTCCTACCGGGAGCTGCCGCTGCGCCTGTTCGAGTTCGGCTCGGTGTACCGGTACGAGAAGTCCGGCGTGGTGCACGGCCTGACCCGGGCCCGCGGCTTCACCCAGGACGACTCGCACATCTTCTGCACCCCGGACCAGCTGCAGGACGAGCTGGCCTCGCTGCTGGCCTTCGTGGTCGGGCTGCTGCGCGACTTCGGGCTGACCGAGTTCGAGGCGGAGCTGTCCACCCGTCCGGACAAGTACGTCGGCGAGCTGTCCGAATGGGCGGAGGCCGAGGCGGCACTCAAGCACGCGCT
>JBPYFK010000037.1:0-7178 GCA_051984675.1 Pseudonocardiaceae bacterium | reverse complement strand
CAGGTGACGTGCGACCACGCGTGAACCGTGCAGCACTAGCAGTGTCGGCAGCGCCTGCGCAGCAAAGCGCTCTGATATCTCCCGCTCCTTGTCCACATTTACCTTGACCACCTTCACACGTCCCGCGAAATCCGTGGCCAGTTGCTCCAGCATGGGATTAACTAGCTGACACGGCCCGTGCGGATCCGCACCACGGCGCCCACAGATCGACCAGCACGAACGGCGTCGATTTTTCGGCAATGGCGGTGAAGTCGTTGCCCGTCGCATCCACTATCCATGGAATCGGCTGGGAACAACGGCTGCATCGTGGGCTTCTGTCCGCCACAGCGGGCACCTGAGAACTCGCTCCGCAGCACGTGCACCGGACCATCCTTGTGTCCATCTCGTACCGCCGTTCGTGTCCCGAGGATGTTGTCGTTCCCAGAATGACAAACCATCAACGACTGCGCGCGTGCATTCAGTGGGCCGAACTTTCTGTCCAAAGTCGACCTACTGGAGCAAACCTGGAGCGGGTTCGTAGCCGTGACTGAGATGGCAACCAGGGACCACGAAGGGGCACGACCTGAATGTCGCCGTAAGATGAGTCGTGACAGACCGACGCTGGCCCTTGGAAAAGCGAAAGCACGGTCCGCATTACATCAGTGCGTCGACAGCCTTGATCAGCTGTGATACACGCCAATTCGCCCGGTACCGCTGCTCTGGTTTGGCCTGGCAAGCCAGGAAATCTGCGGAAATTGGACACGCGAGGTTAGTTCCTGACAGAAATGGAAGAAGTCGACGGCCAGCATGGTCGAGGCCTGGTTGCGCAGAAACTGCCGCCAGGTCGTTCGGTGTTTCGGCATAGCGCCGGCGGTATCTGCCGTCGCCTAAGGATCCTGCGGATCGTCGAAACGCCACCGCGGTGGCCGAGTTTGAGGAGTTCGCCCTGGATTCGCTGATATCCCCAGCTCTCGTTCTCCGCGGCCATCCGCTCAGTGCGGCGAGCGCCTGGTTGATAGGCGGACGTGGCGGGTCGGTGCGGGTAGGTCTACTTTCCGGCGCAGCCGGTGATGCCAGCGCATGACTGTGCCTGGGTGTGATCAGTCGGTATCCGCGCAGGGTCGTGGGCAGCAGCCGTATGAGCACTGGGAGGACTGCCCGGTCCGCCCAGTTCAGGTATGATTTGGGGGTCGTTCTGCGCAGAACCGCGACCTCGTGGCGTAAGTTAAGCAACTCCGCATCCCGCGGGGCGACCCGCACGATGCCGTCTGTAACCCGCCGATAGGCCCACCGTTGCCGGGCGCGGTGGTGAGCAGACAGGGTGATCGGGTCGCCGGCCAATTCCGTCGCGCTCACAGCCTCCGGGGACAGTTTCGACAGGTGTGCCTTCTCCTCGGACGTGGCAGGCAGGTCGATGCGGGCGTAGCTGGAATCGCCGAACCACTCGACGAGCTTCCGGTACAGCTCGTCCGGGTAGGACCCGGTTCTGGCGGGGATTTCCGCCGCGAGCAAGCTGAGCAGGATGCCGTCCTTGTCGGTGGTCCACGCGCCCCCGTCGCGGCGGAGGAATGAGGCACCCGCGCTGTCCTCCCCGCCGAACGCGACCAACCCGTCCAGCAGACCCGGGACGAACCGCTTGAACCCCGCCGATACTTCGACCAGTCCGGGGCCGAGGTCTTCGACGACCCGGTCGATCATCCGGGAGCTGACCAGGGTCTTGCCGACCGCGGCATCGGGTGGCCCGTCGGGCCCGGTGGTCGAACAGATAGTGGATCGCGACTTGAACGCCGTCCGCCGGCGGATTGTGGGAGAGGGTGAGGACGACCCCGTCGAACAGATCGCTCGTGCGCCCAGCGTTGTGCGCGAGGACGGCCGGGACAACGCGGGTGTGGGCGTGTAGCCGCCCCGGCTGTCCAAGAGCACATTTACGTCATTGGCTGCGAAAACCTGTAGCGCACTGGCGAACGCCGGTTCCGACAGCGCGTGGGTGTCGCGTGCGACGAACAGCGGGCCGCCGATTCCCTGAGCGGACCGCCAGTCGCAGATCGCCTGGCTGGTGGCCAGGATGTGGTCCTTGTTGAAGCTCCGGGTGAAAGACCCGAGGTGTCCGGAGTACCGAAAGACACGCGCTGTTCGGGCACGGTGCGATCGGGGGTGCTCGGTGTAGTAGCCGGTTACCACCCGCGCGACATCGACCAGATCGGGCGGTTCCGCGGGTTGCCCAGCCCGGGTTTGTACGGACATGGAAGTACCTCTTCACTCGTTTTCCACAGCGAAGACGGCACATTCGCGACCGGAATACCTCCCACCCGGGCGATTCTCCCCCAACATCCGATCCTGGCGCGACCGTCGAAGGTCTGTTGTCTCAAAGCCCCCGACTCCTGAGTGCGTCTTCACAACTTGTGCCCCACTGCTGACCGGCGTTTGCTGGGGAGGTGCTCCGTGCCTGCCGAATCGGAGGTGAGCCATGGAATTCGACCTGGTCGTGGAGTGCCCGACGGGCTCCCGCAACATGTACGTCGCTCCTTAGCGGTCTACAAGGAGATCGAACCGCCGCAAGAGCACTGAGGTGCGAGGATGACAGAACCAGGAGTCCGCCGAGCAGGCCGTCCACGACGGCATTCGCGCGATTCAACACCTGAACCGCAATCCACTGTGGATCATATTTGAACCTCGCGTCGAAGCGGACGAGGTGGTACAAGATGAAGGCCGTTCGCCTGCATGAATACGGCCAGCCTCCGGTTGCTGAGGAGGTTCCGGCCCCGGCCGTGGCATCCCCATTGGAAGTCCTGGTCGAAGTCGGTGGCGCCGGGTTGTGCCGCACGGACCTCGACCTTGTCGAGGATCGGTGGGTGGGCATGGTCGGTGCCCGGCTACCGTACACGCTGGGGCATGAGAACGCGGGCTGGGTGTACGACATCGGCTCCGGCGTAACCAACGTGACTCCTGGAGACGCGGTCATCCTGCAGCCGCTGCTCAGCTGCGGACTGTGCCGCGCGTGCAGGTCGGGAACCGACCGGAACTGCGAGCGCTCTCATGCACCCGGTATCGATTCGGACGGCGGCATGGCCGAACTGATGCTGACCAACGCCTCGTCGGTGGTCAAGATCCCGCACACGTTGGATCCGACGAACGTCGCCATGCTGGCGGATGGCGGGCTCACGGCGTACCACGCGGTGAAGAGCGCATTACCGTTCCTGCCACCTGGCGGGTGCGTGATCGTGCTCGGCGGAGATGCGCTGGCGCGGATCGGTTTCCAGTGCGTGACAGCACTCGTGCCTTTCGACACCGTGGTCGTTGACTTCTCCGACTGGGGGACGCGCGACGGTTCCGATGAGTCGGAAACCGCCGAGGTGCAACGGCAGCGGATCGACGCGGTGCTCGACCTGACCGCGGGCCAGGGGGCGCACGTCGTCCTCGACTTCTTGGGGACGGGGGAGAGCGGAGCGGCCGCACTGGCAATGCTGCGCAGGGCGGGTTCCTACTTCGTGACCGGCTACGGTGCCGGAATCGAGTTGCCGGCCAACGAAATCCTGCAGGCACATCTCGTGGGAAGGTTGGTCGGCAGCCACCAGGACCTCGACGAGCTGATGAGTCTCGTCGCCGCGGGCAAGGTTCGCACCTCGAGCTCGGTGTACCGGCTGGACGGCATTGGCGAGGCCCTCGCGGACCTGAGCGCTGGTCGCGTGGCCGACTGGGTGGTGTTTTCCCCGAACGTGGAATGAGCTGCGAATGCTCGGCCTTCAGTGTGCAGAATCTCGATGTGATTCGTCCTGCGAGGCCCGTGCGGGATGGCGGAAGTCTTGCCAGGGTGACGGGTGCGAACGAACAGCAGGATGCGACAGGCGCTGGAAGATGCTGCGCATACGCAGCGGAAACTGGTCAGCCAGGTACGTGGTCAAGACCTTGACGCAGCCAGCCAGGGCCCGTGCAACTGGCCCGAGATCGCCGACCGCTACGGCCTCGACCTGACGGTCGTGCAGCGGGCCTGCCACGGCTGTCCTTCCCTTGGCAGGCAGAGGGTTCCGCGAGTGCGACGGCCACGTCCGGAGGTGCGGTATGGATCTCGACGTCGTGGTGGAGACGCCGAAGGGGTCCCGGAACAAGTACGAAATGGATCACGAGCGCGGCCGGATCCGGTTGGACCGCACGTTGTTCACCGCCACGCAGTACCCGGCGGACTACGGTTTCGTCCCCCACACCTGTGCCGAGGACGGCGAACCGCTGGACGCGCTCGTGCTCGTCACCGAGAGCACCTTCCCGGGCTGCCAGGTCGCGGGGCGCGTGGTGGGGGTTTTCTGGATGCGCGACCAGAACGGGCCGGACGCGAAGCTGCTGTGCGTGCCCGCCGGAGACCCGCGCCAGGCGCACATCGCCGACATGCCAGACCTGCCTTGGCACTTGGTGGCCGAGATCGGGCACTTCTTCGCGGTGTACAAGGCGATCGAGCCGGGCAAGTGCACCGAGGTGCGCGGCTGGCAGGACCGCGCCTTTGCCGAGCAGATCGTGCGGGAGGCCTACGCCAGGTTCGAACGCTGAGCGGTCCTCGCGCCTCGGACCCTCCTGTGGAGGTCATCATGCGCGAGCTGCCCGAGCTAATGGCGCTGGCGATCGGGGCGTGAGCATCACCGCCCTGGCCCGGCGGTTCGGCGTTTCCGAGCCGCTGGCCCTGGTCCCGACCGGACTGATGGCGGCGTTTGTCCCGGGTTTCGGGGCTATCGGCTGAACCCCGACGTGACCGCTGAGCGCGCAGCACTGGTCCGGATGCGCGACGAACGCCGGGACGACGAGATCCTGCACGAGATCGACCTGGAGTAGCTCATGCTCCAGCGCTCCTGACCGGCCACGTCGTCCCGGCGGGCTGGGAAGCGGCCAGGGAATTCACCTTCCCGAGCCGAAGCCGCTCGGGAACGGTAGGAGGGAGGATGGCTCGCGGCACCGCCGGAGCGGTAGGCGGGCTTTGCCGACCTTGCCGGGAGGTAGCAGGATGAAGGCGGTTGGCCTGCGGCGTAGCGGTGTGCAGTCGGAGGTCGAGGACGTACCGGCCCGTGCCGTGGCACACCCGCTGGACGTCCTCGTCGAGGTGGGCGGAGCCGGGGTGTGCCGCATCAACGCCGACCTCGTCGCCGGCAGGTGGGTTGGCCGGGCCGATGCGCCATTGCCATACACGCTCGGCCACGAAACCGCGGGCCGGGTCCTCGACAGCGGGTCCGGGGTGACCAACCTCGAACCCGGTGACGTCGTCCTGCTGCACCCGCAGCTCAGCTGCGGGCTGTGCCGCCCATGCCGGTCGGGAAACGACGTGCAGTGCGACAACGCCCGCGCACCCGGCATCGAGCGCGACGGCGGGATGGCCGAACTGGTGCTGACCACCGCGTGGTCGGTGGTCAAGCTCTCGTCGGCCACGGACCCAGCGGACGTCGCCGGGCTCGCCGCCTACCACGCCGTGCGCCAGGCGCTGCGGCTGTTCCACCCAGGTGCGAGCCTGGTGGTGCTCGGCGGGGACGCGGTGGGCCGGCTCGGACTCCAGTGCGTGCTGGCGCGCGCTCCGACCGAGGTCGAGGTCATCGACTTCTCGGACTGGGGTTCGGGCGGTCCGGGGGCGCCGGAGAACGGCCAGGCCGGTCGCCAGCGCATCGAGGCCGTGCTCGACCGAACGTCGGGCCGGGGTGTCAACGCGGTCATCGACTTCCTCGGCGACGAAGGCAGCGCCGCCGCCGCGCTGGCGATGCTGCGCCGGGCCGGCACCTATGTCCTGACCGGCCGCGGCAGCAGGGTGGCGCTGCCGGTCGATGAGATCATCGAGACCGACATCGTGGGCAGGCTAATCGGCGGCCACCGGGACCTGGAGGAGCTGATGACCCTGGTGTCTGAGGGCAAGGTCCGCACGGAGGTGGCGCGGTACCGCCTCGAAGGAGTCACCGAGGCCCTCGCGGCCCTGTCCGAGGGACGCGCGCCCGAATGGCCCGTGCTCGTCCCCCGACTCGACGTGAGCCGGTGATGTTGTTCGTGCGTTCCAGAAGAGAGGTGATGGGCATGGCGGTCATGGGCGTGAGCAAGTTCCAGCGGTTCTTCCGCTCGGCGGCCGGGCTGAACGTCGACAAGAACGACCTCAAGCGCTACAACGACTTCGTCAACGACAAGCTGTACGACCTGTGCCTCATCGGCCGCACTGCGGCCAAGGCCAACGGTCGCGACGTGATGAGCTTGACCGACCTCCCGGTCACCAAAGGTCTGCAGGAGTGCATTTACGCCTTCCAGAAGATGGAGGAGGAGATCGAAGTCAAGACCCTCCTCGAGCACATCACCGCCCAGCCGGTGTTGGAGGTCGAGCTGGGCGAGCAGGTGCTGGAGCGATTGCCGCTGGTCGCAGGCGGGGTCAGCGTCGCGCTCGCCCGCTCTTTCAAGATCGTCGACCCGGAGTTGAAGAACCCGGCGACCGAGGAGTGGGAGCGGGCGTTCGAGCTGTTCCATCTTCTGCTCTAGGTCGCAATACTGCTTGCTCAGGTGATCTTCGCTGGGTTCGGTGGGGTTTGGGGGCGCCGACGATGGGGATGGCCGTGTCGAATGGTGGTGTCGGGCCAACTCCACAGCAAGTCGCCCTCGGCAGGTTTGGTGCTGTCACGAGGCCGGGTACTAGCAAGCTGTCACGGAGACGGGACAAGGGGGAGTGATGGGTGAATCAGTGCCTGTGCGGAGTGGTGAGCAAATGCCCGTGAGAAGCCTGATGGCTCCGGACTTCTGGCAGGAACCCTTCCGCGAGTTGGAAAACCTGTGGGAGCGCATGGGGCAGGTTTTCGACCCGGGGTGGGGCATGATCTCCGGGCGCGGCATGCCGCGGACCGCCGGATGGCAGCCGATGGTCGATGTCGAAGAGACCGAAGACGCTTACGTTTTCGAGGTCGACCTGCCCGGTGTCAAACGGGACGACGTCACGGTGGAAGTGCGCGACCAGGAGCTGTGGATCACCGGGGAGATCAAGGAGAAGGACCGCGCCGGACTCATGCGGCGGAAGACCCGCCGCGCGGGAACGTTCTCGTTCGCAGCGGCGCTGCCCAGCGGGGTGAACCCCGACAAGGTCGACGCCAAGCTGGAGGACGGCGTGCTGTCCGTCCAGGTGGGCAAAGCCAAGGAGTCGAAACCGCGCAAGATCGAGGTGAAGTAGGAGAGTTCTTCTTGCGGCCCCAGGTGTGGTTTTT
>JBPYFK010000036.1:0-3931 GCA_051984675.1 Pseudonocardiaceae bacterium | reverse complement strand
GACAACATAACCTCGACCGGTCCGCTTCAGCGGGATGTTGATACCCCTTCCTGCAGCACCAGGTTCCGGCCCGCGACCCCCAGGCGGGCCGGAACCGCCGTGATCATCGGAGCACACGCGCCGGCTTCGCTCGCGTCGATCAGCAATCCACCGGCCACCGACAGACGGCGACCGCCAACCGAGCCTGGCCGCCCGCCGCTACCGAGCAGCGCGCCACCCGTCCGGGGGAAATCGAGCGCACGCTACGGCCCCGCCCACACGAACGGTCATAGGCGGGGCCACTGGAGCGCCGTGCCAGGTGCCGTCACTCGTCTGTGCTGGCCTGCGGCGCAGAGCGTGTCAGGTACTGGTCCCAGCCGTTGAGCAGTTCACGCCCGGTCGCTGTGGCTGTTACTGTAAAGAATACTTGGGTGTCCTCGATGCCGTCGTCGACGATGGGCTTTCCCTACCCTGCTTGACGAGCGGGAGATCCGGGGTCCCTTCGACCGCTGCTGTAACTGGGGTCGATGGGGCGACGACGAGCTTGGGACGCTGAACTACATCACCCCGCAGAAGCGGAGGGCCGCTGCGGGACTCGTAAGGACTGGCGAGCGCGTCATGGGAAGCCAGTCTCGCCGCCGAAATTTGTCCTGCAGGGCCGACGTTTGCCGCCTTCCTGCCGGAGCACAATCGCGCCTATGGATGGACGGATACCAGCGGCTGGACCGGGTGAGCGCAGTCCTCGGGTGCTCGTCGTGGGGACAGGTTTTGCCGGCTACCACTGCTTGCACACGCTCGAATGCCTCCTCCCGGAAAAAGCGGCCGAGTTGGTCGCGGTCAACCCGTCGGATTACATGTTGTACGTACCACTGCTTCCCGAGGTGGCCGCCGGGATACTCGATCCCCGCCAAGTGGCCGTACCGCTGCGGCAGCGACTGCGACGCACCCGGTTCGTGCTCGGCACGGTCGCCAGGATCGACATCGCGCGACGAACGTGCACGGCGGTTGACGCGGCCGGTCTGGTACGGCACCTGCGGTGGGACTACCTGGTGCTTGCCTGCGGCAGCGTTACTCGCCTGATGTCCATCCCGGGCGTGGCGGAACACGCCAAGGGCTTCAAGTCGGTAGCCGAGAGCATCTACCTGCGCGACCACGTGCTACGCCAGATGGAACTGGCCGAGCTGACCACTGATCCCTCCGAGCGCGCCGCGCGGACCACCTTCGTGGTCGTGGGCGCTGGCTACACCGGGATCGAGCTCGCGGCCCAGGCCCAACTGCTCACCAGAGACGCGCTGCCCTACTGCCCGAGTCTCCACGACACCGGCGTGCGCTGGGTGCTGGTCGACGTTGCGCCGCGGGTGTTGCCCAACCTGGACAAGCGGCTGTCCGGTCCGGCATTGCGGGTGCTCCGCCGCCGCGGGATCGATGTGCGTCTGGAGACGAGCGTCAGCGAGGTGACACCGACCTGCGCGCGGCTCACCGACGGCACCGAGATCCCGACCTACACCGTGGTGTGGGCTGTCGGCGTGAAACCCGAGCCCTTGGTCGACGATCTGGGGCTCCCCACCGCGAAGGGACGCCTGGCCGTCGACGAGTACCTCGCCGTGCCTGGGCAGAACGGGATGTACGCCGCGGGTGACGCTGCCGCAGTCCCGGCGAGGGGAGGAGAGATTGCACCGATGACGGCGCAACACGCCCAACACCAGGGCCAGACCGTGGCCACGAACATCGCGGCATCGCTCGGACATTGCCAGCCGCGCGCGTACCATCACCGTGACCTTGGGTTCACCGTGGACCTCGGGGGATTCCAGGCGGTGGCCGACCCTCTGCACGTGCCCCTCACCGGTCCAGTAGCCAAGGCGATCACACGCGGCTATCACCTCCTGGCGCTCCCGTGGGGGCGGTCGCGCGTGCTCGCGGACTGGATGACCGAGGCCATCAGCAAGCGTCGGCTGGTGGAGTTCGGGCTGATCCCGGAAACCGGGATCAGCCTCAGCGAGGCCGACCGGCTTCCCGAGGTTGACGAGCCGGCCCCTGAAGCTGTGGTTCTCTGAAGGCGCGAGTCAGAAGAGAGGAAGCATCGTGCACGAGCCCGATCCAGTCGGCACTTCCGCCGCCGAACGTGTCTGCCGACAGCAATCACATCCCGAGACAAGTGGGCGACGCTGTTCTTATGCCAGCGATCAACATCGCTGATCCTCGCCCGCCAAGCAGGCAGGTCGCCGATCACATCGCGCACCAGATCAGCGACGGCGAGTTGCTGCCCGGCGACAAGCTACCGTCCACGTCCAAGCTGCGCACCACGTGGGTATCAGTGGGGAGACCGTGTGGGCCGCCGTGGATCTCCTGAAAGCACGAGGCCTGGTCATCAGCCGTCGCGGCGTCGGGGTGTTCGCCGCGAGCTGGCATCCGGTCACGTTCGAGCAGGACACACCCCCCGCCGCAGTGGCCGAGACGGTGACCGACGTGACTACCGGGAGCCCCACCGAAGCGACGGCGGCTGCTCTGGAAATCGTTGAGGACGCCCTGGTCATGATGGTGACGACACTGGACACCATCCCTGATGGCCGGGTGATGCGGAGAACCGTCCACCACCTATCCGTATGTGGTGGCAGTCGCGGCGGACGCCTCCTCCGGCGACGATGCTGACGATGCCGCCGCTCGACTGGCCGAGGCGGTCGCCGGTGGCGATGTCATCGAGGTCTTCCAGTCGCGCACTCCGACCACCGACGACGCAGCCGATCTGGACCTGCCAGCCGGAGTGCCCGTACTCGCCGCCGAATCCACGGTGACCAACGTCGCCCGGGCGGTCCTTCCGCTTCACCGTGGCTCCGCCGTCGTGCACCAGATCGGCACGACGATTGACGGAACCTGTCTCTGGGTACGCGGGGGCCGGCTGGAGAGCGGGCACCAGTGGGCAACACAGGGAGTACTCCCGCTCGAGCGGACTTCATCGTTGTCGCCAACAGGCTTCCGGCGGACCTCGAACGCCTCAAGGACGGGTCCGAACGCTGGAAGCCGAGCCCTGGCGGCCTCGTCGCCGCGCTGGAGCCGTTCCTGCGGGCCCGCGAGGGCGCCTGGATCGGCTGGCCCGGGATCGCCGACATCGACATCGAACCGTTCACCGGCAACGACATGCACCTTCGTCCGGTCCGGCTTTTGTCGGACGATCTCCGCAGCTAGTACGAGGGTTTCTCGAACGCGACGCTGTGGCCGCTGGTCGAGCTCCCCGTCGGGTTCAAGTGGTTCGTACCTGGACTGCTCGACGGTTCGGTCGCGTTTGGTGGTGAAGAGAGCGCCGGGGCGTCGTTTTTCGCCCGGGACGGCGAGGTGTGGACCACCGACAAGGACGGGATCCCGCTCAGCCTGCTCGCCGCGGAAATCTCCGCCACGACGGGATCGTCGCCCAGCCAGCACTATCGAAAGCTGGTCGGCGTCCCTCCGGCACCGAGGACGTGTACAAGATCTACGCGGAAAGCTTCCAGGGACCAGACCACCTGGCCCGCGTTCAGGAAGAAGCACAGCGCGTGGTCTCCGCCGCTTTGCGGGGCGACAGCTAGTCCGGATCGCTCGTCCCGCGCCAGCGACGCACGGGGCTTTCGCGAGTAGATCACGACCGCACGCGGGTCGCCGGCGTCAGGCGGCCGGCTTCGAGGCTCGCCGAGCGAGGACCTGACGCTCTCTCGCGGTCGTGCCACCGAAGATGCCGTCATTCAGGCCGTTGTCCATAGCGTAAGTCAGGCATTCGGACCGCACCGGGCAGCGAGCACACACGGCCTTCGCCTCCGCGACCTGCCGAGCCCCAGGACCTACGTCGGAGACCGGGAAGAACAACTCGGGGTCCTCATCCAGGCAGGCGGCCTGGTGCCTCCAGTTCGTCGTCTCATATTTCGTCGTCGTCTCGTACCTCATTGAGTGCCGCCTCCTTTCGGGGACACGCTGGACCGGGGGG
>JBPYFK010000035.1:0-84943 GCA_051984675.1 Pseudonocardiaceae bacterium | reverse complement strand
TCAACAACCGGATCTACGGGTTGACCAAGGGTCAGTACTCCCCCACGTCCGATCAGGGCATGGTCACCAAGTCCACGCCGGCCGGGTCGCTGGACCATCCGTTCAACCCGGTGTCGTTGGCGCTGGGCGCGGAGGCGAGTTTCGTGGCTCGCACCCTGGACTCCGACCGGACGCACCTGACCGAGGTGCTGCGTCAGGCCGCCGCTCATCGCGGCTCGGCGCTGGTGGAGATCTACCAGAACTGCCCGATCTTCAACGATGGCGCGTTCGAGGTGATCAAGGAAAAGGACGAAGCCGCACGGCGTCTCATCGGCCTGCGCCACGGTGAGCCGATCACCTTCGGGCCCGAGGGTGAGCAACGCGCGGTCGTCCGCAAGGCCACCGGCGAGTTGGGTGTGGCCAAACTGTCCGAAATCGACGAGGCCGAGATCGTCGTCCACGACGCCACGGCGATCGACCCCACCCAGGCGTTCGCGTTGTCCCACCTCGGCAGCCAGGACCTCGACCCCACTGCCATGGGCGTTTTCCGCGCCGTGTCCCGACCTACCTACGACGACGAGGCCCGCACCCAAACCGCCCACGCCGCGCAGACCACACCACCGGATCTGCAGTCGCTCCTCACAGGCTCCGACACCTGGATCATCTGAGGGACGAACCCCTCCAGAAGCACCTGGCCTGCGTATCCGGCGAACCCCCAAAGCCGTCGGATACACAGGCCACGCTCATCTGACAGTCCGATATAGTGGACTAGCATGATCGAACGTATGCTCTAGCAGACGGCTTGTCAAGTATGTCAGACTCGGACCCCGAATTGTCCACTAAATTGGACTGGGGCGACGGTCGATATGGGGGCGGTTACTGTGTCCGGCGAGTCTGCATCCAATGAACCGGCACCTGCCGAGACGGCGTCAGGGGAAGCCGCGGAGCCGCACGACACCTTCGGTACGCGGCTTCGGCGCCTGTTCGACGCGGTACGGCGCGAGGACGGCTCGAAGTACACGCCGCGCGAGGTCGCCGAGGAGATCACCCGGCGGGGGCATCGCCTGTCGAAGAGTTACGTCTACACCCTGTTGAAGGACGAGAGCGAGCCCAGCCACGCGCTGGTGCAGGCCCTGGCCGAGTTCTTCGAGGTCCCGTTGGACTTCTTCAGCAACTCCGAGCGTGGCCGTGACCTCAACCGGCAGTATCAGGTACTCGCCTCCCTCGGGGACCACAACGTCCGGCAGATCGCTTTCCGCGCCCAGCATCTCTCCCCGGAGCAGCTGCAGAGCGTGCTGGACTACATCGATTTCGCGGCGAGTAAGAGCACGCGCGCCCCGGAGCACCAGCAATCCGAGTAGTATTCACGTCCAACGGCTCGACATGCGCCATCGGAGGCCGACAGCGAGAGGGAGGCCGGGCGAACCGTGCGGCAGCTACGACAGGCCTTCCGGCGCAGGTCCGAGGAAGCACGGTTGCGCCGGCGGTTGCGCGGTGAGCTTGCCGCACTGCGGATCGACGAGCCGACCACGATGGCGGACGTCTGCGAGCGGCTCGGCCGCCGCCGGGGCAAGCCGATCCGGCTGATCTCCTACCCCTTCGAGGTGCCGGGGCCGTTCGGGATGTGGCTGCCCACCCCCTCCGCCGACTACATCCTGTACCAGGCGGAAACCACGAAGGCGCACCAAGAGCACATCGTCGCGCACGAACTTGGGCATCTACTCGCGGGTCACGGGGCGGTCGAGGACGACGACGCGGTGTGGTTCGAGCTCATGCCCAACGTGCCACCGGAACTCATCCGCCGAGCGTTGCGCCGCGGGTCCTACGACACCGACCACGAACGGGAGGCCGAAACCGTAGCCACGATGCTGCTGGAATCCGCCGCCGTGCTCGAATCCGTGTCGCTGCCCGCGCGGTCCGCCCGCGCCCGCCGCGCGCAGACAGCACTGGAGGATGGGGGACGCTGGCTGTGAACCTGGGAACCATCGGCACCGTCGTGGTCTGCCTTGCTCTCCTGTGGTTCCTGTACCGACTGGCTCGCGCACCGCGCGATCTGGCGCTGCGCGCGGTGGTGGCCTGCCTGGCGTTCCAGCTGGTCGTGACGCCGCTCGGCAACCTCGCGGCAGCGGCGGAGCACGGTGGCTCCGCGCTGCCCGGTCTCGCCAAGCTGGCCCAGAACCTCGCGATCGCCGACTCGTGGTTCAGCCTCATGCTGTTCTTCCTGTTCTCCACCAGCAGCTCCCGCCGCCGTGCCTGGCACGAGTTCTTCGTGCTGCTCGGCGCCAGCGCGTTGATCACGCTGTCGATGCTGGCAACCCCGGCGGCCGCACGCGATCACACCTTCACGGGTGCGAACATGCGCATCCCCGGGGTGGCCGGTTTCTACCTTTCGGCCGGTTGCTACTTCGCCTACGTGCTGGCGCAGGCGACGCGCTCGGCGCTGCGCTACGCCGGGGAGTCGAACTGGCGGATGCGGCTCGGGTTGCGGGTGGCATCGATCGGGTTGGCGCTGAACGCGGCCACCTGCCTGATCCGCGGAGTATTCGTGATCATGCGGTTCTCGGGTGGGACAGTGCCGCCGGGGCTGAACGCCTTCGTGCGCAGGTCCCGGATGCCGGTGTCCTCGTGTTCGTCGTCGGCGTGTCCTATCCGGCAGTCGTCCTACGCGCGGCGGCCTTTCGGGTGTGGCTGCGGCATCGGCGGGTCTACCGCGAACTCCGTCCACTGTGGATATTGCTGCACGAGGCGTTCCCGCAGGACGCGCTGGATCGCCAGACCCGAAGCCTGTGGCATGAGCGCCTGTCTCCCCGGCGGGTGCACCGCCGCTACTGGCGGCGGCGGGTGGAGATCCGCGACGGGCTGGTGCGGCTGAGTCCGCACCTGGCGGACCTCGACTTCTCGCCGCAAGCCCCCACCGCCGAGCAGGCCGAGAAGCTCGTGGCGGCGGTGCGGCGCGAGCACGCGGGTACGTCCCCGAGGTCGTCCGCGGCCGTGCAGGTCGCCACACCACCGCGCGCTGGCTCCGACGCGGACGAGGAGCAGTTGCTCGGGCTGGCACGAGCCCTAAGTTGATCCCGAGGCTGAGTTAATCCCGAGAGGCTGAGTTGATCCCGAAAGGATGTCCAGGGTGCGCAGACTGATCACAGCGGCGCATGTGCTGGCCGGTCCCGCCGGACAGCGCATCGATGATGGCGCCGTCCTCCTCGACGGTGCCACGATCAGCGCGGTCGGTCCACGGCAGCAGGTCGAGCGGCAGGCTGGCCAGGACGTGACCCACTGGGACTTCCCCGGCCACACCGTCCTTCCGGGCCTGATCGACTGCCATGTCCACCTGGCACTGGACACCAGCGGTGATCCGGTCGGCTCCCTGTGTACCGCCGAGGACACCGATCTGCTGCTGGCGATGGCCGGACGTGCCCAGCGTGCGCTGGACGGCGGGGTGACCACCGTCCGCGACCTGGGCGATCGCGGCGGACTGGCGATCCGGGTGCGGGATGCCATCGCCCGGGGCGAGATCGCGGGGCCGCGTGTTCAGGCTGCCGCCGCTCCGCTGACCGTTCCGCGCGGGCACTGCTGGTTCTTCGGTGGTGAGGTCTCCGGCGAGGCAGCGATTCGCCAGCAGGTGCAGCACAATGCGGCGCTGGGCGCGGACGTGATCAAGGTGATGGCCTCCGGCGGGCACATCACCGCGAACTCGCCCGCGATGTGGGAATCCCAGTTCACCGCCGACGAATTGCGGATCATCGTGGAGGAGGCCGCGGGCGCCGGCCTGCCGGTGGCCGCCCACGCGCACGGCACGGAGGCGATCGTGGCCGCGGTCCAGGCCGGCGTGCACACCGTCGAACACTGCACCTGGATGAGCGCCAGCGGTGGCCCCGGCGGCGACCGCCGTGACGAGGTCGCCAAGCAGATGGCCGACCGCGGGATCTACGCGTGTGTCGCGCAGAGCGAGCATTGGTCGACGACCATGGCCAGCATCGGGCCGGCGAAGGCTGATCTGCGGTTCGGCCGGCTGAACTGGCTGGAGGGGCTGGGGGTGCCGCTGATCGCCGGTACCGACGCCGGGCTGTCCGGGACGCTGTTCGACGGGCTGCCCCGGATGCTGGGACTGTACGAGCACCTGGGATTCCCACCCGAGAGGATCATCGAGATCGCGACCGTGACCAGCGCCGAAGCGCTGGGCCTCGGCGCGGTCACCGGTCGGCTCGCTCCTGGCCTGGCCGCCGACCTGATCGTGGTCGACGGGAACCCGCTCACCGACGTGCGCGCGCTGCACCACCTGGCACTGACGCTCGCCCGGGGCAAGCCGCACCACCCGACGGCACAACGACCTAAAAACTGACAAATTGAGAACTTCTGTATGAGTCGTGATCATCGTCACCGACTGACAGTCATTTTATCCCACGCTTCCCAGTAACACCCGGACGACTTCTCCGTGCGCATGCTGGCGCTTTGTTGCCACAGCATTCACCGCAACGGACACACTCGATATCTTCGGCCGCGACCTTCGCCAATTTGGCCCACCGCCGGTGGATGGTTTCGACGGAAGGAAGTTCGTGACAACGCCGCCCCACGGCACCGAGCGGGTGAACCGGTCGTGCCGGAATGCGCCACCGCCCTGCCGACCGCCCTGCACCGGAGCCGCGCGCGACTGAGTCGCCAGCGGTCACTCGCGGCTCACCTACCGGCCTGCTCGGCGACGTTGTCCAGCGTGTGGATGCCACCACTTCCCGCGCAGCCCGCTTGAGGAACCGTCGGGACACACCCGTCACCGGCCTTTGGTTTCCGCTCGCCCACCAATTCTTTCGCGCCACGGTCCCGGAATTCCAGAAAACTACGGCGGCACCGACCCCCGCATCCCAGGAGGCGCTGAATGAAACAGCTGATCGACGAATTCGTACCAGTCGGGCTCGCATTCGTACCGATCTCGCTGATCGTGTCCATCGTTTCCGCGACGCTACGAATTCGACGGGACGACAACACGCCGTTGCGCGACGCCGCGATTGACGCGACGATCGTGTTCTCCACCCTGTTCGCCGCCTACCTCGTGTTCTCCCCGCAACCGCAGTGCCCGGACCGCGTCGAACTCATGCCCGGTGAGGATCTGATGTCCGCGTTGCGCGCCGACCCGGACGATGTGCTGCCATGGGTGCAGATTCTCGGCAACGGGATGCTGCTGCTCCCGCTCGGAGCGCTGATCCCGCTGCGGGTGCGGTGCTTCCACACGCTGCCCAGGGTCGCGCTGGCCGGTATGTGCACCTCGGCGATGATCGAACTGATCCAGGGTGTCGCGATCGTTGGCCGCACGGCGTCCACCGACGACGTCATCCTGAACACGCTCGGGGTCACCATCGGTGCCGTGCTCACCCAGCACCTCTGGCAGAAGGTGGACGTCCGCGTCGTGCCCGCGCCCCGGTTCGAGGAAGCGGCCACCGTGCCGCGGCTCCCGGTCGCGCGCAGCGAACCGATTGCCGCCCGTCGGAGTGGTTGATCCCGGTGGACCGCCGCAGCCGCTGGCCGGTCACGTCGGCTGGACGGAAGCCACCCGGTGGCGTGAACCCGGCTTGCCGCCGCTTCTCCTGCCTGCGTGGATAGCCGATCACCGGGTCACTACAGTAGGTAGTTCTCCAAGCACACAGGGATTTACGGGGTTGTGTGCTGGCTGGATGCGTGTGAAGGTACGGCGACGCGTCAGAAGCTTCGATGGCGCCGAAAGTCGGAGTACTTACCGCCCTGGACGCTTGTCCGGTCCCGGGTGCGGAGGCGATCATGAGCTACACCCCGCACGGCACGTCCGAATACGCCCCAACGACCATTCCAGACGATCCCACCAGGCCCTCCACTCCCGTTCCCGACCAGCAATCCGGTGATCAGTCGCTGGACGCCGGGCCTTCTCCCACCAAATTCGATCTGGGCACCCTGACCCAGCTGGTGATCAAACGTGGCCCGGACGCCGGAACCCGCATTCCCATCACGTCCACCGACACGGTGATCGGACGGCACCGGGACTGCGACATCGTGCTCGACGACGTGACCGTCTCCCGCCGCCACGCGCGGCTGCACGTCCAGGGCCACCGGTACACCATCGCGGACGCCGGTTCACTGAACGGCACCTACCTCAACCGTCAGCCCGTGGAGACCGCCGAGCTGACCGATGGTGACGAGGTCTGGATCGGCAAGTTCCGCCTCACCTTCCACACCGCCCGGTAACCCGGACGCGAGCAGCACTTACTCGGCCGCCGCCCATACCCGGCGGGCACCGACCCACGTCTGCAGCACCGGGATCTCGGACAACCGCTCGGTGTCCGCGCTCAGCGGGTCCTCGGCGAGCACGACGAAGTCGGCGAGATACCCCGGAATCAGGCGACCTTTGGTGTTCTCCTCGCCCGAGGCGTACGCGGCACCCGTGGTGTACAGCGCGAGCGCTTCCGTTGGGGTGATGCGCTGTGTCGGACCGAACGGATCGCCGTTGCGGTCCCGGCGGGTGACGCAGCTGCGCATACCGAACAGTGGCTCAAAGGGGCCGCACGGGTAGTCGGAGGAACCAGCCACCGCTACACCGGCATCCAGCAGCGCGCGATGAGCGAACATCCGCTCCGTGCGTGCCCGGCCGTAGTAGCGGAAGAGCTTGTCGCCGTGCGCCAGCGCGTAATTCGCGAAGGGCACGGCGACCATTCCGTGCGCGCGCATGCGCGTGACGAGGTCCTCGTCGATGAGCGAGCAGTGTTCGATGCGGTGCCGGACATCCTCCCTGGGGTTGTCGGCCTGCGCCTTGGCCACCGCGTCGACCACGCGCCGGACCGCGCGATCCCCGTTGGCGTGCACGCCGATCCGCCACCCGGCGTCATGCACGTGGCGCACCATGTCGGCCAGCTCAGCGGCCGAGACACGCTCGATCCCGTGCGAATCGGTCCCCTCGATCGGCTGCTCCACCAGGCAGGTTCCACCGTTGACCGCGCCGTCGGCGAACGCCTTGATCCCGCCGAGCCGAACCCGGTCAGTCGGTGCGGGCGCCGGCAGGTCCAGATCCCGGAAGTGGTCGAAGTGCTCGTAGGCGCCCAGCGCGTTGATGCGCAGCGTGAGGCGGTCGGTTTCCCGGGCACGGCACAGCAGTCCCCAGCTGTCCGGCCCGACGAGCGCGTCCCCCACCGACGTGATGCCGGCAGCATGCAGCCTGCGGGCGAACTGCTCGAATGCCACCAGTCGGTCCGCGGTCGCCGGTTGCGGAACGACCGTCTGATGCCTGGTGAACGCGGGGAACGCGAGATCGTAGAGGGCTTGGTCGTGCAGTACGCCGTTGAGGTGTCCGGCCGGATCACGTCCCAACTCACCACCCGGTGGGGCGGTGCTGCCGTCCCCGAGCCCCGCCAGATCCAGGCCGCGACTGTTGACCACCCCGGCGTGCAGCGTGACATGCACGACCAGGACCGGATGATCGGGGACGGCGCGATCGAGGTCCGCCCGGGTCAGGTCCTGACCGGCGTTGCTGCGGAACGGGTCGTACCCACAACCGACCACCCACTCCCCGGGCTCGACCGTCGCGGCGCGCTGGCGCAGCGCCTCGGTGAGATCCGCCGTCGAGCGCACCCGCTCCGGCGAGAGGTCGACCTGCAGTGCCTGCTCGGCGCAGATCGTCGGATGCTGATGAGCGTCGTTGAAGCCTGGCACCACCGTGGCGTCCCCGAAGTCGTGCACTTTCGCCGAGGGGAAGTGGTCGCGCAGTTCGTCGAGATCGCCGGTGGCGACGATCCACTCGCCCCGGCAGGCGAACGCCTGCGATGGGGTGTCCCCCATCGAGACGATCCGCCGTGCCGTGACGATCCGTTCCGTCCCAGAGCCGTTCGCTGCACCCGCTGTGTCCATCACCTCTCGCACTCTACGACGGCGGGAGGGGGTGCTGTCTGCATCCAGCCCCGTGTTGGATTCACTTGAAATCGGCCGTGTGATCGGCGACCCACCGCGCGAAGGTCCGGGCCGGTCGGCCGGTGACCTCCTCGACGGTGGGCAGCACCTCGGCGGGCCTGCCGACCGAGCCCGCGAGCGCGTCCCTCCGCAACGCCGGGATGCCCCGCTCCTCGGCCTGCTCGGGCGTGACCTCCTCGAACCGGATCTCCTTGCCCAGCACCGAGGCGATGGCGGCGACCTGCTCGCGCTGGGTCAGGGACTCCGGCCCGGTCAGCGAGTACCTGGCCCCAGCATGCCCGTCTTCCAGCAGGGCGGTCACGGCAACCGCGGCGATGTCGTCCTCGTGGATCGGCGACAGCGCCGCATCGCCGTACGGCGCCCGGACCACGCCTTCGGCGCGGATCGAGTCACGCCACAGCCGGAGACTGTTGACGGCGAACGCACCGGGGCGCACGTGCGTCCATTCCCGGCCGGAGGACTCGACGGCGGATTCCACTGCGAGGTGATGCGCTCCGATGGCGCTGTCCGGCCAGGTCGTTGCCAGCGAGGAGAGCACCACCACCCGGCGCAGCTCGCATTTCGCCGCGATGTCGAGGAAGCCCTGGGTGGCTTCGCCGCTGACCGGGAACAGGTAGGCCCGATCGACGCCGTCGAGCGCGGCCGGCAGGCTCTCCGGTTGGGTGAGATCGCCACGGACGACCTCGACCGCTTCCGGGAAATCAGCGTGCTCGGGATTCCTTGTCAGGGCACGCACCGGCACGCCGGCGGCATGCAGCCGCGAGACCACGTTCCGGCCGACATGCCCTGTCGCCCCAGTCACCAAGATCATGTTGACTCCTTGCCATCGGGATGCGCGGATCCGCAGTATCAGATCTCCAGCCTGGTAGAGGTCAAGCTACTATCCACAATGGACGATTAGGAGCGTCGCCCCGCCCGCTCGCTGATCTCGTCCGGCTTCCGTAACGCGCCGGACACCACGCCGCCATGCTGGCGTGCTGTGGTGGGACTGAAGGGCAGTGCGCACGGAAGGGTGGTAATGAGGTCAGAGCAGCTCGCCCCGCTCGATATGGCGTTCCTGAGCCTGGAGCAGGACGCCACGCCGATGCACATGGGAGCGGTCGCGGTTTTCCAGCCGGCGAGTTCCGCCGACACCGACCGGCTGGCCGCGCTGCTCGCGGCTCGGGCGAGACGGCTGCCGATGCTTCGCCGCACGGTCCAATGGCGGTGGTTGCCGCCCGGGACGGCCCTCTGGTCGGACGACCCGGCGTTCTCCGAGGACCGGCACATCCACCGGCACCACCTTCCCGCTCCCGGCGCTCGCGAGCAGCTCAGTGAGCTGGTCGCGGAGCTGATGTCCGAACCGATGGACCTGCGCCGCCCGCTCTGGGAGCTGCACGTGATCACGGGACTGGACGGGGACCGTTTCGCCGTGCTGTCCAAGCTGCATCACGCGCTCTGCGACGGTGCGGGGGCGGTCATGCTGGGCATGGGATTGCTGGACGGCTTCACCCCGCCCGAACCGCCGGAACCGGACGCCCAGCCGAACGCGTCGTGGCTCGCACGCGCTGGCTGGCGCGTGCTGCGCCAGCCGAACGATCTGACGGGCACGGCACGGCGCCTGGCCTCCGAGTTCTCGACCGGGCTGGCCTCCGCCGTGCGGCAACGACGGGAGGCGTTCGGCATCGCCCGGGACATCGTCCGCGAGGCTCGATTACCGCACCGCGGCTCGCCGCTGCTGTCCACGCCCCGGCGGCAACGGCGGGTCGAGCTGCTCCAACTGGCGCTTACCGACATCCGGCAGGTCCGCAGGCGCCATGGCGGGACCACGAACGACGTGCTGCTGACGGTTGTGGCCGGCGCGCTGCGGCGGTGGCTCACCGCACGCGGACATCCACTCGACGATCTGGAGCCGCGCGCGCTCGTCCCGGTCAGCCAGCGCCGGCGGTCCGGCGCCGGCGGCAACCAGCTGTCCGGTTCCCTCTGCCCACTCCCGGTCGGCGAGGCCGACCCGGTTCGGCGGTTGCGGGCCATCCGGGCCGCGATGGACAGCAACAAGAACGCGGGCTTGAGCCACGGACCCGGCGCGCTGCCGATCCTGGCCGAGCAGCTCCCGCGTCTCGCCCACGCCGTCGCCACGCCCTGGGCCGGGCGGACGGCGGCGTTGCTGTTCGACACGGTCATCACGAACGTGCCGCTCCCCCGCCTCACTTTCTCGCTCGACTCAGCGACACTCCAGGAGATGTATCCACTGGTCCCGCTCGCTCCGGGACACGCCTTGGGCATCGCCCTGTCCACCTACGGTGACACGGTGCAGGTGGGGCTCCAGGCCAACCGCGATGCGATGCCGGATATCGAGAAGCTCAGCGAAGCCGTGCCGATCGCTCTCGCCGAACTCGGGGATGTGCCCTCCTGACGCTCACAGCCCCAACAGCCGGGCGGGGGCGTCGTGCAGCACCGAGCGCAGAAACGGGAGCCCCAGACGGTCATCGGCGGCGGCCCATCCGGCGATCGCCGCGAGCTGGTGGGCGTAAGAGTAGGGAATGTTCGGGAAGTCCGACCCGAGGACGACCTTGTCCGCCAGGCCGACCAGCCTGGACGTCCAGTCGTCGGGAAGCGGCGCGGCGCGCTCCGCGAAGGTAGTCCCGACCATGGTGGTGTCCAGGTGCACGCGCGGGAAGCGCTCCGCGAGGTCGAGCGCACGGTCGTAGTCGGGCATTCCCGCGTGCGCCAGGACGGCCACCAGGCGCGGGTGGCGTCGCAGAACCTCTTCGAAGACGTCCAGACCGGTGTAGGTACCGGGCACCGGGCCGTGGCCGCAGTGCACGACGGCCGGCACGCCCGCCTCGGCCAGCATGCCCCACGCGGGGTCGAGCAGGTCGTCCCTCGGGTCGAAGTCCCCGACCTGGACGTGCACCTTCACGCACCTGGCACCCCGGTCGAGAGCTTCGGCGACGTAGCGGTCGACACCCTGCTCGGGATACATCGTCGCGGTGGGCACGGCGCCCTTGGTGCGCGCACCGAAGTCCAACGCCCAGGACGTCAGCCACTCGGCCATGCCCGGCTTGTGCGGGTAGACCAGCGGCGCGAAACCACCCAGGCCAAGCTCGCGCAGGATGCGCAGCCTGCGCGTCTCGTCGTACCGGTAGCGCACTGGCCAGTCCACGCCGTAGTGGGTGCGGGCGTGGTCGAAGAACTCCCACACCTTCCGCAGGACCTGCTCCGGCAGGAAGTGGGTGTGGATGTCGACCAGCGCGGGCAGCCCGAGCGCTGCCACCCAGGGCCGCACCTCTGCATCCTCGGTGGGCGGTGCCGCGAGCGGGTCGACGGTCGAGTCCACTGCAAGCTCCCGGTCAGATACGCAACGGTGCGGTTCCGTAAACTCTACAGCAGGCCGGACTGGGCGGCCTTGGCGATCAGCTCGATCCGGTTGCGCGCGTGGAGCTTGCGCATGGCGTTGCGCAGGTACCCGGTGACGGTGTGCCTGGTCAGGCCGAGCTGCACGGCGATCTCCGGGTTGGTCTTGCCCGCGGCGGCATGGCGCAACACGTCATACTCGCGACGCGTCAGGCCGGTGTCGTAGAGGCGCGCCCGCAGCCGAGGAGTCGCGCCGTCCCCGACCCGGGGATCGAAGATCGCGATACCGTGCACTGCCTGGTGCACTGCCGCGACCAGGTCGGTCGCGCCGGCATCCTTGAGCAGGCACCCGTCGACACCCGCGTCGAGCGTCGCCTGCAAGGCCGCATGGTCGCGGTAGGCGGTGAAGATCACCAGCCGCGCGTGCGGCGCCGCCTTCCGCAACGGCCCGACGACCTCGCTGGCCAGCCCGTCCGGCAGCCGGAGGTCGAGCAGCACGACGTCGGGCTGCTCCCGGGCGACCAGCCGCACCGCCGCCGCGGCGTTCGCGGCCCGCGCCACCACGCGAATCGTCGGATCGTCGCGCAGCAGCAGGCGCACGCCGTCGAGGACCACCGGGTGGTCGTCCACGACGACAACCCGGACAGCCGATCCACTGACCCCCGTTTTCCCAACCCCCGGTGCGCTCATGGCAACGGAACCCAGACACGCACCGTCACACCACCGTCCTCATTAGACACCGCGGACATTTCCCCGGAAATCTCCGCGACGCGCGCGGACGCGGAACTGAGTCCGATACCGCCGCCACTGCCGCTGTCGAGTTTCCACCCCTCGCCGTCGTCGGCGACGGACACGACGATGCCACCGTCCAACGTGATCAAACTGATCAGCACCGTCCGCGCGTGAGCATGCTTCTCCACGTTCAGCAGCGCTTCGCGGGCCGCCGCGATGAGCACGCGGGCTCGCTGCGGATCGCACTCCGGGACCGCGCCGACTTCCACGACCTGGGCGGCGACGCCGGTGCGCCGCTGGAACGCGTCGCAGTCACGCGCCAGTGTCGCCGCGAGCCCACCGACCGGTTCGTCATGATCCAGGGCGTAGACGGACTCGCGGAATGCCGACGCCGTCGCCGCGAGCCGATCCTCCAGCGACCCCAACCGCTCCCGCAGCTCGGGGGCCTCGCCTTCGGCGAGGCCCCGCAGATCGTGGAGTTCCGCGCCGATGCGGAACAGCTGCGCCCCAACGGAATCGTGCAGGGCGGAGGCGATCCGCCGCCGCTCGGCAGCGACCGCGGTCTCGCGCTGCCGTTCGGCGGCCATCGCGGTGTCGAGCGCGAGCGCGCCGCTGTTCGCGACGCTGACCGCCGTGTCCACCTGCCTGTCGCTGAACCCGGAAACATCGCGGACGGCGGCGTAAAGGACTCCGTAGACCCGACCGGCCCGCAGCATGGGCACCGCCATCATCGTGCGGATTCCGTCGGCGGAAATGGCCGCGTCGAAATCGTGCGTGATCAGTTCGGAGGCACAGTAGTCGTCCACCCACAGTGGCGTGAGCTGCGCGAACACCCGGCCGCCGAGTCCGAGTCCGAGGGGGACGTGCAGGTCGTGCAGGCCGGAGGCACGCGTACCATTCCAATGTCGTAACACCAGCAGCCGGTCCGATTCGGTGGGACCGGCCAAGCCGATATCCGCGCCGCACTCCTCCCGAACACGGCCCGCGAGGCCGCGCAGAGCCGCCGTGCGGTCCAGCAGATTCAGCACGTGCGTATGCTCATCCAGCAACTGTCCGAATCGGGCGGCCTGCTCGACCGAGGAATCAGCCCCCGTTTGAGCTGGTCGGACTGCCCGATCAACAGGTGGTGACTTACCCGTCGCAGGCACCATTTCCCGGCGCATTTTAGGCCCGTTTCCAGCCGTTTCCAACCCCCCTCATCTGAGGGGGTGAGCTATGCGCGATCTTCTTGACCTCCCGCCAACGCTGCGTCGAGTGTAACCGAGTGCTTGTCCTGCCGAGTGCTTGTGAGGAGAAAAATGGCTACCAGCACGCACGAGAGCAGCCCCGCGCAACCAGCACCACGCTCACGGGCCGCTGAAAGTGCGACAGCACAGATCGCCGACCCAGGTCCGCTGGGACTGGCCGCGTTCGCGATGACGACCTTCGTGCTCAGCGTGTTCAACGCCGGGCTGATGGGGAAGAATCTGGAAGCGGTCGTCCTTCCACTGGCACTGTTCTACGGCGGCATGGGGCAGTTACTGGCCGGCATGTGGGAGTTCCGCAAAGCCAACACGTTCGGCGCATTGGCGTTTTCCTCCTACGGCGCGTTCTGGCTGTCCTTCGCCGGGTATGTCAAGTTCATCGAACCGGCCCTCGGTGCGCAGGCGGACAAAGCCACCGCACTGTACTTGCTGGCCTGGGGTATCTTCACGGCCTACATGACGGTCGCCGCGTTCCGGGTGAACGTCTCGGTGCTGCTGGTGTTCATCGCGCTGACACTGACATTCCTCGTGCTCGCGCTCGCCGAGTACAGCGGATCGAGCGGCATCGCGCACACCGGCGGCTGGATCGGACTCATCACCGCGGTCCTGGCGTGGTACGGCTCGTTCGCGGGCGTCACGAACGCCACCTGGAAGCGCACGGTGTTGCCGGTCGGCCCACTGGCCCCCGGCAGCTAAACGTCCCTTGTGGACGGTGATGGCATTGCGGTGCGCGCTCCGGCGGGAACGAGCAATTCCTGCCGAGCGCGCACGGCTTCGCGTAGCGCTCCCAGCAGGGTGCACGTCACGCGGAGCTGGCCGGTCTGGACAGAGCGCATCGACGGTCGCCGCCGACCGGATCAGTGCCCGTGGCCGGTGGCCGACTCGCGAATCAGCGGTGCCAGCACGGCGATGCCCCCAGTGAGCGCCTGCGTCGCTGTTGACCACGATCCGTCAGTGGACTGCGAGGTCAGCAGCACGATCACGTACCGAGCGTCCGGGCCGACCAGGCCCGTCGTGTGCAGGATGTCTTCCGACACACCGCTCATCCACCCCTGCTTGACGGCGCGCGGCACGCCGGGAATCCCGTCCGGGATACCGAAATCCTGATCAAATCCGTCCGCCGCCTGCGGTTTGACGTCGCTGAGCGCGCTGAGGACCAGGCCGCGCCCGGGTTCGGGCAGCCGATCGGTGATGTAGCGGTAGATGGTGACGACGTCCTGCGCGGTGATCAGCGTGTTTCCCCACTGGGTGGGGTCGTCGGGCGGAACGGTTCCCGGCAGGCCGAGCTCTCCCGCCATTCTCGTGACGATCGCCGGTCCGCCGTCCTGCTCCCACAGGGCGTCGGCGATGTCGTCGTCGCTGTTGGCGAGCATGTCGTGGATCTGCTGCTGCTGATCGGCAGGAAGCGCCGCACCGCCGGCAGCGACGACCCGGTCCACGGCGATGAGCAGTTTGACCACTGACGCGGAGTAGAACTGCCGGTCCGGCGCCACCGTGACGACGGGGTTCCCGCTGTCCCGGTCGAACACCTCCAGCCCGAGCGTCGAACCGGGCGCCACGGCCTGCACGGCCTGGGTGACCTGAGCCGCCTCCTGCGCCGAGTCGAACGGGAGCGCGGGATCGGGTGGGCGCGCTGGTTCCGGGCGCGGTGGTGGCAGGGCGCCTGGCCCGGGTGGAGCGGGCCTCGCCTGCTCGTGAACCTGCGGCTGAGGGCGCTTCGTCCACGACCGCCCGACGACAAGGGGTCTGCTCGCCAGCGACGTCGTAGCACTGTTCGACTCCGCGGCCACCGTCATGACAGTGACCACGACCGTGACCACACCGAGAACGACGGAGGCACGGCGCAAACGCTCCATTCAATCATAGGTACTCGGCGTCACGCCGGCCGAATAGGGCCAAACGTCCGACTTGCATGGGCACGGGCCTTGCGCTAGCCGCGCACACCCGTTCGGACTTGGCACCAGCACCACCGGTTTGCGAACGTGTGCGCCGTGCGCATTGACTTCGATCCCTCGGACACCGAACCCCAGCGGACCTACCAGTTGCTCACCTCGGTCATCGTGCCCCGGCCTATCGCCTGGGTCTCCTCCACCTCGGCGGATGGCGTGGACAACCTGGCCCCGCACTCGTTCTTCACCGTCAGCTCCACCGAGCCGCCGATCGTGCAGTTCACCTCGGTCGGCCGGAAGGACACGTTGCGTAACGTGGAAACCACCGGAGAGTTCGTGGTGAACTTCGCGGGTTCCGCGATGTTCGAACGCATCAACGCGACCGCTACCGATTTTCCCGCCAGCATCAGCGAGTTCGACGCGGTGGGCATCGGCAGGCAGGCCAGCAAGCGGGTCCGCCCACCCCGGGTCGCCGAGTCTCCGGTCTCGCTGGAATGTTGCCTGCACAGCACGCTTCCGCTGGGCAACTCGACCGTCGTGCTCGGTCATGTGCTGCACATCGCGATCGAGGAGTCGACGATGCGGGACGGGCTGCCGGACAGCGACCAGTTGCGCCCGCTGGCACGGCTGGGCAGGAACGAGTGGCGCGAGCTCGGCGAGTTCCGGGAGATTTCCCGGATTCGCCACGCCGACTGGCCCGGCCATTTCATCCCGTGAACCGCGACACCTTCAGCTCGTTTGTCCACAGTAGACTGATCAAGCTGCGCTGTCGTCGACTTCGGCAGCCCGCACAACGGCGCCACGCTCGAACTACTGATCAGGGCGGAGGAACTCGTGAAGGGCGCTGGCAACCTGCGCCGGCGCGTCGATCTGGACCAGGTGACCGGCGTCCTCGAACCAGCGAAGGTCCGCGTCCGGTAGGGCGTCCGCCAATCGCCGACCATGGTCCGGCGACAGCCAGGTGTCCTGCCGGCCCCACCCGACCAGTACCGGACAGTCCAGCTCGCCGTACCGGGACTCGATCTCGTCGGTGAATCGCTGGTCTGCTTGGGCTATCTGGCGGTAGAACGCGGGTTGCCCGACCGTCCCCAGCCAAGGATGCGCCAGTTCGTCGGCCATGGAGGCGGAAAGGCCGCCATGGCTGGCTGTCGCGATGTAGCTGCGCACCATCGCTTCGTGCATGTAGCCGGGAATTCCGGCGAACGCCGGCTCATACTTCCGAGCGAGCCGGAAGAACGGACTCCCCCAAGGTCCGAGCGCGACGGCATCCATCAGCGCCAGTCGTGCATAGCGCCGGCCAGACAGCAGCGCCGCGCGTAAAGCCACCGCACCTCCGAAGTCATGCGCGACCACGTCGGGCGACACAAGACCCCAGTGATCGAGCAGCGCGGCAAAGACCTGGTGCTGCGCGCCCAGCGAGACATCCTGCCCGTCATGCATGTCGGACTGCCCGTACCCGAGCATGTCCCAGACGTAGACCTCGTGGCGATGCGCCAGCGCACGAGCGACGTCCCGCCAGACCACCGAGGAGAACGGCGTGCCGTGCAGCAGAACGACCGGCGTTCCGCTGCCCCACCGCGCCCACCGCACCACCCCGCCCGGCGTCTCGAACTCCTCTGGAAGCACCCAGTCAGCCATGTCCGCTCCTGTCGTTACCGTCTACGAGAACAAGACAGTAACGGGGATTCGTTACTGCATTCAAGACCTAGGCAGTAACCTGAGGTGAATGAGCTTTTCCCGATCCGACGCTCCCGGCGAGCTCAAGCGGCTCCAGGAGTTCTGCAACTCGGCGCGGTTCCTCTACGCGGAGGACTCCCTCGGCGATCCCGCCGGCGCTGAGGCGTGGCTGCGCGACCACGGGCTGGCGGCCGAGGCTCTCAACCTCGACCAGCAGCAACTCGACCGCATCGTGCACGCGCGGGAAGCCATCCGGGCACACCTCGGCGGGCAGGCGGAGACCTCCGACGTCCTCAACGACCTCGCCCGAGAGACGCTGGCGAGTCCCGGGTGGAGCGCAGCTGGGCGACCCGCGCTCACCCCGCGCGCAACGGGTGGCATCGATGCCCTACTCGGGGGGTTACTCGCGGACCTGTTCCTCGCCGACACCCGGGGCGAGACCGCTCGCCTGAAACCCTGCCGAGCCGCCGACTGCCGATGGGTCTTCTACGATCGCTCACCAGCGAAAAACAGCACGTGGTGCAGCATGGACATCTGCGGGGCACGGCATAAGATGCGCACCTACCGCGCCCGCCAAGCGGGCTCGCGACCCGGTGGCGGATGAAACGCGGTGGTGGATGAAACACGGTGGCGGATGAGAAAGGTCCTCACGTGCCCGGCGGGCGGTATTCGGCTTCCAGACGCGCGGCTTCGTCGATCTGCTCGGCCGTGAGCAGCGAGATGGTGTGTGAGCGAGCCGCACCGGAGGCCGCCGTGCGGATGCTCAGCGAGGCCGCTGCCGCCTCGCTCGGCACCTCGCCGATGACGTAGAGGTCCGCGCCACCGAAGGCGAAGTAGCAGGCTTCCACCCGCCCGCCCACGCTCTCCACCATGGCGCGGATGGCCTCACGGCGGCCGGACCCGCCTTCGGACAGCAGCCCGGCTGCCCCTTGCGTGCTGTAGCTGACCTGCCAGAGATACTTCGGCATACCGCCTCGCCTCTCCCTGCTGCACCTGCCGCCGAACCAATACGGACGAACCGTTGTGGACCATGCTCACCCGGCGGCGACCGGTGCGCATTTCAGCGCGTCAGCGCGCCGCGCTGGGCTTGCCTGCCGTCAGGGTGGCGACGATGCGGTCGAGTGCCGCCAGGTCCTCCGGGTCGAGTTCCAGGACCGTCGGCGGAGGTTCGTTGAGAATCCGCGTGGCGATCTCCGCGGCGCGCACCCCCGCCGGGGTGGCCGTCACGATCTTCGACCGCCGGTCGTCGGGATGGACGCTGCGCGTCACCAGTCCCCGTCGCTCCAGGTCATCGACGACGAGCGTGGTGTACGGCGAGTCCGTGGACAGCCGGGACGTGAGCTCCCGCATGGTCAGTGCCTCGGCCACGATCGCGCGCAGCGCCTTCACCCTGATGAAGCTCATGTCCAGCGCGTCACAGACGTCCTTGCGGCGGTCGTGCTGCTCAAGCACCAGCGCACGCATTCCCTGCCAGGCACGGGCAGCGGCGTCAGTGTCGGGATGTGGAGCGTTCATGGCTGCGCTGACCGGGTTCTGTAGCTGAACGGGAATCCGCCGGTGGCGGCCCCGAGAGGCGGGCGGCCGTGCGCTCAGCCGTGGCCTGCGCCCAACGACCACTCGTCAGGATACCGATGATCAGGACGGCGGCACCGCACCCGGTGATGATCCACCAGCCGGCATGGCTGGCGGGTGCGAAGCTCGTCGCCAGCGGTCCGGTCAGGTGGGAGGTCACGACCGAACCGACGACGGCCACGCCGAGTGACTGGCCGACCTGCCGACTGGTCGAGGCGACCGCCGCGGCGACGCCGGCCTGGGACCGCGGCATGCCCGAGACGGCCGTGTTGGTGATGGGCGCGTTGAGCATCCCGAACCCGAGACCGAAGACCACGTAGGTGACCAGCAACCAGCCGATCGAGGTGTCGCGGGTCAGCCCGGTCAGCAAGATCCCGCTGGCGGTCATCGCGACACCCGCCACGACCAGCGGCAGGCGCGGTCCGCGACTGCCCACGATCCGACCGGCCAGCGGTGCGAACAGCAGCGTCATCACCGCCATCGGTAGCGTGCGCAGCCCCGCGTCCAGCGGCGAGAAGCCACGCACGTCCTGCAGGTACAGCGTGTTGAGGAACAGGAAGCCGCCCAGCGCGGCGAACCCGCTCACCGCGAGCAGGGTCGCGCCGGAAAACGGCGCGCTGCGGAAGAAGCCCAGGTTGAGCAGGGGATCGTCACGGCGCGGCTCGTACCAGAGCAGACCCACGACGGCGGCGGCGGACAGCCCGAACAGTCCGAGGATCGCCGGCCCCCAGTGCTTGCCCGGCCCCTCGATGATGGCGTAGGTCAGGGCGGCGAGGGCGACGATCACCAGCGTCTGGCCCACCGGGTCGACTCGCCGTGGGCGCTCCGCCCTGGATTCGGGGACGAACAGCGCCGTGAGCACCAGCGCGGCCAGGCCGACCGGGATGTTGATCCAGAAGATCGACCGCCAGCCCACCGAGTCGACCAGCAGCCCACCCACGATCGGCCCAGCAGCCATGCTGATGCCGACCGTGCCGCCCCAGACACCGATCGCCCGAGCACGTTCCCTCGGGTCGGTGAACGTGTTCGTGATGATCGACATCGCCACCGGGTTGAGCATCGAGCCGCCGACCGCCTGCAGCATGCGGAAGGCGACCAGGAACCCGACGTTGGGTGCGACGCTGCACAGCAGCGACCCGAGGGTGAACAGGACCAGCCCGGCCTGGAAGGTCCGGCGCCGGCCGATCCGGTCCCCGGTCGAACCGGCGAGCATCAGCAGGCTCGCGAGCACGAGCGTGTAGGCGTCGATCGTCCACTGCAGCCCGGAGACCGACGCGTGCAGCTCACGCTGGATCGACGGGAGCGCGACGTTCACGATCGTGTTGTCGAGCCCCACGATGAGCAGGCTCATGCAGCAGATCACCAGTACGAGCACTCGCCGGCGGCGGCCGAGTTCCGGCACTCCAGACCCCCTGTTTCTTGTAGGTCTATAACAGTTATAACTGTAGAACTAAGTGTCAAGCGGAGGCCATCCGCTGTTCTGGGGATCACACGTGACCGCGGCGGCGCCGGCACCCGAGCAGCAACGTCGCTGATCAGACGGTGCGTCCATCGTGGACGCACCAGTTCCGAAACGAGCGAGACGCAGCGGCGAGAGCGAACAGCCGGTAGCGCGTGGTTGAACCACAGTGGACTACTCCGAAGTAGCCACAAACGGTGAAATCCGGTACCGCGTCTGAGTTAGGCTCCCTCCCGTGGTTCAGCGCGTAGCAGTCGTCACTGACTCGACCGCATCCCTGCCTCCCGCTCTTGCCGCCGGGTGGCGGATCTCCGTGGTGAACATGCGGCTCAGGATTGGCGAGAAGGTCATCGACGAGTCGTACGTTCCCACGGATCGACTCCTCAAGGCGATGGCCGCGAAGGTTCCGATCAGCACGCAGGCGCCCGTGCCCGAGGCGTTGTTCTGGACATACCAGAGCGCATGGGCCAACGGCGCGGAAGCCATCGTGTCGCTGCACCTGTCCTCCCAGCTCTCGCCGGCCACCGAAGCCGCGCTGGGCGCCGCGACCCACATCCGCATCCCGGTGCACATTGTGGACAGTCAGTCATCCGGGATGTCCCTGGGATTCGCGGCACTGTCCGCAGCGCAGTCGGCTGCTGGCGGAGCTACTCCCGCACAGGTCTACGCCGCGGCGCAGAAACGCGCCAAGGCCGCCCGCGTGCTGATCTACGTTGACACGCTGGAATACCTGCATCGCGCGGGGCATATCGGTTCGGCGGCGAAGCTCATGGGTTCCAGGTTGCACGTGAAGCCGTTGCTGACGGTGAAAAGCGGCCAGGTGGAGCCCATCGGCAAGGTCGTGGGATCGGAACGCGCGGTCAACAAGCTGGTCGAGCAGGCCGTCGAGCTGGCCGGCGACCAGCCCGTCGACGTCGCCGTCGAGCACTTCGCGGCCCCGAACGAGGCGACCGAGCTCCTCGGCCGGCTACGCGGAAAGCTGCCGCGAGGGCGCGAGTTCGTGCTCTCCCAGGTGAGTGCTGCCATCGGCTCCAACGTCGGCCCAGGAGCGCTGGCCATCACGATCTGCCCGGTCTGACAACCGGTCCGACCGCTTTCTCGGGCCGCAGGCCGGAGTTCGCGACCACGACGAAAGAGCGCGTGGCGAAGCGCTCGTCATCCAGAAGTGCGCAGGCCCGCTGGAACTCCTCCTCAGTGACCCCACCCGAGTTCAAGACCTTCGTCTTCAGTTGGGTGAAGTTGATCCGCAACAGCTGGGAACCCGCGGATCCTCCCTGCCAGTCCGTGACAAACCCGGTCAGCGTGACGTCGACCAGGCCGGCGGCCCGCAGCTCGGCGTACGCGTGACGGCCCCACTGGGTATCCACACCGGAGGCTTCCAACGCGCGGAGGAAGGCGCCCAGCGTCCGATCGAACACCTCGGCATCCTCGGCGGACGGGGCAGTGAGGGCTTGGGTGCCGCTGACGTCGAAGTCCTCCAGCACCAGCACTCCTCCTGGCTTGAGCGCACGCACCAGCTGCCCGAGCACCTTCCGCCGTTCCGGCAACAGGATGAGCACGAGCCGCGCGTGGATCAGGTCGTACTCCGCCTCCGGCAGCGGGTCGGACACCACGTCGCGCCGCTGCACCAGGACGTTTCCGCACCCTTCCAACCAGGTCAGCCAGCGTGTGTCGGTGTCCCAGACCACCACCCGGCCGTGCTTGCCGACCCGCTCGGACAGCCAGCGGGCGACCGAGCCGGCCCCGCCGCCGATCTCCAGACACTTCCAGCCGGACCCCACCCCGCGCTCGTGTAACCGCGCGAGGGACACGGGGTCGAGAGCCTGCTCGATGTTGAACAGGTGTTCGCTGAGAACGTTTTCAGCCGAATCGAACACGTAATCCGCCACGGCGACACCTCCCCGCCAGCACCCCTGGACGCTCGTGGTTGCCTCATTCGAATGACTTGCTCCTGCGCTACGCAAGACTTTCGTTATCCTCCATTAGGAGGAGTTGTCTCGGCCAGGTGTACTCAGGCGTTCTTGTGTGTAGCACTCCGTGACCGGATGATCTTGGTCAAGCTGTCGTGACGACCACACGCGACGAAGGAGTGCCTTCCTTGACCTACTCCCGCCGGCTCGCCACTCGCGAAGACCTGCCCTCGATCGTCGACATCTACAACTCCGCCGTCCTGGCCAGGACAAGCAGCTGCGACCTTGAACCGGTCAGCGTCGCGGCTCGGGAGGCGTGGTTCGACGCGTCAAGCCCGGACCGGTACCCGATCTGGGTTGCCTACGAGCCAGACTCTCCGCAGGTGGTGACCGGCTACCTGGCCTTCGAACCCTTCCTCAACGGGCGGCCGGGATACGACGTCACGGCGGACCTCGCCATCTACCTCCGCTCTGAGCACCGCGGACGCGGGCAGGGAACCTACCTGTTGCGCGAGGCGATCGCGCATGCCCCGAAGCTGGGGTTCAGGACCTTGGCCACCACCATCTTCGCCAGCAACGAGCCCAGCATCCGCTTGTTCGAGTCCCAGGGATTCCAGCGGTGGGGGCGCCTGCCGGGCGTGGCCGACCTGGAGGGTGTGGTCCACGACATCGTCTTCGTCGGGCGGCCGGTGGGTGATCCCGCAGGGTGAGCCCGGTCCACGCGATGGCCGGGCACGCGGCAAGGGAAGGAAGACAGGACCAAGGACCCGGGCGTCGGGCCCCTTGCGTCGACATCCTGGTCGTACGGGCGCGTGCGGCGCCTAGGAGAAGTGTTTGCCTCCAGATTCCCTTCCCCGCGGTCCGCAAGGAGTAACGATGATGACCCAGACCCGGTTCGGTGCGGCTTCGACCGACGGCCTCACGAGGTGGGAGGAGCCGACCCTGCCGTGGATCGACGAGCTCATCCCAGACGCACGCGCCGAAGAGTTCGCCCCCGTGCCCGAACCAACGCAGGCCGGTCCGGCCGCGCAGCTGGTGATCAGCCGGGGATCGCACGCGGGCACCGCACTGGCGCTCACCGCGCCCGAGACCACTATCGGCCGCCACCGCGAGTGCGACATCGTGTTCGACGACGTCACGGTCTCCCGGAAGCACGCCGAGATCCGCCGCCGCGGCGACCGGTACACCATCACGGATGCCGGTTCGCTCAACGGCGTCTACCTCAACCGGCGGCCGATCGAGTTCGCCGAGCTCTCCGAAGGTGACGAGGTCTGGGTCGGGAAGGTCCGCTTCATCTTCCACATGAAAGCGGCGGGCCCGGAATCGTAAGTGCCTTTCCAGGTTCCTGACGGGACGGACGTGGGCGGGCGTGATCCTGGCCGGGTACTGGTCGGCGGTTCAACCGTGGACGGCGCCGTTTCCGACGGCACGGTGCTCGGTGCCGTACTTGTCGAGGATGTGCTGCTCGACGGAGTCGTCTCGGAAGACGTCGTTGGTGGCGGTTTGGTCTCTGAAGGGGTCGTCTCGGGAGGCGTCGTTGGCGTGCTGCCCGGAGGGGATGTCCCCGGAGGTGCGGGCGGCGTCCCGCCAGGTTCACCGGGATTCGCGGGATCACCGGGATTCGCGGGATCACCGGGATTCGCGGGATCACGGGGATACCCGGGATCACGGGGATACCCGGGATCACGGGGATATCCGGGATTGACGGGATCGCCGGGATTGACGTCCCCGGTCGGACCACCGGTGTCGGTGGGTTCAGGCGTGGTCGTGTTCGGTTCGGCGCCCCCCGGTGCGGGTGAGGGGGCCGCCGCCGGCGCCGGGGTGGTGCTCGGAGGGATCGGCGGTGGCGCTTCCGGCGAGCTGGTCGATGGCCCGGTCAACGGCATGGAGGGCACTGCTGGCTGCGCGTGCGGAGCGGGTGTTCGGCCGAACATGGTCACGCTCAGCTCGCCCTGCAGGGCGGCCGCCGCCGCGGCGGCGGCCAAGGCCACCGCGGACGCCGTGACGGTGAGCACCGCGGCGCGGCGGCGCCAGCGGGGTGAGCCGACCTCCCGGCCCGCAGTCACGTCAACCGGCTCGGTTGGCCGGGGAACCAGCTCCGCCAGATCCGGGCACAGAGCTTCCGAAACGTCAGAAGCGCAGGGTCGGTCCTCCGAGTCCTTCGCCGTCATGGCTCGCAACAGCTCAGTCAGCCCGTTCGGGAGACCGTCGGGTACCGCAGGCGGCCGGTACAGCCGCGCGACCGCCGCCTCCACCGGACTTCCGGTGTACTCGCGGTACCCCGTCACGCATTCCAGGAGCACCAGTCCCAGGGCGTAGATGTCGGCCGCCGGACCGACGACCTCCCCACGCACCTGCTCGGGAGCCATGTACCCGGCCGTGCCGACGATCACGCCAGTGGTGGTGAAGTGGGTCGCGTCGACGAGCTGCGCGATCCCGAAGTCGTTGATCAGTGCGCCGGCCGGGCCGAGAAGGACGTTGCCTGGTTTGAGGTCCCGGTGCGTGACGCCCTGGGCGTGCACGTGGGCGAGCGTCTCGGCGAGCCGCGCACCGAGCGCCACTGTCTCGTTCGTGGGAAGCCGCCCTTCGGTACTGAGCCGATCAGCCAGCGTCGGCCCGTCCACGAGCTGGAGTACCAGGAACGCCTGTCCTTCCTGCGTTCCCACGGCGTAGGGCGTGACCACTCCCGGGTGTCGCAGGCGTCCCAGGACTTCGATCTCCTGTCGCAACCGGTGCTCGTCGGTCCCCAGCACACCGGGATGAAACAGCTTGACCGCGACATCGCGCCCGAGCACGCGGTCATGTGCGCGGTAGACGCAAGCGGTGCCCCCGCCGCCCAGCAGCTCCCCTATCTCATAACGGCCCCCCACGACTGACGGTGGAGGCTGTCCTCCCCGCGTCGCCTGTTCCTGTGGCCCCTGTTCCTGTGGCCCCTGTTCCTGTGACCTGCTGACGCTCCCCATCTCAGACCCCCCGGTGCGTACTACCCCTCCCTCGCCGCGCCGAGGGGGAGGTACCCCGGGCCGTTCTCCCAAGCTAAGCCCGTGCCTGCGGGCGCGCATGATCGATGGACCGGCCCAGCACAATCACGCCCAGCCCCATCACGCCCAGCACAATCACGCGTCGTAGTCGACCGTGACCTGCTCGGATGCCGGGAGTGACTGGCAGGTCAGCACGAAGCCCTCGTCGATCTCGGACTGCTCCAGGGCGAAGTTGCGGCGCATCCGCACCTCGCCGCAGGTCACCTTCGCACGGCACGTTCCGCACACCCCGCCCTTGCAGGCGAAGGGGAGGTCGGAGCGCACCTTCTGCGCGGAGTCGAGCACGGGGACGTCACGGGGCAGCGTGAGCGTGGTGGAGCGTCCGTCCAGGATCACCGTGACCTCGCTGCTGGGGTCGCTGGGGCCGGCTTCGTCGTGGCGTACCGGTTCGGGGGGCGTGTCCTCGACGTAGAACAGTTCCTGGTGCACATGGTCCGAGGGCACGCCGAACTCCTGGAGTACTTCCCGCGCCCCGGTGACCATGCCGTACGGCCCGCACAGCCACCAGTGGTCCGTGCCCTCCGCCGGGATCAGCGTTCGGAGCAGGGCACGCAGCTTGTCCGCGTCCAACCGGCCGCTGAGCAGGTCAGATTCGCGCGGCTCGCGAGAGAGGACGTGCACGATGTCCAACCTGGCCGGGTAGGCGTCCTTGAGGTCGGCGAGATCATCGGCGAACATCACCGTGTCGCTGCGCCGGTTTCCGTACACCACTGTCACGTCGGACCCGGTCTCCCGCAGCAGCGACGACGCGATGGACAGCACCGGAGTGATGCCGGAGCCCGCCGCGATGAGCACGTGCCGGCCACTGCGGGTGAGGTCGGGGGTGAACGTGCCGACCGGCGGCTGCACCTCGATCGTGTCACCCCGCTGTACCTGGCTGGTCAGCCAGGTCGAGAACAGCCCGTCCGGCACGAGCCGGACCCCGATGCGGAGTTGGTCGCCCTGGGCCGCGCAGATCGAGTACGAGCGCCGCTGCTCGCCGTACCGCTCCCCGCAGCGCAAGGTGAGCGACTGGCCGGGCCGGAACACGTAGTCCCCAGCCAGCTCCGCCGGGACCTCGAACGTCACCGCGACCGCGTCCTCGCAGAGCCGCTCCACATCGGCGACCCGAAGCGCATGAAACTCCCGGCGACGCCGGTTCTTCGCGTGCGACCCGCCGGGGCGGCCATCCGTGGGCAGCTGCTGGGTGGGCACGTCAGATCTCCTTGATGTGCTCGAAAGGTTCCGAACATCCGTGGCAGCGGCGCAATGCCTTGCACGCGGTGGAGCCGAAGGCGGACAGTTCCTCGGTGTCCATGGACCCGCAGCGAGGGCACGCGGCGCGCCGTGGCGGGGGTTCGAGCGTGAGCGGAACCGGACCGGACGCACGCTTCGGTGCCGCACCGGGTGGCGCGATGCCGTACTCGGCGAGCTTGCGCCGTCCGGTATCGGTGATCCAATCGGTGGTCCACGGCGGGGACAGCACGGTTCGTACGTCGACGTGGGCGAATCCCGCGCGCTGGAGCCGGAAGCGCAGGTCGTCGCGCATCGCCGCCATGGCGGGACAGCCGGAGTAGGTCGGCGTGATGTGCACGACGACGGTGCCGTCTCCGGTGACCTCGACATCCCGGAGTACGCCGAGGTCCGCGAGCGTGACCATCGGCAACTCGGGATCCGCCACGGTTTCCGCGACCGCGCGTGCCGTCGCGGCGGTGTCCTGGACCGTCGTCACCATGTCGCCTCCGGGTGCGCCCGCGCCAGACTCTGCATCTCCGCGAGCAGGTAACCGAACTGTTCACTGTGGACACCGTCGCGGCCAGCTTTTCCTCCGACCTTGGCCCGTGCGGGAACGTCCGGTCGTGGCACCGTCGCTGCCACGAGCACTTGGTCGAGCACAGCGTCGAATTCCGCACGCAGCTCGGCAGGGTCGACGCCCACCCCGGCCTCGGTCATGCGCCGCTCGATGTCGTGGCCGGCGAACAGTTCCGCGACCAGGGGCCAGGTGGCGACCATCCCCTCGCACGTGCGCTGGTGCGAGAAGTCCGTCCCGTCGCCCAACCGGACCAGCCACTGCGCAGCGTAATCGCGGTGGTAGGTCAGCTCCTTGACCCCTTTGGCCGCGATCGCCGCCAGCACTGGATCGCGCGAGTCGACCAGCCGCGTGAACAGGGCCAGGCGCCACGTCGCGAACACCAGCAGGCGCGCGATCGTGCGTCCGAAGTCGCCGTTGTCGACCTCGGCCAACAGCACGTTCCGAAACTGCTGCTCGTCGCGGAAGTAGGCGAGGTCGTCCTCGGTGCGCCCGGAGCCGTCCGCCTGTCCCGCCCGGGACAGCAACAGTCGCGCCTGCCCGAGCAGGTCCAGCGCGATGTTCGCCAGCGCCACCTCGTCTTCCAACTCCGGGGCGTGGGTGACCCACTCGATCAGCCGTTGCGCCAGCACCAGCGCGTCATCCCCGAGCATCAGGCAGTACGCGGCGAGATCACCGCCGTCCACCCCGTCCGGCACGACGGTGTCCACACCGGACAGTGCGTCTTCGAAGCCCGTGCCGAAGGCCCACCGGGTGTCCCCGGCACCGTGGTCCTCGATCAGGGATTCGTAGGCGTTGTCAAACATCAGCGCCTCACATGTGCGGGACGTCGTCGGGAATGGCGTAGAACGTGGGATGCCGGTACACCTTGTCCCCGCTGGGCCCGAAGAACGGGTCCTTCTCGTCCGGGCTGGACGCGGTGATGTGCTCGGCGCGCACCACCCAGATGCTCACGCCCTCGTTGCGCCTGGTGTAGAGATCACGGGCGTTGTGCAGCGCCATCTGGTCGTCCGCCGCGTGCAGGGACCCGACGTGCACATGGTTGAGCCCGCGCTTGCCGCGCACGAACACCTCGTACAGCGGCCACGACGACCGTGCCTGCGCGTCGTTCATGCGGCTGCTCCTCGTTTCCTGGCCGCCTGCTTGGCAGCGTGCGCGGTCGCGGCCTCCCGCACCCACGCGCCGTTGTCGTGTGCCGCCCGCCGGCGGGCCACACGCTGCTCGTTGCAGGGTCCGTTGCCGCTGATGACCTGCTCGAACTCGGACCAGTCCGGCTCACCGAAGTCGTAGTGGCCGCGCTCGTCGTTCCAGCGCAGCTCGGGGTCGGGCAACGTCACGCCCAGCGCTTCGGCCTGCGGGACCGTCATGTCGACGAACTTCTGGCGCAGCTCGTCGTTGGTGTGCCGCTTGATCCGCCACGCCATGGACTGCCGGGTGTTCGGGGAGTCGCCGTCCGGCGGGCCGAACATCATCAGCGACGGCCACCACCACCGCTCCGTGGCGTCCTGCACCATCCGCCGCTGCGCGTCGGTGCCGCGCATCATCGTCATCAGCAGCTCATAGCCCTGCCGCTGGTGGAAGGACTCCTCCTTGCAGATGCGCACCATCGCCCGCGCGTACGGGCCGTAGGAGCAGCGGCACAGCGGAACCTGGTTGCAGATCGCGGCCCCGTCGACCAGCCAGCCGATCACGCCGATGTCGGCGAACGTCAGCGTCGGGTAGTTGAAGATCGACGAGTACTTCTGCCGCCCGCTGATCAGCTTGCCGGTCAGCTCCGCCCGATCCACTCCCAACGTCTCGGTGGCCGAGTACAGGTAGAGCCCGTGACCGGCCTCGTCCTGCACCTTCGCCAGCAGGATCGCCTTGCGACGCAGGCTCGGTGCCCGGGTCAGCCAGTTGCCCTCCGGCTGCATGCCGATGATCTCCGAGTGGGCGTGCTGCGCGATCTGGCGCACCAGCGTCCTGCGGTAGCCCTCCGGCATCCAGTCCCTGGGCTCGATGCGCTGGTCACGCTCGATCGTGGCGTCGAAGTGCTGCTGCAGCACGGTGTCATCGCGAGTCACTGCCGCCCCGGTCGTCACGCCGGCCACCTCCCGGTACATTTACCGACCATTCGGTCAGATTTTCGCGCGGATGCGGTCCCCATGCAAGCCTCCTGCCCGCCGCGTTCAGGCCGCGGAGTCCCGCTTGGCGACCAGCGTCAGCACGTCGTACTTGGCCACCGAAGCGTCGTCCTGGTTGGTCACGTCCACGTCCCAGCGGACCTCGCCGTAGTCGGCGCCGTGCCGCGGGGTGATCTGCTTGGCCGTCAACGTCACCGTCAGCTCGTCGCCCGGGTAGGTCGGGGTCAGGAACCGGAGGTTCTCCAGCCCGTAGTTGGCCAGCACCGGCCCCGGAGAGGGTTCCACGAACAGACCCGCCGCGAAGGACACCACGAGGTAGCCATGCGCGACCCGGCCGTCGAAGAACGGGTTCGCCCTCGCCGCTTCGTCGTCGGTGTGGGCATAGAACGTGTCTCCGGTGAACTCCGCGAAGTGCTCGACATCCTCCAGCGTCACCGTCCGCGGACCGGCCACGACCGTGTCCCCGACGTGGAGGTCCTCCAGGTGCTTGCGGAAGGGGTGCACGTCGGTCGTGGTCCGTGGGCTGCCGGGCACCCACTGCCCGGTGATCGCGGTCAGCGTCTTCGGGTCCGCCTGCACGGCCGTGCGCTGCATGTGGTGCAGCACACCGCGCAGGCCACCCATCTCCTCACCGCCGCCGGCGCGGCCGGGACCACCGTGCACCAGCATCGGCAGTGGTGAGCCATGTCCGGTGGACTCGCCGGCGTTGTCACGGTTGAGCACCAACATCCGGCCGTGCCGGGAGGCGCTGCCGTGCACGACCTGGCGGGCGAAGTCGGCGTCGGCGGTGACCACCGAACCAACCAGGCTGCCCTTGCCCCGGCGGGCCAGCTCCACCGCTCGGTCCGCGCCGCCGTCGTACGGCAGGATCGTGCTCACCGGCCCGAACGCCTCCACCTCGTGCGGCTGCGGCTGGTCGGGATCGTCGCAGGCGAGCAGCAGCGGCGGCAGGAACGCGCCACGTTCGACATCGGCGTCGACGACGTCGACCCGCCGCAGGTCGCCGTGAACCAACCGGCCCGCCTCCAGCAGGCCCTTCAGCGACCGGCGCACCTCCTCGCGCTGTTCGAGGCTGGCCAGCGCACCCATCCGCACGTCCGGGTTCGACGGGTTCCCGACCGTGATCTTCGCCAGCCGTGCGACGGTCGCCTCTCGGACGTCGTCGACCAGGTTCGCGGGGACCAGCGCCCTACGGATCGCCGTACACTTCTGACCAGCCTTGACGGTCATCTCGGTGACGAGCTGCTTGACGAACAGGTCGAACTCCGCGGTACCCGGCGAGCCGTCCGGGCCCAGGATCGAGCAGTTCAGCGAATCCGCCTCCGCGTTGAACCGCACCGACTGGCCGACCACGTTCGGGTGCGCACGCAACCGCTGCGCGGTGGCCGCCGAACCGGTGAACGACAGCACGTCCTGGTCGGTGAGATGGTCCAGCAGATCCCCCGCACTCCCGCAGACCAGCTGCACCGAGCCCTCCGGGAGAATCCCCGACTCAACGATCAGCTCGACCAACCGATGGGTGAGGTAGGCCGTCTGGCTCGCCGGCTTGATCAGGCTCGGCACGCCGGCCAGGAACGCGGGCGCGAGCTTCTCCAGCGGACCCCAGACCGGGAAGTTGAACGCGTTGATCTGCACCGCGACCCCCCGTAGTGGCGTGCAGAGGTGCTGCGCCAGGAACGTGCCTTCCTTACCGAGCGGCTCTACGCTCCCCTCCGGGTAGACGGTGTCATTGGGTAGCTCGCGGCGGCCCTTGCTGGAGTAGCTGAACAGCACGCCGATACCGCCGTCGACGTCGAACTTCGCGTCCCCCTTCGTCGCACCCGCCCGCGCCGACAGCGCGTACAGCTCCTCCCGGTGCTCGCGCAGGCTCGAGGCCAACGCCTTGAGCAGTGCCGCCCGCTGGTGGAAGGTCAGCCCCCGCAGCGCCGGTCCCCCGGTGCGGCGGCCGTACGCGAGCGCCTCGGCCATGTCCACGCCGGTCGACGAGATCCGCGCGATCTCCTCCCCTGTCACCGCGTCCCGTAGGGGCATCCCTTCCCCCGCCGGGGTCTGCCACTGTCCGCGTACGTAGCTGGGTAGCAGGCTCATGACCGTCGCGCCCTCCTCGCCGGCACCGATCCACTGACCGGTCGCTTTACTGACCGTTCGGTTGGTAATTTGATTCTGGCGTATCTCGGGCTCAAGCACAATCACCCGGACCGGCGCCGCCGATCACTCGGCCCAGGTGTAGAAGCCCTGCCCAGTCTTGCGTCCCAGGTCTCCCTTGGCGACCTTGTCCCGCAGCAGCTGAGGCGGCGCGAACCGCTCGCCGAGCCGGCCGCGCAGGTACTCCGCGATCGCCAGCCGCACGTCCAGGCCCACGAGATCGGTGGACCGCAGCGGCCCCATCGGGTGGCGGTATCCGAGCTCCATCGCGGTGTCGAGAGACTCCGCGTCCGCGACCTCCTCTTCGAGCATGCGGATCGCTTCCAGCCCGAGCGCAACGCCCAGGCGACTGGTGGCGAAACCGGGCGAGTCCTGGACGACGATGTCGGTCTTGCCCAGCGCCCGCGCCCACTCCCGCGCCCTTTCCCGAGCTGACCGGCTGGTCGCGGGTGCCACGACGATCTCCACCAGCTTCGAGGCGGGAACTGGATTGAAGAAGTGCATGCCGAGGAAGCGGTCCGGGCGTTCCAGCGCGTTGCCCAACTCCGCGACCGACAGCGAACTGGTGTTGGTCGCGAGCACGGTTTCGCGGGACACCGTGCCTTCCACCGTGCCGAGGACCTTGACCTTGACCTCGGGATCTTCCGGCACGGCCTCCACGACGAGGTCGGCGGAGGCCGGCAACAGCTCCAGACTGGTCACCACGCGCAGTCGATCGAGCACAGTGGACGGTTCTGTCCCCAGCTTGCCTCGCCGCTGCGCCCCTCGCAGCCCCTCGTGCACCCGCTCGCGCGCGGCCGCAGCGCTCTGCTCACCGCTTTCCACGAGCACGGCGTCGGCTCCGAGCATGAGGAAGACCTGGGCGATCCCGGCTCCCATCCGACCACCGCCCACAACACCCACCTGCGGCATAGCCACGCTCTCCCGTTCGGTTCCCGGTCCCGGTACCTTGTCGCAGGACCGGGTTGACATCCGGCCAGCCAGGCCGAACACTGCACTTAATAACCGACTGTTCGGTCAGTATGCAAGGCGGTGAGGCGCGGTGACCATCGCGGGTCCGACCCGAGCCATGTTCGACGACGACCACGCCTCCCGCGCGCTGGGCATCGAACTCGTGGAGGCCAGCGACGGCACGGCGACAGCGCGGATGCGCGTCACCGCGGCCATGGTCAACGGCCATTCCATCGCACACGGCGGGTACGTCTTCCTGCTGGCCGACACCGCGTTCGCGTGCGCCTGCAACAGCTACGGCCCGGTCACCGTCGCCGCCAGCGCCCAGATCACCTTCGTCGCCCCCAGCTACGAAGGTGACGTCCTGTACGCATTCGCCGAGGAGCGCACGCACTTCGGGCGCAGTGGAATCTACGACATCACCGTGCGGCGCGGGGAGGAACCAGACGCGCCGGTTGTCGCGGAGTTTCGCGGGCACAGCCGTAGCATCCAGCGCCGCAGCGAGGAAACAGCAACGACAGGGGAAGTGGGGCCATGACGGGGACGACCGCATCCGCCAACCCAGAGCCCGGCTGGCCGGCACCCGACAGCCCGGCACTCGACGGCGCAGGACTCGACAGCGCAGGACTCGACGGCGCAGGACTCGACAGGGCCGCGCTCGACAGCGCGGAACGGCTCAGCCAAGGGGAACTGGCAGCCCTGCAACTAGATCGTCTACAGTGGACGTTGCAGCACGCGTACCAGAACGTGCCGTTCTACCGCCGCAAGTTCGACGAGGCGGGGGTGCGGCCGGAGGACTGCCAGAGCCTGGCGGATCTGGCCCGCTTTCCCACGACGACCAAAGCGGACCTGCGGGACAACTACCCGTTCGGCATGTTCGCGGTCCCGATGTCCGAAGTCCGGCGGGTGCATGCCTCCAGCGGCACGACCGGCCAGCCCACCGTGGTCGGCTACACCCAGCACGATCTCGACGTCTGGGCCGACGTCGTCGCCCGGTCGATCCGCGCCGCCGGCGGGCGTCCCGGCCACAAGGTCCACATCTCCTACGGCTACGGGCTGTTCACCGGCGGGCTGGGTGCGCATTACGGCGCGGAGCGGCTGGGATGCACCGTCATCCCGGCCTCCGGCGGCATGACCGCACGGCAGGTGCGGATCATCCAGGACTTCCAACCCGAGATCATCATGGTCACCCCCTCCTACATGCTCACGCTGATCGACGAGTTCCGCCGCCAGGGCATCGACCCGCGTGCGACCTCGCTGCGGATCGGCATCTTCGGGGCGGAGCCCTGGACCGAGGCGATGCGCCGGGAGATCGAGGAGGCCGTGGGCATCGACGCGGTCGATATCTACGGGCTGTCCGAGGTGATGGGGCCGGGCGTGGCCAACGAGTGCGTGGAAACCAAGGATGGCCTGCACATCTGGGAAGACCACTTCTACCCGGAGGTCATCGACCCGATCGACGGCACCGCACTGCCGGACGGCGAGCCAGGAGAGCTCGTGTTCACCTCGCTGACCAAGCAGGCGCTGCCGATCATCCGCTACCGCACTCGCGACCTCACCCGCCTGCTCCCAGGCACCGCCAGGCCCACGTTCCGCCGGATGCACAAGGTCACCGGCCGCAGCGACGACATGATCATCCTGCGTGGGGTGAACGTCTTCCCCAGCCAGATCGAGGAGCTCGTCCTGCGCATCGACGGCCTCGCACCGCATTTCCAGCTGCTCCTGACCCGCGAGGGCCGCCTGGACCGCATGACGATCCAGGTCGAGGCGCGCGAGGACAGCACCGCCGAACAACGCGTCGCCGCCGAGGAGGTCCTGGTCAAGGCCGTCAAGGATGGCGTCGGCGTGACCGCCGAGGTGGCCATCGTCGACCCGGACACGCTGGAGCGCTCGGTCGGCAAGCTCCGCCGGGTCGTCGACCAACGGTCCACTATGGACGAATGACCGGTTCGATTCCGATCGACTCGTGGTCGGATCATGAGAACCATGATCAAAACCGTCTCCGTGCGATGATCACGAGGCAGGGTAGGGGCGGACCCGGTCCAGCATTGACATCGGGTGATTGAAGCATCATCATTCTCGCCACCCACACTGGCCGAGTGGCTAAGCCAATGGAGGCTCAGCGCCATGGACGGTTCGTCAACAGTCGACCAGGTCACCCGCACGCAGCGCTGGCGAGCCGCCGTCGCGAGCACGATCGGCACGACCATCGAGTGGTACGACTTCTTCCTCTACGGCACTACGGCGGCACTGGTCTTCCCCGCCGAGTTCTTCCCGAAGGTCGGGGAAACCACCGGTGTGCTCGACTCCTTCGCGACCCTGTTCGTCGGGTTCGCGGCTCGCCCGGTCGGCGCCGCGATCTTCGGGCACTACGGCGATCGGATCGGCCGCAAAGCGACACTGATCAGCACGCTCGTGCTGATGGGCGCGGCGACCTTCGTCATCGGCCTGGTGCCGGGCTACCAGAGCATCGGGCTGGCCGCACCCATCCTGCTCACGCTCCTGCGGGTGCTGCAGGGCATCGGTGTCGGCGGCGAGTGGGGCGGTTCGGTGCTGATCGCCATGGAGTGGGGATCGCAGCGCCGCAAGGGCCTGATGGCGAGTTGGCCGCAGCTGGGTGTCCCGATCGGGCTGATCCTGTCCACCGGCATCGTGGAGCTGATGAGCGCGCTGACCGGTCATGGCTTCGAGCAGTGGGGATGGCGGATTCCGTTCCTGCTCAGCATCGTGCTCATCGGCGTCGGTCTCTACGTACGACTGCGCGTGATGGAAAGTCCCGCGTTCGAAGCCGCCCGAGAGCGTCGCGAGGTCGTCAAGCAGCCGGTATGGGCCGCCCTGCGCGATCATCCGCGGGAAGTGTTCAGCGCCGCGTTTGTCCGGCTCTCGGAGCAAGCACCGTTCTACCTTTTCGTGACGTTCGTGCTGACCTACGGGACCAAGCACCTGCACTTGTCCCGCAGCGACGTGCTGACCGACACCCTCATCGCCGCAGCGATCGGCCTGATCAGCGTCCCGCTGTTCGGGTACCTGTCGGACATCCTGGGACGCAAGCTCATGTATGGGACGGGAATCGTGCTGACCGGCTTGTTCGCGTTCCCGTACTTCGGGTTGCTCGACACGCGCATAGACGGTCTGGTGCTGCTCGCGATCGTGGTCTCGCTGATCTTCCACGACATGCAGTACGGCCCGCAGGCGGCACTCATCGCGGAATGCTTCGGCACCAACGTCCGCTACAGCGGCGCCGGGCTGGGCTACCAACTCGCGTCGGTCATCGCGGGCGGGCCGGCGCCGCTGATCGCGGCCGCCTTGCTGGCAAGCACCGGATCGAGCACGAGCATCAGCTGGTACATCGTGATCTGCTGTGTCCTGGCGCTGGGAGCGCTGATGCTGATGCCCGGCCGCGCCACGCATCCAAACGAGTGATCTTTGGTCCTGTTCCGGGCGGTTGGAGGACCGGACACTCGTCGCTGCGGCACCGTGTCTTTCGGAAGGACTCCAACGAGCAACCGGAAGGGAACGTGTCCGCCGTGCTTCGCATCATCGGCAGGGTCGTCGTGACCACCGCCATCATCGCCGCCACCGTCTTCGTGGGTGCGTGGGTCTGGGAGAAGAAGCAGACGGAGGACCCGTCGACGAACTGAGCATCCAGGGGTTCCCGCACGGCGTGCGGGAACCCCTGCCGCACGGATCAGGCCGCTGCGTGGGAGTACTCCTCGCCGGCGCCGTCTGCCGAGTGCACCTCCACAGTGGAAGGGACGCGGGGATCGGGCAGCGTCCTTCCGGCCAGCGCGATTCCGACAGCCACCACCGCCTGAACCGAGATCACCAGCACGAACGCGCCTTGGATACCGAGGACGTGCGGCTCGCTCAACACTGCGAACAGGCTTCCGAGTGTGGCGACCCCGAGAGCGAGCGACGTCTGCTGGGTGGTCGTGAGCGCTCCGCTTCCCACGCCCGCACGGTCCGCCGGCACCCCAGAGAGCACCACACGGAACAGCGTCGTCATGGTCAGCCCCTGGCCGACGCCGGCCAGCAGCAGGCCGGGTGCCATGTCCAGCGGCCCTAGGCGCGGCCACTCCAGAACCATCGTGGCGATGACCAGCACCAGTCCGACTGTCTGCAGCACCGCCCCAGCGCCGATCACGTGCGGCCCGAACCGGGCGACCACGCGGCTGCTGGTCACCGAAGCCGCGAAGAATCCCAGTGCCATCGGCGTGAGCGCGATGCCGGCGCCCAACGGTCCCAGGTGCAGGCCGTCCTGGACGGTGACGGCGTAAACGAACATGAACGCGCCGAACCCGACGAAGAACGGGACTCCGACCACGAGCCCGCGGCGCATGCTGGGCATCCGCATGATCGAAGGTGGCAGCAACGGCACCCCTCCGGCACGCTCGACGTTGCGCTGCACCGCCAGGAACGCCGCGGCCAGCAGCGGGGTGGCGGCCAACAGGAGCCAGCACCACACCGGCCATCCGAGCGCACGGCCCTCCATCAGCGGGACCAGCAGCGCCACCAGCGTCACGCCGAACAGGATGGTCCCCCGACCGTCCACGCCCAGCGGGTTGGCCGCCCGGTTCTCCGGGAGCGTCCGCTTGGCCAGCAGCAAACCGACCAGGCCGATCGGCACGTTGACCAGGAAGATCGGCCGCCAGCTGGTGCCGGCGATGTTCGCCGAGACCAGCACCCCGCCGAGCAGCTGCCCGATGATGGTGGAGATACCGCCGGTGGCCCCGTACAGCCCCAGCGCCCGCGACCGCCGCTCGCCGGAGGTGGTCGCCTGTATGATCGACAGCACCTGGGGAAGCATCATCGCCGCGGACGCACCTTGCGCGGCCCTGGCCAGTACGAGGGTGACCGCTGTCGGAGCGAGTCCGCAGACCAGTGAGCTGATCGTGAACGCGGTCAGCCCGGTGAGGAACAGGCGACGCCGTCCCCAGGCGTCGCCGAGCCGGCCGCCGAGCACCAGCAGCGACGCGTAGGCGATGCCGTAGCCGGCGACGACGAGTTCCAGGGTCGCGGTCGTGGTGTGCAGGTCCGCGTCAATGGTCGGTAGCGCGACGTTGACGATGAAGAAGTCGATGAGCGGGAGTGCCGCCCCCAGCAGCACCGTGAGCAGGCCGGCGGGGGACAGCTCGTGACTGTCCGTGGCCCCGGTTCGGGAGCCGGGCGTTCGCGAGGTCATGTGTACTACCGTGGCCGGGGCGCGAGCCTGGTACCAGAGTGTGGTTATCCAGGTATCAGGACTAACTGGTAACAGGATACGGCGCGTGCGAGAGTGTCACTATGACCAGCTCGCTACGGCAGCGCCCTGCCTACACCCCGGCCGAGGTGCGTCCGAACGGCGCGGCGCCCGGGAAGGCGCCGTCCGCGCGGGACGAAGCGACCGTTCGCCGCCGCGAACTCGCCGCGTTCCTGCGCAGCCGGCGGGAGCGGATCACCCCGGACCAGGTCGGCCTGCCGATCGGCGGCCGGCGCCGCACGCCGGGCCTGCGCCGTGAGGAGGTCGCGCAGCTCGCCGGTGTCGGCGTCACCTGGTACACGTGGCTCGAACAGGGGCGGGACATCCGTGCGTCCGAGCAGGTGCTCGAAGCGATCGCCACCACCCTGCGCTTGGACCCGCACGAGCGCGCGCACCTGTTCACCCTGGCGGGAGCGCCCGAACCCACCGTGGACAAGGAGTGCCGGGCGATCCCGTCCGCCGTCCACGTGATGTTGCGACAGCTGGAACCGTTCCCCGTCGTGGTCCAGAACGCCCGAACCGACATCCTGGCCTACAACCGCGGCTACGACTGGCTGATGGGCGGAGTCGACGACATCCCGTTCGAGGAACGCAACTCGCTGCTGCTGTGCTTCACCCGGCCGGCATGGCGGGCACGGGTGGTGGACTGGGATGACACCGCTCCGCGCTCGGTCGCCCAGTTCCGCGCCGCGATGGCCCAGCACGTGGCAGAGCCGGGATGGAAGTGCCTGGTGAAGCGGTTGCGGGAGCAGTCGGCGGAGTTCGAGGCGCTGTGGAACCAGCACGAGGTGCAGGCTCCGCGCAACCTCACGAAGCGCTTCCTGCACCCGGACGTCGGCGTCCTGCGCTTCGACTACACGTACCTGTGGTTCGGGCGGCGCTCGGAGATCAGGATGGCCACCTACACCCCGGCCGACGAGGACACCCAGGAGAAGATCTCGCGGGCTTTCCCCGGAAGCACCTGCGCACGGTAGCCCACGGACCGGTCGGCCACGAAGTACACCGTCCACATTGGACAGCCTCGTACACGCGAAAGATGGCCGCGGGTGCCACTGCTGTCACGCAGCCACACCCGCGGCCTGGAAACAAGTTTCGTGCCCCGCCTCGCCGCAAGCATTGTGGGCGGGGCCACTCGATATCTTGCAGTGATCCAGGCCACGAGTCAAGAGCCGACGGAAAACCACTGCCGTGCCTGCGAGGGCCGCACCACCACCTTCATGGCGATGTACGCGATGATGCGCGCCGCGGCATGTCGGCTTCGACGAGGTCATCCGGCATCAGGCACTCATCGGTGGCGCGGACCCGCTGGCTCCCGGCAAGGGTCCGCAAGCCCAGCAACGGGTCGCGTTCCTGCACCAGTTCTACGACTACGCGCAGCAGAACAACGAGGGGTTCCACACGCCGTTCACCGTCTGGCTGGCGGCTGGGCCGCTGAGCGGCCGAGCCGCCCCCGGGGACCTTCGGCCTTGCCGCGGGGCCGATTCGTTGGCAGCGTGGATTGTGCGGGTGACCCACGGCAGGGTCACGCCCCGTGCTCAGACGAGGCCATGGACCCATAACAGAAGCGTCCCGAACGACTTGAGGCGCTGAAGGCGGCGAGATGCGAGGCGCTGTCCCCCTCGGCAGGTGGGCCGGGGTTCCGGTGGGGATGCACTGGTCGGTGCTGGTCATAGCCGGCCTGCTCACCCAGATCGTGGCCCAGGTCGTGCTCCCGCGCACCGCGCCGGGCAACCCGGACGCGGTCTACTGGGTCGCCGGCGCCGTCGTGGCCGTGGTGTTCATGGCGTCGTTGCTGGCCCACGAACTCGCCCATGCCATGGTCGCGGTGCATTACGGCATCCGGGTAGAACGCGTGACGTTGTGGCTGCTGGGTGGCGTGACCGAGTTCTCCAGCGAGGCGCAGGCGCCGAAGGCCGACCTGCTGATCGCGGCTGCCGGGCCGCTGGCGAGCATGCTCTGCGGGGCGCTGTTCGTGGGTGTTGCGGCTGGCGGAGCGGCGCTGCACGCACCGACGATCGTGCTCGCCTCAGCCGCATGGCTGGGGATCACCAACCTGATCCTGGCGGTGTTCAACCTGCTGCCCGGGGCACCGCTGGACGGCGGCCGGGTTCTGCGGGCCGTGCTGTGGCGCCGCTCGGGCAACCGGACCAGAGCCGCGATCACGGCGACCCGCGTCGGGGGTGCGCTCGGTGGCGGGCTATTCGGTCTGGGGGTCATCCAGGCATTCAGCGGTTCGCTGCTGGATGGCCTGTGGCTCGGCCTGCTGGGTTGGTTCCTGGTGGAGATGGCCAGCGCGGAACGCAGACAGGTCGGCCTGCGGGACCGCCTGCACGGGATCGCGGTGGGGGACGTGATGTCCGTCGTTCCCGTGACAGCCCCGGGCTGGTGGACGGTGGAGACGTTCCTCGACCGCATCGGCCGGCACGAGCACCACCGCGTGTATCCGGTCCTCGATTTCACCGGTCGCCCCTGCGGGTTGGTCAGCTTGGCCGCCCTGACCGTGCTGAAACCGGATACCCGGATGGCTTCTCGGGTCAGCGATGTCGCCCGCCGCCTGGAGAAGGTCCCGACCACGACGCCGGACCGCCCGCTGGTCGAACTGCTCGCGACGATCCGGCTGGACCCGAGTCGGGACCTGGTCCTGGTCCTGGAGGACGGTTGGTTGCGCGGTGTGATCAGCCAGGCGGACATCACACGGGCGATCCATCTCGCCGAACTGGGCCACAAGCCCGCTCGTCCGGGTTCGCGCAGCCCGCTCGAAGGCCAGGACTTTTCCGGGGATCACGCTCCTTGGCCGTGACCGGCGCTGCTTGCCGCTGTCCACAGCGGACCTGACGCACGGGACCTAACGACGCCATGAATCATGCAGGTTCAGCCGGAGTGAGCCGAGCCGTGACCGGTCCCGCGGGTCGATGTCCGCGCGCAGCCCCCGCCAGGAGGGGCGGTGCAGACGGCCGCTGGCGCTGATCGCCCGATAGTTCACATCGCAGACGAACACCGGCCGAACCCACCGAGCCTGCCGAGCATGGCTGTCTGGCACTCTCGTGGCGAACGGGCAGGAGTTGTCAGAGATCTCGCGCAGCAGCTTGGACAGGGCACGGCGGGAGGTGTCGCTGAACCCACTGCCGACATTCCCGATGTAGGTGAGTCGACCGGCCTCGTCGTAGACCCCCAGAAGCACCGAACGCACCGTGCCCGCGCCGTCGGTGGTTTCCGGTAGCCATCCGCCGATCACGGCTTCGCACCCGCGGAGCAGCGAGAGCTCGATCCAGTGATCCGACTGCCGGCCCGGGTGATAGTGCGAGGACAGATGTTTCGCCACGACGCCCTCTACCCCGTGCTCGCGCGCGACGTCCAGCAGCCGCGGGCCGTGCCACTCCCGATAGTGCGGCGGTACTCGCACGGCGGAGGACTGCGACAGTCCCAGGCTGGCCAGCAGTTTACGGCGGGTCAGGTACGACTCGCCGGTCAGGTCGTGCCCGTCCAGGCGCAGCAGGTCGAATGCGTGATAGGACACCGGCGCCCTGCGCAGCAACGCCGCTCGCGGTCGCGACACGCGCTCGCGGGAGCGCAGCAACCCGTGCTCCACGCCACCGGTATCGTTGACGCTCACGATCTCACCGTCGAGCACCATCCGCCGATGCGCGACCATGTCCGCCAGCTCTCCCGGTTCTGGATACCGCTGCGTGATCAGCTCGCCGTCGTGGCCAATCAGTTCGAAACCGTTCGCGCCCACAGCGGCGAGCGCGCGGATTCCGCCCCATTTCAGTTCCCAGGCCCACTCCCTCCCATTGACGGGAAGGCGGCCGGGTACGGCCCGCATCGGCGTGAGCTCGCACCACTCCCGTTGGGCTGCCACTACGGTCATTCGCCCATCGGATCGCTGCGAGGCAAACGGAAGCCGACCTCGGGGTGCCGGCAAGCCAACCGTCGAACGACAAGCAGTTGAACTGGATCGTCCGCCCCAGGCAGTCGATTCGTTCATACACAGTAGACACTCGATCGGGCATCGCGTTACCCAGTTCACTCCCATACGGCACCAATCAGAGCAATCAGCACTGCTCTCAAGGATGTTTCTCCGGCGTGTCACTCCGCTTCTCTTGCAATGGGCCCCGGGAAAGGCAATAATATGCGGAACACCGTTTTGAATTCTCGCCGCGCACGCAACTCAACATTGGTAGATCATTCACGCATTGTTGGGTTGTCGCCATGCCCGCGATCGTTGAAACATTTTCGCGGCACCTCCCCGGTGCTCTGCGATCGCGAGCGACTCTTACGATGAGTTCCCCGTGGTCGCTGTCCCGAACAGGAATGGCCGGAAGCACCCCAGCCGACCTGGAAAGGCGCGACATGACCTCCGATTCCCTGTTCCACCCTGCTTCCGGTACTGAGGGCGTGCACGACACGACACCGGGCACGATCACGGTTTACTCCGACATCGGGTGCCCCTGGGCGAGCCTCGCCCTGTTCCACCTGCGTGCACAGCGGGCACAAGCAGGTCAGTCCGGTGGAACCGGTCCCGTCATCGAGCACCGTGCCTTCCCGCTGGAACTGTTCAACCGCCGCGGAACACCGAAGACGATCCTCGACGCCGAGATCGCCGTGATCACCTCCACCGAGCCCGCTCTGGGGTGGGGCCCCTGGAGGCGGCCGGACTCCGAGTACCCCGTGACCATGCTGCCCGCGATGGAGGCGGTGCAGGCCGCCCGTGACCCCGAGATCGGTGGAGCGGCCGGCGCGGACGAACTCGACGGAGCGCTTCGTCGGGCGTTCTATGTGGACAGCCGGAACATCTCGTTGATCACGGAGATCAACGAGATCGCCGAGGAATGCCAGTCGGTCGACGCGGATCGTCTCCGGTGGACCTTGCGCCGTGGAGTCTCCCGTGCTGCCCTCCACGCCCAGTTCGACATCGCTACCGGCGAGGTCGTCCAGGGCAGCCCGCAGCTGTTCCTCCACGACGGGCGTCGCACACACAACCCTGGCGTCCGGTTCTCCTGGACCGCCCCCTACGGCCAGGGATTCCCAGTGATCCACGAGTACCGACCCGAGGTGTGGAGGGAGATCGTCACGGCCGCGACGGACACCGCTCCCGAGAGGGTGCCGTCGCACTAACCGAAAGCCGCTACCCCACCGAATCCGGGCACCGAGTGCCCGCCCTGTCCGCGCGACAGTCCGTCCCGACGACAGCAGGAGGAAGTTCAGCTATGACCACGGCACCATCCGCGACCATCGAGCGCCCGGCACAGTCCGAGGCCAGTGTCTCAACGTTCGACCTGGGGCTGCTCCTGGTGCGGCTCATCCCGTTCGCCGTGCTCACCATCTTCGGCGCGCAGAAGCTCTTCGGCGCCTTCGGTGGCGGCGGGTTCGCCGGCACCGAAGCCTCGTTCGCGCAGATGGGCTACCAACCGGCCTGGTTCTTCGCCCTGCTCGGCGGTGGCAGCGAACTGGTGGGCGGCCTCCTGCTGATGGCGGGCCTGTTCACCCCGCTGGGCACGGCGATGGCCCTCGGAGTCATGATCAACGCGATCGTGGCCGTCTCCAGCAAGCCGCTGGACACCCTCGGCTTCCCGATCGTGCTCGGTGCCGTAGCCCTGGCGCTGGCCTTCACCGGCCCAGGCCGGTACTCGCTGGACGCCGGCCGTCCCTGGCAGCGCAGCGGCCTGGTATGGGGCGCCGCCAGCGTCGGTGTCGCCGTGGTGACGGCGGCACTGAGCCTGCTGGCCAAGAACTGAGCCCGCTGGCCAGGAGCTGACCCACCCGTCGGATGCCGGCATGCACGCCGGCATCCGACGCATGGTGACGAACCCGTCCTCCGAACTGCCCTACGAGCGCCATCCGTGCACCTCGGTGGTGACAGGCGAAGCACCGACCGACATCCTGGTAGGGATGACGGCACCCACGTCTGGGCACTTATCCGGCACGAAGGTGGACCACGCTCCCAGCGTGGCGAGCCGGGTGTTCCGCATTCTGGAGGTCTTCTCAGCGGAGAACTCCGTGCTGAGCTTGTCCGCCATCAGCCGCCGGGCCGGTCTGCCGCTGAGTACCACACACCGGCTGGTCGGCGAGTTGGTCACCTGGGGCGGACTCGAACGCGGATCCGACGGTCGCTACCGGGTGGGGCTACGACTGTGGGAACTGGGGTCGCTGGCTCCCCGGGGTGTTGGGCTACGCGAAAGCGCCATGCCGTTCCTGGAGGACCTCTACGAAGCGACGCACCAGAACGTCCAGCTCGGCGTCCTCGACGGGCATGAAGTCGTCTACATCGAACGGATCTCCGGGCACGATGCGGTGAGCGTGATCTCCCGGGTGGGCGGACGCCTACCGTTGCACGCGACCGGAGTGGGACTGGTACTGCTAGCGCACGCGGACAACGCGTTGCAGGAAGCCGTGTTGAGCCAACCGCTCAAGCGGTTCACCGCGAAGACGATCTCCGTCCCGGAACGGCTCCGGCGTGTCCTCGCCGAGGTGCGCCGGGACGGCTACGCGGTCAGCGACGGGCAGATCGAGCTGCACGCGTTGTCGGTCGCCGCGCCCATCTACGACGGGAAGGACGCCGTCATCGCGTCCCTGTCGGTCGTCGTCCCCTCCGAGGGAACCGATCCGCGCAGCCTGGTGCCCGCGGTGCGGGCCGCCGCCAGGGGTATCTCGCGTGCGCTGGGCTCGCCCCGCGCACACGCGATCCCACCGTCCGCCCGTAGGGAGGTAGCCGGACCGGCAGCAATGAACCCACCCGGCCCGGCGTGATTCCCTACAGTTCCGGCCCCCGGGTCCGTAGATCGTCGACTTTGGACAGGGCCTCGCGGAGCTGGGCCAACCAGTCGTGCGTGTGTTCACCCACCATGCGGACGGTCCACGCCAGAGCATCCGAACGCGAACGCGCGACACCCGCGTCGACGAGCGTGTCGAGCACGATCCGCTCGGGCTGGCGCAGACGGGTCATCACCGGTGCGGACAGCGTGGTGAACAGCTCCGCGGTGTCCCCGATGCGAGCGCCCCAGGAGACCTTGCGCCCGTAGCGGTGCTCCGCCTGCCGCGCGATCTCGATGCGCTGCTCGCGGGTGTCCTCTCGGAACCGGGCGATGCGCCCACTGTGCGCCGCAGCGCGTGCCGCGTCGTCGGTGAACTCCCCGTCCACCGGCGAGAGCTCTCCCATCACGACGATTTCCTCCCGGTCGACCGTGATCCGCGGGGATTCCACGAACCAGTCCTCCGGCAACCGGCCCGCGAACCACGCCGGGACGTCGTCCGCCGCTGGCGGTTCCGGTTGCCGGCGTCCGCCTCGACCGCCGCCCCAGCCCGGACCTTCCCAGCCTCGTCCCCGCCATCCGTGCCGGAATCTCTTGTCCATCGCGACCACCCCTCAATAGCTCTAATTACAGAATTACACCGTCACAGCAGAAACGCGAGCAATCAGGTTCTGCCAGAGGTGAACACGATCAACCGTTGCTCAGCTGGTACGCGTAATCGGGCAGGAACTGTCCTGGTGCCGCGCGGCAGCCGTCCGACTGGCCCGGGTGTTTGATCCAGAGGTACGCGTCGACTCCTCGGGTCCGGGTGTCCGCCGTGGGGCTTTCACCGAGCCGCCGCCCGGGCGGGTCGCAGAACTGGTGCGCTGGCGACGGGCCGTTGCCGTTGCGGCTGGTGTCGATCACCATCGCCAGCCGCGGGTCACTCAGCCTGCGGAGGATCTCGTTGCCGTAGCGGACCTCGTTGCTCGTGGGATTGAAGTTCGCGACGTTGAGGGCGATGCCGTCACCACTGCGCCCGACACCCACCTGCCGGAGCCGGTCCACCATGGTCCGCGCGGACTTCCAGTGCGAGTTGCCCGCGTCGAAATAGACGCGGGCGTGCGGATCATGCGTGTGCAGTGTGGTCCCGGCGTACGCGAGCCCAGCGATCCGGTCCGCTTGTTCGGGCGGGGCCAGGCATTCCAACTCCGCGAGCGCGTCCGGCTCGACGACCACCACCGCCGTGGCCGTGCCCAAGCCCTGCGCGACGTTGTCGACCCAGTCCCGGTAGGTCGCGAAGTCCTGGGCACCACCACCACTCACCCCGGCGCGGCAGTCCCGCTTCGGTATCGCGTACGTGACCAGGACCGGGATCGCGTGCTGCGACTCGGCCGCACTGACCAGGCCGCTGACCTGGTCCCGGACCGCGGAGGGATCAGGGTTGTCGAGCCACAGCGCCTGGGACTGCGCAGCGATCCTGCTGCCAACAACCGGCGCGAGCGGGTCGTCCGGGTGGTCGCGGACCCATTCCACTGCCGGGGCGTTGGGATCGACGGCGAAGGTCGTCGTGGGCGGGAAGAACGGGGCTGACTGCGTCTCCGGCGGCCGGCTGAGCCAGATGAGCATGGCGACACCCGCACATCCCGCGAGCACCGCGATCAGGAAAGCCCTGCGGACTGGTCCGCGTGTCGCCCCGTCCCGCAATCCTCAACTTTCTCGCCAGTCATCCGGCAGCTCACGCGGTGTGCGGCGCTCCTGGTGTGGCACGCGCTCGGCCTGCGTGGGCCGGGAACGATCGTTGGCGATGACCACCGCGACCCAGGGCAGGGTGCCGGTCGCGACCACGATCGCCAGCGCGAGCCACCAGATGTGGTAGAGGGCGCCACCGACCGCGAACCCGACGATGTGCACCACCATCAAGATCGCATATGTGCGCTTGCGTCTGCGCTGCTCCTCATCGAGCGACGGCTGAGCGTCGGTGATGACCATCGGGTCGCCGTCCGTCTTACCGCGTCTCACAACCCACCCGTTCCGCTGCTGCCGCAGATCACGTTGTTTCTCGCCGCACCGCCGAACTACCCGCTGGCGGCCGCTGTCATGTACGCGAAGGACCGGACGCGCACAGCCGGCACTACCGAAATTGTGTCGTGGGTTACATCACACCGCACACCGCCAGGCGGGGCCACCGGTTCGCATTGCGGGCGGACGCCACCGCGTAGCTAGAGGCGTCCGAGGCGGGTTGCACGGGTACCCTCCTCACGGCATGACGAGATCGCGTCTGGCGTCGGTGGTATCACCACCCACACCGGCGATGACTGAGGTGGAGGGCACCGCCGATGACCAGTCGGCTACGGCACGAGTACCAGCGGGCATGCGCTTATCTCGGCTCGCTGCAGGACTGCCTGGACGCCCTGGAACGCATCGGGGTCAGTGAGCCGTGGTCTACGGCGATGCGCCACGACGTGCGGCGGCTCGCCCATTCGCTGCAGAGCGCCCTGGACGCGGCCGAGCGGGAGACCGGCCGCTTAGCGGAAGGCTCGACCGCGCCGGAGCGGCGCGCTCCCTCCGCACTGGACATCTGGGGGCGTGCGCAGGACCGGGAAGGAGACTGACCACGCACGCGCCGGCCACGCCAGCGGGTTCAGACCGCGCTGGACGATGCGATCTCGCGCGGCGGTGGATCTCCCTCATCGGCGTGGTAGTCGTCGGGACTCGTCCGGTCGAGACCGTCGGCAACCCGCGCCAGCCGCAGCACGACCGTCACGATCACCGCGACCAGGACGTTGGCTGCCAACGACACCACACCCGGGTAGATCTGCATCTGTGATCCGGGCACCGGATGCCAGCCGAACAGCGAGAGCTTGCCCAGGGCCAAGCCCGAACTCCCGAAGTGCTGCTTGGTGCCGTCGGGGCTCGGGATGGCGTAGAGCATGATCAGCCCCCAGGCCATGCCCACGACCCAACCGGCGATCAACCCCCACACGTGCAGCCACCGAGTGTAGAGAGTGATCGCGACGGCGGGCAGGGTCTGCAGGATGAACACACCACCGATGAGCTGAAGGTCGATGGAGAACTGTGGATCGATCAGCACGATGAACGCGACCGCCCCGAACTTCACCACCAGTGAAGCGATCTTGGCCTGCCTGGCTTCCTCGACCGCCGTGGCCCCTGGCCGCATGTACTCCTTGTAGATGTTTCGGGTCCACAGGTTGGCAGCGGCAATCGACATGATCGATGCCGGCACCAAGGCGCCGATGCCTATGGCGGCGAAGGCGATCCCGGCGAACCACGGTGGGAACTGCTGGCCGAACAGCACGGGCACGATCGTGTTCGAGTCCGTGCGCCCGGTCGCGTTGTTGACCAGCGGTTTCGCACCGGTGGTCAGCGCGACGTAGCCGAGCAGCGCCAGCAAACCGAGCAGGAGCGAGTACGCCGGCAGCGCCACCATGTTCCGCTTGATCGTGTTGCGGCCCTTCGACGCGAGAATCCCGGTCACCGAGTGCGGGTACAGGAACAGCGCCAACGCCGATCCGAGCGCGAGCGTGGCGTACTGGAGTTCCTGGTTACCGCGCAGCAGGATCGAGCCCTTCGGCTTACCGGTCGTCGGCTGCGGTTGAGCGAGCGCGTGGTTGGCGTGGTCGAAGATCGTGCCCCACCCACCGAGCTTCGCCGGCAGGTAGATCACCGCGACCAGGATGACCAGGTAGATCAGCGTGTCCTTGACGAACGCGATCAACGCTGGCGCGCGCAGCCCGGACTGGTAGGTGTAGACGGCAAGGATCACGAACGCCACGAACAGCGGCAGGTGGCCGAGCAGCCCCGTGCCGTTGAGGCCCATCGTGCGCAGCACCGCCTCCAGCCCCGCCAGCTGCAACGCGATGTAGGGCATGGTCGCGACGATCCCGGTAATCGCGATCAGCAAGGCCAACGTCGGCGAGTCGTAACGGCCTTTCACGAAGTCAGCCGGCGTCACGTACCCGTGCACTCTGGACACCGACCACAGCCGCAGCAGGGGCAGGAAGACGATCGGGTAGAGGATCACCGTGTACGGCAGCGCGAAGAAACCCATCGCACCCGTGCCGAACAGCAGAGCGGGGACGGCCACGAACGTGTAAGCGGTGTAGAGGTCGCCGCCGATGAGGAACCAGGTGATCCAGGAGCCGAACTTCCGCCCGCCCAGGCCCCACTCGTCGAGATGGTCCAGGGTGGCCGCCGACCGCCACCGCGACGCGACAAAGCCCAATACGGTGACCAGCAGGAACAGGACTGCGAATATGCTCAGTTCGGTCGACTGCCCGGTGCTCATCGCTGGTTCCCCTCGCCGGCCTCACCACTGTCCAAGTCGTCCACCCCGAGGCGGTCCGGCCGGTCGTCGGGGCGCACCGGCTCGTTTCTGGTCATCACGTAGACCACGGCCACGCAGATCACGCCAACCGGAACGAAGGCGAACTGCATCCAGTAGAAGAACGGCAAGCCGAACAGCCGAGGCTGGTCGGAGTCGTACAGCGACGGGACCAACATCAGCAACGGAACCAGCAGGAACAGGTTCCACGGTGTGAGCCGCAGACCGCTGTGCCCGCGCGATCGCGACCTCTCCCCAGAGGACCCACGCGACATCGTCTTCCCGTCCCTCCCACGAGGACCCCGGCCACGAGGAGTGACCACTGTGGCCCGCACGGTGTGTGAATGTTCACGAATCGTACGTCTCGAACAGGCGTATGTCACCGATCACGTTCAGCCCGTGATCGCATCGTGAGGCACACATGCCGCACCGCCGAAAGGGGTATCCCGACAGGGTGTAAGCACCAGGCAGTGGCTCCTACCGGAGCAGGCCGGACGAGGAGGTTCTCATGGCTGATGTCAAGCCGATACCAGAGGCTTACCCGCGGGTGACCCCGTATCTGTGCGTCGACAACGCCACAGCGGCGATCGACTTCTACACCAGCGTGCTCGGCGCGACAGAGCGGATGCGCATGCCCACGCAGGAGGGCAAGATCGGGCACGCCGAACTGCAGATCGGCAACTCGATCATCATGCTTTCGGATGAAGTTCCGCAGATGGGGGCACACAGCCCGAAGTCGATCGGCGGAAGTCCGGTCACCATCAGCGTCTACGTAGAGGACGTCGACAACGTCTTCGACCGCGCGGTACGGAGCGGGGCCACGACGCTGCGCCCGGTCGAGAACCAGTTCTACGGTGACCGGGTAGGCATGCTCGAAGACCCGTTCGGGCACAGGTGGAGCATCCACACGCACGTCGAAGACCTCTCACCGGAGGAGATGTCCAAGCGTGTCGCTCAGACGATGAGCGGCTGAGTCTGGCATAGGTACGGGCTGCCGGCTTCACTGCCGGCAGCCCCTTTCGTGTTTCCCGCACCCAGTTTCTATTTTGCGAAATCGACAGCACGTACGCACGACCGTGGTTAATGTCGCCGCATTGGCATGTCGCCATAGTGACCTGTCACTGGATGGACAACACGAAAGGACCTGAGGGTTGAGCGCGACCGCGACCACGCAATCCAGACAACGAACATTCTTCGGTCACCCGTGGGGACTTTCGACGCTGTTCCTTACCGAAACCTGGGAACGTTTTTCGTACTATGGGATGCGCGCCATCCTGCTGTACTACATGTACTACGGAGTCAGCAGCGGCGGTTTGGGAATCGATTCGTCCACCGCCAAAAGTCTGGTCTCGGTGTACGGCGCCTCGATTTACCTGTCGAGCATTCTGGGCGGGTGGGTCTCCGACCGAATTCTCGGATCACGCAGGTCGATCACCTGGGGATGCGTGCTCATCATGGGCGCGCACGTCACGCTGGCACTGCCGAGCTTCCCCGGCCAGGCCGAGCGCGCCGGGCTGTTCGCGTCGATGATCCTGCTGGTCGCGGGCACCGGACTGCTCAAGCCGAACATCACCAAAGCCGTCGGTGACCTCTACAGCGAGCAGGACGCGCGTCGCGATGCCGGCTTCACCCTGTTCGTGATGGGCGTACAGATCGGCTCGTTCGTTTCACCGTTCGTCGTCGGCCTGCTGACGAACGCGGATCCCACCAGCCACGACTCGACCCACAACCAGTTCCACGTCGGCTTCGCCGCCGCGGCCATCGGCATGGCGATCGGACTGGCCCAGTACCTGCTGCGCACCGGCACCCTCGCCAGCGTGAAAGCCGCCCCGCCCAACCCGTTGGACCCGAGAACCCGCGACCGCGTGTTCGCCACCATCGGCGCCGGCACCGCCGGGCTGGCACTCGTGCTCGCGGCGCTGTTTCACGCCGGCTATCTCACCGCTGAACTCGTCATCAACGCCATCAGCGTGCTGTCGGTGGTATTGCCTCTCGGCTACTTCGTCGTCATGTTGCGCAGCAACAAGACGACCGACGTAGAGCACTCCCGCGTACAGGCGTTCATTCCGCTGTTCGTCGCGATGGTGGTCTTCTGGTTCATCGAGGAGCAACAGGCCAACGTGTTCGCCCAGTACGCCGACCAGCAGGTCGATCTCAACGGATGGGGATTCCACTTCGACCCCGAGTGGTCGCAGTCGATCAACCCGATCACCATGCTGGTTTTCGCACCGCTGGTCGCCGCGGTGTGGGTGAAACTGGGCCGGAACCAGCCGAACACCCCGAAAAAGTTCGCGATCGGCCTCGGGCTCACCGGTGTCGGCTTCGCGATGCCGCTCATTCCGTGGGCGATCAACGGGCCGAACGCGAAGGTGAACCTGGTCTGGCTGATCCTCAGCCTGGGGCTGATCTCGGTCGGAGAGCTGCTGGTCAACCCGGTCAGCCTGGCCGTCACCACCGCTCTGGCGCCCGCCGCGTTCGCGTCCCAGACCGTGGGCCTGAACTACGCTTCGGACGCCGCCGCCCAAGGTCTGATCGCTCAGGCATCCCAGCTCTACAGTGTCCAGAACGCCGGCCTGTACTTCGGCCTTTCCGGTGCGCTGGTCCTCGGCTGCGCGGCGCTGCTCTGGGTGTTCTCGCCGGCGATCCACCGGAAGATGGCGGGCGTCCGCTGAGCGGTTGCGCTCACGCGGAATCTCACGTTTCCCCGGCGGCTTCCTCGATCGAGGTGCCCCGCGCCAAGCGACTGTTCCGCACGCCGTAAAGCCCGTATACCGCCAGCCCGATCACCAGCCAGATACCGAAGCGAATCCAGGTCCAGCCGGTCAGGTTCACCATCAGGTACAGACACGCGAGTACCGCGAGGATAGGCACCAGCGGGACCAGCGGCGTGCGGAACGCGCGGTGCAGGTCCGGCCGAGCGCGACGCAGGACGGGAACGCCGGCCGAGACCAGTACGAAGGCGAACAGTGTCCCGATGTTGGTCATCTCGGCGAGCACGTCGATCGGCGTCAACGAGGCGATGATCGCCACAAGGATGCCGGTGATCAACGTGATCCGGTACGGCGTACGGAACCGGGGGTGCACCCGGGCGAACCAGACGGGCAGCAGACCGTCTCGACTCATCGCGAATCCCACCCGAGCCTGGCCCAGCATCAAGATCAGGATCACCGTCGTGAGACCGCAGATCGCCCCCAGTGACACCAGTCCCACCGCCCATGCCGCCCCGGTGGCCTGGAAAGCGGTCGCCATCGGGGCGGCGGTGTTCAGTAGCGGGTAGGCGACGATGCCGGTCATCACCAGCGAGACCAGGATGTACAGGACGGAACAGACCGCCAGCGACCCGAGTATGCCGATCGGCATGTCGCGCTGCGGGTGCCGGGTCTCCTCTGCGCCGCTGGCCACGATGTCGAATCCGATGTAGGCGAAGAAGACCAGCGCGGCCCCCGCCACCACGCCACTGAATCCGTACGAGCCACCACTACCGACGACAAGATCCAGCAACGAGCTGTTGAGGCCGCCCTCCGCCGCTCCGCCTGGACGGCGGGGTGGGATGAACGGGCTCCAGTTCGCCGTGTGGACGTAGAACGCGCCGAAAATGATGAAGAACAGCACCACCGCGAGCTTGATGCCCACGATCACGTTGGTCACCACCGAGCTCAACCGGATGCCGACGATCAGCACCACCATCAGGATCAGCGCGATGATCGCGGCCGGGACGTTGACCGTGCCGCCGCTACCTGGCGCACTGGTCAGTGCGACTGGCAGGTGCACGCCCAAGGAGCCAAGAGCGCTGCTGAAGTATTGCGACCAGCCGACCGACACGGTCGACGCGCCGACGATGAATTCCAGGATCAGGTCCCACCCGATGATCCAGGCCAGAAACTCACCCAGCGATGCGTAAGAAAAGGTGTACGCCGATCCAGCGACCGGAACGACTGAAGCGAACTCCGCGTAGCACAACGCGGCCAAGCCGCAGGCGATACCGGACAGGACGAACGAGATCGCGATACCGGGTCCGGCCTCCTTGGCGGCGGCCACCCCGGTGAGGACGAAAATCCCCGTCCCGATGATGGCGCCGATACCAATCCCCATCAGGTCCAGCGCGCTGAGCACCCGACGGAGGCGGAATTCTGGAGCCTCGGCATCGCGGACGGACTGTTCGGGCGTTTTCACCCGCATGATGCTCATAGCCGTCTCCTCACCGCATGGCCCACAGAGCCAGCCCGGGCTGGCCACGCTGCCGCGAAAGCCGAACATCACCAGGGTTGAGCCTCCCGTCACCTTCGGCAACTTCGAGCCGCGCGCGTCAACCCAGCGAGGTCATGCCCGCGACCCGGACGACAGGACGAGGTACGCAGGGGTGGCGCCACAGGACCTCGCTGATTACGGGGAGCAACAATCCAGCGACTCAGTACACCCAGCGCACAGCAGCCGCGATCTGTTCCGGCTCGGCGCCGTCGAAGTGCGCGATCTCGCCGCGCCGCACATCGGCCACGGTCGCCGCCAACGGCTCGCCGAGACCCTCGACCAGCGCCTCTTCCACTTCGAACGCGGTCACCGACTCCGCGAGCGAAGCCGGAAGCCGGCGAATGCCCCTGCGCTGCCGCTCAGTCTCGTCCAGCAACGCTGGGTCAACACCGACCGGCGGCGCCAAGACCTCCGCACGGTTCATCCCAGCCAGCCCGGCGAAGATCAACGCCGCCACGGCGAGGTACGGGTTCGCCGCCTGGTCAAAGCACTTGACCTCCAGGTTCGCCGCCCATGACTGACTCCCGGTCGGCCCGGTGACCAGCCGCAGCGCCGCCTCCCGGTTCTCCAGCCCCCACGCGACGAACGCACCGGCCCAGTGCTGGGGAACGAGTCGTAGGTAGCTCGCCACCGACGGGGCTCCGATGGCCAGCAACGCCGGCAGCCGCTCAAGGATGCCGGCCACGAACGACTCCGCGGCAGAAGTGAGGCCGAATCCGCCTGATCCACCGGCGAAGATGTTCACCCCGTCGCGCCACAGGCTGAGGTGCACGTGCCCTCCGTTGCCCACCCCGTCGGCCACGACCTTAGGAGCGAAGCAGGCCCGCATCCCGTGCCGCTCGCTCACGGCACGGATCGTTTCCCGGACCAGGACGTAGCGATCAGCGGCCAGCACTGGATCACCTGGGGATACGGACAGTTCGAACTGTCCCGCCGCGTACTCGGGATGGAGCTGCTCTACGGGCACGCCCTCGGCGGTGAGCGCGGTAATGACTTCACGCAGGTAATCCGAGCGGCCGACCACGCGCGCATGCCCGTAGGCAGGGCCTTGCACCGCTGGCGCAAAGGCACCGTCCGGTGTCGGCATCCCCACCGCCCATTCCACTTCAAAGGCCATCTGCGCGGTGAGTCCGTGCCCCGCGAGCCGCTCCGTGGCCGCGCGGGCCAGACTGCGCTGATCCAGGGGGTGGACGCCGCCGTGCTGGTCGTAGCGGTCAGCGGGTGCCCAAGCCCAGCCCGGCTGCCCTCCCAGCACGACACAGCGCTGAAGATCTGGGTGCAGGCGTAGGTCTCCGACCGCGCCCGGCGCGTAGCGTCCGGTGACGGGGATGTCGTTGAACAGGAACGAGTCGAACACCGGCGAAGCCCCGATGCCCCATGCCGCCGCACTCTCCAGACGATCGACTGGAACAGTCTTGACCCGGGTGATGCCGCTGTTGTCCACCCAGGTAGCGGACACGAGCTGAACGCCACGGCTGACGAGCTCAGCTCGCACGGTTCGCGCGGCGACCGCCCGAGCAGCACGTTCCTGTTCGTCCATCGCGGCCCCTCTTCCACTGCGGAACGCATCTCCGGTGTGATGATCAGGTTAGCCTTGCCGCGCGGAGGCCACATCAGAACGGAAGGTGCTGTCCAGAGCCGGTCTGGCCGGGCCGCTAGGCAGGGCCGGACTGACGAGGAAGGCGGAGACGCTCGATGACCGGTGACGCGCTCGCGGCGGACCGCATGACCGCGGTCCCGCTGGTGGATCACCACTGCCACAGCGTGGTGGGCTCCGATCTCGACCGGGTCACGTTTGAGGCACTGCTGACCGAGGCGGACGCGGCCAGCCGGCTCGGAACGTCGTTGTTCGACTCGCTGATCGGTCTGGCGGTCCGCCGATGGTGCGCACCCGTACTCGGCCTGCCCGCACATGCGCCGCCGGACGTCTACCTCACCCGCCGCACCGAGCTCGGAGCGCCTGAGGTCAACCGTCGCTTGCTCCGGGGCACCGGCATAACCGACGTCCTGGTCGACAGCGGCGTTCAACCAGACAGTCCGCTTTCCCTCACGGACCTCGGTCACCTCACCGGCGCCAACGTGCACGAGGTCGTGCGCCTGGAGAAGCTTGCCGAAGACGTGTGTGCGCGCGGGAACGAGCGTCGCGTCGTTCATCGACGACATCGACACTGCTCTGGCCACCCGAACGTCCGGTGCGATAGCGGTGAAGTCCATCGCCGCCTACCGCTGCGGCCTGGGATGGGCAAGTCACCGCCCCACCGACGCCGAGGTTCGCGTCGCGGCCAACGCCTGGATGTCCAAAATGGATACTCGCGCGGAATCCGAACCACGCCTGGCGCACGAAGTGCTGCACCTGCTCTGGCGCGGAATCGACCTCGGCCTGCCGGTTCAGATCCACGTCGGTTACGGCGATGCCGATCTCGACCTGCACCACTGTGATCCGCTGCTGCTCACCGACTTCCTGCGCGAGACCCAGGAACATGGCGTGCCCGTCATGCTGTTGCACAATTACCCGTTCCACCGGCACGCCGCGTACCTTGCACAGGTATTCGAGCACGTGTTCCTCGACGTCGGCCTCGCCACGCACAACGTCGGAATCCGCGCCAACGCCCTGATCGCGGAAACGCTGGAACTGGCGCCGTTCAGCAAGTTCCTGTTCTCGACCGATGCCTTCGGGCTCGCTGAGCACTACTACCTGGGTGCGCTGCTGTTCCGGCGGGGACTCGCGGAGTTCCTGCGGAACGGAATCGAGCAGGACGCGTGGACCTTTGACGATGCCACACGCGTTGCCCGACTCATCGGAGCCGACAACGCTCGACGCGTCTATTCGTTGCCATGACGGGGTTCCCATCCGGCCCAACGCATGGCGTAGGCGGTCGAGAAACCACCGGATCCCGCCGTAAACACGACAAAGACCACCAGCACCGTACGAGGCTATTGTCCAGATCATGTCCAGCCTCCCTGATCGCGAGTCCCTGCTTCGAGGATCTCGACGTGATGAGGCCAGGACCTCGGCCATTCGGCCAGTGTGGGATGGCCATTCGGCCAGTACGTTATGGCCAAATGGCCATCACATGGCTACCGTCCACAGCTCACTCTCACACTGCAGCCCACCCTCACACCACAGGCGAATTGACAGCAGCGGAGGCAATCAGGTCCGCGACGGCGTTCGCGCGGGTCAACGGCGCGGCATGGCTGGTGGGCAGGGAAATGATCGTCGCCCCCATGCGTTCGGCCAGGAAACGCTGGGCTTCCGGGCTGATGGCATTGTCCTGTTCGGAAATCTGGTACCAGGAGGGAATGGTGCGCCACGCTGGCTCGGGTGCCACTCCACCGATGCAGTCCCGGGACGCCGGTCTCTGCACGCACGCTCGCACTGCGGCCACCTCGGGTTCCAGATCCGCGCCGATCAACTCCTGGTAGTGCTCCTGCTCGATCCACATCCGCCCTCGCCGATCCGAATAGACCCCGAGGTTGCCCTTGGGCGCGGGAAAACGTCGCAGCACGTCACTGCACCGTTCGCCCTCGTCGGGCGCGAGCCCGGCCAGATAGACCAGCCCGACCACCTCGGGCCGACCGGTTGCGGCGCCGGTCACCACCGCTCCCCCGTACGACCAGCCGGCGAGCACCGCCGGTCCGTCCAGCTCGTCCAAGACGGCTCCCAGAGCATCGATGTCGTCAGCCAACCCCGTGAGCGGCAACTGCGCGGCCATCACACGGTGCCCGGCCCGATGCAACAGCGGGATGACCCGTTCCCAGCTCGAACCATCCGTCCACAAGCCGTGTACCAACACGACGTTCACCATCGGCTACCTCCGCGAGAGACAGCAGCACCCTACCGTCGGTACGCTGTCCCGCGAAGGTTCACTGGTGCGGCGCCTGGGGCTTCCCGGAGGGGAGCTCTGCCCTTCGCTCGGGGGCTTCCCGCTCGCGACGCTCCTCCTCGCGCTGCTCGCGGTGCGCCCGTTCGAGCGCTTCGGTCTCCTCCCGCGGGTCCGGCCACAGCAGGCTACCGGGGATCGGCCTTCCAGCGGCCCCGATCCGGTTCATCTTCTTGGGTACCGGAGCCCCCTGGTACGGCAGCGGGATCGGATGGCCGTGTTCGTCCACCTCACCGAGGGGTTGGTGGACCTCGACGAACTCGCCATGCGGTAGCCGTTTGATGATGCCGGACTCGATGCCGTGCTCCAGCACCGCGCGATCGGCGCGTTGCAGTCCGAGGCACAGCCGGTAGGTCACGAAATACGCCAGCGGCGGTCCCAGCAGGACACCGATCCGCCCCGCCCAGGTCGTCGCGTTGAGCGAAATGTTGAACTGGAACGCGATGATGTCGTTCACGCCGCTGAGCAACACGACGATGAAGAACGTGACGGCCATAGCGCCCAGGCCAGTGCGTACCGGCACGTCACGGGGACGCTGCAACAGGTTGTGATGCGCGGTGTCGCCGCTGAGCTTCCGTTCCATGAGCGGGTAGAGCACCGCGACGGTGAAGACCAGGCCCAGTCCCACGACCAGGGGCCAGAACGGCGCGGGGATCGTGTAGGGGCCAAGGTAGATCTCCCATGCCGGCCACAGTCGTCCCATCCCGTCGGTCCAGATCATGTACCAGTCAGGCTGCGACGCCGCCGACACCTGCGAAGGTACGTAGGGGCCGAAGTTCCAGATCGAGTTGATCTGGAAGATCCCGGCCATGATCGCCAGCACCCCGACGATCATCGCGAACAGTCCACCGCTTTTGACCGCGAAGTTCGGCATGATCCGCACGCCGACCACGTTGGTCTCCTTGCGGCGCACGCCCGGGAACTGGGTGTGCTTCTGGTACCACACCAGCGCCAGATGCACCACGACCAGCGCTGTGATCAATCCCGGCAGCAGGAAGACATGGATCAGGTAGAACCGAGGAATGATCTGTGTCCCGGGGAATTTGCTGCCGAAGAGAATCCACTGCAACCAGGTGCCGACGACCGGGATGGACAGGGTGATCCCGGAGGCGATGCGCAGCCCGGTGCCGGAGAGCAGGTCGTCCGGCAGTGAGTACCCCGTGAAACCCTCGAACATGCCGAAGATGAACAGGTTCACCCCGATGATCCAGTTCGTCTCCCGGGGCCGGCGGAACGCGCCGGAGAAGAAGATCCTGAACATGTGCACCACGATCGACGACATGAACATCAGGGCTGCCCAGTGGTGCAGCTGCCGGGCGAACATTCCGCCACGGACTTCGAAGGAAATGTTGAGCGCACTTTCAAACGCGCGCGACATCTGCACACCGCGCAAGTTGGTGTAGATGCCGTCGTAGGTGACCTCCTGCATGGACGGGTCGAAGAACCACGCCAGGTAGGTGCCGGTGATGAGCAGGACGATGAACGAGTACAGCGCGATCTCGCCGAGCAGGAACGACCACGACGACGGGAAGACCTTGTTGATCTGCCTTCGGATACCGGCAGCGAACCGCAGGCGCTTGTCCGCCTCGTCGGCCTGACCACTCAGGGTCCGCAACAGCTTGCTGCTCGGCTTGGTCGGCTGCGTCAACCTGCTCATCCGCGCACACCCCCGGCGCGACGGTCTCGTAGCAGCCCAGGGGGAACTGCTTGAAGCTGATAGTAGGCGACGCGGTGGGAGTGTGCGAGTGGTCGTAGCGGCGCCGTTGCCGACGACGCCCGATTGTTCGAAGCGCGATCCGCCCGAGAGCGTTCCGTCTACAGTAGACCACTCAGGAACGGGCCTCAGGGAGAGCGCGGTGGCGGAGTGCGCGGCTGCGGGGGCTGGGCCTCGGCATCACGCGCACCACGCACGGCTCGCGCGGCCACCTCGGCGCCGGCACTGAGGTCGTGCGCGGCCGCTGCGGTCTGCTCCAGCGCGACATGCACGGGGTTCGGGGCATGCGCGTCCTCGGGGTCGTAATGGCTGGTCAGGATATCAAGGACGCGCGTGAGCGCGGCGCCGGTCACCGAGAGCTTGATCAACACCTGTCGCATGTGCCACGGCTGTGCGCCCACGGCTCCCGCCCCGGCCGCTTCCAGCCGCATCGCTACCCGCGCGAGATGATCCGCCCCCTCGGCCAACTCGTCCCAGGTAGCACGCGAAGTGTCCGAGACCGACATCGTCCCCCAATTCGAACACGCATTCAGCCACCCGGTCGGATGTGCTGGGCGTGTAGACCGCTTGCACCCTTCCGGGCTACCCCGAACCAGCGGTTCCACACTGCCCTTCCGGCCAGGTGTTCTATTCCCCCAGGTGTTCGCCCCACGACACCGTTACACACGTCGGAGCGAACGGCACGCCCAGCACGGCAACACTAGAGTGACTAGAGCCGGAAAACGCACTCGTTTCAGGAGGTCGTTCGATGGCTCCGGACCGTTCCACCACCGGGGGCGATGCCGCCGCTGGCGGGAAGCTGACGGTCCGGGTGGACGGGCAACTGCTCCGGTTGTCCAACCTCGACAAGGTGCTCTACCCGGAAACGGGGTTCACCAAGCGCGACGTGATCGACTATTACCAGCAGATCGCACCAGCGTTGCTCCCACATCTGGCAGGGCGGGCTGCGACGCTCATTCGCTTCCCGGACGGGGTGGCCGCCGAGGCGTTCTTCGAGAAGGACGTCGGTCGGCACGCCCCGGAGTGGGTCCCCACGGTGGCGTTGCGCTCGGGTGCCACCGGCGCAGGGTCCGAGGTGAACCGGCACGTCGTCATTGGCGACCTGCCGACACTGGTGTGGACGTCGAACCTCGCCGCGCTGGAACTGCACGTTCCGCAATGGACGGTGGGGCCGGGCGGTGAGCGCCACTCCCCCGACTTGCTCGTGTTCGACCTCGATCCGGGGGACCCTGCCACGATCGTGGAGTGCTGCCGGGTGGCCGAGGAACTGCGGGAGGTGTTACTCGCCGCGGGGTTACGCCCCTACCCGAAGACCAGCGGCTCCAAGGGGCTGCAGCTGTACTGCCCGGTCCGCTGCGATCAGGCGGACCGCACGTCCACCTACGCGAAGCAGGTCGCGCAACGCCTTGAGGCCGAGCACCCGGACCGGGTGGTCGCGCGGATGACCAGGTCGCTGCGCCGGGGCAAGATCTTCATCGACTGGAGCCAGAACAATCCCGCGAAGACCACTGTTGCGCCCTACTCACTGCGCGCGAAGCGACAACCGACGGTGTCCACCCCGCTGACCTGGGACGAGGTACGCTCTTGCCGCCACCCGCAGGACCTGGTCTTCACCAGCGAAGACGTCCTCGACCGCGTGCGCGTTTCGGGCGACCTGTTCTTGGACGTACACCGTGATCCGCACCCCTTGTAGGAAGATCGGATCGGGTAGCAAGATTCGGGTAGCAAGATCTTGTGGGGACAGGGTTCTTGGGAGGGACCGTGCCGCTGAACGACGCCACGATCACAGACCGGCTGAACGACCTACCGGGTTGGGAGTACTCCGGCTCCGCGATCCACAAGACCTACGAGCTCAAGGGCTTCCTGACCGCGATGACGTTCGCGAACGCCATCGCGCATCTCGCGACGGTGGCGAACCACCACCCCGATCTCAGGGTGCACGGCTACAACAAGCTCACCGTCGACCTCACCACCCACTCCGAGGGTGGGGTCACCGAGAACGACCTCTCGCTGGCCGCGAAGATCGAGCGGCTGCGCAGCGCGTGACCGGCCGTCCCGCAGCAGGACGACCGGGACGAGTTCGCCCCACCAACGCGAAAGGCATTCAACCGTACAGGCTCTCGATCAGGGACGCGTACTTGTCGTAGATGACGGTGCGGCGAAGCTTGTGCGTCGGCGTCAGCTCGTCGCCTCCGGGCTGCCAGTCGGCGACCACGATCTCGAATCGCTTGATCTGTTCCGGCCGGGCCAGTCGCTGATTGACCGCATCGACCGCCTGAGCGAGTTCCGCACGCAGTCGTGGGTCCTGGGCGGTTTCGCGAGGATCAGGTCCGGGCAGCTCCGAACGGTTCTTCGCGCTGGCCCACGTGCGCACGGCTTCCGGCTCCAGGACCACAACGGCGACCAGATACGGCTTGCGGTCACCGTAGACGACCGCCTGGCCGACCAGTTCGTGCGTCTTGAGCAGGTTCTCGATGTGCGCTGGCGAGATGTTCTTGCCGCTGGAGGTGATGATGAGCTCCTTCTTGCGGTCGGTGACCCACAGGAATCCGTCCGCGTCCAGCCACCCGACGTCACCGGTGTGGACCCAGCCGTCGCGGTCGATGAGTTCCGCGGTCGCGTCCGGGCGGTTGAGGTAGCCGGACATGATCAGCGGTCCGCGCACCAGGATCTCGCCGTCGTCGGCCACCGCGACGCGGATGCCCGGGCCCGGTCGTCCCACGGAACCCAGCCGGAATTCGGTGGGCCGGTTTGCGGTGACGGCTCCGGTCGTCTCGCTCATGCCGTAGATGTCGAAGATGCGCAGCCCCATGCCCGCGAAGAACCGGGCGATCTCGACCGGCAGCGGTGCTGCCGCGCTGCCGGCCCACACGACCCGGTCCAGGCCCAGCGCGGCGCGCAGGGGTGTCAGCACCGCCTCGGCGCGAGCGTGCGCCTGCTCGATCTCCGGTGTCGGCTGCGAGCCGAACTGGGTCGACTCGACGTAGCGACGTCCGGCCTCCAGCGCATCCTCGACCGTCTGCCGTTTCGCCTGGTCGCTTTCGGCCCGCAGTAGTGCGGACAGCCCGGTGTAGAGCTTCTCCCAGACGCGCGGCACGCCGAAGAACAGCGTCGGGCGGACCTCCCGCAGGATGTCCGGCAGGTCGTCCGGGTTGGGGCAGAAGTACACGTGACCGGCCCACACCACCGGCAGGATCAGCGAAAACGCCTTTTCCGCGATGTGCGCCAGCGGCAGGTAGGACACCGTGACAGGGTGTTCGGGAGCGCCGCCTTCCCTGCTGATATTCGCCTGGTAGAGGACGTTGCGGTGGCTGAGCAGCACACCCTTGGGGTTGCCCGTGGTACCCGAGGTGTAGATCAGTGTCGCTGGATCATCTGCGGTGACCGCGTTCCAGCGTCGCTGCACCTGTTCCTGGCGCTCGGCAAGCTGGGCCGCACCGAGCCGGAGCAGCTCCGACCACGCGACCGCATCGCCGTCGCCGGCCGGTTCCAGGACGACAATCCGCCGGAGTTCCGGGAGTTGTGCTCGCACGGCCTGCCAGCGAGCGAGTTCGTCTGGTCCCTCCACGATCGCCACCCGGGCCGCCGAGTCGTTCGCGACGAAGGCGAGCTGCTCGGCGGCCAGCGTGGAGTACACGGTCGTCGGGATGGCACCCGCGTGCAGCGCGCCGAGATCAGCGATCACGTGCTCGGGCCGGTTGGACGCCATGATGGCGACCCGGTCGCCCGGCTCGACACCCAGCGCGTGCAGCCCCGCTGCTACGCGCAGGACCGCCTCGCGCACCTCGTTCCATGTCCGTGTCCTCCACTCCGCGCCGTCACGCGCTGACATGGCTGGCGCGTCACCGAACCTCTGCGCGGTCTTGAACAGGTGATCGCAGATCGTGTGCTCGCCGATCGGGATCTCGGCTGGCCCGCTGGATGACCGCAGGACCGCCCCTTCGTCGCTCATCAACGCAACCTCCGTCGCTCGCGCCTCCGGCAGCCCCACGTTAACGTCTTATTGTCATATTGCCAACAGTCCGCCTAGGCTCGGTCGCGACCCGGAACGTGCGCCGGAGACGATCGGAGGAAAGCGATGCGACTGAGCGTGCCGTTGCAGTACGCGAGCGATCCGCGCACGGTCATCGAGCAGGCCGTGGCACTGGAAAAGGTGGGACTGGACCGGATATGGGTCGCCGAAGCCTACGGGTTCGACGCCCCCACCCTGCTGGGCTACCTCGCCGCTCGCACGGAGCGGGTCGAGATCGGCGCGGGAATCCTGCCGATCTACTCCCGAACCCCCGCGCTGCTCGCACAGACCGCCGCCGGCCTGGACGCGGTCTCGGGCGGACGAGCGATCCTCGGGCTCGGCGCGTCCGGGCCCCAGGTCGTGGAGGGATGGCACGGCCTCCCCTACGACCGGCCGCTCGGGCGAACCCGCGAAGTCGTGGACATCCTGCGGCGTGCCTGGCGACGGGAACGGGTCACACATGACGGCATCTATCAGATTCCACTGCCCGCGGAACGGGGAACCGGGCTCGGCAAGGCGTTGAAGCTGCTCGCACCGCCCCTGCGCGAGGAGATCCCGATCTACATCGCGGCGCTGGGCACCAAGAACGTGCGGATGACCGCGGAGATCGGGGATGGTTGGCTCCCGTTCCTCTTCGTTCCCGAGAAAGCGAAGCAGGTGTGGGGCGATGCGCTGGCCGAGGGTCGCGCCAGGCGTGCGGTCGCGCGGGGACCGCTGGAGATCGTCGCCGGTGGGCTGCTCGCGATCGGCGACGATGTCACTCACCTGCGTGAACTGGCGCGCCCGACCCTGACGCTGTACATCGGTGGTATGGGCGCCAAGGGACGCAACTTCTACAACGACCTCGTCCGGCGATACGGCTACGAGTCCGAAGCCGAGGAGGTACAGGACCTCTACCTCGCCGGGCGCAAGGAAGAGGCCGCCGCCGCTGTCCCGGACGAGCTGCTGGAGCAGACCACGCTGATCGGACCGCCGGCGTACGTCCGGGAGCGTGTCGCCGCTTACCAGGAGGCCGGCGTCACCGATCTCAGTGTCACCCCGATTGGCGAAGACAGCGGCCGGGACATCGGGCAGCTCAAGGAGTGGCTGTCGTAGCGCGAAGGGACGCACCCATCATGTCGATCACACTCAGCGCCGAGCAGCAGTCCTTTGTAGACGCCGTGGATGCCTTCTGCCGGCGGGAATGCGGGACGCGGGCCCAGCGGGACGAGTTGACCGTGAACGGGACCGAGAAGCACAGCACGTCCCTGTATCGCAAGATGGCGGAGCTGGGCTGGCTCGGGCTGACCGTCCCGGAGGAGTTCGGGGGCGGCGGTGCCGGCATGTTCGACCTGGCCTTGTTTCTCGAACACGTCGGCTACGGCCTGGCACCGATCGGCGGATTCACCACGTCGGTGATCGCTGCCGCGCCATACCAGCAGTTCGGCACCGAGCAGCAGCGCGAGACCGCGCTCGGTGAGCTGGCCGGTGGCGTCGTCAGCGCGATCTCGATGTCCGAACCCGGCGCCGGTTCCGACGTCGGGGCGCTGTCCTGCCGCGCCGAGCGCACCGACGACGGGTTCGTCATCAACGGCCAGAAGACGTGGTGCTCCAACGCGCACATCGCCAAACGCATCCTGCTGGTCGCCAGGACGTCCACCGGTGTGGGTAAGCACGACGGTCTCACCATGTTCGACGTTCCGGCTGATACCGCGGGGTTGCGGATCAGCCGGATCTCCACCATGGGCGGCCGCGAGGTCAACGACCTGTACTTCACCGACTGCCACCTGCCGGAGAGCGCGGTGGTGGGTGCGGTGGACGCCGGGTGGAAGCAGCTGATGGTGGGGCTGAACCTGGAGCGCATGATCCTGGCCAGCTCGATGCTCGGGCTCGCCCGCCGGGCGCTGGATGACACCCTCGCGTACGTCCGCCAGCGGCAGCAGTTCGGCCGACCGATCGGGAGTTTCCAGGCATTGCGGCACCGGTTGGCGGACCTGGCCACCGAAGTGGAATGCACGCGTCTGATCGTCTACAACGTCGCTCAGCTCGTGGACGAGAACCCGGGGCGCACGCTCCCCCGCGAAGCGTCCATGGCGAAGCTCAAGGCGACCGAGACGGCCCGCGCGGTCACCCTGGAAGGGATGCAGATGATGGGCGGCTACGGCTACGCGACCGAGTACGACATGGAAGGTCACGTCCGCGCGGCCCTGGCCTCCACGATTTACGGTGGCACCAGCGAGATCCAGCGCGACATCATCGGCAAGACCTACCAGCTTTGAGCGGTGGCTGGGCGGTGGCCGTCGGCCATGACGACCACCGCCCACCCTCAAGATCAGACCCGGCGGCCGTGGCGGAACCGGACGAGCATGCGCACCATCGGCATCGTCACGCGGCGACGCTGGAAAGTCGCCACCTCCAGCGGTCGGAAGGTGAACCTGCGACGGGCGATGGATTTCGCCACGGCGAAACCGCGCAGACCCTCGTCACCGTGAATCCGGCCGAACCCGCTCTCCCCCTGCCCTCCGAACGGCAAGGCCGGGATACCGGCGAATCCCAGCACGGAGTTGACCGAGGTCGCACCGCTGTCGATGCGCCGCGCGATCTCCATGCCGTGCCGGTGCGAGAACACCGATGCCGCCAGGCCGTACTCGGAGGCGTTCGCCAGCTCGACCGCTTCGTCCATGGTGTCCACCGCACGGACGGTGATCGTCGGGCCGAACGTTTCTTCACGGACGGCAACGGAATCCTCCGGGGCGTCGAGCAGCACAACCGGATAGACGAACGGCTCGCGCACCGAGTCCGTGCCGCCCACGACGGCCGCAGCGCCCCGTTCCAACGCGTCGGCGATGTGTCGCTGGACGACGTCGACCTGCCCGGGCATGGTCATCGGCCCGTAGGCCGCATCCTTGTCCGCGCCGGGACGCACCCCGTCCAGCTGGAACCTCAGTTCTGCGAGAAACTCGTCCCGGACCGGTCGCGCGACGTACACGCGCTCCACCCCGGCGCAGGTCTGGCCGCTGTTCGCCATAGCTCCCCAGATCGCTGCTTCCGCCGCAGCGGTCAGATCGGCGTCCTCAGCCACGATCAGGGCGTCCTTGCCGCCGCACTCCATCAGCACCGGCGTCAGCGTGCGGGCGCATTCCGCCATGACTTTCCGGCCGGTCGCCGGTGATCCGGTGAAGGCCACCTTGTCCACACCGGACCCGCACAGCGACGCGCCGGTCTCGCCGTACCCGGTCAGCACCGACAGCACCCCGCGCGCCGCGTCCGGGTTTGCCTCCGAGAACGCCTCCACGAACAGCTTCCCGGTCGCCGAGGAGTGCTCACTGGGTTTGAACACCACGGTGTTGCCGGCCGCGAGCGCGTAGGCGATCGACCCGTTCGGCGTGTAGATGGGGTAGTTCCACGGTCCGATGACCCCGACGACACCGCACGGCCGGTACTCGACGGATGCCGCGTGATTGGCCATGAACAGCCCGGACGGCACTCGGCGCGGTCGCAACACGCGGCCCGCGTTCTTCGCCGCCCAGCGGAGGTGTTCCAGCGCCAGCGCCAGTTCCAGGTAGGCGTCGTCACGCGGCTTGCCATTCTCCGCGTGCATCAACTCGACGATCTCGTCACCGCGGCGTACCAGCTCGCGCGCCCACCGCAGCAGGTGGCGTTCGCGCTGCGACCAGCTCAGCGCGGACCACCAGCTCGCGGCGCGCCGGGCCTGCTCGACGGTCGCGCGCACGGCGTCCTCGTCATGCACGGGCAGGATACTGAGGGTTTCCCCGGACGCGGGGTTGACGGCCCGGAGCTTCGCGGGCTCTCGCGGCGACGCTTCCTGCGAGGTGATCGTCTCGGCCATGGACTTGCTCCCTCGGCAAGATCGTAGGTGACCGCCAGCATGGGCCGTTGTTGGCATTCCGTCAACAGGGTGTGAGATCCTGGGAGCCAGCAGGAGACCAGCGATCAAGGGTGCGTGGATGACCACCGAGTCGGCACGGTCGGCAGAGTCGGTACCGCGCTGGCGGCGCCTGGAACCGGACGAGCGCCGCCAGCAGATCCTCACCTGCGCCCGCCACCTGTTCGGCGAGCGGCCTTACACCGCCGTGTCGACGTCGGACATCGCACGCGAGGCCGGGGTGGCGCGGGGGCTGCTCAACCACTACTTCGGCAACAAACGCCAGCTCTACCTGGAAGTCGTACGGCAGATGGTCTTCGTACCGCCGTTCACCGCGGACCTGCTGCCCGAGGGACCACTCAAGAAGCGGATCGACGCCTACCTGGACCGATTCCTGGACGTCATCTCGCGCCACCGCAAGATGTGGCTGGCCGCGATCGGCGCGCAGGGGATCGGTCAGGACCCGGATGTCGAGCGCGTGCTCCGGGAGGCGGACGAACTCGCGGCCGAGCAAGTACTCGATGCTGTCGACGTGGCCCAGCGGGCGGAGCACCGCGAGGAACTGCTGGCGATGATGCGCGCCTACGGCGGGATGGTGAAAGCTTCCACCCGCGAATGGCTGTTCTACGGCAACCTCACCCGCGACCAGGTGCACCTGCTGCTCGCGCAGTCGATGCTGGCCATCCTGCGCGAGGTGGTCCCGCGCATCCAGCCGGATGACGAGAACTGATCGGCGCCGTTACCAGTGGTGGAACTCACCGCCGGCCACCGGTGGCGAGTCGTCCCCAACCGTCCGCACCTCGACGGCTGGTCATCTATGCTGCCCCGCATACTCGGCATGAAGACTGGCGGGACGTTTCACACCACGATGACGCAGCAGAACCCAACATCCCGAATCTTGATCAACCCGCGAGCGATTCTGGAAGGACGCAGTTCCAGTCGCGCGCCGGTTCCGTGGATCATCGGCCTGGTCGTCTCCGGGATCTGCACCCATTTGGCGCTGCTGTTCTACCTGGTGTTGGGTGGTCCCAACCACGTTGCGATCGGGTTGGTCCTCGCCTTACCGACGGCCTGCGTGCTGATCGGACTGGTGCTTCTGCTCGACCGGCTGGAGCCGGAACCGCCGATCACCAAGCTGCTCGCGTTCGCCTGGGGGGCGGGCGTGGCGATCCTCGGCGCGCTCATCGTCAATGACCTGGGCGAGGCGTTGCTGCGACCGGCCCTGGGCAAGGACCTGGCCAACTTCGTCACGACCACGTTCTGCGCTCCCGTCGTCGAAGAGAGCTTCAAGGGGTCGCTGCTGCTGATCCTGCTGCTCTGGTGGAAGCGCCGGGGCCTCGACGGGCCCACCGACGGGGTCATCTACGCGAGCCTGGTCGGGCTCGGCTTCGCCCTGATCGAGAACGTGCTGTACTACGTGGAAGGGCTGGAAGGCCCGGGTCAGCAACTCGTGTTCACCGTGATCCTGCGGGGAGTGATCGCGCCGCTGGGGCACCCGCTGTACACGTCGATGACCGGGCTCGGAGTGGCGTACGCGGCCGTGCATCGCGGACCTGGCAGGTTCTTCGCGGTCGTGGGGGGCTGGCTGGCGGCGGTGCTGCTGCACATGACGTGGAACGCGTCGACGTCGTTCGGCCCACGCATGATGGCGTTGGCCTACCTGGTCCAGCTCCTGGTACTGGTCACGCTCGTCGTCGTGCTGATTCGGGACCGCAGGCGCATCGTCAGCCACATCCAGACCTACCTGCCCGCCTACATTCCCAGTGGTCTTGTGCAGTCCAACGACGTGCGCATGCTGGGCACGATGTCGGGGCGCCGGGAGGCACGCCGTTGGGCGCGTACGCAGGCCGGTATCACCGGCGCGCGTGCCATGGCTGACTACCAGCTCGCGGCGACCGAACTCGCGCTGTTACACGCACACACTGGCAACGGCGCTATCGAAGCGAGGAACTTCTACGCGCGGCGGGAAGGGCTGTTACGCCTGATGCGAGTGGCACGAGACGCGTTCTTCCGCCGCACGCAGCAGCCGCCGGCACCGCCGTGGGCGAGGTCCGAGCGTTCCGGGTTCTTCACACCGCCGTCGCCGGGCAAGGTCGGACCTCTCCCCGCGTATCGCGCACCCCGGCCAGCCTCAGTTCCTCCAGGTCAACGGCCGGGCACCGGGAGGCCGGGCCAGTGGGTGCCTTACGCACCATCGGGAGGGACCCGTAACGCCCCGCGCCCTCCCTCGCCACCACCGGGCGGTCCGCCACCCGGCGGCCGATTCTGATGGCTACGACGACAACCACCCCAGTGCGTCACCGTCGAGCTACACACCGGTACCCTTGCCCCCGTCCGTCATCCCTCCGACGGGCATTGCGACTGTCGCTTCCAGGTGGGCTCCCCCTCCCACCTGGGGCGAAAGTCCGGTGCACGTGCCCCCGCGCCCTGCGGCGCGGGGGCACGCTTTAAGCGTCCAGTGTGGACATTCAACTCACCGGACCCGGTAGGTCGCCCCTTCCGTTCCGAACTCGCCGAACGGCGGGCGTTGACCGCGATCGATCGCGCGGATGGTCGGACGGCCCACGTGCGCGTACACCACCCGCTTGATCGCGAGTTGCCGGGCGACCTCCGCCGTGTCGAGCACGCACGCGTGCCCACCGACTCCCCCGGCGAACCGGATCGGCCGATCCCAGCCTGCCGCGTCCACGAACGCGAGGTCGACGCCGGACGCCCACTCCGGCAATGTCCAGAACTCGGGAATCCACGCGATCCGGGACCGCGCAGTGTTGATCAGATAGCCATAGGCCGGGTGCGAGGTGTGCACGACTTCGAAAGGCTGGGCGCGCACGCCACCGCCGGAGTACTCACCAACATGCGGGTGGACGTCCAGCTCCCGAGCGCGCCGCCGAATACCGGCCATCAGCTCGGCGCGCTCGTCGCACACCAGCCAGGCAGCCAGCCCCAGACCGGGGTCGGCACTGCCTCCCCCGTCGAAGGCCACCCGGTGGCCCGGCCAGGCGGCGAGCAGCCCAGCTGCCCGGTAGCGGGGCGAGTTCATCGCCCCGATGCCCAGCAGCGTCAGCGCGACCGGCACACCTCCATGGTAGGCCGAACCGTGTCACCTGCCCTGGCGAACCCCGATCTGGCGATCCCCCGTGCGGCGAATCGTGGACTAGCCGAACAGCTTCACGATGAACCAGCCCACCCGGCTGACCTTCCGCACGCGCACATCGTTCCCGGCGATGCCGTGGATCTCCCAGTCCTGGCCACAGACATCGCAGCGCCACACGCCCAGCTGGGACGTGTCGGGCTGGCAGGGGTGCCCGCGCCTGCCCTTCTTCATGACCGCCGTCCTCTCCGCACACCACGCCGCTGGCGATTGCACTGTCACATTCTTCCCGAGTGCTGGAACGACCGTTGCCGGTCGTTGACATGCGCGCCGAGCCCCTGTTCGGATGATGGCGTGTGCGCCGACCTCCTCCTGACCAAGCGGCTGCACGTGGACTTCGTCCGCGTCGCGGCGCAAGCGTGTCGCGCCTGATTCGCTGACCGCCTTTCCCGGCGCCGCCCCACGCGGCTTGCGGCATTTTCGCCGCCACCCCAACGCATCCGCTCCCCGGGCCGGACAGCTGTGCCCGGATCACAGGAGGTTACCCATGTCTTTCGACGTCGTCTCGGAAAGGGTCGCCACAGAAAGGGTCGCCACAGAAAGGGTCGTCCCGGAAAGGGACACCACCGAACCGCTGAAGTTCGCCTACTGGGTTCCCAATGTCAGCGGCGGCCTCGTGACCAGCACCATCGAGCAGCGAACCGACTTCGGCTTCGAGTACAACAGGAAGTTGGCCGTGCTCGCGGAGAACAGTGGCTTCGACTACGCGCTCAGCCAGGTTCGCTACGCCTCCAGCTACGGCGCCGCGCAGCAGCACGATCCGGCGGCCTTCAGCCTTGGCCTGCTGCTGGCCACCGAGCGTCTCAAGCTCATCGTCGCGGCACATCCGGGACTGTGGCATCCAGCGATCCTGGCCAAGTTCGGGATCACAGCGGACATCCTGTCCCAGGGCCGCTTCGCGGTGAACATCGTCAGCGGCTGGTTCAAGGACGAGTTCCTCGGTCTCGGCGAGCCGTGGCTGGAACACGACGAACGCTACCGTCGCACCGAGGAGTTCATCCGCGTTCTGCGTGGGCTGTGGACCACGCCGAACTTCGAACTCGCCGGGGACTTCTACCGCATCCACGACTTCAGCCTGCGCCCGCAGCCCTACGAGGTGGCCGGCAGACCGCACCCGGAGATCTTCCAGGGCGGCAACTCGACGGCGGCACGCCGGCTGGCAGGCCGGGTCTCCGACTGGTACTTCAGCAACGGCAAGGACTTCGACGGCTTCTCCGAGCAAGTCGCCGACGTGCGGCACTATGCCGCGAACAACGGTCGCGACGTCCGATTTGGACTGAATGCCTTCGTCATCGCCCGGGACACCGAGGCTGAGGCCAGGGACGTGCTCCGGGAGATCATCGACAAGGCCGACGCCGGAGCCGTCGAGGGGTTCCGCAAGCAGGTGCGGCAGGCCGGACGATCCACATCGGACGGAAAGGGGATGTGGGCGGACTCGGAGTTCGCGGACCTGGTCCAGTACAACGACGGGTTTCGGACCGGCCTGATCGGGACTCCCGAGTACATCGCACACCGGATCGTCGAGTACAAGAAGCGCGGCGCGAACCTGCTGCTGCTCGGATTCCTGCACTATCTGGAGGATGTCGAGCACTTCGGGAAGAAGGTCCTTCCGCTGGTGCGTGAACTCGAAGCAGAGCTGGACGCCGAGCCGGTGGGAGGCGCCCGGTGAGCACCAGCGGATCTGTCCGCGTGATCGGTGACGAGGCCGAGGCCCTCGCGCGGGCCCGCGAACTCGCGGCGGAGTTCGCGCGCGGGGCCGCCGAGCGCGACGCGCAACGACAACTTCCAGAGCGCCAGCTCGACCAGCTCGCGCGCAGCGGGCTCCTCGGCATCACCGTACCCCGGGGACACGGCGGTGCCGAGGTGTCCGTCCGAACCCTGGCCGAAGTCTTCCGCCTGCTCGCCACAGCGGACCCGAACATCGCGCAGATCCCGCAGAGTCACTTCGTCTATGTCAACGTGTTGGGAGAGAACGGCAGCCCCGGGCAACAGGCGTTCTTCTTCTCGGAAGTCCTCGCCGGCAAGCGGTTCGGCAACGCCCAGGCCGAGGCGGGTTCCCGCACCGCGCAGGAGATCCTGACTCGCCTGCGGCCAGTGGGCGACGGGCAGTTCTCGCTGACCGGCACCAAGAAGTACTCGACGGGTGCGCTGTTCGCGCACTGGATTCCGGTGCTGGCGAAAGACGGAGACGAGCAACTGCAAGTCGCCTACGTCGCGCGGGATACACCGGGTGTGACTGTGGTCGATGACTGGGCGGGTATGGGACAGCGAACCACCGCGAGTGGCAGCGTGCACCTCGATGATGTTCGGGTTCCCGCGGACCGGGTGGTTGCGCACCACCTGACGTTCGCTCGCCCGCAGGTGCATGGCGCTCTGGCACAGCTGCTGCACGCCGCGATCGATGTCGGCATCGCCCGGGCAGCCTTTGCCGAGGCTACCGAGTTCGTCCGCACGCGGAGCCGCCCGTGGGCGGAAAGCGGGTACGCCACGGCCTCGGAAGACCCGCTCACCATCCAGCGCTTCGGGGAGCTCAGCCTCCGCGTGCGGGCGGCCGAAGCGTTGCTCGACGAGGCTGGACGGTCGATCGACGCGGCACGGGAGAACCTCGACTCGGACACGGCGGCAGCCGCCTCCCTCGCCGTCGCCACGGCGAAGGCGTTCGCTGATCCGGTTGCCGTGGACGTCAGCAGTGCGCTGTTCGAACTCTCCGGGACGAAATCCACTGTGGACGTCTACAACCTGGACCGACACTGGCGCAACGCCCGCACGCACACGCTGCACGATCCGGTGCGGTGGAAGCTCCAGCACATCGGGCGCTACATCCTCAACGGCACACCGCCCCCGAACAACGGTCAGATCTGACCGTGCCGGGGAACCCCGATCGGCATGGAGGTGCCACTTTGCCGTCCGTCGTCGTACTTTCCGGCAGTCCCTCGCCCACATCACGAACCGCCGCCGTTCTCGACCACCTCGCGCCGCGACTTCGGCAACAGGGTCACTCGGTCCAGACCGTTCGGCTTCGTGGATTGCCAGCGGGTCCGCTGCTGGCCGGAGATGCCACGCACTCGGAGATCGCACCAGCCGTTGAGGCGATTTCCGCGGCTGACGGCGTGGTCGTCGGGTCGCCGATCTACAAGGCGGCGTTCAGCGGTCTGTTGAAGGTGTTCCTGGATCTGCTACCGCAGTTCGCGCTCGCGGGCAAGACAGTGCTACCGCTGGTCACCGGTGGTAGCACGGCCCACGTGTTGGCCCTCGACTACGCCCTTCGCCCAGTACTCACGTCCATGTGGCCGGCGCACGTGGTCCAGGGCTACTTCCTGCCGGAACAGTCGATAACGGTGACCGAGGGCGGCGTGCTCATCGACCCTCAGTCCGAGAAAGCGCTTCTGTCCGCTGTGGACACGTTTTCCGCCGCATTGCGTGACAGCGCGCACCTGGTCCGAACGACTCCCTGACGAATCGGAGACACCTGTCATGACGTTGAAGTTTCACTGGTTCCTGCCCACCTACGGCGACAGCCGCAATCTCGTCGGCGGTGGGCACGGTGTCGAGACCGGTGGTGCGAGCCGCCCGGCCACGCTCGGCTACCTCGGCCAGATCGCACGCAGCGCCGAGCAACTGGGATTCGTCGGCGCACTCACGCCGACCGGCGCGTGGTGCGAGGACGCCTGGCTGACCACGGCCATGCTCACCGAGGTCACCGAACGACTGAAGTTCCTCGTCGCGTTCCGCCCGGGACTGCTGTCCCCGACGCTGGCCGCGCAGATGGCCGCCACCTTCCAGCGACATTCCGGGCAGCGGCTGCTGCTCAACATCGTGACCGGCGGGGAGAGCGAGGAGCAACGCGCCTACGGCGACTTTCTCGACAAGGCCGAACGGTACGCGCGGACCAGCGAGTTCCTGCACGTCGTTCGTGCCCTGTGGCGCGGTGAGCGGGTCGACTTCGATGGCCGGCACGTGCGGGTGGCGGGCGCCAAGCTGACCCGTGTGCCCTCGCCGGTCCCGGAGATCTACTTCGGCGGTTCGTCGGCCGAAGCGGGCCAGGTCGCAGCCGAGCATGTGGACGTCTACCTGACCTGGGGCGAGCCGCCCACCGCGGTAGCGGAGAAGATCGCCAGGATTCGCGCGCTCGCGCAAGAGCGCGGACGCAGCGTCCGGTTCGGCATCCGGCTGCATGTGATCAGTCGCGACCGGTCGGAGCAGGCGTGGGCCGAGGCCCAACGGCTGCTGGCGGCGCTGGACGAGGAGACGATCGAGCAGGTCCAAAAAGGACTGTCACGCAGCGAGTCCGAAGGCCAGCGTCGGATGATCGCCCTGCACCAGGGCAAGGCCGACGGCCTGGAGATCTACCCGAACCTGTGGGCCGGCTTCGGGTTGGTCCGCGGCGGCGCGGGCACGGCGCTGGTGGGCAGCCACCGCGAGGTGGCCGAGCGGATCGAGGAATACCACGCCCTGGGGATCGACGAGTTCGTCCTCTCCGGCCACCCACACCTCGAAGAGGCGTACTGGTTCGGCGAAGGCGTGCTCCCCCTGCTGCGTGCGCGCGGCCTGTGGAACCACCCGGCGGGCGAGTCCGTTGCCGAGCACACCGGTATCCCCTTCGCCGGAGCGGTCCGATGAACGCACGAGCGGGCCAGCCTTCGTCCTCGGGCGTTCCGGCGGGGATAGCCAACCCGGTCCAGGAACCCTCCGCGCCTCGGACAGTCGTCGCGTCCAGCCTGGTCGGGACGACGGTGGAGTGGTACGACTTCTTCCTGTACAGCACGGCCGCGAGTCTGGTGTTCGGCGGCCAGTTCTTCCCGCCCGGAAATCCGGTGGCGGGGACCCTGCTGGCGTTCGCGACCTTCTTCGTCGGTTTCGTGGCCCGGCCGCTGGGAGCCGTGCTGTTCGGGCACATCGGCGACCGGCTCGGCCGCAAACGGACGCTCGTCGCGACCATGCTGGTCATGGGCGTGGCGACGGCCCTGATCGGCATCCTGCCCACCTACCGGCAAGCCGGTCTCGCCGCTCCGCTGCTGCTCGTCGCGCTCCGGGTGCTGCAAGGGGTCGCGGTCGGCGGTGAATGGGCCGGGGCCGCGCTGCTGACCATCGAACACGGCCCGGCGCGCCGTCGCGGCTGGTACGGGAGCTGGCCGCAGGTCGGGCTGGCGTTGGGGCTGGCGCTCGGGACAGGACTGTTCGCGCTGCTCGGGCGTGTCCTGGACCAGCGGACCTTCCTGCTGGTCGGCTGGCGGATCGCCTTCCTGCTGAGCCTCGTGCTGGTGCTGGTCGGCCTGGTCATCCGCCTGCGTGTCGACGAAACTCCGCTGTTCCAGCGGGAACTGGCCAGAGGGGAGGTGTACCGGTCCGTTCCGATCGTGGAACTGTTCCGCGACCGCACCAGCCGGCGCCACGTCGTCCTCGGACTGCTGGCCCGGTGGGCGGACGGAGCCGCGTTCAACACCTGGGCGGTGTTCGCCCTGTCCTACGCCACCACGCTGGGGACACCCAGGGTTGACGTCCTGATCGCGGTGACCGTGGCGGCCATGGTGATGGCCGTGCTCATCCCCGTGGTCGGCCGTGCCGTGGACCGTACCAGCGCGCGCCGGGCCTACCTCGCCGGAACCATCCTCTTTGGACTGTCGATCTACCCCGCTTTCCTGGGTTTCCAGTCCAGGAACCCAGCCGTGGTGGCGCTCGTCTTCGTCGTGACGCTCGGTATCGTCTACGCGGTCAGCCTTGCGCCGGAGGGGCTGCTGTTCGCCCAGCTCTTCCCCACCCGGACGCGCTACACCGGCATGTCGTTCGTCTTCCAGTTCTCCGGTATCTACGCATCTGGACTGACACCGCTGCTGGTCACCGCACTGCTGGCGATCGGGGGCGGCCAGCCCTGGTGGGCCTGCGGCTACCTGGCGGCCACCGCCGTCGTCAGTATCCTGGCCACCGTCGCGATCCGACCGACCGCGTTGCATCTGGGAGCGGACGCGACCGAGCCTCCTCCTTCGCGGCCTGGCGGAACTGTCCACTTCGGTCAGCCGGAGGTGGGCCCGCCGGTCACTAGGCGCTAGGGTCCGGTCTGCGCCAAACTGGTGCGCGGCGAGGTGCCGGTGTGCCGGTTCGCGCGAACACCACACGGCGGGCGGTGCCGTCATCGCGATCCGCTCCGCGAGGATCGGTGCCGGAGGCGAGAGCCTGGAGGAGGATCGAGCACGATGGCTGGAACGGGACGTTTCGTGATCGTCGGAGCCGGGATGGCCGGCGCGAAGGCCGCGGAGGCGCTGCGCAGCGAGGGCTTCGGCGGGGACGTCGTGCTGCTGGGCGAGGAGCAGCACCGCCCGTACGAGCGGCCACCGCTGTCGAAGGACTACCTCCTCGGCACGGCGGAACTCGACAGCGCCTTCGTGCACCCGCAGACGTGGTACGCGGACCACGACATCGATCTACGACTGGGTACCAGGGCGCGGGAACTCGACCGTGCCGCCCAGCAGGTACGGCTGGCGGACGGCCGGGCCGTTGACTACGACAACGTGCTGCTCGTGCCGGGGGCCTCTCCGCGTGCCCTGCCGATTCCTGGAACGGACGCCCCTGGCGTGCATTACCTGCGCCGGTTCGAGGACGCCGAGTCGATCAAGAACACGATCGCCGAAGCCTCCCGTTTGGTCGTGATCGGCGCGGGCTGGATCGGGCTGGAGGTCACCGCCGCGGCGCGGCAGGCGGGCGTCGAGGTCGTCGTGATCGAAACGGAGGAGCTGCCGCTGTTGCGTGTCCTCGGCCCGGAACTGGCCGAGGTCTTCGCGGGGCTGCACTCGGACCACGGGGTGGAGTTCCGGTTCCGCTCGCAGGTCGCGGAGGTCACCACGACCAATGGCCAGGCGCGGGGAGTGCAGCTCGCGGACGGGACACACGTGCCCTGCGACGCCGTGCTCGTCGCCGTGGGCGCCTCCCCCAACACGCAGCTGGCCGAGGACGCCGGATTGACCGTCGTCGACGGAATCGTCGTGGATGCCGCGCTTCGCACCGACGACCCGCACGTCTTCGCGGCCGGGGATGTCGCCAACGCCTTCCATCCGCTGCTGGGCCGGCACATCCGGGTGGAGCACTGGGCGAACGCGCTGAACCAGCCCGCGAGCGCGGCCCGGTCGATGCTGGGGCAGGACGTCGGCTACGACGAACTCCCGTACTTCTTCACCGACCAGTACGACCTGGGCATGGAATACCTGGGGCACGTCGACCCGGAGGCTGTCGACGAGATCGTCATCCGGGGCGACCGGGCCGCACGCGAGTTCATCGCGTTCTGGATGGTCGACAACCAGGTACGGGCCGGCATGAATGTCAACGTCTGGGACGTCACCGACCCCATAAAAGCCTTGATCCGGTCGGGGCGCCCGGTGGACTCGCGGCGCCTCGCCGACCCGAACGTCCCGTTGGAGGAGCTGGCCGCCGAGTGACCGTCGACTACCGGGGTGACGGTCCGAACTCGAACCCGCCCGGCCGGTTGTTCCGGCTGGCCAGCAGACCGGCGAGCGTCGCGATGGCGATCTCGGGCGGCGTGCGCGAACCGATGTTCAACCCGACCGGCCTGTGCACCCGCGCGATGTCGCTTGGCGCCACACCCAGCTCCTGGAGCGCCTCGACATGCGGTCCCTGGTGACGCGGGTTCCCCAGGACGCCGACCCATCGCACCGGGTGGGCGAGCACGTCGCGCAGCACCGGCCCCAACTCGGCGCGATGGTGGTCGGTGACCACGACATCGGCCGTGCCATCGAGATCCACCGGCACCGCGCGCAGCGCCGTGATCTCCGCATCGGTCACCGCAGCCGCCCGCTGCGCGTCCGGCTCGACCAGGACCGGCCGGAAGCCGGCGTCCCGGCCAAACCGGAGGAGATGCTGCGCGACCGGCGACGCGAACACCGCGACCAGCGTGCGCGCTTCGGTGTCGCCGGCCGGCGCCCCGTGCGCCACCGCACAGGTCGGGTCGGCGTCGAACTCCTGCGTCATGCTTGGAGTTTGCCACTCACGCGGGCGGGGGTGGGCGCCGCCCCACTGGCGGCGGGTGCCGGAGCGAGTACATATCGTGTCCACTCAAGAGCAGGAGGTGGGCTGAGAAGACGTGGGCGAAGTCGACTACTACGAGCTGCTCGGCGTGGGCCGGAACGCGTCCGCGAGCGAGATCAAGTCGGCGTACCGGACGCTGGTGAAGGTGATGCACCCGGACGCGGGCGGCACGTCCGGCACCTTCCGGTTGCTGCGCGAGGCGTACGAGACACTGCACGACCCGGTCCGGCGAGCCGCCTACGACCGCAGCGCCGACACGGACGACCAGGGAGGCGACGAGGACGACTCTGGGGACAGCAGCACGACTGACCGCGCCCCGAGGGCCGGCGAGGACGCGGGCCGTGGTGCCGCGAGAGACCGCTGGCATCGCTGGGACAGCGGCCCTCGGGCACGGGCCTCCAGCCGGCCGCGCGCCCGGCGCGCTCGCGAATTCGGTGAGGACCCCGACTTCACGCCTCCGGCACCGCAGATCAACCCCGTCACGATCGCCTGGTGCGCGGAGGTCAACCCGCGTGAGCGGGTCCGCTACCTCCCGACGCTGGCCGGCTCGCCGGCGGCGACGGCGACCGTGGCCGGGGTCTGGTTGGTGCTGCTCGTCCTGAGTTTCGGGACACTCACCCTGCCAGCTCCGCTGGTGGCGATGTGGCTGCTGGCGGTCGCTGGTACGAGCGTGGCGCTGGTCGTGCTGGCCCGCCGGCACCTCGTGACCGCCCAGGTCAACCGGGCGTTCACCGAGGAGTTCGGCGGCCGGCCGGTGTTCGGCCAGCCCGGGACCGAACGCAGCCAGCTGGCCGAGCGCCTCACCGCGGATCTGCTGGTGAAGCACCTGACCTGGCTCCCCGGCGCCCGCATCTTCCACAGCCTGGCCGGTCCCGACTCGGTGTTCGCCGACATCGATCACGCGGTGCTGTGCGGGCGGCGGCTGGTGCTCATCGAGTCGAAGCTGTGGCTGCCCGGCCACTACACCGCCGACGAGGCAGGAGCGCTGTTCCGCAACGGCCATCCGTTCCGTGGTGGTTCGACGGAACTCCCGGCGGCCGTGGACGCCTACCGTGAGTTGCTGCCCGACGTCGAGGTACGGGGCGTCCTGATCGTCTATCCCAGCCGCTCCGGCACGATCACCACCGGCAAGCCGGCGGACGCTCGGGTACCCCCGATGAGTGCGGAGCACTTCGTCCACGAGATCGGTGCCTGGCTGGCCGTACAATCCTCCATTGTGGACCGTGACGTGTTCCGCACGGTGGTCGGGCAGGTGGTGTCCTGATCTTCCCAGTGGCCGGTCAGCCGGTCACGGGATGGTGGGCGTCCACCGGGGTCGGCTCGGGAGCCCCGGGCAGCCGCGGCGGCTCCGGGATGGTCGGGGGTGTCCGGGGCGGCTCGGGCACGCCCGGTCCGGGCCGCATCCGCGGGATCGGGGGACCAGCGACCAGGGCCGGGACGGGCCCTGAATCGGGCCCCCGGTCGGGCCCCGGGTCGGGCCCCGGGTCGGGCGAGGAAACCAATGGGAGGACATGACCGGCAACGGAGACGGGAATCAGCGCGCATAACAGTGCCGCGCCAGCCAACCCGACCAGGCGAATCTTGTTCAACACCAGCGCTCTCTCGTCCAGTGATCATCCTCTGCCACTCGCCCGGTTGCGGGAGAATACCGATCGGGTGGCGAGCGAAGCCTGCTCCATATACGGCATGCTGGCGAGCCTCTAACATGCAGATACACGCGATCGAGTGATCGCGATCGGCCCCACCGACGGCGAAGGAGGTGGGCTGTGAGCAACCAGATCACCGACAACCGCATCGTGGTCGGCATCGACGGCTCGCCGTCGTCGCAGTCGGCGCTGGCGTGGGCGCTGGGCCAGGCCGAGCTGACGGGTGCGGCCGTGCACGCCGTCATCGCATGGGACTTCCCCGCCTTCTACAGCTGGGAAGGTGGCGCGGTCCCGCCGGACGATCTGGAGCGGACGGCGCGGGAGACCCTGGCAGAAGCGGTGGAGGCGGTCGTGGCCGCGCGCGGCTCGTCAGTCCACGTGGTGCAGGAGGTCGTACACGGCCATGCCGCGACCGTGCTGATGGACGCGGCCAAGGAAGCTGACCTGCTGGTACTCGGCAGTCGCGGGCACGGCGGGTTCGTGGGCGCGCTGCTGGGGTCGATCAGCCAACGGTGTTCCCACCATGCCGCCTGCCCGGTGGTCATCGTGCGCGGGATATGGCCGCACAGCGACGGGTAGTCACCCGTGACTGGTGTGGCTCACCTTCCAGGCGCATGCTGGTATCACTCGGGGAGGTGATCAGATGCAGGCCGCCGGATGGCACATCGAGATCGAGTTCGACGAGGACGAGACCCGTACCCGGGCCGCTGCCTTGCTACGGCTGCGGGACGGCAGCGAACTGCGGGCGCGGGGTCACGCGCGCCGCAGCCCGGAAGACCCGGTCGAACCGCGCATCGGCGAGGAGGTCGCGGGAGCCCGGGCGTTGCACGAGCTGGCACAGAAGCTGCTGGAAAAGGCCGAAGGCGAAGTGGAGGCGGGCACCCACCGGCCAGCACACATCAAGGGCTGACCGGTTGGGGGCGTGCGCCTCAGTCGCGAGTCGCTCCCGCACGCGCTTCCCGAGCCAGTCGCCGTGACTCGCGCAACGGAGCGGGGGTGCGCTTCCAGGCAACGCCGAGGACGACGTTGACCGCCGTGGCGGCGTCGGTCCGCCAGGCCGCGTGCACCGCGAGCGGTCGACGTGCTTTACGCGTGCGCACCCAGTAGCCGACCGTCTCGCCAGCCACGGTCAGTGGAGCGGCGGCTGCCCGTTCATCGGGAGGCCACTCCCCGACGGCCAGCAGCGTCCGGTGCGTGATGCCGATGGTGGGCAGGTCCAGGACCGCCCCGAGGTGGCGGGCCAGACCGAAGCGGCGCGGATGGTCGTATCCCGTGGCGTCAACCAGGACGACCTCGGGCTGTTCGGGCAGTTGCCGCACTACCGCCTCCAGGACGGACCCCACGCGCAGCGCGAACAGTCCGGGTCGGTACTCGGCGCCGGCCTCGCCGGTGGTGGTCACCCTCCCTGTACACCGCCGCCCGTGGAAGGCGGCGGCTGCAGCCCACAGCGGGTCACCCGCCGCGCCTGGTCCCGCGGTACCGCGCGGGAAGCACGCGAAGCAGCCGGCGACCAGCGGCCGAGCGGTTCGCGGCTGCCAGGGCGGTGGCTCGGCCGTGGCCAACCGGCACTGGACGGCGATCAGTTCCTCCGCCGTGCGCGGCCACTGACTGGTGCTCATGAGCGTCCATTGTGGCCGAGAGCGCGGGCAGGCCAGGTATTACGGAATCCTGTCGCGTACCGGCTGATGGTCCACTCCCGGGCCCCCGCGCGCCACAATCACCGGTGTGACGAGTGCGAACGGTGACAAGCGGGACCCGGACCTCCTTGGTCGACCGGTGGTCGCGCTGATCGGGGTTCTGGCGGCGGTCGCAGCGCTGGCCGCCGGTTATCTGGTCGCGGCACTGGCCGGGAGGCCGGAAGCCTCCCCCTACGTGGCGGTGGGCGACACCGCGATCGACCTCACCCCGCAGCCGGTCAAGGAGTTCGCGATTCACTGGTTCGGGGTCGCCGACAAGACCGTGCTGCTGGTCGGGATGGCCGTGGTGATGGCACTGCTGGCCGTGCTCGCCGGACTCGCCTCCCGGCGCTCTCCGGTGCCCGGGTCGGTCGTGATCGGCGTGTTCGGGCTGGTCGGGCTCGCGGCTGCGATCGGCCGCCCCAACCTGGGCCCGGCTGGTGCGCTGCCCGCCGTGGTGGCGACGCTCGCCGGGGTCGCTGTCTTCCGGTGGTTGCACTGGGCGGCTCACCGGCCCGCCCGCGAGGACACCGCGGAGACCAGCGAGCAGGCGGAGGTCGAAGCCCCGAACCGTCGACGGTTCCTGATCTCGGCGGGCACGGCCGCGACCGCCACCGCCGTCGCGGGACTGGTCGGGCGCCTGCTGAACGAGCGGTGGGGGCTCGAAGCGTCCGAGGAAGCGATGCCGCCGCTGGTTCCGGCCACGCCAGCCCCACCGATACCGGTCGGCGCCGATTTCGCCAACGCGGGCACCCCGCCGTTCCTCACCCCGAACCCCGCGTTCTATCGCGTTGACACCGCCCTGACCGTGCCCGACCTCAGCGTTCAGGACTGGCGGTTGCGGGTTCACGGGCTGGTTGAGCGCGAGCTGCTGATCGGCTTCGACGACCTGGTCCGGCGCGGGCTCGTGGAGAAGACGATCACGCTGACCTGCGTGTCGAACGAGGTGGGCGGCCCCTACATCTCGACGGCGAACTTCACCGGCGTGCCGATCCGGGACGTGCTCCGCGAGGCCGGCGTCCGCCCGGGCGCCCAGCAGGTGTTCAGCACCAGTGCGGACGGCTTCACGGCCGGCACACCGGTGGACGTGCTGACCGACCCCCACCGGGAGGCGCTGCTCGCGGTCGCGATGAACGGGCGACCCCTGCCACCGGAGCACGGCTTTCCGGTGCGCATGGTCACCCCCGGCCTCTATGGTTACGTCTCGGCCACGAAGTGGCTGGTGGACATGGAACTGACCACGTTCGACAGAGTCGCCTACTGGGAAGCGCAGGGATGGGCCAAGCTGGGGCCGATCAAGACCGAGTCCCGGATCGACCGGCCGCAACCGTTCCAGCGCGTCCCCGCCGGGCGGGTCGTGATCGCGGGGATCGCCTGGGCACAGCACACCGGCATCGACCGTGTCGAGGTCCGGTTGGACGGCGGCCCGTGGCAGGTCGCGAGACTGTCCACAGAGGTCAATGCGGACACCTGGCGGATGTGGTTGCTGGACACCGAGGTCTCCCCGGGAAACCACACCGTTCAGTGCCGGGCCACGGATCGTTCCGGCTACCTCCAGACGCCGCGCGGCGCACCGGTGTTCCCGGACGGGGCGACCGGCTGGCACACGGTGACCTTCACCGCGACCTAGTGGTCATCCTGCCCGGCGAGCCAGTACTCACTGAGGTACTTCTCTCCCTCGTCGCAGAGGAAGGTCACCACGGTACGCAGTTCCGGCCGACGCTGGCGAAGCTGCTTGGCGGCCAGCAGGTGCGCGCCGGACGACGGCCCGACGAACAGCCCGTGCTCCCGGGCCAGCCGGCGCATTTCGGCGGTGGCCTGCTCGCTGCTGACCGGGAGCAGCTCGTCCACACCGTCCCGGTGGCGGGCGAAGATCCCGGGAACGAACCCGTCCGAGATGCCTTCGATGAGGTGCTTGCCGACCTCACCGCACAGCAGTGTGCACGACTCGTCCGGCTCGACGGCCACGACGTGGCAGTGCGGGTTGACCGCGCGGAAGCAGCGCCCGACGCCGATGACCGTGCCGCCGGTTCCGACCCCGGCGACCACCGCGTCCGGCACCTGCCCTGCCGGCAGCTGTCGAAGCACTTCGGGGCCGAGCCACGTCTCGTTCTCGGTCGCGTTCCACTCGCTGTCGAACTGCTGCGGCGCGAAGAAACCGGGGCGCTGCCCGAGTTCCCGGGCCTGGGCGAGCGCGTCGTTGACGTGGAAGTCACCGGTGGTCATGACCTCGGCGCCGAAAGCGCGTGAGATCGCGGCCCGCTCGGCGCTCATGTTCTCCGGCATGACCACCAGCATCCGGTAGCCCTTGGCGGCGGCCACCATGCTCATCGCGTTGCCGCTGTTGCCGGAACTGGCCTCAACAATCGTGTCCCCAGGGCGCAGCAGACCCTCGGCCTCCGCCCGCTCGATCATGTACTTCGCGATCCGCGCCTTGATCGAGCCGGAAGGGTTCAGGTATTCCAGCTTGACCCAGATCCCCTCGATCTCGATCAACGGCGTGTCACCGATCGCGTCGAGGACAGACCCGGTGTTTCCGCGACAGGTGGGGTCAACGCCCGGGTGCGGGGTTGTGCTGTCCGGCATCGTGTGGGGCATGCGTTCCTCACAAGGTCGCGGCGGCAGGCACGTGGCTCCGCGCGAACAGCTCGGCGGCGGGATGCCGGCTGGCGCCGTCCAGCGCCAGCTCGGCGACGATCTCCCCGGCAACGGGGACGAAAGTGAATCCATGACCTGAGAATCCACATGCGACAGTCACCTGTGGGTTCTCCGGGTGCGAGGCGAGGACCGGCTGACTTCCCGTGGCACCGACGCAGGTGGCGGAGCGCAGGAACCATCCTGGAAGCGCGGGGAGCCGGGTGCGCAGGTAGTTCTGGATCGCACGTACCTCCGACCAGGAGCCACCGGCGCGGTTCATGTTCGCCAGCTCGCGAGAGAAGGACACACCCACGCCTGTGTCCATTCCCGCCGGAAAGCCGTGCAGGCGCACGCCGTCGACGTCCTCCCAGAAGTAGACGGGATGACGATGGGCGAGGAATGCCCGAGAGTCCCCGCCCGGCTGGAACCAGTAGTGCACCTGCCGTTGTGATCGCAGGTCCCAGCCGTCAACCAGCTGTGGGGTCCAGGCGCCGGTGCAGAGCACGAGCCGTTCGGCGAAATGCTCCTCGCCGGCGGTCCGCACCCGTACTCCCGTTCCACCCGGCAGGGCCTCCCACTCCAGCACGGGTTGCCGGAACCGGAGGTCGGCACCCGCGCGACCGGCGAGCATGAGCTGTACCCACACCGTCCGTTCCGGGCTGGCGAATCCCGCGTCAGGTTCGAACAGCGCGACCTCGTTGACGACCGGAGCGAAGGTCGGGAACCGTCGTCGGACGTCGGTGGCGGTCAGAACCTCGTGCGAGATCCCCCATTCCCGCGCCGCACGCAAGCTCTCCTCGATCATCGGGCTGTTCGGCCGACCCAGCCACAGCCCTCCGGTACGGAAGACCAGGTCACCGCTGGCGTCCCGATCGAGCTGATCCCACAGCTCCCGAGCGCGCAGCAGCAGCGGCACGGCTGCCGGGTGTTCGAAACAGGTCTGGCGGAGCAGGCGTGAGCCGCCGTGGCTGGCGCCCCTGTCGTGCACGGGGTCGAAGCGCTCCAGGCCGAGCACCTTCACCCCGCGAGCGGCGAGCTGGTAGGCGGCGGCGCTGCCTGTCCCGCCGAGCCCCACAACGATCACATCGTGGTCCACTGCGCTCACCGCCGAATCCGGTGCAGGTCCGGGGCCAGGTCGGCCGCAATTGTTGCGCATTAAGCACACAGTTGCTTGATACGAGACACAATGAAGCCATGGCCGAGCACTGTCAAGAGACCGCAAGCGGCCTACCCGCATTACCGAGCGGTAGCGCCCGATCGCCTGACAGGACAAGACGCCGGGCTGGCCAGCGGCGAACCAGGACGAAGATCGTCAGCCGTCCAGGGCGGTTACGTGTCCAGGTAGCCGAGCTGCGCCGACAGTTCTTTGGCGGCGACCCGCATCGCGCCGACGACCTCATGCACCCGCGTGCGATGGAAGCGATAGGAGGGACCGGACGCGCTGAGCGCGGCCACCACCGTGCTGTCATAGTTGTAGACCGCGACGGCGGCGGCGTTGAGCCCGAGTTCGAGTTCCTCGTAGCTGGTCGCGTAGCCGTCCCGGACGATCAGGGCGAAGTGGTCGCGCAGCGCGTCCACATCGACGATCGTGCGCGTGGTGTACCGCTCCAGCGGCCGGGACAGGATCTCCTCTTGATCCTCCGCATCAGCGTGCGCGAGCAGTACCTTGCCGCTCGACGTCGCGTGCAGGGGTGTCCGCTGACCAACCCAGTTGTGGGCCGTGACCGACGCAGTCCCGCGGGCCTGGCTGATGTTCAGGGCGACGTCACCGTCGCGGATGGCGAGGTTGACCGTCTCCCCGAGCTCACCGGCCAGCGAGTCGCAGAACGGTCGGCCCAACCGGGGCAGATCCATCCGCTCGGTGGCGGCGCCGGCCAGCCGCACCACCCCGAAGCCGATCGCGTACTTGCCGCGCTCGCCGAGCTGCTCGACCAGTCCCCGGGCCTCCAACACACTCACCAGGCGGGACGCCGTCGACTTGTGCACGCCCAGCTCGC
>JBPYFK010000034.1:0-78570 GCA_051984675.1 Pseudonocardiaceae bacterium | reverse complement strand
GCGAGCTGGGCGTGCACAAGTCGACGGCGTCCCGCCTGGTGAGTGTGTTGGAGGCCCGGGGACTGGTCGAGCAGCTCGGCGAGCGCGGCAAGTACGCGATCGGCTTCGGGGTGGTGCGGCTGGCCGGTGCCGCCACCGAGCGGATGGATCTGCCTCGGTTGGGGCGTCCGTTTTGTGACGCGCTGGCCGGTGAGCTCGGGGAGACGGTCAACCTCGCCATCCGCGACGGTGACGTGGCGTTGAACATCAGTCAGGCGCGTGGGACTGCGTCGGTGACGGCGCACAACTGGGTTGGTCAGCGGACACCCCTGCACGCGACGTCGAGCGGAAAAGTACTGCTGGCGCATACACGGCCGGCGGACCAGGAGCGGATCTTGGTTCAGCCGTTGGAACACTACACGACGCGGACCGTGGTGGACACGGCAGCATTGCGGGACCATTTCGCCCTGATCGTCCGGGATGGGTACGCCACCAGTTACGAGGAGCTTGAGCTGGGACTCAATGCGGCGGCGGTCGCGGTGTATGACTACGACGGCTCGGTGGTGGCCGCGTTGAGCGCGTCCGGCCCGTCGTATCGGTTCCATCGCACCCGGATGCGCGAAGTGGTCGACGCGATGCGTGATGCGGCGATGGAATTGTCGTCGCAGTTGGGATATCTGGACTCAACCAATTGATCTCGGCGGCGCGGGATGTTTTCCCCGAACGCGCGCTGACGCTGCCGGCGCACGGCGTGCGCCTTCCGGGGCCGGCGAGCCGGTCCCGGAAGGCGGTGGCCAGCGCCCTTACTGGGTGGTGAGCTGCGAGACGACCTGCGGGTTCTGGTTGGCCCACTGCTGGGCGGCCTGGTCCTCCTGGCCCTTCGGGGCCTGGTTGACCGCGTTCTCCAGCGAGCCGAGCTGCTCGTCGGTCAGGTGGAACTTCTTGACCATGGCTGCCACGTCCGGGAAGTCCTTGCTGAAGTTCTGCCGGCCGAGGCTGTGCAGCTGTTCGGCGGCGCCCATGGCGCCCTTCGGATCGGTCAGGTCCTTCAGCGGATACCGGGCGTAGGCCCAGTGCGGGTGCCACAGCGTGACGGCGATCGGTTGGTGTGCCTTCACCGCCTTGTCCAGCGAGGCCAGCATCGCCGTCGACGACGACGTGTTGAGTTGGTAGTCAAGGTCGAGTTCGTACACCGGTATCGCATTGTTCTTGACGATCCGGGTTTCCCCGGCGCCGGGGTCAATACCCGTGATCTGGCCGTTGAACTCGGCCGCCTTACCTCTGAGGTCGGCGATCGAGTTGACGTCGGTGACGTAGTTGGGCACGGCGATGTTCAGCGTGGCCTGGTCGTACCAGATGCCCAGGTCTTCGAGCTTGTTCTTGTACTGCGCCCAGTAGTCGCCGTGGGTTGAGGGCAGCCACGAGTCCTGGAACAGGTCGATGCTGCCCTGGGCCAAGCCGGCGTAGGTCGGCCCGGCGTCGAGCTGGGTCAGGTTGACCTTGTAGCCCTGCTTTTCCAGCAGGACCTTGAACAGGTGGGCGTTGGCGATGTTCTCGTCCCACGAGATGTAGCCAATGTTGATCGTCTTGGACTGCTGGCCGGTTCCGGTCTGGGATTGCCGGCCTCCGCAGCCCGTGGCGACCAGCGCGACAGCGCTGAGTGCCGCGGTCAGCGCCACGAGCCAGCGGAGTCTTCGATGTTTCATGGGTTTCTGCCTTTCCTTCGAGCCCATCGGGCGGATACGAACTGCGGTTTTGGTCTCAGGCAGCGGTGGCGACGGCTTTCGTCTTGCGTTCGGCTTTGCCGACTGGTGATCGGGTGCCGAGGGCGGCGGTGGTGCGGTCGAGGAAGACGGCCAGGATCACGACGGATAGGCCGGCCTCGAATCCGGCGCCGAGTTGGACGCGGGTGACGGCGGTGAACACTTCGGAGCCCAGTCCTTCGGCGCCGACCATTCCGGCGATGACGACCATGGACAGTGCGAGCATGATTACTTGGTTGATGCCGGCCATGATGGAGGGCATGGCCAGGGGTAGTTGGATGCCGGTGAGTACTTTGCGTGGTGGGGAGCCGAAGGATTCGCCGGCTTCGACGACTTCGTGGTCGACTTGGCGGATGCCGAGTTCGGTGAGTCGTACGCCTGGGGGGAGGGCGAAGACGACGGTGGCGACGACGCCGGGTACGGGGCCGATGTTGAAGAAGAAGATGACGGGGATCAGGTAGACGAAGGCGGGCATGGTCTGCATCAGGTCCAGCACCGGTCGGACCACCTGGCTGACTTTCTCGCGGCGGGCGGCGAGGATGCCTAGCGGCACCGCGATCGCGACGGCGAGGACGCTGGCGACGATGACCAGGGACAGGGTCAGCATGGCTGAGTGTGTTTCTTGCATGCTGTCGATGAGGGTGAATCCGGCGAGGGTGAAGATCGCGAATCTCCAGCCCCGGAGCCACAGCGCGAGCGCGGCGAAGAGCAGGACCATGATCAGGCCCGGCAGGAGGGTCAGGGTGGCCGCGAGTCCGGTGACGGCGGACTGGACGACCATGTTGATGAAGTCGAAGACGGGGCCGAAGTTGTCTTCCAGCCAGTTGACCAGGTTCTGGAACCAGTTCCCGATCGGCAGCCTGGGAAGGGTCGGGGCTGCCAGCAGCAGGTCAGGCCGCACTGGTCGCCACCTCCTCATTGCGGTCGCTCTGGGCCGTGTCGGTGGCTTTCATCTGCTCCTGCTCGCCTAGTGCGGTGCACAGGGATTGCATGGTGACGGTGCCGAGTAGGCGCTGGTCGTCATCGATGACGGCCAGGCCCGCTGTGGACCGTGACAGCGCTGCGAACAGGTCCGACAGTGGTGTGTGGGCGTGGACGGACTGCACCTCGGTGGTCGATGGTGTGACCTCCGCGCGGCCGGCGCGGGCTGCGCGGTCGGCATCTTCCCTCGTCAGCAGGCCCACCAGGCGACCTTTGGTGTCCCGCACCAGCACCGTGTCGGTGGCCTGCTCATGCATGACTCGTAGTGCGGTCGTGGGGTCGGAGTCGGTGCGCAGGACGTGGTGGGTGTCGCAGAGGGCGCCTGATGCGGTGAGTACGCGGGAGCGGTCGACGTCCTGGATGAACTTGGCGACATAGTCGGTGGCGGGGTGTTTGATGATGTCTTCGGAGGTGCCGATCTGCACGATTTGGCCGCTGCGCATGACGGCGATGCGGTCGCCGATGCGCATGGCTTCGTTGAGGTCGTGGGTGATGAACACGATCGTTTTGCCCAGCTTGGTCTGTAGTTGCAGGAGTTGGTCCTGCATCTCGCGTTTGATCAGTGGGTCCAGGGCGGAGAACGCTTCGTCCATGAGCAGCACGTCGGTGCCGGCGGCCAACGCGCGGGCCAGGCCGACGCGTTGGCGCATGCCGCCCGAGAGTTGTTGGGGGTAGCGGTCTTCCCAGCCGTCCAGCCCCACCAGCGACAGCGACTCCCGTGCCTTTTCCAGCCGCTCGGCCTTGGGTACTTCTTGGATCTGCAGTGCGTAGGCGGCGTTGTCGAGCACGGTGCGGTGCGGTAGCAGCGCGAAGTGTTGGAAGACCATGCTCATCGAGCGTTGACGCGTGGTTCGGAGGTCCTTGGGTGACATCGTGGTGAGGTCCTCGCCGTTGACGAGGACGTGCCCGGCGGAGGGGGTCAGTAGCCCGTTGAGCATCCGAATCAGTGTCGACTTGCCCGAGCCGGACAGGCCCATGACGACGAAGGTTTCGCCTGGGCGGACCTCGAAGCTCGCGTCGACCACGGCAGCGGTGGTGCCTTCCGCACGCAGGTCTTCCGGGGTCGTCGAACCCTTCCGCAGTCGCCGGACGGCGTCTTTGGCGTTCGGCCCGAACACCTTGTGTAACCCCTCAACGCGTATCTCAGCCATGCTTTCCTGTTCACTCCTATCGCCGCCCATGCGTTCCCCGCGTCGCCTGGCCCCCGAGTCGTGGTTCGGCGAACGGAAGACAGGCCAGCTGGCGAGGATTGCCAGTGCGGTCATCGGCATGGGTGGGGTTGCTACGGTCTTGTCTGGCTCATGGACGTCTGGAGAGCGGCCCAACCCTTCCGCTCGGCGGGCTTCGCCGGGGCTGTTCGCCTCTCCAGGTTGGGAACCAACCTCCTGATCAACTGTTGCGGAACAAGCAACATGTTCCGATTGGCGGAACAGATTGCCGTGATGTTCGCCTCTTGTCAACAGTCCAAGACGATCTTGGTTCCTCGTGGTCGGCGCCCATTGACCCTGATGACCAGCAGAAATAGACTTGCCGCTGTAGGAAACAACTAAAATGTCAGTTGGCTATCACTGGCATGAAAGGTCGGGCGAAAGGCTTGACTGTGGCTGACCCTTCGCGCAAGGTGTTCCTTAATGAGCAACCCTGAGCGGTGGCCGCGTTGTCACAGCCAGGGGAGCGCCACCTCCAGGCGTGGCACTCCTGACAGAGATCCACAGTGGACTCCGTTGAAGGCAGCCGGCGCGGTGTCGCCAGCCATCTGCTGCGCCGATCGCGGGTGGCGGGCTTAGGGCCAAGTCCGCCACCCGACCCCCTCGCGGTACGGAAGGACAGGCATTGGCACGAAACGCACCCCGCGACGACATCGACGAGAGCGCGCTGAAGATCGAAGCTCCCGGGTCGGCCGCCGCCGGAATGAAGGGTGTCCTGGTTTCCCTGCAACGAAGCTGGGAGCAGATGGGGCTCGCGCGCTCCGCGCGGACGCTGCCGCTGCTCAACCAGCGGTCCGGGTTCGACTGCCCGGGATGCGCGTGGCCCGACCCCCGCGAAGCCGAAGGTGAGCGGCGCAAACTAGCGGAGTTCTGCGAGAACGGGGCGAAGGCGGTCGCGGAGGAAGCTACCACCCGCCGCGTGGCTCCCGAGTTTTTCGCTCAGCACTCGGTCGCGGAACTGGCCGAGCGCACGGACTACTGGCTCGGGCAGCAGGGGCGGTTGACCCACCCCATGATCCTGCAGGAAGGCGACACCCACTACCGGCCGATCACCTGGGATGCGGCGTTCGCCGAGATCGCTCAGCGACTCCGGGGCCTGGACAGCCCGGACGAGGCCGTGTTCTACACGTCCGGGCGCACCAGCAACGAGGCCGCGTTCGTGTATCAGTTGCTGGTGCGCTGCTTCGGCACGAACAACCTGCCGGACTGCTCGAACATGTGCCACGAATCCTCCGGCGCGGCGCTCAACGAGACGATCGGCATCGGTAAGGGATCGGTCTCCCTGTCCGACCTCGAACACGCCGACCTGGTCGTGGTCGTGGGGCAGAACCCCGGTACCAACCACCCGCGCATGTTGGCCTCGCTGGAGAAGGTCAAGCGTGCCGGCGGCCGGATCGTCGCGGTCAATCCGCTGCCGGAGGCAGGTCTGATGCGGTTCAAGAACCCGCAGAACGTGCGGGGGGTGGTCGGCGGGGGAACCCCGCTGGCCGACGAGTTCGCCCAGATCCGCATCGGGGGTGACCTGGCCCTGTTCAAGGCGCTCAACGCGCTGCTGCTGCAGGCCGAGCAGGACCGGGGTGGCGTTGTTGACCGGCAGTTCGTCGACGAGCACACCCACGGCTTCACCGCCTTCGCCGAGCAGGCCGCCCAGATCGACTGGGATGCGGTTCTGGAAGCCACTGGGATGGCGCGGGAACAGATCGTTCGCATCGCTGAGATGCTGATCTCCTCGCAGCGCACGGTGGCGTGCTGGGCGATGGGGCTGACGCAGCAGAAGCAGGGTGTGGCCACGATCCGTGAAGTGGTCAACCTGCTGCTGATGCGCGGCATGATCGGCAAGCCCGGTGCCGGGGTCTGTCCCGTGCGAGGGCATTCCAACGTCCAGGGCGACCGTACGATGGGCATCTGGGAGAAGATGCCCGATGCCTTTCTCGACGCGCTTGAGGCCGAGTTCGGAGTGGAGGTGCCCCGGCACCACGGTCTGGACACTGTGGACGCTCTGCACGCGATGCACGCCGGCAGAGTCAAAGCGTTCTTCGGAGTGGGCGGCAACTTCGTCTCCGCCACGCCAGATACCGAAGGGACCGAAAAGGCTCTGCGGGACTGCGATCTGACGGTCCAGGTATCGACCAAGCTCAACCGGTCGCACGTGGTACCTGGGCGTACTGCGCTGATCCTGCCGACTCTGGGACGGACCGAACGCGACACCCGGGATTCTGGGGATCAGTTCGTCACCGTCGAGGACTCCATGTCGGTTGTCCACGCCTCGCGCGGGCGACTTGTCCCGGCCTCGGAGCACCTGCTGTCGGAGGTGGCCATCCTCGCCCGGCTCGCCCGCACTCTTCTCGGCGAGAACCACCCGGTGCGGTGGGAGAAGTTCGAAGCCGACTACGACGTCATCCGTGAGCACATCGCAGCGGTAGTTCCCGGCTGCGCTGACTACAACCGGCGTGTCCGCCAGCCCGACGGGTTCGTCTTGCCTCATCCACCGAGGGACAGCCGCACCTTCCCCACATCTACCGGGAAAGCCAACTTCACCGTCAACGTCCCCGAACCGATTCGAGTGCCGCCCGGCCGGCTGCTGCTGCAAACCCTGCGCAGTCACGACCAGTACAACACGACTATCTACGGTCTGTCCGACCGCTACCGTGGGATCGAAGACGCACGTCGCGTCATCATGATCAATCCCGGCGACATCGCCGAACTCGGCTTCGCCGACGGTGACCTCGTCGACCTCGTGTCGGAATGGCCTGCCGAGGACGGCACAGTGGAGGAGCGGCGAGCCACCCGGTTCCGTATCGTCGCCTACTCGACAGCGCACGGGTGCGCGGCAGCCTACTACCCGGAAGCGAACCCGCTCGTGCCGCTCGGTGCCGTCGCGGAAAAGTCGAACACCCCCGTTTCCAAGGCGATCGTGGTCCGGCTGGAACCGGTCGAGTCAAGCAAGGTGTAGGTGTCCACAGTGGTCCAGGGGCCGCGTACTTCGTTGGCTCCGCGTGGCTTCGCGATCGGCCTGCGGCTCCTGCCCGCTGTGTGGCGGCGCACAGCGATCTCGTCAATACGTGCCGAGGTCACGCAACCGTTCGTTGTTGAACGCGACGAGATCTTGCGCCACCTTCCTGGCAGTCGGTGACGCCTCCGGGTTGTTCGCCTGCGCCAGCCAGTACTCACGGGCACTGCGGTAGCTCGCAGCCTCGCGGGCGGTCTGGCCCTCCGGCACCCGAGACGGCCTCAGCTGCCGGCCTTGCCTTTTCACCAGCTTCACCGTGTAGACGGCGCCGAGCACCATGGCCGCGAGCATCAGCAGCGGTAGCAACTTCAGCACCAGGCCCAACACGACCAGCCCCAGAAGCACACCCAGGGCCACGCGCAACACGGTCATGACAGCCCCCTTGCTCACAGATGTGCCGAGGCTAGCCGCCACGGTGACATGTGGGACGGGCACAAAGTCCCAGGAAAAGGAGGTCCGCCACCACCAGCGACCATGGCCTGTGCCAGATCGGCCTACCGGGCTGCACCATTGTCGCCCCTGATGTGGACCACGTAGTCCCCAACGATGACCATGGCGACCTGCGTGCAGCCTGTGTCTGGGGCAGGCAGCGCATGAACGGTGGAGCGGGACGCTGGCAACGTCGGTGCGACGTGGCACTATCTCGCATGTGACCAGCACACCCGCCGCCGCACAGCGCCTGCACGACCTCGCCCGCCTGCGCCGCGTCCGCGACCGGATCGACCGGGAGTACGCGCAGCCGCTGGACGTTGAGGCCCTCGCCCGTGGCGTGCACATGTCGGCCGGGCACCTCAGCCGCGAGTTCCGGCGCGCTTACGGTGAGTCACCGTACGGCTACCTGATGACGCGTCGTATCGAGCGCGCGATGGCGCTGCTGCGTCGTGGCGACCTCAGTGTCACCGAAGTCTGCTTCACGGTCGGCTGCGCGTCGCTGGGCACCTTCAGTAGCCGCTTCACCGATCTGGTTGGCGTGCCGCCCAGCACCTACCGGCGTGACGCCGCGGGCGCTGCGGCGGGGATGCCGTCGTGCGTGGCGAAACAGGTGACCAGACCGATCAGGAATCGAGAAGCGCCGGCACCGAGCCGCGGCTAGCGTCACCAGCATGGACGTCACCATCTACGAGACCTTCCTCCCGCATGAGGACCCGGACGCCTCCCTGGCCTTCTATCGCGACACCCTCGGCTTCGAGGTCCGCAACCACGTCGAATATGGCGGGATGCACTGGATCACGGTTGGCCCGCCCGGCCAGCCAGGTACCTCCATCGTCCTGGCTCCGCCAGCCGCCGGCCCCGGCGTCACCGACGACGAGCGTCGCACCATCGCCGAGATGATGGCCAAGGGAACCTACGCGATCATCGTCCTGGCCACCGCCGACCTCGACGGCACGTTCGAGCGGGTACAGGCCAGCGGCGCCGAGGTCGTCCAGGAGCCGACCGAGCAGCCGTACGGGAGACGCGACTGCGCCGTCCGCGATCCAGCGGGCAACCTGATCCGCATCAACGAGCTCCGCTGAACCGGCCGGCGAATCTCAGTCATGACCGGCACAGACGGCACCAGTCCTGCTCGGGTTCAGCGTGCCGTCGGCTCAGGCCGCTCGCGCGTCAACCAGGGCATGTTGTCGGGTTCCTTGCGGCCCGGCAGGTAGGCATTGAGCAGGGGCGGCATCCAGGTTTCCAGCGGCATGTCCAGCTTCGCTGAGAGCTTGTCCAACAGATCAGTCTGTGCCCAAGAAGGCTGGATCTGGATTTGGACCGGTCCCGAGCCGAGATAGGTCACGTCCCGGCTGTGCGGGGCAAACGGGGAGACGGGGCGGGCGCGTGAGGCTCGCACCAGTTCCGGGATGTCGGCTGCCAGTCGTTCGACGGCCTCGAACACGACGGAGGTGGTGGAGCGCGTCGCATCCTGATCACGGTAGGTGTCCAACCTCGCTTGCAAGGCATCGGAGACGTACACCGTTCGCGGGTGAACCTGATGCGTTCTCGTCTTCGCGTGGTCGGAGTTCGACATCGCCATTCCCATTCTTTCCGTGCAGGAAGACGCGCGATTGGCAGCAGCAGCGGCGCCGCACCGCGCCGGCCGGCTCATCAGTTGGACACACTAGCGGGTGGTCAGCACGTGCCCGGCTTGCCGTCCACCCCCTGCCGCTAGCGCGGCTGGGCACCCTCGGCGAGCTTGGCCAAATGACTCAGCGAGTTGTCGAGGTGATCAGGACTGAACGGTGGGAACGGGATCTTCTCGCGGAGAAATTCCGGCACCGCCGACCAGTCGTAGGACAGGGTGACCTGGGTTTCGCCAGAGTCGGTCGGTGTGAGGTCGTAGCGCCAGAACCAGCCACCGAAGTTGATCGTGCCGTCGGCGTCGCTCCCCGGCTGCCACGAGATGGCTCGCGGCGGATCGAATACCTCGACCCTGTTGGCCATCTGGTAGTGCCGGTCGGGGTGTTGGTCGTGGTACATGGCCATGCGGAAGATCTGCCCGGCTTCGGTCAACGGCTCGTTGTCGAGCGACTCGCGGAGCCAGCCGGTGCCGTCGATGGCCGGGTGGGTCGTCGGGTCAGCGAGGACCGCGAAGACGGTTTCGGCAGGCGCGGCGACGATGGTGGTCGCAGTGACCGTTTCGCTTGCCATGGCCATGATCCTTTCAGGATGAGGTCAGAGACACCGCCCCGAGGCGGTGTACCTCTCACGCTAGGAGTGCCCTGGCTGCGGCGTCTTCTCCGATTTTGCGCTGCATCAACGTGACGTCAGCTCACATCGCAGGAGTGTGACCGACCGGGGAAGGCTCTCAGCCTTGCGCACAGCGATCGACATACCGAATAGCGGTTCGAGCGAGCTCTATGCGTTGGAGTTCCAGACAACCTCCCACAGATGACCGTCGGGATCGGCGAAATAGCCGGAGTAGATGCCCCACGGGCGCATGTGCGCCGGCGCGGGCAGGGTGCCGCCAGCGGCTTCGGCTTCTGCGAGCAGCGTGTCTACCTCGGCCTGCGACTCGGCCGGGATCCCCAGACTGAACTCGGTCGAGCTGCGTGTACCGGCGGGCATGCTGGCGTCTTTGGCCAGGTTGGTGCGTTCGTACAGGCCGATCATGAGACCGCTGTCGAGGGCGAAAAAGGCAATCGTTCCGTCAGCGTCGGTGATTTCGTCATGGAGCTCCCGAGCGACTATGCCCTCCGTGTGCCAGCCCAGGCCGTCACGGTAGAAGGCGACCGACCGATCGAGATCGTCCACAGCCAGCGTGATGAAGATGATTTCTTTGCGCAATGGTCATCTCCTATCGAGATCGACCGGCCACTGGTCGTCGGGCCAGGTCTGGTAGTGGGAGTATGTCCGCCACAACCGACACTTGGCCGAGTCGTTGATCCGTTTCAGTTGGGGGTCCGCTACCAGACACCTCAGAAGTCGAATGCCAGTTCGATCTGACGACGAAACTTGAGAGCTCCTCACGATCGGTAGAGTTCGGTGAGCAGCGCCACGGCGGACCGCGCCGCCGGGTGGGGTTCGTCGCGCCACCAGATCAGGCGTACCGGGATGGGTGCGGCGTCGCGCAATGGCCGGAAGACCACACCGGGCCGTGGGTACTGGTCGACGGTGCTTTCGGCGGTGATGCCGACGCAGCGGCCGGTCGCGATGACGGTGAGCCAGTCGTCGACGTCCTGGATGTGCTCGACGGTGGGACGGCTTTCCGGCGGCCACAGGTCGGTGGAGGTGGTGCCGGTTCGTCGGTCGATGAGAAGGGTGCGTTGGCTGATCTCGGCCAGCCGGATGAAGCGGCGGCGGGCCCACGGATCGTTGGCGGCCATGGCGCAGTAACGCCGTTCCAGGCCGACGATGATCCCGTCGAAGCGGCGCTCGTCGGGCTCGGTGCGCACCACGGCGATATCGCAGGCGCCCTCGGCGAGGCCGCCGGTGGCGGAGTTCGTGCGTACCAGTTGCAGTTCGACGTCCGGGCGCAGCGCGGGCCAGCGGCGTTGGAATTCCACGGTGTGTCGACCCATGGCTGCCCAGGCGTAGCCGATGCGCAGGCGGGTGTGGCCTGAGGTGGCTTCGCGTACGAGGTCGTCGGCCTCGGCCAGCAGCCGGCGGGCGCGTGCGAGGACCTGCATGCCGGCGGCGGTGGGGACGACCGCACGGCTGCTGCGGCGCAGCAACCGGACACCGAGGGCCGACTCCAACGACGCCAGCGTGCGCGACACCGCCGCCTGCGAGACACCCAGTTCGATGGCGGCGTCGGTGAAGGTGCCCGCGTCGACGATCGCGACCAGGCAACGCAGCTGACGCAGCTCTACATCCATGCGTGAAGCGTATAGGTGCCGCGTCTCATGCATTTTGTGAAAGCGGCGGCGCGACGCAGGCTCGGGGACATGCGAACGACGGCGCAGGCACGGCCGACCACGGCCAGTTCGGTTTTCAGTAGCGGCGGCGACGGCAGCCGCCGTGCGGGAATCGCGCTGATGGTCGGTAGCGCGTCGTCCAACCAGGTGGGGGCGGCGATCGGTTCGCTGGCGTTCCCGGTGATCGGACCAGCCGGTGTGGTAGCGGTCCGGCAGTGGATCGCCGCGGTCACCCTGCTGGCGCTCGGGCGGCCACGGGTGCGGTCCTTCACCTGGTCGCAGTGGCGGGTGGTCGTGGCGCTGGCGGCGGTGTTCGCGACGATGAACCTGTCGCTGTACAGCGCGATCGACCGTATCGGGCTCGGTCTGGCTGTCACGCTGGAGTTCCTCGGGCCGCTGACCGTCGCGCTGATCGCCTCGCGCCGGGCGGTGGATCTCGGCTGCGCGATCGTCGCGGCGGGGGGTGTGGGCGTGTTGATGCGACCGCAACCGACGACTGACTATGCGGGCATTGGCCTAGGACTGCTGGCGGCAGTGTGTTGGGCTTCCTACATCCTGCTCAACCGCTCCGTCGGCCGTCGCTTGCCCGGTGCCGAGGGCACGGCGGCAGCGGCCGGCCTGTCGGGATTGCTGTTCGTGCCCGTCGGCCTCGCGGTGCTGCTCCAGCACCCGCCTACGCTCACCGCGCTGGGGTGCGCCGCGGCTGCGGGCATCCTTTCCTCCGCGGTACCGTTCCTCTCCGACCTGTTGGCCCTGCGCCGCGTCCCGGCCCACTTCTTCGGCATCTTCATGAGCGTCAACCCCGTTATGGCCGCGTCCGTGGGTCTGGTCGGCCTTGACCAGCAACTGCATGCCAGTGAATGGCTGAGCATCACGGCCGTTGTCGCCGCCAACGTCGTCAGCGTCATCGCGGGCAGCCGCCGTACCTGACTCAACCCGGAAATTGACCGGTCATCTCATCGGTTGGTGCCGGCGGTGATGTGCTCGAACAGCCCCGCATGGATACGAGTGCGCACTCCCTTGGCCCACGGCTCGTCAATCTCGTCAACATCGAGGGCGGCCACGTTGTTGAGAAGCATGCCGAAGGCAAGAAACGACTTCACCGTCACCGGGTCAAGGCATGACTTGTCGGCAACCGTGTCCCACATGCGGGCGACTCGTGCCCGCACCAGATCACGGACCTCGCGATCACCGCAGGCTGCGAAGCCCTGCAACTGCAACATAAGGGTGGTGCGATCCGCCAGCGACTCGTAGTACTGCACCCCCATCAGCGCCAGAGCGCTCAGCCCTCGGGCGTCCTTGGCGGCTTGCGACATGCCGTCGCTGAACTGATCGAACGCTGCGCCGACCAGCTCCAGGAACAGCGCCTTCTTCGTCCCGAACATGCGGAACACGTAGGCCTGCGTGATGCCCGCCTCCCGCGCGATTGCCTCGATCGACGCACCGTGAAGTCCATGATTCGCGAACTCACCCGCGGCGATCCCCAGCACCTGGGCTCGCCGTTCCTCCCCGCTCATGCGCGCAGCCACGAGGATGAGATTACCACTTACTAACTACTAACTGTTACTTTGGTGTGGTGGACGATGACACCTGGGCCAGTTCAAGTCTGGCCAACCACTTCGTCGACGAGGCGTACGCCACCGTGAAGGGCTACGTGCGCACCTATGTGATCCACCACCAGCTGCTGGAGCATCTGCCGCCGGCTCCGGTGCCGGTGCTCGACATCGGCGGCGGCGCCGGCCATCAATCGTTTCCGCTCGCCCAGGCCGGCTACGACGTGACGTTGCTCGACTCGTCGCCGGCGATGCTGGACAGGGCTCGACAGCGACTCGAGCGGCTGCCAGTCGAGGCCCAGCGACGGGTGACACTCTTGGAGGCCGACGGCCTGAAGGCCGACGAAGCGGTCAACGGGCGACCGTTCGCCGCCGTGTTGTGTCACGGCGTACTAGGCTACTGCGAAGACCCGGAGCCGCTGGTCGACCAGATGTGCCGGTGCACTGCTCCCGGCGGGGTCGTCTCGATCATGACGGGCAACGCCAAGACGATGGCGGTGCGGCCTGCCCTGGAACGGCGCTGGAACGACGCCCTCGCGGCGTTCGACGCCACGCACGAGGTCGGCGTGTTGGGAGTTCGCGGCCGAGCCGACACCGTCGATGAACTCAGCGACCTCCTGCGAAGCCGCCGTGTGCGGCCAGAGCGCTGGTACGGGGCCTGGCTGTTCGTCGACTGGCTCGAATTCAGCGGAGTCGAACTGGACCCCACCGACTCGAAACAGGTGGCGGCGACCGCGGCGGTCGAGTTGGAAGCAAGCCGACGAGACCCCTACCGGCAACTCAGCCGCGTCTTCCATCTCGTGGGACGCAAGGCTCCGAGCTGACGCGGTACCGGTCTCGCGGAGCGAAGCGTCTACAGAGGATTTTCCCGGTAGGCTCCGGGTTCCGTCTCACCGCGCTCCGGTTCCGCCGTTTCTCCCTGGCCTGTGTTCCTTTGTTCTGGTTCGATCGTTTATGATCCGGGTGATCTTCAGCGCTGAGCGAGGGTACTCGGCCGTCGTATGACGCGCTGGAACGCGATCATCACTCGTAGCGTTGAAAACCTGGGGGATGTGTACTTATCACTGATCTCGGGAGGAGGACCTTCTCGATGCCGCACGTCACCGATCGTGACACGTCCTGGACGAACACCGTGACCGACGTCGCCCCTGCTGAGCGGCGCCAAGCCGCGCGCACGGTCGCCGCGCATGCCTCGGACGCGACGGAATGCCGGACGCTGTTGGACATGCTGGGCCTACACCCCCGGGAGGGTGCGGCGGACGTCGATTCCTGACCAGATGGGACGGTCGGCCGCGGCGGACGTCTTTCTTGACGGGGTAGGCGTCTTTGTGGGTCAACCTGACTACGACACTGTCGCAGGCGCGTTGAGAAGCGACGGGCTTTGGCTGGTATCGGGGCGCAGGCGAGCCGCGAGTGGCGCCAGTTCCAGGTAGGAGCCATGGGCCAGCGGCGCTGCCGCGCCCACCGGGAGGGAAGGTGCCCTCCCGGTGGGCCGATCCCCAACCCCCAGGGATGTCAAGCAAAGTTGATGATGATCAGCCTAGCGCAACCCGAAAGATTGTCAACATTTGTTGATGGTTAGTGATCACTCGCCGGGGCAGGTTGGGGATGCGAAAGGGCCTTGCAGGGCAAGGTGGATGAGCGGCGACCGCAGATAGCGCGCGACGAGCACGAACCGCGTCGGGGTCGCTGGCCCCGAGGGTGGTGGTGGCGCTCCGACATCGGCCGGACCGACGTGCCCACGCTGCAGGGTGAGGAGACCGGCATGGATCAAAGCAGCATCGACCAGCGCGCCGGTGTGCTCAGGAGCGAGCCCGGCGTCGTGACCGAGTTGCTCGGCGGCTGCGGCGACGCCGGTGGGCGCGAGGGCGGCCAGCGCGAGGGGCGCGTGCTCGATCTCAATGGTGCGACTGGTCAACCGTGCGTCGACCTGATCCCAGGCAAGCCAGTTGTCCCACCACTGCGCAAGCCGCATCGCCCAGCGGCGACGTCGAAGCCAGTCTGGGACCAGTCGCTCAGCACGGCCTCGGGGGATGGGCATCGGGTGCGTGACCTCGGCGGCGGATACGATTCGCCAAAGCCCGCCGAGCCGCTGGTGGGTGTAGTAGGCCCGCGCCCACTGGCGCAAGCGTGTCAGTGCGCGAGGAATGTCAGCCGCCCCTCGCGAAACCGCTGTAGCCCAACGTCATCCGGGCCATGGCCTCGGCTTCCATCTCCTGAGAGTCCGAGTCCCAGCCACAGCGCCGCAAGTAGTGCTGGACCATCTGCGGGTCGAGATCGGGCAACAGCTCTTGTGCGACCTCCGGGCTGACCGGCTCGCCACGATGTCCCAGCGCGATGTGCATCGCCTCATGCAGGATGATCACATCCTGGTGTCCGGCGTTCGAGGCATACAGGATCTCGTCGTGGCTCTCGTAGGAGAGGTGATATCCCCAGGGGGGACGCGCCATGTAGTGGGGCGTGAGCTTGATCGGACGCTGGTTGTGGTCCTGTAGCGCTGTCACGAAGTCTCGGGGCCGGAACTTGCCAGGCTGCAGCCCCATGTCCCGCAGGAGTTGCAGAGTCCGTTCCTGGGTCACCACGCAGTCGTGCCCGCGAAACTTTCCTGAAAACGTCACAGTGGTCCCAACGTCAGGTGTGGTTCACGTCATCACCGAGCATATATTTCCACGCTGGGCGGTAACGCGCGGCCGAGATCGTCTTCGCCGGGCCGCCTCGGGCAGCCACCCGGGTCGAGCGCATCTCGCGCAGCACAGCAAGCTGTTCCAGGTACTTTCGCGCGGTCTTCTCGTCGAACCAGTACGCCATGTCCGCGTCGCGAAGACCGGCCCACCGCGACAGCGATCGCAGCGTTTCGGCCGAGGGTCGGTGAATGTCCCCTTTGACCAGTTTGGCGATCGTTTGATGGCTGACCGGCTCAACGCCGGGCATGGCGCTGATCTCCTGGGCGATCCGTTGCACACCTGCCGGGCGCAGCGCGGTGATTTCCGCTTCCGGGTCGTCAAGCGCCGCTCGGGCGCGGATCAGCGCGCTGGCGGCCTGCGCATAGGTCCAGGACATCGCGCCTTCTCCTCGTGAGGAAGTCAACGTTCGTTGATGTCTAGCAATATCTCAACGTAGCCCGTCCATCAAGAAAAGTTGACAGAACGATGGACCCGATATCAACTTCATGGTGATTTCGGGACCGGCTGATGACGCCATCCCACTGGGGTCCGATGGACGACGACGGACGCCTTCAGGCCAGGTGTTATCCGTCCAGTGGAAGCCGTCGACTGGTGGGTCTGTCGGGTCAGCCGGTGACGGAGCGCAGGGCGCCCGGATGGCGTCCGGTGAGGTGGTCGAGCGCGGTCGACGTCGGCTCGTCCGCGGCGAGGTGGATGATCAGGCGCTGGTCGTCGGCGTCGGCGAGGTCGAGGGTCTCGTAGGCCAGCCGAAGCTGCCCGGCCTCGGGGTGAGCCCATCGTTGGATTCCGGTGCGTGCGGGCAGAACGGGTGGTGCCTGCCACCGGTCGGTGAAGGAAGCGCCGGCAGTGATGGTGAGTTCGTCGACTAGGGAGGCCAGGTGCGGGTCGTCGCGGTGAGCGGCGGTCTTGAGGTGGGCGATGTGCTCGTCGGCGACGCGTTCCCAGTCGGGGTAGAGGGTGCGGGCCCGGGGGTCGGTGCAGAGGAAGCGGACGAGGTTGGGTGGCTCGTCCTCCAGCAGGCCGGTCGAGCGGGCGAGACGTTCGTAACCGGTGGTGTGGGCGAGGACGTCGGCGAGCCGGTTGAGCACGAACGCGGGGGCGGGGTCGAGTCGGTCGAGGACGGCCCGCACGGTGGGGCGCACCGTGCGTTCCGGGGGTAGGCTGCGGGGCAGAAGCTGCTGTTTTTGGCGCTGATCAGCAGCAGGCGCAGGTGATGGCGCTGGTCAGCCGACAGGCGTAGGGCGTCGGCGAGCGCCGCGAGCACTTGGGCGGAAGGGCGGCGGTCGCGTCCCTGCTCCAGCCGGGTGAGGTAGTCGACGCTGATCCCGGCGATCGTGGCGAGTTCGGAGCGCCGCAGGCCGGGCGTGCGGCGGCGGCTGCCCGCCGGTAGGCCGACCTCGGCCGGGGTGACGGCTTCGCGGCGTGCGCGTAGGAAAGTGCCGAGTTCGTTGTCGCCCACGGTCGAAATCTACCCGCATGCGGCAGCGGTAAGGTGGCCCTGACAGGGCTAGGCTCGGCCGGGCCTTCCTTCCCCGGCGCCAGGCCGAGCACGGTGAGGACATGAACACAGAAACGAGCACGATGACGGCAGACCTTCCGCTGATTCCCGGTAAGTGGGCCATCGACACCCACCATTCGTCGGTGGGCTTCGCGATCCGGCATCTGGGGGTGTCGAAGGTCCGCGGGCGCTTCGCCGAATGGGAGCCGAGTTGACCGTTGGCGCCACCGTCGACGAGTGCGCGGTCAGCGCCACCGTGGCGCTGGCGTCGATCGACACCGGCAACGCGGATCGGGACGCGCATGTGCGCGCGCCGGACCTGCTGGATGTCGAGCGCCGGCCGACGATGACGTTCCGCTCGACGCGTATCGGTGGTGCGGGCGGCGACTGGTCGATGGAGGGAGACCTGACCATCGGTGAGGTGACCCGTCAGGTGATGTTCGAGGTCGACTTCGGCGGGGTGGAGGACTCGATCGTCGACGGTCGCCGGCATGCCGGGTTCGAAGCTCGCGGGGAGATCCGGCGCAGCGACTTCGGCATCACCTTCGGAGCCGCGGATGCGCTGCTCGGCGATGTCGTCAAGATTCAACTGGACGCGCAGTTCATCGAACCGAAGTGACCGGCCGGGCTGAACGCGTATGAGCGCGTTCTCCCACAACCCACGCCGCAGGCAGGTTCCGTAGGAAAAGCCATCCACAATTGGGTACTTTGCCTGCGGCGAGCGGGTTTGTGGCGGCCTCGAGCAAAGTAGGTATTCGTGAGCTAGTCGCGCCGGCCCACACAGGGCACGCTGGCTCCAGGTCTGGGGTTGAGCCGGGAGCATGGCTGCGATTTCGTCGGCTCGTACCGGGTTTGACGCTGCTTCTTCCGAAAGAGCCTGGTCAGGACTTTTCGAGTCGTTGCTGGACCGCACGGGCGGTGGTGGTGTCGGTGACCAGCGTGTTGATCAGGCCCGCGCGTGCCGCGCCGATGACGGCCTTGGCCTTGTCCGGGCCGCCGGCGAGACCGATGACGTGCGGTATCCGCCGGAGCCGGTGGGTGGTGACCGCGAGCAGGCTGCGGTGGTCCCGGTAGTCGACCAGGATGCCGTCCTCGGTGAAGGACCGGCCGGCGACGTCGCCGGCGGCGTTGGTGACGGCCGGGTCCTCGATGGGGAAGCCGGAGGCGGCGTAGCTGGGGTCGGGTTTGGGCCAGGCGCCAATGCCGAGCAACGCGACATCGGCGATGCGCCACAGGTGCACGGTGGAGCGGATGGCGGGTTCGGTCAGCAGCGAGCGCAGCAGCGCGGGGGAGACCATGGCCGGGGCGTGGAGGTAGCGCGGGACGCCCTGCAGCGTGGACGCCCAGAGGCGGGCGACTTCGTTGGGTTGGAACCAGGGGCGGTCGCCGTCACTGCCCCCGAGTGCGGGGACGACGCGCACGCCGGGCCGGGGGGTGGTGAGCGCCCGGGCCAGGCTGTACACGGCGCGGCCCCAGCTCACCAACACGACCTGCCCGGCGCGCAGGTCGATCGCGTTGAGGGCCTGGTCCAGCGCGCCGGAGAGCACAGGGCCGGGGTTCGGTGTGTCGGCTACTCCAGCGGCGATGTAGACGGCCTGCAAGCCAAGGGCTTTCGCCAGTGAGGGCGCGAGATCGGGGTCAACGGAGGGCGGCACGATCTGGATCTGGACGATGCCCAGCTCGCGGGCTCGGGCCAGCAGCCGGCTGACCACGGGGCGGCTGACGCCGAGTTCGCGGGCGATCTGCTCCTGGGAGCGCTCCCGCTCGTAGTACAGGACCGCCGCCGTGACCAGCAGGTCGGTCCGGTCGGTGTCGCCGCCGTTCTTCGCCACCTGGATCGTTCCTCTCCGCGCCGGTGCCCGGTGCCGCTGCGGTCAGCGTACCGCCGGTGCGATCGACAGGGAACATTCGTTCTGGACAATTGTTCCGACTCTGTTCTATGGTTCGCGTCAACCACTCGCCAGGTGACACCGCCCACACTGCGGTGGTGTCCAGGTTGTCCTTGAGGAGTTGTGCTCATGTCGAATGCGACTGCCGCGCCCGCGCCGTCCGGCGGGCTGCGGGCCACGGTCCAACGCGTGGGTGGCCATCTCGCCGGGATGGTCATGCCCAACATCGGGGCGTTCATCGCATGGGGGCTCATCGCCGCGTTGTTCACGTCCGGTGGCTGGCTACCCAACAAGCAGCTCGGTGAGCTGGTCGACCCGATGGTGCTGATGCTGCTGCCGGTGTTGATCGGCTACACCGGCGGCCGGCTGGTCCACGGCCAGCGCGGCGCGGTCGTCGGCGCGGTGGCCACCGTAGGAATCGCCGTGGGCGCCCAGACCCCGATGTTCCTGGGCGCCATGATCATCGGGCCGCTGGCCGCGGCCGTACTCAAGCTCGTGGACCGGCTCACCGTCCGGCGGATCAAGGCCGGCTTCGAGATGCTCGTCGAGAACTTCAGTGCCGGCATCGTGGGCGCGGGTATGGCGCTGGTGGGGCTGTTGCTGATCAAGCCGGTAGTGACCGGGCTGACGGCAGCGGCCGGAAGCGGGGTGCAGTACCTGATCAGTGCGCGGCTGCTGCCGTTGGTGTCGCTGCTGGTCGAACCGGCGAAGGTGCTGTTCCTGAACAACGCCGTCAACCACGGGGTGCTCAGCCCGCTCGGCGTCGCCCAAGCCGCGCACCAGGGCAAGTCGGTGCTGTTCCTGCTCGAAACCAACCCCGGTCCCGGGCTCGGGATTCTGCTGGCGTTCCTGTTCTTCGGGCCGCGGTCGCTGCGCGCGTCCACGCCGGGTGCGATCGTGATCCAGTTCCTGGGCGGCATCCACGAGATCTACTTCCCCTACGTGCTGATGAAGCCGCGCTTGATCGTGGCGGCGATCGCCGGTGGTGGCGCGGGCGTGCTCACGTTCCTGCTCACCGGCGCCGGCTTGGTCGCGACCCCGTCACCAGGCAGCATCCTCGCGCTGTTCGCGGTCACGCCGAAGGGCGGCTACCTCGGCGTCGCGGCCGGAGTCCTGGTCGCCGGCGCCGTGTCATTCGCCGTGGCAGCAGCACTGCTGGGCTTCGGCCGCGAGGAAAGAGCCGCCGAGGCAGCCGAGCAGCTCGCGGACGCCACTGCCGCCACCCAGCGCAACAAGCGGGCCAGCAAGCAACCGACCGGAAAGGGTGTGTAGAGCATGACCACGATCGCCGGAAACGACGTCAAGAAGGTCGTCATCGCCTGCGATGCGGGGATGGGCAGCAGCGTGCTGCTCACCAGCACGCTGCGCCAGCAGCTCGCCAGCCACGGTGTCGCGGTCGAGCACAGCCCGGTCAACGCCATCCCGGATGACACCGACGTGGTGCTCTGCCACCAGGGGCTGGCCGACCGCGCGCGGGCCTCGGCGCCCGGCAAGGTCGTCCTCGGGTTCCAGGTCTTCCTTGGCGACCCGGTCTTCGAGCGCCTCGTCGCGGCCGTTCGGGACGGCGTGGAGTTGGAGGGCTGACATGGCGGAACTGGCCCTTCCCGCGCTGCCCAGCGAAGCAGTCCGGCTGCACTGCACGGCCCGGGACAAGCACGACGCGATCCGTCAGACCGGCGAGGTCCTGCTCGCCGCCGGCGCCGTCGACCCGGGCTATCTCGACGCGATGCGGGAGCGGGAACGCTCGGTGACGACCTACCTCGGCGAAGGTGTCGCGATCCCGCACGGCACCAACGAAGCCCGGGCGCTGGTGCACCGCACCGCCTTGGCATACCTGCGATTCCCCCAGGGCGTGGACTGGGGAGAAGGGCAGCGCGCGCACGTGTGCATCGGCATCGCCGCCCGCGACGACGAACACCTCGGCGTGCTGTCCGCGCTCGCCCGCATCCTGCTCGACCCCGACAAGGCCGCGCACCTGCGCAGGGCCACCACCGAAGACGACGTGGTTCGGCTACTCCAGCCGGCCGGAAAGGAGAACTGACCAGATGAAGGTCGCCCGCTTCTACGCTCCCGGAGACCTGCGCATCGAGGAGGCCGAGCAGCCGACGACCGGACCCGACGAGGTGACCATCCGTGTCCACGCCTGCTCCACCTGCGGGACGGACGCGAAAATCCAGGCACACGGCCACCACCGGCTCCGGCCACCGCGCGTGATCGGCCACGAGGTCGCCGGCGAGATCGTCGCGTCCGGCGAGCGGGTCGAGGGCTGGATGGTCGGCGACCGCGTGCAGGTCATCGCCGCGATCCCGTGCGGCGACTGCGAGGACTGCCAGCGCGGCTGGCACACGATCTGCCCCAACCAGGAGTCCATCGGCTACGACTACGACGGCGGGTTCGCCGAATTCCTGACCGTACCGGGGAAAGTCCTGCGAGTCGGAGGACTCAACCGCATCGCGGACGGAGTCTCGCACGCAGAGGCGTCCGTGGGCGAACCGCTCGCATGCGTTCTCAATGGACAACAGCTCGCCGGGGTCGGTGACGGCGACTCGGTGGTCGTGGTCGGTGCGGGCCCGATCGGTTGCTTGCACGTACGGTTGGCTCGCGCACGTGGCGCGCGGGCGGTCTACCTCGTCGAACTCTCCCGCCAGCGGCTCGACCTCGCCGCCGATCGGGTACACCCTGACGCGGCCATCTGCTCCGCGGAGGTCGACCCGGTCGACGCGATCCTCAAGCACACCAACGGGCGCGGCGCGGACGTCGTCATCACGGCCGCAGCCTCCGGCAAGGCGCAGGAGGACGCCTTGCAGATGGCCGCACGACGCGGTCGGATCAGCTTCTTCGGGGGTCTTCCCAAAGACAATCCGACGATCTCCTGTGACTCCAACCTCGTGCACTACCGCGAACTGACCATCGTCGGAGCCAACGGGTCCAGCCCGGAACACAACCGGCAGGCACTCGACCTGATCGCCAGCGGGGCTGTCCCGGTCGCCGATCTCATCACCCACCGGCTGCCACTCGACCGCGTCCATGACGGCATTGACACGGTCACGCGCGGCGAAGCCATCAAGGTCACCATCGAACCGTAGTGAGCGACCACCGTTACGCCATCACGGGTGTTCGGCCCCGTGATGGCGTAACGCATGGTCGCAAAACCAACACCTGTGCCGTATTTCGCTGGCATCCTCAACTACGCAAGCTGGTAGTGGACAAGACACGCGAGCATCGGGCACTCGCTTGCTGGGGAGGGATCAGGATGGCTAACCCGTTGGCCGAACTCCGTCAGGACAAACTGTTCCTGGCCAAGGTCGAAAACGTGCGGGTCGGGTACCAGAGCGAGTATCCGCTGCTGGACATCAACGGTCCGGGAAACGTCGCGTCGCTGTGGATGGCACTCGGCGGCGGCAACATGCCAGCGCTCGATGGCCGCCTGCGTGTCTACTACGACGGAGCATCGTCACCCTCGATCGACATCGATTTCGGGACGTTGCTCGTGACGCACTGGGGCGCTGGCGCGGCCAACGGCACCCACTCGTGCGCGCACCTGCACGCGGAGATCAACTCCAACAACGACGACACCGGCTTCCTGATCACCTTCCCGATGCCGTTCGGAGCACACATCAGGATCGCCTACTACAACCCGAGCACGACCCAGCAGGCGGTTATCTACTCCATGGCCACCTACGCGCTGACGTCGACCGACGAGGCGAACGGCCAGCGGCTGCGCCAGCAGGGTGCCCGGTATCTCGACCAGGCCGTCACGCGTGCCGCTGGCGATGTCACCACGCTGGCCAACATCAGTGGCGGTCCCGGCTGGATCGTCTACCACTCGCAGGTCGGTGGCATCAACGCCGTCAACGACTCGTGGATGGAGCGGAACATCTCCATCCAGGTCGACGGCGAGGCCAGCCCGGCGATCGTTTCGACCGGCACGGAGGACTGGTACGACTCGGCCTGGTACTTCAACGGGTGGAAGGATTACGACACGAGCTTCCACAGCTTCGTGGGCACCGACAACCCGAGCGTGCAGCCCCATGCCGTCGGCATGGCGACCGACCTGTGGAGCAAGTGGGGTGGTGTGCCGTTCCACAACTCCGCGCTGATGCAGGCGCAGACCGAGCCCGCCTGCACGACAGGAGACACACTCTGCTGGTGCATCCTGTATTACCAGTGACTCTGGCTATGCCAGCGCCGAACGATCGCTTGCGCGCAGCCCGTGAAGCCACACCTTCACGTGCAGCCCCCGGTATGGGTATGTCCCGGTCGGAGTTGGTGGAAGCGGTTTCTGGGACAGCGAGGATTCGTCTTGCGGGCTCTGGGAGACCTGCGGCAAGCGCGCCGCGCTGCCGCAGAATGTCTCGAAGTTCTGCCCGAGAAGTGGCGGCACTCGGAATGGGCGGGGCGGCGAAGAGCGCTTGCTGAGCAGTAGGGTTGACAGCGTCTGCCGAGAGAGGCAGGTACCGCCGTGGCCCTCATCACTCCTCTTCGGCCAGAACGCGCTGCATCCTTGCTGTAACCGTGTGCCGGCGCGGGTCGTGGCGCGGTAGGCGGTGTGCCAGTTGCCCGAGCACTTCCAGGTCGTCGGTGGGCTCGGCACAGAAAAGCGACCACAGCGCTTCGACGTCGCCTCCGTCGAGAACCGCGTTGCGCAGCGAGGCGAACAACTCTTCACGCTCGGCGCGGATGGCGGGTGCTTCGGAGGCGTCCAGTAGCGGGCCCCCGTACGACTCCAAGGCAGTCTTGAGGTTCCCCGCGCGCAGAGCTTTGTGGACGGTCAGGAAGTCGGCGTCGATCTGGGCATGCAGCCGGTAGGGCTTGGTGCCGATCACGTGCTCACCAAGATGGGCCCGGAGTCGGTGAATTTCCGCGCGGGCGGTGACGGCATTACCACGCTCGCCGTAGAGCTGGAGCGCGAGACGCTCGGCGGACAGACCGTGCGGTTGCATCGCGAGAAGCGCGAGGATCTCGGCATGCCGGGTCGTCAGCGTTACTTCCTGGCCATCGAGCACAGCGGTCGGCCCACCATGGTCCAAAAAGGACAGCGAAAGGGCTGGTCGGTGTGGGGTCCGCCCACGAGACGTGGTGGGCAGGCGAAGCAGCAGCCCTTCGGCGAGGGTTTCGAGAACGGCTTCCCGCCCGTCCGCGAGCAGGACTCGACCGTGTGCGCCGCTGACATCGATCCGCTCGGGCAGCTGGAGTCCCTCGCCACGCTCGATCGCGAGAACCCGGCCGGTCGGGGTGAGCAGCGCGCCGGCTTCACCGCGCAAGCCACGCAGGTGCGGCATGTTCTTGGCGCGCAGTCGCTCGTCGCGGGCGGCCATCTGCGCGCGCAGGTGACTTTCGGCGAGCTGTGCAGCCGCCGTGACGAGTGCGACCATCGCCGGGTGGACGGTGCGGAGCGGCCCGCTGATGTCGATCGATCCGAGGAGGTCGCCGCTGTCGGGGTCGTGGATGGGGCTCGCCGCGCACGTCCAGTCGTGGTACCTGCGCACCAGGTGCTCCGCCGAGTAGATCTGCACCGGCTTGCCGACGGCGAGCGTGGTACCCATGGCGTTGGTGCCGATGGCTTCCTCGGCCCACCGCGTGCCTTCGGTGAGCCGGACGCGGTCGGCGCGCCGCGCGACGTCGGCATGGCCCTCGCGCCACAGGATCAGGCCGTCCCGGTCGGTGACGATCATGATGTGCATCGCCTCGTCCGCGACGCTGAGCACGGTGTCCCGCAGGACGGGGATCGCGGCGGCCAGCGGGTGGGCCGCGCGGATGTCCTGAACCTCGGCGTGCTCGCAGACCACGGGTGCTTCCCGGCCTTCCGGGTTGACCTCCGCGGCCAGCGAACGTTGCCACGAGTCCGAGATCAGCGGCCGGGGAGACTTCGGCGAAGGCGCGCCGCTGAGCACCGCGTCCCAGACGCGCTCAAGTAACGATGCGTACTCGATCGGGTCGGCGAGCAACTCCGCTGTCACGCACTCGTCGTCGGTGGTCACCCTGCCTCCTGGCGGAAAGCGTGATCCGTGGCATAACGCTGGCACTGGATAGTCGCCCATGATGACGAGGGCGGGCACGGCGAACAAGACCACCGCGCGTGCTGCCGCCCAAGACTGTCCGTTCGGGCAGGTTCACCTCGGCGTTCGTCCGATGCAACGGCGTTGCAACGTGTGACTGACCACGCTCACGGGCTATCTCCCCTCGTTTCCTTCCAGGAGGTAGCTCATGACGAAGTACGCAGCCCCGGGTACGACTGGCAGTGTCGTGGCGTACGAGGCGCGTTACGACCACTTCATCGGTGGTGAGTACGTCCCGCCGGCCAAGGGCGGTTACTTCGAGAACCCGACCCCGGTGACCGGCGCGACCTTCACCGAGATCGCCCGAGGCACGGGCGAGGACGTCGAGCGCGCGCTGGACGCGGCGCACGGGGCCGCGCCGGGGTGGGCGAAGACCTCGGTGGCCGAGCGGGCCGGCGTGCTGAACCGGATCGCCGACCGGATGGAAGCCAACCTGGAGGCGTTGGCGGTGGCCGAGTCGTGGGAGAACGGCAAGCCGGTCCGGGAGTCCCTGGCCGCGGACATCCCGCTGGCCATCGACCACTTCCGCTACTTCGCCGGTGCGATCCGGGCGCAGGAAGGCGGCATCGGTGAGATCGACGGGGACAACATCGCCTACCACTTCCACGAGCCGCTGGGCGTGGTCGCGCAGATCATCCCGTGGAACTTCCCGCTGCTGATGGCCACCTGGAAGCTGGCTCCGGCGCTGGCTGCCGGAAACGCAGTGGTGCTCAAGCCGGCCGAGCAGACCCCGGCCTCCATCCACGTGCTGTTGAGCCTGATCGGTGACCTTCTGCCGCCCGGTGTGGTGAACGTGGTCAACGGTTTCGGCGTGGAGGCCGGCAAGCCGCTGGCGTCCAGCAAGCGGGTCGCCAAGGTCGCCTTCACCGGCGAGACCACGACCGGCCGGCTGATCATGCAGTACGCCAGTGAGAACATCATCCCGGTCACGCTGGAGCTGGGCGGAAAGAGCCCGAACATCTTCTTCGACGACGTCGCCACCACCCGGGACGCCTTCTACGACAAGGCGTTGGAGGGCTTCACGATGTTCGCCCTCAATCAGGGCGAGGTGTGCACCTGCCCGTCCCGGGCGCTGGTGCAGGCCAGCATCTACGACGGGTTCCTCACGGACGCCGTCGAGCGCACGAAGGCCGTCAAGCAGGGACATCCGCTGGACACCGACACCATGATCGGTGCGCAGGCCAGCAACGACCAGTACGAGAAGATCCTGTCCTACATCGACATCGGGAAGCAGGAAGGCGCGAAGGTGCTCACCGGTGGTGAGCCGGCCGAGCTGGGCGGGGAACTCTCGGGCGGGTACTACGTCCAGCCCACGATCTTCGCCGGGGACAACAAGATGCGCATCTTCCAGGAGGAGATCTTCGGTCCCGTCGTGTCCGTGACCAGCTTCGATGACTACGCGGACGCGGTCAAGATCGCCAATGACACGCTGTACGGGCTCGGCGCGGGCGTGTGGTCGCGTGACGGCAACACCGCCTACCGGGCGGGCCGGGAAATCCAGGCTGGTCGGGTGTGGGTGAACAACTACCACGCCTACCCGGCGCACGCCGCCTTCGGCGGCTACAAGCAGTCCGGCATCGGGCGTGAGAACCACAAGATGATGCTCGACCACTACCAGCAGACCAAGAACCTGCTGGTGAGCTACTCCCCGAACAAGCTCGGTTTCTTCTGATGCGGGGACGGCCATGAGCTATTCGCGCGTGGCGCTCACTGGGGAGGCGGCGCGGCTGCTGCGTCGCCTCCACGACCAGCACGGGCCGCTGATGTTTCACCAGTCCGGTGGCTGCTGTGACGGCAGCGCGCCGATGTGTTACCCGGCCGGCGAGTTCCGCACCGGGGACTCCGACGTCCACCTGGGCGACGTCGACGCCGAGGGCGTCACCGAGCCGATCCCGGTGTGGATGTCGGCAGCGCAGTTCGAGTACTGGAAGCACACCCACCTGACCATCGACGTGGTTCCCGGGCGGGGGAGCGGGTTCTCCCTGGAAGCCCCGGAAGGTGTGCGTTTCCTGATCCGTTCTCGACTGCTCACCGACGACGAGCTCGCCGCGTTCGGGCTCGCCTGAGCATCCGTCCTCAGTGGACCGCCGAGCGCGCCACTGGGGACGGATTCCCCATTCGGACCTGCACGGAGAAAGCACGATGACCGCAGACCTGACCAAGCGGATGGACGAGCTGCTCGCCGTCACATCGTTCGACCCGCCCGCCGCGTTCCGGGAACGTGCGCGGGTCGCCGACGAATCGCTGTATGCGAAGGCAACGCAGGACCGCCTCGGTTTCTGGGCGGATCAGGCGCGCACTCTGCACTGGGACCAGCCGTTCACCAGGGTGCTCGACGACTCGGACCCGCCGTTCTACCGCTGGTTCGACGACGGCCGGCTCAACGTTTCCTACAACTGCCTGGACCGGCATGTCGAAGCCGGCCTCGGCGATCGGGTCGCCTTCTACTGGCGCGGTGAGGACGGCGACGAGCGCGCGTTCACCTACGCCCAGCTCTTGCACGACGTGCAACGCTTCGCCAACGCCCTCAAGGATCTCGGGTTGGGCAAGGGCGACGTCGTGGGCATCTACCTGCCGATGATTCCCGAGGTCGTGGTGGCGATGCTGGCGTGCGCGCGCATCGGTGCCATCCACAACGTCGTGTTCGGCGGTTACGCGCCCGAAGCGGTGCGGGACCGGATGCGGGTCTCCGGGGCCAGAGCGCTGATCACCTCCGACGGGGCGCGCCGCAAGGGACGAGTGAGCGCGGTCAAGGACAACCTCGACGCCGTACTCGACGAGGTCGCCTCGCTGGAGAAGGTCGTCGTGGTACGCGCGACCGGCACCGGTGCGACGATGCGCCCCGGGCGTGACGCGTGGTTCCACGAAATCTGCGCTGCTGCGGACCCGGTGTGCCCGGCTGAGCCGATGGAGGCCGAGCACCCCCTGTTCATCCTGTACTCATCAGGCTCGACGGGGAAGCCGAAGGGAATCCTGCACACCACGGGCGGCTACCTCACCGGCGTGTCCTACACCCACCGCCTCGTGTTCGACCTGCATCCCGAGACCGACGTCTACTGGTGCACCGCGGACGTCGGGTGGATCACCGGGCACAGCTACGTGGTCTACGGTCCACTGGCCAACGCGACCACCAGCGTGCTGTTCGAAGGCGCGCCCGACTACCCGCACAAAGGCATCTGGTGGGAGCTGGTGCAGCGGTACGGCATCACCACCTTCTACACCGCGCCGACCGCCATCCGGGCGTGCATGCGGTGGGGCGTCGAGCATCCCGCGGGCTACGACCTGTCCTCCCTGCGGCTGCTGGGCAGCGTGGGTGAGCCGATCAACCCGAAGGCGTGGGTCTGGTATCACACGGTGATCGGTGGTGAGCGCTGCCCGATCGTCGACACCTGGTGGCAGACCGAGACGGGCGCGATCATGATCGCGCCACTTCCAGGGGTCACCAGTACCAAGCCCGGCTCCGCGACCAGGCCGCTGCCGGGCGTGAGCGCCGACCTCGTCCCCGGTGCGGAGTCCGGCGCGGACGGTGGCGGGCTGCTGGTGCTGACCGAGCCGTGGCCGAGCATGCTCCGAACGCTCTACGGCGACGACGAACGGTACGTCAAGACATACTTCTCCGCGCGTGGTCCGGGTACGTATGTCGCTGGCGATGCCGCCCGCCGCGACGAGGACGGTGACTACTGGGTCCTCGGCCGGGTGGACGACGTCATCAACGTCTCCGGCCACCGCCTGTCCACCGCCGAGGTCGAATCCGCCCTGGTCGCGCACGACAAGGTCGCCGAAGCCGCCGTCGTCGCCCAGCCGGACGAGTTGACCGGCCAGGCCATCGTGGCTTTCGTGACACTGCGTGCTGGCGTTGAACCCGCCGACGGCACAAAGGACGAGTTGCGCGAGCACGTCGGCGTCAGGATCGGCAAGCTGGCCCGCCCCGCCAAGATCGTCTGGGCTGGCGACCTGCCCAAGACCCGCAGCGGGAAGATCATGCGGCGCCTGCTGCGGGACGTCAGCGAAGGCCGCGAGCTCGGCGACGTCACCACGCTCGGCGATCCCGGCGTGCTGGACCAGTTGCGCTCGCAGCTCGCAGCGGAGTGAGCGGACCGGCTACCTATCCGATCGGTCAGGCTCGTGTGCCCTGCCGGAGGGTGGGCGACCCCGGCTGCGAATCGTAGCTTCAACCATGTGGTCTGAATCACTCAGGGAGCTATGATGCTGCTGAGATCGGCGAGTCCCACCGGCGGATCGACGGATTTTCGAGATCCGCACGCGCCTCCGCGCCGCGCAGTTCCCCCGCCATCGTGCTTGGAGGACGCCACCATGACCGTGCGAAGCCGGGTGCCCAGACTTGGGCAGCCCGATCGTGGGCAGCAAGGTCTCAGGCAGCCGGCAGCCGTCGAGACGGACCGGCCCGCCGGCGTAACGGAACTGGACGGTCCGCAAGCGGTACGGGAGGGTTCGCGGGGCGCCGCGACCCAGACGGACGCACTCGCGAAGTTCCACGTTCCAGAGATCGTGTTCGGCCCAGGCGCGCTGGCGGAGCTGGGCCACTGCGCCCTGCGGCTCGGTGCCCGGCGGCCGTTCCTGGTCACCGACCCGGGACTCACCGAGGCCGGCTGGGTCACCGAGGCGGTCGGGCATCTCGGGCAGGCGGGCCTGCCGCCGGTCGTGTGGGACCGGGTCACGCCGAACCCCAAGGACCACGAGGTGGAGGCCGCGTTCGAGCGGTACGCCGACAGCGGCAGCGACGTGATCATCGGAGTCGGCGGCGGGTCGGTGATCGACGCGGCCAAGGGTGTGGCGATCCTGTCCGGAAACGGCGGGCGCATTCTCGGCTACGAGGGCGTGGACAAGGTCGTTCACCCGATCCCGCCGCTGGTCATGGCACCTTCGACGTCGGGAACCGGCGCGGACGTGTCGCAGTTCGCGATCATCACCGACACCGCCGCCGCCACCAAGATCACGATCCTGAGTCGGACCCTGGTACCGGACATCTCGCTGGTGGACCCTCGGCTGCTGATCACGATGCCGGACTGGCTGAACGCGGCCACCGGGTTGGACGCGCTGACCCACGCGATGGAGTCCTTCGTGTCGCGTGCCCGCAACACCCTCACCGATCAGCACTCCCTGCACGCCGCGCAGCTGATCACCAGCAACCTCGCGCGCACCATGTTCCGGCCGACCGAGGCCGAGCCGAGGGTCGCGATGGCGCAGGGAGCCCTGGAAGCGGGGATGGCCTTCACCAACGCCATCCTCGGCGCGACCCACGCGATGAGCCACCAGGTCGGTGGGCTGCTGGACGCGCCGCACGGCGTGATCAACGGGGTGCTGCTGCCGCACGTGATCCGGTTCAACGCTGAGGAAGACCCCGCGCCCTACGTGCCGCTGGCGTCGGCGGTCGGTATCGAGACAGCTGGGGTCCCGGCCTGGGAGATCGCACACGTGCTGGCGGATCGGGTACGGGAGCTGGCCGACGTGGTGGGCGTTCCGAAGGGGTTGAGCTCGCTCGGGGTGACCGAAGTGGATATTCCACTGCTGGCGCGGACGACGTTGAAAGACGCCTGCCTGACGACCAACCCACGGGACGCTTCGGCGGCGGACATCGAGCAGCTCTTCCGGGCAGCACTGTGAGGCAGCGGTGGCAGCGCGCAAGTCGTTCACAGGCAGCACCCATGGTCAGGCCGACCTCGGTGCGCTGACCGGGCTGCGTTCCGGCAAGCGGTCGTTCTATCCCGAGTACGTCCGCTCGGCCGAGCGCTTGGAGTACACAGTGCAGGCGCTGGACCGCATCTCTCGTGCGTTGGTGCGGACCGTGGAAGGCCCGCGCACCCTCGTCGAAGCCGTGGTGCGGGCAGCAGCCGAGCATCTGCAGGCGAGCTGGCTACTTCTCGCGATCGCCGATGGTGCGCTGCGCGCCGCGCGTCCCCGTTTCCTGCTGCTGTGGAACGGGAACCTGATCGACGACGAGGAGAAGCTACCGGCCGAGGCCGCCGAGCAACTGGAGACAGTGCGGTCACGGCCGTGGGAGGTCGAGCTCACCCCCAGCGGGCCTGGGTGGGTGCGAGCCCCTATGACGCTGGACGGCGAGCCGGTCGGCGGCATCGTCGGCTCGCCCGGCAGCGAGGTCTCCGTCGCGGACACCGACCTCGCGATCTTGCGCGTGCTCGCGAACCAGGCCGCCGTCGCGCTGCACAACTCGTTCCTGTTCCACGCGGCAGCGCAGCTTCGCGGTCGCACCGAGCGCCTGTCCGAAGCCGCGGCCAAGCAGGCCCGCGACCTCGCGGCCCGCAACGCCGAGCTGCAGGAGACGCAGCGCCGCCTCGTGGAGGCCATGCAGCGCCAGGCGCTGGACGACGAGCGGCACCGCATCGCGCGGGAGTTGCACGACACGGTCACCCAGTACGTGCTCAGTGCCGGCATGACGATCGAGGTGTGCAGGTCAGAGCTGGGGGACATGGGGCCGGAGGCCGCACGGATCGCGGAGCAGCTCGCACCGGCGAAGAGCCTGACCCAGCAGGCGGTGGAGCGGCTCCGTGCCGCGATCTACGCGCTGCACCACAGTGCTGAGGAACCACCGGGATCGCTGCCGGTACTGCTGAAGCAACTGTCCACAGTGCATCTCCCCAGCGATCTGAAGGTGGAGGTGCGAGTGGAGGGCACGCCCGCGCCACTGCCGCCCGAAGCGGAGAACTCGATCCTGCGGTTGACGGGGGAAGCGCTGTTCAACACGGTGGCGCACGCCTGTGCCACGAGGTCCGTGGTGCACTTGGTCTACAAGCAGGACCATCTCCGGCTGACCGTGTCCGATGATGGCATCGGTGATCCGGCGCAGCTGCGTAGGTCACTGCGGTTGTCCTCGGCGGCGGATCTCGCCGGTCGGCACCAGGGCCTGGCGAACATGGTGGCACGGGCAGAGGAACTCCAGGGCACGTTGACGATCCGGCGGTCGCGGATGGGGGGAATCTCGCTGCAGCTGCGGGTCCCGTTTACGCCGTCCAGTTCTACGGAGGTGGCGGTATGACGAGAAGTCCGCACGTCACACCAGCACAGCATGAGACCGCGCCCAGCCAGGCGACGGAGATCAGCATCGTGCTGGTGGACGACCACGCGATTGTCCGGCACGGTTTGCGCGCCGTACTGGAGCGCGAGGACGACCTGCGGGTGGTCGGAGAGGCGTCTACTGTGGACGAGGCGCTGGCGGTGATCCAGCAGGCACGACCCAGTATCGTGCTGCTGGATCTCAAGCTCTCGACCGGTGACAACACGGAGGGTCTGGCGCTGTGCGGTCAGCTCACCGAGAAATACCCGGATCTCGGTGTCCTGGTGCTCACCACCTTCCTGGACGGTGGCCTTGTCGTCGACGCGATCCACCACGGTGCGCGCGGTTACGTCGTCAAGGACGTGGACACCACTGAGCTGGTCCGCTCGATTCGCGCGGTGGCCCGGCGGGAGAGTTCGTTCGACTCACGATCGGCGGCGGCCATGGTGCAGTCCATGAACGCGCCCACCCCGGAACCGTTCCTCACCGAACGGGAACTCAACGTACTGCGCCTGCTTGCCCACGGGCTGAGCAACCGCGACATCGGGGGCAGGCTGTTCATCTCGGAGACGACGGTGAAATTCCACGTGCGCAACATCATGCGCAAGCTCGGCGCGACCAGCCGGGCCGAGGCGGTCTTCGAGGCGAGCAAGGTGGGCATGATCTAGTGTCATACCAGTGAAGGTTTGCTTTGCTTGATCGACTCGCCGAGACCCGCGGCGCGGTCCCGGAAGACCGCGGATCACACGTGATGGACCGGCAAACCACTAAACAGGCTGAAGTCGACCGCAAAGCCGAACGCCACCATTATCAGCGGAAGATGTTGTTGACGACGCCGCCTTGGTCGGGGAGGAAGGACCAGGCGTCGTTGGTGTAGCCGTTGGCGTTGACGGGTTCGGCGTGTACCTGGAGCTGGACGTGGATTTGTGTGGGGCCTGGCCTGGCAGGGTAGTGACGACGTTTGACGTCGTGGAAGGCTGGCTGCTGATACGGCGCTAGCGGGTGAGGTCCGCGCCTCCCGCTCGATCAGCGTTGACCACCAGCCAACCACCGTGGTAGTCGGTCACGTGAAACTCGTACCCGGTGGCTTGGCCGAGTTCGACGAGTTCTCCCTTCGTGAAGGTGCGCAGGTGGCCGTAGGCCGCGGTCGGTTCGTCTTCGAAAGGCACCGCGACGACGACGCGCCGCCGTGCGAGCCGCAGCGCCTCGGAAAGCACTGCGTGCCCGTACGCGGCGTCGAGGTGCTCCAACAAGTGCACCGCCGTGACGGTGTCCACCGACTGGTCCGGCAACGGAACCCGCGTCGCGTCGCACACCAGGGTGTCCAGCCGCGCACACCGCCGTTCTGCGATTGTCCGGAGCAGTCGCATACTGCCAGGCTCGATATCGGTGGCCGTGACGGTGTTACGGCCGCGCTCGGCGAGAAGCAACGGCAGGAAACCAAAGCAGGAGCCCATATCCAGGACCCTCCCGGCCGGCACCAGGTGCATGGCTCGCCGGTACACCGGAGCGAAGCCGGTGATCGAGGACAACGTGTTCGCGCTGTATTCGCCGGCCGTCGTACCCCAGCATTCCTTGATCTTCCTCAAGGTATTGGCATAGAAGCTCGCCCAGGCATGCAGCGGATCGTCCACTATGGATCGGACGACGCCGGCGAAGACTCGCTCGAAGATCTCTGCGCCACTGAGCCAGCCCGGGGCGAAGAGTTCGTCGGCGAGGATGCCCGCGAGGTCGTTGTCCAGGCTCTCCGGCCGCAGCCAGTGGCCGATCTCGATCCGGGGATCATAGCGGTGGAGGCAGAAGTGCCGGGTGCGCGTGACCTCCGAGTGCATGTCACGGGGAGGGCTACCGTGACGGATGACCGTCACCAACGCATCCGCGTATCGTCCGGCGGAACCCGGGGCGAGTGGGTCGATCTGGGCGACGTGCGGTAGCGGTGCGTGTTGCGGGTCGGGTGCGCTCACCGTCCGGTCACCTCCGTCGCCATCGTGTGCGCTGCCTGCTCCAACCCGGAAAGGTCGCGCACGACACGCACGCGCGTGCAGTTCTCCGCATAGCGCGGGAGGTCGCAGCTGCCCAGCGACCATGAGTAGCGCGGTTCGGGCGTGAGCCAGATGGTCTCCCGGACTCGCCGGGCGATCTCCGCGAAGGCTTCGAAGTTCGGATCGTTGCCGTTGCCCCGACCGTCCCCCAGCACGAGGACCGTGGTGCGCCGGTTGAGGGCATTGCCGTACTCGGCGAGGAAGGTGCCGAAGGTTCGACCGTAGTCCGAGTTCGCGTCGACATCGAGAACACCGCCGTTCGGCAGGCCGTCGAAGACCAGCCCCAATGCACGTTCCAGCGGATGGTCAGTGAACAGCTCGGTGATCTCGACGGCTTCGTCGACGAAGGCGAAGGAGCGGACCTGCCCGAACAGGGATTGCAGGCCGTGCACGAGGTGGAGGGTGAACCGGGCCGTCGCGCGCACCGACAGGGAGACGTCGGTGAGCACGACAAGACGTGGTTTGTCCTCCGCACGTGTGATGGTGACCGGGCGGAACGGAATGCCGTCGTATCGCATGTTCCGGCGCATGGTGCGGGCCGGATGCACGCGCCCGCGCGGTGTGTTCCGGCGCCGGCTGGTCAGCGCTCCGCGCAGGCTGCGGGCGATCCGGCGCAGGCTCTCTTCGAGCTGCTGCCGTTCCTGCTCGTCCACGCGATCCAGACGACCATGCGCGACCTCGGGAGCTTCCAGTGCGGTCGACTCCAGCTCGGCGAGTCTGGTGAGGTGGCGTTTCAGCAGCTCCGGCAGTTCTTCCAGGATGCCAGCGACCGGGTTTCGCGGGCCGGCGGTGTCGGCGTCCGCCGGATCGTCCGGCTGCGCCAGCCAGTCCAGGAGTGTCTGCTCCTCGGCGATGCTCAGCTGCGTGTCGAGACGGTGACCCGTGTGGTTCGCGAGCTGCCCGGGCGCTCCGGCGTTGTGCAGCCGTTCGATCTCCAGCTGGACCGACGGGGAGTCACCAGCGGAGCCGTCCTCGTTGCTGGAGAAGACGATCTCCTCGGTCATCGACGCGAGGTCGATCTTGTTGCTTTCCTGGTGCAGGTTGAACTGCTGGGCCAGGTCCTCGGGGGAGAAGTAGTCCCGGATGTCCGCGGGTTTTCCGTGCGTATGACCTTGTTGCGGGGTCTGTGCTGGCTCCTCGGACGCGGTGAACGACTGCAGCTCACCGGTGTCACTGAGGTCGTCGTGCTCGTGCGAGTGCTCGTGGGCGTCCTCGTCGGAGACCACAGGCTCCAGGGCGAAGAAGGCGCTGAACACCTCGTCGAAGATCTGTTCCTCGCGGCGGTCCTTGACCAGGGCCACCTTCAGGGCTTGGCGCAGGGTTTCCCGGTCGTCGAGGACGCCCGGCTGGGCTGCGCAGCGCATCGCGTCGGTCGACTCCGCCACCGACACGCGTACCCCGAACATCCGCAGCAGGCGCACAAACCGGTGCAGGGCGGTCTCCACGTGTCCTCCTCAGGAAGTCACCGGCGCCGGCGCGTGGCAGCGGAGAAGGCGCGGTGACCTTGGCCGCCGGTCGACGTCCCGGATCGCGACGCAGCGTCGGAGCCTGGTGCGCCGTAGTAGTTTTCGTCGAAGCGTCCGGGGAGGTCTTTGGCGGCCCGGACCGTCCGCCCGTCGATCTCGGCACCCTCTTCGGGCCCGCCATGGTGGTGGTCGTGCGCGTGGTGCCGGTGGCCGTGGCCATGACCATGGCCGTGCCCGTTGCCGTGCCCCTGCAAGCGTTCGAGAGCGTCCCGGTTGGGGTCCACCAAGCGGGGGATGACCTCCAGCGCGCGGTCCAGGTCGCGCTCGTACTTCAGGACCACGTTCGCCGTCTCCGACAGCAGCTGCGCATCCAGCTCCTCGGCCCCGAGGACGGCCAGCGTCCGTGCCCAGTCGATGGTCTCGGAGATACTGGGCGCCTTACGCAGCTGGAGTTTTCGCAGTTCACGGACCACGGTCACCAGCTTGCTGCCCAGGCTCTCCGCGAGCCCGGTGCGCTTGGACTTGACGATCTCCAGTTCGCGCTCGTGGTCCGGGTAGTCCAGGAACAGGTGCAGGCAGCGGCGTTTGAGCGCGGCCGACAGGTCCCGGGTGTTGTTCGAGGTCAGCACCACGTATGGGGGAACAGCCGCACGGTAGCTGCCGATCTCGGGGACGGTCACCTGGAATTCGGCCAGGCATTCCAGCAGCACGGCTTCCAGCGCTTCGTCGGCGCGATCGACCTCGTCCACCAGCAGCACGGCGGGCTGCTCGCCGCGAATCGCCTCCAGCAGCGGCCGGGGAGCGAGGAAGCGGTCCGAGAAGAACACGCTGTCCTGCGCACTGATGCGGTCGATCGCCGACACGAGGTCCGGTGCGTCCGCGATGATCTCGCCGATCTTGTCCCGCAACATCTGCGTGTAGAGCAACTGCTTGCCGTAGTCCCACTCGTACAGCGCCTTGCTCTCGTCCTGTCCCTCGTAGCACTGCAGGCGCAGCAGCCGTCGCCCGGTGACCTCGGCGAGCTTGGTCGCCAGTTCGGTCTTGCCGACCCCGGCGGGGCCTTCCAGCAGCAGCGGCTTGTCCAATCTGGACTGCAGGAAGACGGTGGTCGCCAGTCGGTGATCCGGGATGTAGCCGGATTCGGCGAACCTGGTGGTCACGTCTTCGACCGAGGCGAACGGTCCAGCTTCGGCCGGCTGTTCCGAGTGCGAGGCGGGCACGGTTCCTCCGTGGTGGCGCGGTGGGTGACAGCGTGTGCTGGAACGGCGGGTCGTGATCCGGTCGGACTCGCACGCGTGGGAGGGCGCGGACCACGACCCGCCAGGCTGGTTAGCTGAGCAGGTCGTCCAGGTCGCCGGTCAGGCTGTGCTCGACCACCGGCCGGACCGTGTCGAACGTGCATTCCTTGGCGTTGCCTGGAGTGCACGCGTCCCCGAGGACGTGGTTGGTGATCCGGTCGACGTCGGCGGCGTCACCCCTGATCTCTTTCGCGCGCTCGTAGAACTTGGTCGGGCCCTGGCCGAGCCGGTTCTTCGAGTACGTGTCGGCGTGTACGTCGACGAACTTCTCGGGAATCCCGACATCACGCAGCAGCCGGATCGCCGCGGCGAGCGCGGCGTCGGCGGCCTGTACCTTGGTCTTCCCATGCGTGTCGACGCCCATCACCTCGGCGATGTCGGCGAACCGCTCGTAGGCCACCGGCATGTTGAACGCCCACACCCGGGGTAGTGCGATGGCGTTGTTCAGGCCGTGGTGGGTGTCGTAGAAGGCGCTGACGGCGTGCGAGATCGAGTGGATGATGCCCAGCCCACCGGAGTTGAACGCCTGCGCGGCGATGTATTGGGCGTACATCATGCCTTCACGGCCAGGCAGGTCCTGGCCGTTCCAGACCGCCTGCCGCAGGTGCTGCACGGTCAGCTTGATGGCGTGCAGCGCGTTGCCCAGCGACGGCTGGAAGTTCAGCCGGGAGACGTAGGGCTCGGAGGCGTGCGCGAGCACGTCGAACCCGCACTGCGCCGTGTAGTCGATCGGGCAGTCGTAGTACAGCACGGGGTCGTCAACCGCCAGGCTGGTGACCGACGCGTCATCGAAGGCCACGTACTTGTGCGGGTTGTCGGGGTCGGTGGTGGTGTCGGTGATGACGTAGGCCCACGAGGTCTCCGAGCCCGTGCCCGCCGTCGTGGAAACCGCGATGTGCGGCGGGTTCTTCGGATTCTCCGACTTGTTGAACCCTTCGAACTCGTTGACGTTGCGCCCGTCGTGCGCGACCGAGATCCGCGCGCCCTTACACGCGTCGTGCGAGGAACCGCCGCCGATGGAGACGAACGAGTCGCACGCGTTCTCCTGGTAGAGCTGGACGGCGTCCATGACGTTGTAGTCCTTGGGATTGGACTCAACCTGGTCGTATACCACGACCTCAAGGCCGTGGTACTTCATGGACTCGGCGATCTTGTGCACGATGTCGGTTCCGCGCAGTCCCGACGTCATCAGCAGCGTGCGCTGGAATCCGAGCTTCTTCGCCTCCGGCCCGATCAGTTCATGCGAACCCGGTCCCATCAGAGCCCGCGGGAACGGATGGAACTCCTTGATGGGAAAGGGTTTGAGTAGTTCGTCGACCTGCATGTCGCAGTCCTTTCCGCGCCTCGTCGCGCGCTGACTACCGGATATGACGTGCCCGGGAAGCCCGGTATCAGGCGGCCCGGCCGCACCGGGAAGTTAGTGCCGCACATCACCGTGGAGAACCCATCGCAGCCCAAGACCCGCCCTTTGGAACCGGGAACGGAACGGTCGGAGAGGTCGCTACCTGTCCGATCGGTCAGGTAGCGCAAGGTCCGATCGCACGGCGCCCGGTCGGACCTGACGCACCTAATGTCGTCGCCAGTCAATGATTCCCGATGTGCCGCACGAGAGGCGATCAGCGATGCCAGACGACTTCGAAAGCCCAGACGACCACGACGTCGAACTCGTCGAGTACGAGGCGGAATACGACCCCGCAGAGCTGGCCGAAGAGCTGCTCGTCGAAGAAGTGTCCATCGACGGCATGTGCGGCGTCTACTGAGGGCGGTGACCCCGATGTCCGGCACGGCTTTCGAACCCGGTCGACCGTACTGCCAGAACCCGCAGGTCGCTTTGCGCCCGGAACCCTTCGGGGCGCTCGCCTACCACTTCGGGACGCGGCGACTGTCGTTTCTGAAGAGCCGGCATCTGGTTGAGGTCGTCGAGCGTCTCGCCGAGCACGGCTCGGTCGACGAGACGCTCGACGCCTGCCGCGTCGCCGAGCGGGAGCGGCCGAGTTACCTGCGTGCCCTGGCCTCCCTCGCGGAGGCCGACATGATCGTTTGCCAGTAACCGTCTCTGCGTCAGGAGTCTCCATGACCACCGCCGCACATCCCAGCGGTACAGGGTCGCCATGCCACCCTCCGGCGAAGCCGGTGCCCTCCCTGGTCGAGCAGTTCAAGCACGGCCTGGCCGCGCCGATCTGCCTGACCTGGGAGTGGACGTATGCGTGCAACCTCGCCTGCGAGCACTGCCTGTCCTCCTCCGGTCGGCGTGACCCGGACGAGCTGACCACCGAGGAGATCAAGTCCGTCATCGACGAGCTGGCGCGGATGCAGGTCTTCTACGTCAACGTCGGGGGCGGCGAACCCACGGTCCGCCCCGACTTCTGGGAGTTGCTGGACTACGCCGTATCACGCTATGTCGGCGTCAAGTTCTCCACCAACGGGGTGCGGCTGACCGAGCAGCGGGCACGGCAGCTTGCCGCCACCGACTACGTCGATGTCCAGATCTCGCTGGACGGTTCGACGCGCGAGGTCAACGACGCGGTGCGCGGGCGCGGTTCCTACGACCTGGCTCGGCGAGCCATGGACAACCTGGCCGGTGCGGGTATGCGCGGGTTCAAGATCTCCGTGGTGATGACGAGGGAGAACGTGGACCAGCTCGACGAGCTCAAAGCGATCGCGGACTCCTACGACGCGCAGTTGCGGATCACGCGGCTGCGCCCGTCCGGGCGTGGCGCCGACGTCTGGGACGAGCTGCACCCCACGGCCGAGCAGCAGATGCGGATCTACCACTGGCTGCTCGACCACGGCGAGGACGTGCTCACCGGCGACTCCTTCTTCCACCTCAACGCGCTGGGAAGCACCCCGCTTCCGGGACTCAACCTGTGTGGAGCGGGGCGCGTGGTGTGCCTGATCGACCCTGTGGGCGACGTTTACGCCTGCCCGTTCGCGATCCACGACGTGTTCAAGGCCGGCAACGTGCGCGGCGCCGGATTCGGTGCAGTCTGGCGCGGTTCGGAGCTGTTCAACGAGCTGCGCACCGCGGAGACTGGCGGGGCCTGCACCTCCTGCCCGGCGTTCGATGCCTGCCAGGGCGGTTGCATGGCGGCGAAGTTCTTTACCGGCCTCCCGCTGGACGGGCCCGACCCGGAGTGCGTCAAGGGGCACGGCGAACAGCTGTTATCCACTGTGGATCACTCCGTCGTTCCGCGCCCTGTTCAGGACCATTCCCGGCGAAGCGCTCCGGGCGGGGTCCTGCTCGGGTTGCCCTCGGTTCGCGCCGCGCAGCGGCCCTGTGACGAAAGCCCGCTGGCGGGCCTGCCACGCAGAGGTGGATCGTGATCGCTCGCCTGGCCGATCGGACCTGGACCGAACTGGAATCACCCCAGCCGGTGGTGCTGCTGCCGCTGGGCTCGTGCGAGCAGCACGGCCCGCACCTTCCGCTGGACACGGACGCGGCGGTGGCCACTGCTGTGGCGGAACGGGCACTTGCCCTGCTACACGGCGAGGTCGACGCGGTCCTGGCACCGACCCAGCATTACGGGGCCAGTGGTGAGCACGAGGGGTTTCCCGGGACAGCGTCCCTCGGCCACACGGCACTGCATCTGCTGGTGCTCGAACTGGGCCGGTCGATGCTGCGCTGGGCTGGGCGGTTGGTCGTGGTAAACGGCCACGGCGGGAACCTCCGCAGCCTGGTCGGTGCGGTTCGTCGGCTGCGGTTGGAAGGCCGTGATGTCACGTGGTGGGCCTGCACGAGCAGTGACTCCGATGCGCACGCCGGACACACGGAAACGTCGCTGATGTCCGCACTGCGGCCGGGATCTGTCCATATGGGACGTTCCGTGGCTGGCCCGCACGAGCCTGCCGAGCGGCTGTTGGACCGGCTGATGGCGGTCGGTGTCCGGGCCGTCAGCCCCAGCGGGGTCCTGGGAGATCCCGCCGGGGCCACAGCGCCGGCAGGGGAGGAGCTGCTGAACCAGATGTCGGCCGGACTCGCCGAAGCGGTCCGTTCCTGGCAGGCGGACAGCGCCGGCAGGTTGCGGTGCCTACCGGAGGCCGATGCGTCGTGAGCCAACGACCGGTGGCCGTGGTGACCGGTGCCGCGCGTGGCATCGGTGCGGCCGTGGTGCGCCGTCTCGCGACAACGGGCTGGTCCGTCGTGGCCGTCGATCGGTGTGCCGACGATCCTGCGGTGGACTACCCGCTGGCTCGGCCCGACGAGCTGACCGGCCTCGCCGGGCAAGCTCCAGAAGTGCAGACACTGATCGCCGACGTCCGAGAGCACGAGGCGCTCGCGGGCGCGTGCGATCTTGCCGTTCGGCGCTACGGGCGCCTGGATGCCGCCGTGGCCTGTGCTGCGGTGATCCTCGGCGGCGAGCCGGTCTGGGAGCTTTCGCAACAGCGCTGGCGAGCGCTTGTCGACATCGACGTCACGGGCGTGCTCAACCTGGCCCGCGCAGCGGTGCCGAGACTGCTGGAAGCACCCGAGCCGCGCCAGGGCCGCTTCGTCGCCTTGGCTTCGGCCGCCGCACACCAGGGGCTTTGGCACCTCGGCGGCTACTGCGCCGCGAAGCATGCGGTGGTCGGGTTGGTCCGTGGTCTCGCGTGCGACCTGCAAGGCACTGGTGTGACCGCCGTCGCTGTGTCGCCTGGGTCGACGCGCACGGACATGCTCCGGGCCACGGCGGAGCTCTACGGGCTCGACGACACCGAAAGCCTCGGCGCACACCAGCTCGTGCGACGGCTGCTGACACCGGACGAGGTGGCGGCGGCGGTGGCGTGGCTGTGCTCTCCCGAGTCCGCCGCCGTGACGGGTTCGGTCGTGCACGCCGACGGAGGGTTCACCACATGACCGCGCTCCCACGGGCAAGCGCACGCCGATCTGAGGCCGCTCCGGTGGTCCCGCCGCCGACTGACGTGCGACTGCCGGACGGTTTCGCTGTCCAGCTCGCTCCCGACGTGCACTGTTCCCGCGACGGCCGGCTGGTCTTCGGCGGTTCCCCGCCACGCCTTGTCCGCTTGAACGCCCCGACGGCGAATCTGCTCTCCTCGGGCGGCTTCACGGTGACCGGGCCAGCACACGGCACGCTTGCTCGCAGGTTGCTCGACGCGGGCATCGTCCATCCGCGCCCGCCAGCCGTACGAGCGAGCGATGTGACCATCGTGATCCCGGTCCGGGACCGGACCGCTATGCTCGCGCGCCTCCTGGCGGCGCTGCGGTGCGACGAGCAGACCGCCGATCTTCCGATCGTCGTGCTGGACGACGGTTCCCGCGATCCCGAGCCACTCGCTGCCGAGGCGCGCCGACACGGCTGCCGTGTGCTCCGCCATGAGCGCAGTCTAGGACCGGCGGCTGCGCGCAACAGCGGGATGCGCTGGGCGAGCACGCCTTTCGTGGCGTTCGTCGATTCCGACGTGGTTCCCGAGCGAGGCTGGTTCTCCCCGCTGCTGGGGCAGTTTCTCGACCCTGCCGTCGCGTTGGCGGCACCACGCGTGGTGCCGCTCAAGGCCAGCGGTCGAGGCTGGTTGCAGGCATTCGAAAGCACCTGCTCCCCACTGGACATGGGCACCCGCGAGGGGCCGATCATTCCCTTGACCAGGCTCGCCTACGTCCCTGCGACCGCAGTGGTGGTGCGCCGAGAGGCCATCGGCTCCGGGTTCGCGGCGGACATGCGGGTTGGCGAGGACGTGGACCTGTGCTTACGCCTGCACAGCGCGGGATGGCGACTCCGTTACGTCCCCACGGCGCGTGTGGCGCACGAGCATCGGACGGATCTACCCAGGTGGATGGCGCAGCGCGCCTTTTACGGGACGAGCGCCGCACCGTTGGCCCTCCGACACCCCGGCCAGGTGCCGCCCCTGTACGCCTCGTGGTGGTCGCTGGCCGCCCTCGTCGCGCTGGCGAACCGCCGACTGGCTCCGGTTGCCGGGGCACTGGCCGGTGTCGCGGCTGCCCGGCTGGCACGCCTGATGCCGGACGCCGACGCGCCGGTGCGCGCGGGAATCCTTCTCGCGCTCGCCGGTGTTTACGGCACCGCGCGGCAGCTCGTGCAGGCGGCGACGCGCCACTACTGGCCGCTGAGCGTGGCGGCAGCACTGGCAAGTCGCCGGGCGCGCAGCATTCTGGCCGCTGCCGCAGTGCTGGACGGGCTGCTGGACCATCGGCGCGCTCGAAGTCCGTTGCCTCCCGTACCGCACATCCTGGTACGCCGGCTCGACGATCTGGCGTACGGCGCCGGGCTGTGGTGGGGAGCGGCTCGCGCCCGCAGCGTCGCCGCGTTACTGCCACGCATTGCGTCGCGATCCGGCGCGTCAGCCAGCGACAAGCGGCAGAACTGAACAAGACCATCCGAGAGTCCAATATAGACAGACGAAATGGATTGCTGGAGGATCGCGCATGTCTGGGCAGTGGTTCGAGACGGTGGCCGAGGCGCATCGCCGCGCGAAAACGCGGCTGCCGAAACCGGTGTACAAGGCGCTCGTCGCGGGTACTGAGCAGGGTCTCACGCTCAATGACAACATCAGTGCGTTCGGCGAGCTCGGCTTCGCTCCGCATGTTGCCGACCTGCCAGCGAAGCGAGACCTCACGACCACCGTGCTCGATCAGTCGATCTCCCTGCCGGTGATCATTTCGCCGACGGGAGTGCAGGCCGTGCATCCAGACGGCGAGGTCGCGGTCGCACGCGGAGCGGCTGCCGCGGACACGGCCATGGGACTGAGTTCGTTCGCGAGCAGGCCGATCGAGGACGTGGTGGCGGCAAACCCGAAGACGTTCTTCCAGATGTACTGGCTGGGGGATCGGGACCGGATCGTGGAGCGCCTGGAGCGTGCCAAGAAGGCCGGAGCGAAGGGCTTGTTCGTCACGCTGGACTGGTCGTTCTCGCACGGCCGGGACTGGGGCAGCCCACCGATCCCGGAGAAGCTGAACCTGCGCGCCAAACTGCGTTTCGCGCCATCGGCGCTGCTGCGGCCGCGCTGGCTGTGGGATTTCGTCCGCCACGGGGGGATGCCGGACCTGACGACTCCCAACGTCGTTCCGCCCGGCGATTCCGCACCGACCTTCTTCGGTGCCTACGGAGAGTGGATGTTCACCGCGCCGCCGACCTGGTCGGACCTGGCCTGGTTGCGCGAGCAGTGGGACGGTCCGTTCGCCATCAAGGGAATCAGCCGCCCCGACGACGCGAAACGAGCAGTCGACATCGGAGTCAGCGCCATTTCGGTGTCGAATCACGGCGGCAACAACCTCGACTCCACACCGGCCGCCATTCGCATGCTGCCCGCCGTCGCGGATGCGGTCGGCGACCAGATCGAGGTGCTGTTCGACGGGGGAATCCGGCGCGGCAGCGACGTGGTCAAGGCGCTGGCGTTGGGAGCGAAGGCCGTCATGATCGGCCGTGCCTACCTGTGGGGACTGGCGGCCAGCGGGCAGGCTGGTGTCCAGAACGTCCTGGACATCCTGCGCGGTGGGATTGACTCGACGCTGCTGGGCCTCGGTCGGTCCTCGATTCACGACCTGGTGCCCGAGGATCTGCTCATCCCGGAGGGTTTCACGCGTACCGTCCGCGCGTGAGGCAGCGCCGGTCAGCCGGCGAACGGGCTCCTTGGGCCGGCGGGGCCGGTCGCCGGCCCGGTCAATCCTTCCGACTCGTCGCCTACCGCTACGCACTTGGGTAGGTGCGGCACCTGCCCGAACGCAGAGGGTGCTTCCGCACCCGCGACGAGTTACCCCGTGCGCCCGGCCTCCCTAACGTGGGACCCGCGTCGGTTCAAGGAGCGATGATCACCATGACACGGCTTGCGTTCTCAACACACCGATACACGGCCCTCGGCGCGGTTCAGCGCGATCAGGTGCGGTACCACACCGGGCTGAACGGCCCCGCGCTCGGATACACGTGGTCCGAGCATGTGGGGGGACAGATGTTCGGGTGCCTGCGCCAAGCGCTGTCCGAACTCTGGGCTGCCAACCTCGTCGAGGTGGACACACACCGGCTGTTCGCCCGACGCGGGCACCGAGTCGTGATCACGATGCGCGGTTATCGCCTTCTGTGCGAGTGGAACGAGGTAGCACGGAACGGCGCGCGATGCGACGCCACCGGCGCTGCGCCTGCGGCCTGAAGCCGGCCCGCAGCCGTTGGGCGGCCCCATCGTGACCGGGACACCCTATGGCCGGTAGCCCAGACGCTCGGAGAAAGCTGCCGCACCCTTGCGCACGAGGTCGCTGAGACTGGCTTCGACGTCGTCGTTCCAACGCAGGATGGGGACGGCGATGCTCATCGCGGCCGTGACCGTGCCGGTCCGATCCCGCACCGGCGCGGCCACGCAGGCAACGGCCTCGTTGGACTCGCAGTATTCCCGGGCGAGTCCGTGGTTCGCGATGATCTGGTCGAGTTCCTGCCGCAGCGCCTTGCGCGTGGAGATGCTGTTGCCGGTCATCGCGGTCAGGCGCGCGCTGGGGTAGAGCTCGGTGAAGCGGGCCTTGGGCAGGCAGGCGAGCAGAGCTTTGCCGACCGCCGTGCAGTGGGCGGGAAGGCGCTTCCCGACGGCCGAGACCATGCGGACCGGATGGGTGCTGTCGACTTTGGCGATGTAGTACACGTCCGTGTCGTCCAGGACACCGATGTGGACCGTCTCGTCGCACTGCTGGGCGATCTCTTCGGCGATCGCCTGCCCCTCGCGCGCGAGATCCAGGCGCTCGGCGTAGGCAGCGCCGAGGTGGAAGCTGCGCACGCCGAGCCGGAAACGGGTGCGGTCCTCGTTGGTGGGGGTCAGGTAGCCGCGTGCGCTGAGCGTGCCGACGAGCTCGTGCACGGTCGTGCGGGGGAGGCCGAGCTTGGCGGTGATCTCCGGGGGGCTCAGTTCGGCGTCCTCCAGGAACAGTTCGAGCAGGTCGAACGCTCTTTCGACGGCGGGTACCGCTCGTGCCACCAGGTTCCTCCGCAGGTCGCCAGCGAAACTTGTCCGATATGTCAAACAGTGTACGGGTGACGGATGTGCGCCCGTATCGGCTCCCATGGTCGGCTTCCTTGACCCCGTCGGGCGACTCGGCCTATGTTCTCGAACATCGTACGGCATGTCGAACGGGAAGGGCCGATGAAGATCACCCAGGGAGATCCCGTGACGCCGCGTGCCGTGACGATCGACAGGCCGGGCAGTTTGCGGGTCACGTCGGTGGAGCCGGCGGAACCCGGTCCCGGGGAGGCTCTCGTTCGCGTGGCATGGAGCGGGATCTGTGGCTCTGACCGTGAGGTCTTCACCGGCGGACGCCCTGCGGGGTTTGTGCGCTACCCGATCGTTCCCGGACACGAGTGGTCGGGGACCGTGGTCGGGGTCGGTACCGGTGTGACCGCCGACCTCGTCGGAAAACCGGTGGTCGGCGAGGGTTTTCGGGCGTGCCGGGTCTGCGACGCATGCCGCCGTGGCGAGACGAACCTGTGCGATGCCGACTACGACGAGACGGGGTTTACGCAGCCCGGAGCCTGGGCGGACTACCTGACCCTGCCGGCACGACTGCTGCACGTCCTGCCGGACGGGGCCGATCTGCGTTCGGCGGCAGTGCTGGAACCCGCGGCCTGCGTCGCGGCGGCCTGCTTGAAGCTGTCGGTCGTTCCGGGTGAGCGCGTCGCGGTGGTGGGCGGTGGCAGCCTGGGTCTACTCGCGACACAGCTGCTCTCGGCGGTGTCTCCGGTCGAGATCGTCGTCGTGGACCGCCGCCGCGACCGGGCCGAAGTCGCCGAATCCTGCGGCGCCACACGGCTGGTCACGGCTGCGGAGGCCCAGCGATGGTCCGGGCGGTTCGACGCCGTACTGGAAGCAGCGGGTGCCCCCGGCACAGCCGATATGGCCATTCGGCTGGCCCGGCGGGGAGGGCGGGTCGTGCTCACCGGGATTCCGGCCGACGACCAGCAGCCGCCGTCGGCGGCGCACCTCGTGCTGTCCCAGATCACGGTGCAGACGGTGTTCGGCGCCCCATCGCGTGCGTGGACGCACGCTGTCCAGGCATTCGCCGCGGGAGTGCTCGACCCCACCCGCATCATCAGCCGGACCCTCGATCTGGAGGACGCCGGTGAAGCGCTGCGCATCCTCGTGGAGGAACGCGAGCGGACTATCAAGGTGCTGCTGCACCCCTGACGTGCTACCCGCACCCGATTGCGAGGAGTCTCGATGACCGAGCAGGATCTGGACGCGGTACTAAACGCGGCGGAGCAGGCCAGCCAGCCGCTCGCGGAGCTGCGCCCCGCCCAGCGGGCGGAGCTGCTGCGCGGTGTGGCCGATGCGTTGGACGCCGCTGCGGGTGAACTGATTCCGCTGGCGCAGCAGGAGTCGCATCTGCCGGAACCGAGGTTGCGCGGCGAGCTGGTCCGGACGACCTTCCAACTCCGCCTGTTCGCGGAGGTGCTCGAGGAGGGGTCGTACCTCGCCGTCACCGTCGATACGCCCGACGACGGCTGGCCGACCGGTCCGCGCCCGGACCTGCGTCGCGTGTTGCTGCCGCTGGGACCGGCCGTGGTGTTCGCGGCCAGCAACTTCCCGTTCGCCTTCAGCGTGGCCGGCGGGGACACGGCCTCAGCGCTGGCAGCAGGGTGCCCGGTGGTCCTGAAGGCTCATCCCGGACACCCCGAGCTGTCCCAGCGCACCGGCGAGATCGTGCGCACCGCGCTGCGGGCGCAAGACGCGCCGTCCGGCACGTTCGCGCTGATCAGCGGTGATGCGACCGGTCGCGCTGCACTGGGCGATCCGCGAGTGCGGGCAGGCGCCTTCACCGGCTCTCAGCACACCGGGCGGCTGTTGTTCGACCTGGCCTCCTCGCGCCCGGAGCCCATCCCGTTCTACGCGGAAATGGGCAGTGTGAACCCAGCGTTCGTCACGGCTCGGGCGGCAGCGGAACGACCGAACGAGATCGCCGAAGGGTTTCTGAACTCGTTCGCTTTGGGAGTGGGCCAGTTCTGCACCAAACCTGGCTTCCTGTTCGTGCCGAAGGAGGCGGTAGCAACCTTCGAAGAGGCGCTCGTCAGCGCGGTCGACGCGTGCGAGGCCGCGCCGATGCTGAACGAGCGGATCGCCCGCGGATTCCACAGTGGACTACAGGAGCTCGCTGGTCATCCGGCGATACGGGTGCTCGCCGAGGGCCAGTACGGTGCGACCGGTGTGAGCCCGTCCTTGCTCCGCACTACGGTCAAGGAACTGCGGGAGAACCGCGAATCCCTGGTCGCCGAGTGCTTCGGACCGGTATCCCTCCTGGTCAGTTACAGCAGCGAGGACGAGCTGCTGGCGGCGTGCCGGTTGTTCGCGGGCGAGCTCACTGCGACGGTGCAGGGACAGGACGGCGAACCGATCGTGTCGGCGCTGTATCGGGAATTGGCGCAACGTGCGGGGCGCCTGGTGTGGAACGGATGGCCGACCGGTGTCAGCGTCAGTTACGCGATGCAGCACGGCGGGCCGTATCCGGCGACTACGAGTGTGACGACGACGTCCGTTGGCACCGCGTCGATCCAGCGTTTCCTGCGCCCCGTGTGCTTCCAGAACGCGCCCGCCGTGGCGTTGCCGGAGGCGGTGCGGGACGGCAATCCACTGCGGGTTCCGCGCCGGGTGAACGGGCGACTCGAACTGCCGGAGCAAGCGACGTAGGACAGCTTTACGGACCTTGACCTTGGTACCCAGCTGCCGTATGTTCTCGAACAACGTCCGGCCCGCCGAACGGCGTCCGAGGAATCGGTTCCGCTGGCACGAGCGAGAAGGGGCATGACAGTGGACGGACTTCGCCTCTCGCTGAGCCCGATCGACTACCTGATCCTGGCCAGCTACTTCGCGGTGGTGCTGGGGATCGCTTTCGCGGCGAAGCGAAGTGTGAACACCAGCCTGGACTTCTTCCTGTCCGGGCGGTCGCTGCCGGCCTGGGTGACAGGTCTGGCGTTCGTCTCGGCGAACCTGGGCGCGACCGAGATTCTCGGCATGGCCGCGAACGGTGCGAAGTACGGTGCCTACACCGTGCACTGGTACCTGATCGGGGCGATACCGGCGATGGTGTTCCTCGGCCTGGTGATGATGCCGTTCTACTACAACTCGAAAGTGCGCAGCGTTCCCGAGTTCCTGCTGCTGCGGTTCAGCAGATCCTCGCACCTGCTGAGCTCGGTCATCTTCGCGGTCGCCTCGATTCTCATCGCGGGGGTCAACCTGTATGCCCTCGCGATCGTGTTACGCGCGCTGCTGGGTTGGCCGTTACCGCTGTCGATCTTCACCGCCGGACTGTTCGTGCTGGCCTACATCGTCATCGGGGGGCTCTCCTCCGCGATCTACAACGAGGTGCTGCAGTTCTTCGTGATCGTCGCCGCGCTGATCCCGCTCACCGTCCTGGGCTTGATGCGCGTCGGCGGCGTGTCGGGCCTGATCGCGAAGGCCACGAGTTCGCAGGGATCGCAGTTCCTGACCGCGTGGGGCGGAACGGGCTTCGGGGAGCACAATCCGCTCGGGGCCAACTGGTTGACGATAACCCTCGGACTCGGATTCGCGGTCTCGTTCGGGTACTGGACAACGAACTTCGCCGAGGTGCAACGGTCGCTGTCGGCCAAGAATCTCTCCGCCGCCCGACGGACCCCGCTGATCGCCGCGTTTCCGAAGATGTTCATTCCCGCCATCGTGGTGATTCCCGGCATCATCGCCCTGATCGTCGAACCGACGTTGGGCAAGGCCGTCGAGTACAACGACGCGATCCCGTTGCTGATGCGGGATCTGCTCCCCAACGGTGTGCTGGGACTGGCCGTCACCGGCCTGATGGCGTCCTTCATGGCGGGTATGGCCGCGAACATCTCCAGCTTCAACACGGTCTTCACCACCGACATCTGGCAGTCCCACATCCGACCGAACCTGCCCGACGCGCACTACCTCCGGGTGGGCCGCGTGATCACAGTGGTCGGAGTCGTGATCGGGATGGGCACCGCGTTCATCGCGGCGGCGTTCAGCGATCTCATGGACTATCTCCAGACGCTGTTCTCGTTCTTCAACGTCCCGCTGTTCGCCACGTTCATCCTCGCCCTTTTCTGGAAACGTATGACGCCGCAGGCGGGATTCTGGGGACTGCTGGCCGGAACTGTCGCACCGATCGTGTTCTACACGATGTACAAGCTGGGAATCGTGCCGATCAGTGCGGACCAGGGTGCGAACATGATGGGCTCGGTGATCGCGTTCGTGGTCGACGCGGGCGTGAGCATCCCGATCTCGCTGGCCACCACGCCGAAGCCGGATTCCGCGCTCGCGGGCCTGGTCTACACGCGGTCGGCGGCCCGCGATCCGGGTGTGACGGAACCCGGTGATCTGGCCTGGTACCGCAAGCCCGCGTTGCTGGGTTGGTCCGCGCTCGTGCTGGCCGCGCTGTGCTACGTCCCGTTCAGTGTGTGAGGAGGTGAGTTGACATGCAGGACGACACCGCGATGACCACCCCCGGCACCACCGGTCGGCCCTCGTCGGATGTCACCGCACTGGAAGAGCGGTCCGGGACCGCCCGGCGACTGTTCGACGTGCGCACGGTGATCGGTGGACTGTTCACTTTCTATGGCCTGCTGGTCGGCGGCACCGGTGTGTTCGCCAGCGAGCAAACCCTGCACAAGGCCCAGGGCGTGAACATCAACCTCTGGACCGGTCTGGGGATGTTGGCGCTCGGCCTGATCTTCCTGCTCTGGCTCAGACTCCGGCCACTCCAGGTACCCCACCGTGGCGGCGAGTAGCGAGTGTCGGCGAGCAGAGAGGACCAGCAAGCAGAGAGGACTGGGCCAAACGTGCGGGACACACGGGACTTCCTTCGAGCACAGGGACTTCCGGGCGGAGACGGTGAGCAGGGTGCCACCAGCGCGAAACGGTTCCCCGACGGTACCCAGTACCGCGTCGAGATTCCCAGCGTTGAGGGCCCCGACGTCCTGGAGGCGGTACTCGCGGAGGCCGACGCGCGGGGTGTGCGGGTTCACCGCGTTTCCCAAGGCAGCGGTGGGCTGTTGCTCACCGACGACGAGCTGCGCGCCATGGCCACGATGGCGGCGGACCGCGGAATCGAGGTGAGCCTGTTCTCCCGCCCGCTGGCCGGATGGGACACCGGTGCGATGGCGGGTGCTCCCGCCGCCGGATTCGTGGTGGGGCAGGCGCGCGGGACCGAGCAGCTTGTGCACAATCTGGAGGACATCCGCCGGACAGCGGAAGCGGGCATCCGCAGCGTTCTCATCACCGACCTCGGCGTCCTGTCGGTGGCGGCGCGCATGCGCTCCACCGGTGACCTCCCGCCGGAGATGCGATTCAAGATCAGTGTCCAAATGGGCCTCGCGAACCCGGCTTCGGTGCGGCTGGCCGAGGACCTGGGCGCGGACACCTACAACGTGCCGACCGACCTCACCATCGGCCAGCTCGCCGCGATCCGCGCGGCGACCGAGCTTCCGCTGGACGTCTACGTCGAATCACCGGATGACCTGGGCGGTTTCGTCCGCCACTACGAGATCGCCGAGATCGTCCGGGTGGCCGCCCCCGTCTACCTCAAGTTCGGCTTGCGCAACGCTCCGAACGTCTATCCCAGTGGCCTGCACCTCACGCCGACCACGGTCGCGCTCGGGAGGGAACGCGTGCGCCGCGCGCAGATCGGGCTCGACCTGCTGCGGCGGCTCGCTCCCGGCGCGAAAGCCTCCGACTTGCCGGTAGCCGACCTGGCCGTGCCACAATGGCACACACCTGCGGGGGAGTTCGTGCGATGACAGGCTCCACGGTCGAGCAGATCACTGATCCGCTCGCGCACCACGGCGAAGGCCCGGTGTGGTATGCGGGCTGGCCCGGTCTTCGCTGGGTGGACATGCTCGCCGGCGACGTCCTCACCCTCGACGCGCCCTCCGGTGGCGTCACCCGGCGCCATGTCGGCGCTGTCGCGGCGGCGTTGCGGCCGTGCCAGGGCGGCGGCGCGATCGTGGCCGTCGAGCGCGGTTTCGCGTTCGCTGACGATGACCTGCTCTACGTGCACGCGTTGCCCGAACTCTGGGCGGATGCGGGAATCCGCATGAACGAGGGCGGGTGTGACCCGGACGGCCGGTTCTACTGCGGTTCGATGGCCTACGACGAGACCCCGGGCGCGGGCTCGCTGTACCGCATCGACGGGCGCGGGGAGGTCACGACGGTCCTTCCCAGCGTGACCATCTCGAACGGCCTGCATTGGAGCCCGGACGGAACCGCCGTGTACTACGTGGACACCCCCACCCGCCGAATCGACGTGTTCGACTACGTCGAGGCTGAACTCCGTCATCGTCGGCCGCTGGTCCACATCCCCGAGGAGCATGGCGCGCCCGACGGTTTGACGGTGGACGCCGACGGATGCCTGTGGGTGGCGCTGTGGGGCGGTGCGGCGGTCCACCGCTACCGGCCGAATGGCACGCTCGACGAGGTTGTCCCCGTTCCCGCACCGCGTGTCACCGCATGCACGTTCGGTGGACCGCAGCTGGAGGAGCTCTACATCACGACGTCACGCATCGATACTGATCTGGACCGCTATCCGGCGGCTGGCGCGCTCTTCCGCATCCGAGTGCCAGTCCAAGGTCTACCGGTGCTGCCGTACGTCCGGGTGGAGTAGCGGAGTTACGTCGGCTCGTTCTGGCATTCGATGAACCATGCGGCGATTTGCGAGCGCGCGCTGAAGCCCAGCTTGACCAGGATGTTCTCGATATGGGTTTCGGCGGTGCGCTGGGACACGACCAGTTGATCCGCGATCGCCCTGTTACTGAGACCTTGGGCGACGAGTTCGGCGACTTCGGTCTCCCGGCGGGTGAGCACAGGGGCGGTGTCGTTGGCCCTCCTCGTTGGTGCGGGCTTCTCCGGTTTCTCCTGCTCGTCCAGCGCAGTGGCGACCGCTTGGGGGACGTCGAGGCTGGCGCCGTCGCTGAACGCCCGCTGGAACGCGGCTTCGCCCAGAGCGTCGCGAGCCCGCGCGGTCGCCGTGTCGTGGTAGGTGGTCAGATGCGCGAAGCCGTGCAACGAAACCCCGATCTCCTGGCGAACCGCCTGGGCGGCACCCAGCAGTCGGGCCGCCCGCTTGTCCCGGCCCTCCGCCGCCGCGAACCAGGCGAGTGCCTCAATGCAGTGCGCGACCCCGAGCAGGTCGTAGCTGGATGGCTTGAGCCGAATGCTGTCCTGCTCCAAAGCGGCGGCACGGCGCGCGTCCCCCTGCTGCCACACCGCGATGCCGAGAACCCACAGGGCGTGTGACTGGTACCAGCGTTCCCCGTGCGAGGCGCAGATCGCGCGGCATTCCTCGCTGACCGCGACCGCCTTCGCCGGGTCACCGAGGATGGCGCTGGTCAAGCCCAGCAGGTACAGCGAGATGGCCAGGCCGCTGAGGGCCCCGGTGGTCCGAAGCCGACTGACTGCCTCCTCGAACAGCGGTACGGCCGACGCGTAATCCCGGCGGTGGTTCGCCACGACGGCGGCGGCCAACGTCACCTGCGCGGTCAGGGTGTCGTCGGCCAGCTGGCGCGCCAGCTCCTGGCTCTCGGCCACCCGCGTCGCGGCAGTGTCGAGGTCGTCCTCCAGCGCCGCCAGCCACGCGTCCACCCAGAGCGCCTTGGCCCGGGACACGGTCGGGTCGGTCGCTCTCTGGAGTGCCTGGTCGAGCCAGTGCCGACCCTCCTTCAGGAAACCGGTGGAGTGCCAGTAGGCGCGCATCGCCGCCGCGATACGAAGTCCCGCCTCACTCTCACCGGGCTGGCTGCGGCAGAACTCCAGCGCGGCCCGGATGTTGGCGTGGTCGGCGCGCAGGCGCGCGAACCACTCCACCTGGTCTGGACCGAACCATTCGGCTTCCGCGCGCTCCACCAGCCGCAGGTACCAGTCCCGGTGGCGTCGGCGCCACACCGTGGTCCCGTCGGTCTCGGCCAGCCGGTCCTGACCGTAGTGGCGGATGGTTTCCAGCAGCCGGTACCGGCCTTCCTGGGATCGGTCGTCCCGGATCACGATCGACTTGTCCACCAGGCCGGCCAGCAGTTCGAGGATCTCCGCGCTCGGCAGGCCGTCGCCGGAGCACACCTGCTCCACGGCCGCGAGTTCGAAGCTGCCGGAGAACGCCGACAGCCGTGTCCAGAGGGTTCGCTCGCCGATCGAGCACAGCTCGAAACTCCAGTCGATCAGGGCGCGCAGCGTTTTCTGGTGCGGCATCGCTGCGCGACTCCCGCTGGTCAGCAACCGGTAGCGGTCGTCAAGCCGGGCGTCGATCTGCTGCAGCGACAAGTGCCGCAGCCGGACCGCCGCCAACTCGATCGCCAGCGGAATGCCGTCCAGTTGCTGGCACAGGTGCGCGACCGTCGCGCAGTTGTCGGAGGTGAGCGCGAAGCCGGGCAGCACGGCCTCGGCACGCTCCACGAACAGCTTGATCGCGTCGTACCGGGTCAGCGCCTCCAGGGACAGCGCGCGATCGCTCTCCGGCAGCGTCAGGGTCGGCACCTGCGGCACGTACTCGCCGTCGATGCCGAACGCCTGCCGGCTGGTGGCCAGAATGCGCAGGCGGGGACAGCTCCTCAGCAGCGCACCGATCAGCCTTCCGGACGACTCGACCAGGTGTTCACAGTTGTCCAGTACGAGGAGGGCGTGCTTGTCGGCGAGGTAGTTGATCAGGACGTCCGTCGGCGCACGCCCTGACTGGTCGGGAACCTGGAGCGCTTCGCAGACGGTCTGCGGGAGAAACTCCGGTTCGGTGAGGCTGGCGAGCTCCACCAGCCACACACCATCGGGGAACGTCCGCTCCAGGCTCGTGGCCACCTGCAACGCCAGCCGGGTCTTGCCTACCCCGCCGACCCCGGTCAGCGTCACCGCGCGGGCACGGGAAAGGGCCCGCCGGACCTGCGTGAGTTCGTTCCTGCGACCCACGAAACTGGTGAGGTTGGCGGGCAGGTTGCCGCGTGCTTGCGTCACCGGTGCTGTCATGGGGCCCACCTGCCATTCACGCTACGTTCGCCGGATGGGCCGGTCAACGGGACGATCCAGTGCCGGATTCGAGCCGGGCGCCGAACGGGCGAAGTCCGGCATCATGATCAAATGGATGGATCGCGGTCGCGCCCCGAGATAGGTGACGCCTTCGGTGAGGCGTTGCGCCAGTGTCAGGCCGGCGGTGCGTTGCCGGGCGTCGCGTTCGAGGTCATCGAGCGCTCTGACGGGCTGGTCTCGGTCGGTGACGCGGCGCGCTACTTCGCCGAACCTGACGGATGGCCCGCTTTCGAAAGATCCGCGCTGGAGGAAGCGTCCGGCCGAGTGCTGGACGTCGGCTGTGGCGCGGGCCGCCACGCGCGACCCCTCGGTGCTGCGGGGGTCGAGGTCGTGGGGGTCGATCCGTCGCCGGGGGCGGTCGACGTCGCGCAGGCTCGCGGTGTGCGGGCTTTCCCCGGTTCGGTTACGGCACTGCCGGATTCTCTCGGCCGCTTTACCACGATTCTCTTGTTGGGCAACAATCTGGGTTTGCTCGGTAGCGCCCAGCGGGCGCCGGTCGTTCTGAGTGAACTGGCAACGGTGGCCGTGCCAGGGGCGCGGATCATCGCCTCAGGAGTCGATCCGTACGCCACCGAGGACCCGGTTCACGTCGCCTACCAAGAGGTCAATCGACGGCAGGGCCGTCTTCCCGGACAAGTCCGCATTCGCGTTCGGCATCGGAGACTGGCCACGGAATTCTTCGATTATCTCCTCTGCTCCGAGAGTGAACTCGCTGCACTGGTCAACGATTCGCCCTGGCGTCTCGCTGAGCTTCGACCCGACACTCGTGGCAACTATCTCGCGATCATGCGCTTGCGCTGATCGCAGGCTTCGCAGGTTGCGTACTTCGGCAGGCACCGTCGATTCGTCGGCCAGCAGTACCGGGAGAAGCCTGTTGTCGGTGGGCTCGTGGAGTGGGGGAGCGCCCGCCAGAGCGCGGCGTCGCGCCACCTCTAGCCAGCACGCGATCGCCAGGGTACGACGCTGCTGCGCATCGGCAAAGGCCGGATCGCGCCCGGTTACGACGCGGACCTCGTCGCGGTCCCCGCGAATCCGCTCCACGAGATCGAAACCATCCTGGATATCCGCGCGGTGTTCAGGTCGGGACATCGAGTTCGCTGACCGCACGAGCCAGCCTGCTCGCGACCAGACTGTCGATCGCGTTGCGGCGCAGGGTTTCGGTGCGAGCAGCGGTGCAGCCCGCTACCACCACGACGGCGTAGTCACGGTCATACGCGGCTCGGGCCGTCGTTTCCACGCAGACATTCGTCAGTATTCCGGCGATGAGGAGCTCTGTCACGTCCCGGCGCCGCAGTTCGGCGTCCAAGGACGTGCATCGAAAGGCGTCGTAGCGATTCTTGTCGATCACGACGTCGTCGGCGAGCGGTGCGAGTTCGGCCATGATCTCGGCATCGGCCGTGCCGGCCACCAGTGCCTTCTCGCGGCGAGCCGCTTCGTCGCGCCGCATCAGCAGGTCGGCGTCGGCGTAGTCCGCGCGATAGCCGTGTCGCGTGTAGACGATCGGCATGCCTCGCGTCCGCGCTTGGTCGACAAGGCACGCCGTGCGCTTGACCAGATCCTCGGAGCCGGACAGTGCCCCGCGCGTTCGCGCGATCACCCCGTTCGCGGCGAGAAACGACGTTTGCATGTCGACAATCAGCAGGGCTTGCTGGCCATGATCGAGCGGCATATCTGGCACGGTACCTGTACTCGTCACCTGCGATGGTGCTCGGTGAGTGGAGGCTCAGGATGCCTGTGAATCGCTGCTCAGGAAACGGGTTCCGAGCCCACCGGTCGGCTGGGTGGGATGCGTTTGACGAGCCAGTATTCCCAAAGTCAAGACAAGGCGGTCACGGGGTTTGGCGAGCTTCCGTCCGGTGATCGCCTCGATGCGCTGGAGGCGGTAAAGCACCGTGTTGCGGTGGCAATGCAGGCGCTCGGCCGCGTGCGTGGCGGAGCCGTTGCAGATCAGCAGCGCCTCCAGCGTGTCCAACAGGGTTTTCCGCTCGTGCCCGGGGAGGCTGAGGGCGCTGCCGACAGCGACCGGGAGAAGGCGAGCTGCCAGAACCGGATTACTGATCAGCAGCGCCTCCGGTAGTCGATCGTCCAATGTGGCCAGTCCGGGTCTTCGTAGGGTCCGGGCGGCTATCAGCGCCATCTCGTAACCGTCAGCGGCGTTGGCCAGGCCCGCTACGACCGGGGACGCTCCGGCAGGACCCAGGACGGCTGGGCGCAGTGCGTCGAGCACGACCTCGGCGGTGCTGCTACCAAGCGACACGACGCCGACGACATCCCGCGCGCGGGTGCTCCAGAAGGACGTGACGCCCTGCGCGGCCAGCGCACTCCGCGGCGAGCGCAGTGGCTCGTCCCGGGGCGATTCCAGTGGCGCGACAATGCACAGCAGCGGCCCGCTCTCCGGCAGGCCGAGCACCGTCGAAGCCTCCTTGACCAGGGCAGGATCGTCGCGTTCGAGGATCGCGTTAAGCAACGCCTGCTTGTGGCTGAGTTTCTCGCCGCACAGGCGCGCCTCCTCGCGCCGGTAGGCGTCGGCGAGCACGGAGGAGCTGTTGTCGATCAGCCGCCACACGTCGCTGGCGACATCCAGCAGCACGTTGTCATACGTGCCGTCGAAGTGCTCGCGGGAGGCGGTCAACAGCGCCTCCCAGAGAGCCCGTCCGGCCAGGCGGTACGCACGCAACACCGCCTCCAGAGGTAGCCCTTGCAGCGCGCGCAACCTGCCGGTCTCGCGCGCAGCGGACTCCAGATCCGCGCTCTCGCGCTGGTCGCCGGCCAGCGACTGGACCCAGAGTTCGATGTTGCCCCGCAGGTGGCGGCCCAGGTCGTGACCACTCCCGTCGTTCAGGTGGGCGTAGGCGGGTTCGCGCTCGACGAGCATGTTCGTCAACCGGGTGGTCAGGTTGTCGACATCGTCGAGCACCACTCGGCTCAGCGCGCACAGGGCCTCGGTGGCGGAGCCAGGCAGACCGTGGATGGCAGACCGGCCAGTCGGTACGGACATGGTCCAGCCTTGCACGCGACGGCCCTGGTAGTCCATAGCGGCTCGGGCGGATCGCCCAGATGCTGCCCCCGATCTTTGGGCGCTGCGCCTATGGATTCCATCGGCCGCTGTGGCGAGCCTGATGGCCCGAGACGCGATGACCGGATTCGGACCCTGAATCGGACCCTGAATCGGACACCGCACGCAGGCAGAGCAGCGGATTCCTCCATGTGTTCCAACGAGCATCCGGGAGTGACGTTGATGGGCGTCGGTACAGCGGCAGCTGCCCGAGCGGCAGTAGCATGAGCGGGCAGGAGGCGTGAGATGACCGCCTCGGTTCGAGCGTTCCCCGGCTCTGGTGCGCTTCGGCAGACGGGCAACCTGTTCGTGCTCGCGGTGGACGTGGCGCGCATGGCCGTTACGCGGCCGCTGGTATGGCGCGAGTTCGTCCAGCAGTCGTGGTTCGTGGCGAGTGTGACGATCGTTCCCACCGCGCTGGTGTCGGTGCCGTTCGGTGCGGTGATCGCGTTGCAGCTGGGGTCGCTGACCAAGCAGATCGGTGCGCAGTCCTTCACCGGCGCGTCCAGCGTGCTGGCGATCATCCAGCAGGCCAGCCCGCTGATCACCGCGCTGCTGATCGCGGGCGCGGGTGGTTCGGCGATCTGCGCGGACCTGGGCGCGCGCACGATCCGGGAGGAGATCGCCGCGATGGAGACCCTCGGCGTGTCCCCGATCCACCGGCTCGTGGTGCCCCGGGTGCTGGCATCGATGCTGGTCGCGACGCTGCTCAACGGCGTGGTCAGCGTCGTGGGTGTGCTGGGCGGCTACTTCTTCAACGTGATCATGCAGGGTGGTACGCCGGGTGCCTACATGGCCAGCTTCAACGGGTTGGCGCAGCTACCGGACCTGTGGATCGGTGAGATCAAGGCCGTGATCTACGGGTTCATCGCCGCCGTGGTGGCCGCGCATCGGGGGCTGAACCCGGCCGGAGGTCCCAAGGGTGTGGGCGATGCCGTCAACCAGTCCGTCGTCATCTCGTTCATGTTGCTGTTCCTCGTCAACGTGGTGCTGACGGCGATCTACCTGCAACTCATCCCGCCGAAGGGGATGTGAGCGATGGCCAACGGAACCAGTTGGGCGCGCCGGGTGGCGCAGCGCCCGGTGGGATTCCTGGACACGGCGGGTGACCAGGCCACCTTCTACCTGCGGGCGATCGCGTGGGCGCCGCGGACAGCCCGGCGGTATGCGAAGGAGACGGCGCGGCTGCTCGCGGAAGTGAGCTTCGGCAGCGGTGCCCTGGCGGTCCTCGGCGGCACGATCGGCGTGATGATCGGGATGACGCTGTTCACCGGTGTGGTGGTCGGCATGCAGAGCTACACCGCGTTGAACCAGCTGGGCACGTCGGCGTTCACCGCGTTCATCACGGCGTATTTCAACACGCGCGAGGTGGCGCCGCTGGTCGCGGGTTTGGCGCTGTCGGCGACGGTGGGCTGCGGTTTCACCGCGCAGCTCGGCTCCATGCGCATCTCGGAGGAAGTGGATGCGCTGGAGGTCATGGCCGTGCGCAGCGTGCCCTATCTGGTGACCACGCGGGTCATCGCGGCGTTTCTGGCGGTGATCCCGTTGTACGTGATTGGACTCCTGTCGTCGTATCTGGCGTCTCGGGTGATCACGGTGTATTTCTACGGGCAGTCAGCCGGCACGTATGACCACTATTTCAACCTTTTCCTGCCACCGGAGGACGTGCTGTATTCCTTCGGCAAGGTTCTGCTGTTCAGCCTCGTGATCGTGCTGGTGCACTGCTACTTCGGTTTTCGGGCCACCGGCGGACCGGCGGGAGTCGGGTCGGCGGTCGGTCGTGCGGTGCGGACCGCGATCATCTCGATCAACGTGCTGGACTTCTTTCTCACCTTGGCGATCTGGGGCGCGACCACGACGGTGAGGATCGCGGGATGACCGAACGCAGCCCTCTCGGAGTATTCGGACGCCGCATCATCGGCCTGGCCTATATCAGCGTCATCATCGTGTTTCTGGCCTCGACGGTGTTGGTGTACGAAAAGGTGTTCACGCCCGTCGTGCACGTGGCGCTGCGGACCGACCACGTCGGCAACCAGCTCCAACCACCGTCGGATGTGAAGGTGCGAGGGCTCATTGTCGGTGAGGTCAGGACCGTACGTGCGGTCGGAGACGGCGCCGAACTCGATCTCGCGCTGGAGCCGGACAAAGCGAACCTGATCCCCCGCAACGTCTCCGCGCGGTTGCTGCCGAAAACGCTGTTCGGCGAGCGCTACGTGAGTCTCGTCCTCCCCGGTCGGCCGTCGCATGCCTCGCTTGCCAATGGTGATGCCATCGACCAGGACCACAGCAGTACCTCGATCGAGCTCGAGAAGGTGCTCAACGATTTGATGCCGGTGTTGCAGGCCGTGCAGCCGCAAAAGCTCGCGATGACCCTGAATACCATTTCGATGACGCTGGAGGGGCGTGGTCAAGAGCTTGGCCAGACGATGGTGGAACTCAATCGTTACCTGGAAAGGCTGAATCCGTCGCTGCCTACCCTGACGAACGATCTTCGGAAATTGGCCGATGTCTCGAACACGTATGCCGATGCGGTTCCTGATTTGATGCAGGCGTTCAGCGACTTTTCCGTCAATGCGAGGACGGTCGCGCAGCAGCGAGTCGGCTTGGACCGGCTCTACAGCTCGCTGACGACTTCTTCGCGGGATATGGACAGCTTCCTGCGGACGAACAAGAACAACATCATCAACCTCAACGCGTCGAGCCGACCGACCAACGAGTTGCTCGCCCGGTACGCCCCGGAGTACCCCTGCCTGCTCAATCAGATCGCGGGCAACATCCCGGAAACCGACCACATCGCTGGGAAGGGGACGAACGAACCGGGAGTCGTCCACCTCACCGTCAAGGTGAGCCAAAGCCGAGGCAAGTACGTGCCGGGCCAGGACACTCCCCGCTACGACGACACGCGCGGCCCCCGCTGCTACAGCAACCAACCGCCGGCACCGGAGTATCCGCCGGACGGCCCGGTGCAGGACGGTTCGCAACATCCGCCAGCGCGCCAGTCGTCCCAGTCCGGCAGCGGAGCCACCTCGCCACCCCTGAACACCCCCGCACCGACCCTGCCACAGTCGGCGGCAGCGTCCGCGCCTACCGCATTACCGAACTCGCCGGAGGAGCAGCGACTGCTGGACTTTCTCCTGGCGCCCTCGTTGGCCGTTCCGCCTGACCAGGTTCCCTCGTGGAGCAGTCTGCTGGTCGGTCCGCTGTTCCGCGGAACGGAGGTGACGGTGCAGTGATGTCGATCCGTGGACCGCTGATCAAGCTGATCGCGTTCATCGTGATCACCCTGTTGACCACGGGCCTGCTCGGGCTCACGATCGCGAACACCGGGTTCGGGCCGACGACGACGTACGCGGCCCGCTTCACCGACGTCGCCGGGCTGAACGAAGGCGACGACGTGCGGATCGCAGGGGTGAAGGTCGGGCAGGTCGACTCGATCCGCATCGCGGACCGCCGGCAGGCCGAGGTGCGGTTCAGCCTGTTCGGTAAGCGGCTGTTGCCGGCGTCGGTGACGGCCGCGATCCGATACCGCAACCTCATCGGCCAACGGTACGTGGCTGTGGATAGAGGCGCCGGTCCAGCGAGCGCGATGCTGCCTGAAGGAGCCACGATCCCGTTGCAGCACACCAAACCCGCCCTCAACCTGACCGTGCTGTTCAACGGATTCCGGCCGCTGCTGCGCCTGCTGTCACCCCAGGACACCAATCGGCTGTCCCAGTCGATTGTTCAGGTGTTGCAGGGTGAAGGCGGAACCATGGACAGCCTGCTGTCCCACATCGCCTCGCTCACCTCCACCATCGCGAACCGCGATCAGGTGATCGGCGAGGTGATCACGAATCTGAACGGCGCGCTGGACACAGTGAACTCCCGAAGCGATGAACTGTCCACAGTGCTCGTTCAAACCCAGCAGCTCGTCTCCGGCCTGTCCGCCGACCGGCAGTCCATCGGGGATGCCATCTCCGGCATCAGCGAACTCAACCAGGCTACCGCCGGACTGCTGGCCGATACCCGGCCGCCGCTGAAGGCCGACATCGACGGTCTGGGTCGGTTGTCGCAGAACCTCGACGACAACCAGGACCTCGTGCGGCGGTTCGTCCAGGGCCTGCCGGACAAGCTGAACACGATCAACCGCACCGCGAGCTACGGCGGATGGTTCAACTACTACCTCTGCCAGTCTACGGGTGACGTTCGGATCTCCAGCCTGGGCGTGGTGGTTCCGATCAACACCGGCGGCCCCGAGCAGATGCCCGCGAGGTGTCGACCATGAAACGCCTGCGCGAAGTCAACCCCGTGACGGTCGGAGTGATCGGCCTGGTCCTGATCGTCGTCACGGTGCTGGTGGCGTTCAACTTCAACAGCCTGCCGCTGATCGGCAGCGGCACCACCTACAGCGCGGACTTCAGCGAAGCGGCCGGGCTGCGGCCGAACGCCGAGGTGCGCATCGCTGGGGTCAAGGCGGGCACGGTGACCAACATGGAGCTGGAAGGCAACCACGTCCGGGTGGACTTCCGCATCGACGACGCCTGGGTGGGGAACCGAAGCACAGCCTCCATCGAGATCAAGACGCTGCTGGGTCAGAAGTACCTGGCAGTCGATCCACAGGGAGATCGGCCACTGGACCCGGACACGCCCATTCCAGTACAGCGCACCACCGCGCCCTACGAAATCACCCAGGCTTTCAACGATGTCGGCAGGGCGCAGGGGGAGATCGACACGCAGGAACTCGCGCGCAGCTTCCAGGTCATGGCGGACACCTTCCGCGACAGCCCGCAACAGGTCGGGGACGCCCTCCACGGACTGTCCGCGGTCTCCCAGACGATCGCGTCCCGCGATGAGCAGATCCGCCAGCTGCTGCAGAACACCAACCAGGTCACCAAGACGATCGCCGATCGGGACGGAAACTTCCAGCGGCTGATCTCCGACGGGAACCTGCTGCTCGGCGAGATCGAGTTCCGTAAGGACGCCATCAGCAAGCTGCTGATGGGCACGCAACAGCTCGCCCAGCAGTTGCGGGGCCTGGTGGCGGACGACGGCGGCCAGCTCCAGCCCGCGCTGGCCAAGCTCGACCAGATCACCGCGATGCTGGCGGCGAACCAGGACAGCCTCAGCCGCGGACTGCAGAACCTCGCACCCTTCACCCGGCTGTTCACCAACACCACGGGTAACGGGCGCTGGTTCGACAGCTACGTCTGTGGTCAGGTCCCCCCGATCCTGCAGGCGGGTCCGGCCAGCTTCAACGAACAGGGCTGCTCGCCTCCGATCTCCGGCGGTTCCGCTCAGGGGGGACACCCGTGATGACCCACCGATTCCGCCTCAGCAGGCTCGCACAGCTAGTCGCCCTCGCCAGTGCGGCGCTAATCCTGGTGGCAGGGGCTATGTGGTGGCTGTTCTCCGGCCAAGAACGCACCAGGATCACGGCGTACTTCGACGCGGCAGTGGGACTTTTCCAGGGGTCGGACGTGCGGGTCCTGGGCATGCCCGTGGGCACGATCACACAGGTCACGCCCCAGGGCACCCAGGTCCGGGTGGACATGACACTTGACCCGGGCATCGCGGTGCCGGCCAATGCGCAGGCCGTCGCGGTCGCACCGAGCCTGGTCAGCGACCGGTACGTGCAGTTCACCCCGGTGTACCAGGGCGGGCCACAGATGCGCGACGGGACGGTGATCCCGCTCCAGCGCACCCAGACGCCGCTGGAACTCGACCAAATCAACCAAAACCTGGACAAGATGATGGCTGCCCTGGGGCCAAACGGTGCGAACAACCAGGGCGCGCTTTCCGACGCCCTCACCGTGGAAGCGCGGAATCTCAAGGGCAACGGTGCCGCGCTCAACGAGATGATCACGAAGCTCGGTCAGGCCGAAAACACGCTGTCGGGATCCAAGGAGGATTGGTTCGCCACAGTCGACCACCTCCAGCAGTTCAACAAGACGCTCGCGGACAGCGACCAGCAGGTCCGGCAGTTCAACACGCAGCTCGCCGACACCAACCATTTCCTCGCCGACGAGCGCGGCCAACTCGGCCAGGCCCTGCACGACCTCGGCCCCGCGCTGGAGGACATCCAGAGGCTCATCCAGGACAACCGCGGCCGTATCCGGTCCAATGTGGATCATCTGCGGGGCATCACGCAGGCGCTTGTCGACCAACGGGACGCGCTCGCGGAAGTGATCAACACTGCCCCGCTCGGATTGTCCAATCTCGCGAACACGTATGACGCGGCGACGGGGAGTCTGGGAACGCGCGGCAATATCAACGAGCTGACGAATCCGCCCATGGTCCTCGTCTGCAAGGTTCTCCAGCAAGGCGCCCCCACCAAGCCGGTGCCGCCGTTGCTGGCGGACACATGCAAGCAGCTCCAGCCCATCATCAACGGTGTCGCGCCGTTGCCCTCGCCAGCGGACGTGATCACATCCCTGCAACAGGGCAAACCGCCGCCCCTCCCGTTGCCGCTGGTCAAACAGGGCGGTGATCGCTGATGCGCAAGCGGGGACTCCTGGCAACCGCGCTCGCCGCCGTCCTGTCGGTGGCGGCCTGCACGCTCACCGCCTGCGGGCAGGGTGGTTTCACCGGCGTCTACAACGCCCCGTTGCCCGGCGGCGCTGATCTCGGCCCGCATCCGTACCGCGTCACCGCGGAGTTCCGGGACGTGCTGGACCTCGTCCCGCAGGCGAGCGTGAAGGTCAACGACGTCGCGGTCGGCAAGGTATCGACGATCGAGATGGCGCCGGACGGTTGGACGGCTGAAGTCGTGATGGACGTCAACGGCGCTGTCCGGCTTCCCGACAACGCGGCAGCACAGCTGCGCCAGTCCAGCCTGCTCGGCGAGAAGTACGTCGAGCTGGCGAGTCCGCCTGCTCCGGCGGCGAAGCCGCTGGCCAACGGTGCGCGCATCCCGCTGAGCCGAACCAACCGCAACCCCGAGGTCGAAGAGGTCCTCGGTGCGCTGTCCATGCTGCTCAACGGCGGCGGGATCGGCCAGGTGCAAACCATCGTCGAGGAGCTCAACAAAGCCTTCTCCGGTAACGAACCCGATATCCGCGCGCTCAACGAGAACCTGGACCACTTCACCGCTGAGCTGGATGGCCAGAAAGCGAGCATCACCAGAGCTATCGACGGGCTCAACCGGTTGTCCGGGTCGCTGTCCCAGCAGCGCGGCAACATCGCCACCGCGCTGGACAACCTTGGTCCCGGACTCAAGGTGCTCAATGAACAGCGCGGCGAACTCGTCACCATGCTGCAATCCATGGACCAGCTGTCGCACGTCGCTGTGGACACCATCGACCGCAGCAAGCAGGACACGGTCGCGAACCTCAAAGCGCTGGACCCGATCCTGCACAGACTGGCGGAAGCCGGCAACGACCTACCCAAGTCCCTCCAAATGCTTGTGACGTATCCCTTCACCGACTACACGACGACTGCCATCAAGGGCGATTACGCGAACCTCGCGATCAAGCTGGATCTGGACTTCAACAGTCTGGTCGACTTCCTGCTCGCCCAGCCCGGGCAGTCACCGCCCCCGTCCCCACCCAGAGGGCCGGCGTCGCCACCGCTTCCGTTGCCCGGCACCTCGCCGCAACCGCCCGTACCTCCGGGAGTCCCGTCACCGCCAACGCCTGGTGGCGGCTTGGTCGGAAGCCTGATCGGGGGCCACTGATGATCGCGAGAACGGTCAAGATCCAGATCATGGTGTTCGTGGTGATCGCCCTGCTCGGGGTCACCTACGTGGGCGGACGGTACGCGGGGCTGGACCGGCTGTTCGGTCCTCGCGGCTACGTCATCACCGCGCAGCTCGCGGACTCCGGCGGGATCTTCAGCAATGCCGAAGTCACCTACCGGGGTTTGACGATCGGCCGAGTGGGGCCACTGCGGCTGGACCAGTCGGGAATCGAGGTCGAGCTCGACATCGACAGTGAGGCCACCAGGATTCCCGCTGACACCGTGGCCGTCGTCTCCAACCGCTCGGGCGTCGGCGAGCAGTACGTGGATCTACGGCCGCGCACCGCCAGCGGACCATTCCTCGCCAACGGTTCCGTCATTGGCGAAGACCGCACGTCCATCCCGGTGGCACCGGACGCACTTCTGTCCGATGTGGATCGGACGGTCGCCAGCATCCCCACGGATTCGCTGCGCACGGTCGTTGATGAGCTGGACACCGCCTTCACCGGGGCCCGCGACAAACTTGCCCGGTTGCTCGACAGCAGTTCCGACTACACGCGCGAGGCCACCCGGCAGCTGCCACCGACCCTGGATCTCATCAACAACAGCCAGACCGTGCTGGAAACGCAACGCGCTCAGTCGCAGGACATCCTGTCCTATAGCCGCGATCTGCACCTGTTGGCAGGCCAACTCAAGTCCTCGGACGCCGACTATCGGCGGGTCATCAACGCCGGTCCTCCGGCGGCAGAACAGCTCAGCGCACTCTTGCGTGAATCAGGCCCGAATCTCGGCGTGGTCATCGGGAACCTGCTCACCACCGCGAACGTGTATCGGACGCATCTGAGCGGAGTCGAGGAGACCCTCGTCGTCTACCCCGTCGTCGCAGCAGGGTCCAAGACCGTCGCACCCGGCGACGGAACCGCGCACTTCGGACTGGTACTCAACTCTTTCGATCCGTATGCGTGCGTACGCGGGTATGGCGGAACCCAGCAACGATCGGGAACGGACACCGCGCCGGCTCCGGCCAACAACCAGGCATATTGCGCGGAACCGTCGGGAAGTCCCACCGACGTGCGGGGAGCCGAAAACGCCCCCAATGGATCGGGACACTAGAGCGGACCCTCGGTCTCCGGCGGTGCACGATCGGTCACTACATGTACCCTGGCTACACGTTGAAAAGGGTGTCTGTTGCTGACCGACAGTGATCAGGTGTACCAATGCCACCGCGCCGGAGGCAGGATCGAGCGGCTGTGGTCGCACGCCTGGGCAGCGCTGTGGCCGTTAGGTCCAGACCTGTCGTCGAGGACATGGATAGACTCGGGGCGTGACCCAGCCTGGCCCCAAGGGCTATTACGGAGGGCGTTCCGCGGCCGATCGGCGCGCCGAACGCCGGGCCCGCCTGCTCGATGCCGGTTTGCAGATGTTCGGCACGGTCGGTTACGCGATGTCACCGGTCGGTGCCATCTGCAAGGCCGCCAACCTGTCGAATCGCCAGTACTACGAGGAATTCGCCGACCGTGAGGCATTGCTGATCGCGCTCTACGACGACATCAACAACAAGGCGTTGGAGGCGGTCTCGGCAGCACTGGCCGAGCTGGAATCCCCGACGTTCGTGGATCGGGTACGTACCGCACTGGAGGCGTACGTCAGCTATACGGCCAGCGATCTACGGCGCGCCCAGGTCGCTTACGTCCAGATCGTCGGCGTTACCCCCGCCATAGAGGCTTTCCGGCTGGAGTGGCGCCGGCGCTGGGTGAACCTGATCAGCGAACTGGTGCGCGCCGCGATCGAGCGTGGCGAGGTGCACGAGCGGGACTACAACCTCGCCGCCAGCGCGTACGTCGGCGCGGTCAACGGTCTGCTGCAGGACTGGTGCGCGGCCGAGGATCGGGCACCGCTGTCCGACGTGATCGCTGAGCTCACCCGCATCGCCGCCGCTGCCGTGGCGCACTGACCATCACCGCCGGCTGGAGGTCATGAGCACGAGATCGTGCGCTGGTTCGCCGGGTCGAGTGCGTTCTCCACGAGCGCCTGAATCGGCGGGTCGTACGTCAACTGGGCGTGGTCGACCGTGTCGGCCGGGCAGGAGTCCTGCACCCACTCGTTACGCACGCCGGGTTCGGAGATGAAGGACGACCCGGCCGGGGTTACGACGAACTCGTTGCGCGTTTCGACGACCGTGTAGTTCACCCCCGGTTGTGCGATCGGTCCAGCGTCCAGTGCGTTGATGACCGGTGAGCCGGTCATCTGGTCGGCACAAGCCGGGCAGGCGCCGTGCACCAGTTGCGGGCCGCCGGGGAAGAAGCGGGCAAGGGTGGCCAGCCCGTCGAGTGTGGTCCCGTGCGTCGTCGGGGACAACGCGACGAGGGTGTGCACGTGGGACGCGCCATGCAGCAGTTTCGCGTAGTACTCCGCGATAAGCCCACCCTGCGAGTGGCCGACGAGGTCGACCTGGTTGGCGTCGGTCTGGGCGAGGACCTGGCCTACGAAGCTGGCTATCTGCTTCGCCGAGGTCACCACCGGTCCGGTGGTCTGCACGAGGACGTTCGGGTCCGCGCCGATCGCCGTGCTGTAGACGCAGTAGCCCTGGTTGGCCAGGGTCGGGCCGAGACCGGCCCAGTCGTCCGTCATGTTGCCGAACGTTCCAGTGACCAGCACGACTGGTCTGGGGTGCGCGGCGGAGGGCTTGCAGCCGGACACGTTCACCCCCGGTGGTGCTTTGGCGGGGTTGGGCGCTGACTGCGCGACCCCGTGGAAGATGTCTCGGGTGACGGGGTACTGGTCACCGGCTTCCGCGAGGCCCGCGCCGACCATCGCTGCCGTCGTGAACATCGCGCCGACCACCCATGCTGTTCGGACCCATCTGCCTGGACGCATGTCTCCTCCCAATCCGCGGCCAAGACGGTGTTGCCGGGCTGGCACTGGCTGCCGCTGCCCTGACCTGCATCTGAGCCGCTGATGTTCCAGATAGGTTACCGAACAGTAGGGTGAAGCCGGCTGGGCCACAAGAGTGTTGACTGCTTGTTTCCTGTCCACTTTCGGACATCACTCGTTGAGCGGCTCAACCGTCCATAGTGGTCGATCCACTGACGCCGTCCGGGGCTGGAAACAACCAGTCTCGACCTCGTGCGCGACCGCGGATCTGGCCTTCGCGACCAGGTGCTTGTCGGGGGTGCGGTCTACCGTGGCGCTATGCCTGGCTTGAGCTACGACCGCTGCTGCGCCGAGATCGTCGAGCAGACCGAGCTGCTGCGGTCCCACATCAAAGAGGCGGACATGACGGCGCCCGTGCCTTCCTGCCCCGACTGGAATCTCGGTCAGCTGCTGCGACATCTCGGTGGCGTGCATCGGTGGGTCGCTGAGATCGTGCGGACCCGCGCGACACAGCCGCCGCCCGACACGCATTTCCGGGACCTCTCCGCGTTTGTCCACGAGGACGCGACCGTGCTCGACGTCTGGTTGGCCGAAGGTGCCGAGCGGTTGGCGGACAGCCTCCGCGTCGCCGGTCCCGATGTCACGGTGTGGACGCCGGTTCCGGGGGCGCGGTCGGCGTTCTACGCCCGCAGGATGACGCACGAGACGGTCATCCATCGCGCCGATGCGACGCTGGCCACCGGTGCCGAGTTCACCGTCGACGAGGGCGTCGCCCTTGACGCCTTCGACGAGTGGATAGAGCTTGGTTCGTTGCCGATGATGTTCGAGTTCCACCCGGAAATGCGCGAGCTGCTCGGCCCTGGCCGCACCCTCCACTTCCATGCGACGGACACCGCGCCGGCGGCGGCAGCGGAGTGGGTCGTGGACCTCACCGGCGACGTCATCACCTGGCGACGAGCGCACGAGAAGGCCACCGTCGCGGTGCGCGGCGCGCTGACCGACCTGCTGCTGGTCGTCTACCGGCGGCGCTCTCCTCGCGGCGAGGGCATCGAGATCCTCGGCGATGCGGAGCTGCTCGACTACTGGCTGGACCGTATCGCCTTCAAGTGAGACATATGTCCATTGTGGACAAAACAGCTGCTGATCGGCTCGTTGAGCAGCTCAGGGTGCGGGCGTGAGGTGCCCGTCGCAGGACGGCGGGCTGTTGTTGGTCGACATCGAACCGTCCGGGCAGACGACGTTGCGCCAGGTCGTACCGCTCAGGTTCGCGCCCTCCAGACTGGCCCCGCGCAGGTTGGAGTTGACCAGGGTCGCGTCGGTGAGGTCAGCGTCGTGGAGATTGGCCTTGCCCAGGTCGCTCGCACTCACCATGACCGACCGGAGGTTCGCGTCACCCAACCGCGCTCCGATCAGGCCGACGCCGTTGAGGGTTCCGCCGCGAGCAGTGACACCAGTGAGATCAGCGCCGGACAGGTTCACCCCCAGGAGGAACACCGACTCCAGCGTCGCATCGCCGAGATCGGCACCCGTGAGGTCGACATGGGACAGGCGTGCGCGGCGCAGATGCGCGCCATGCAGGTTCGCCCGACTCAGATTGGCCTCGCCCACGGCCTCGCCGTCCATTCTGGAATGCTCCAGGCTGGCGCAGCGGAGCCCGCGTTGGCTGACGTCCACTCCGGCGACCGTGCGCCGGGACAGGTCGACGCCCCGCACGTCCGGGCAGGAGTGACCGCTGGACTCGCAGCTGGCGAGCGAGGCCGCCAAGGCGGCGCTCGCCAGCAGCATTCCTCCGACCTTCCGGTAGGACCACACGCCCCAGTATCACCTCGCCGCGCCAGCCTCGCACCGCAGCGGCGAGCGTGCGGCCCACTCAGCCCGCCGCGTACACGGCCAGTGCGGTTAGCGTCGCGGACACGATGGTCGCCGCGGCCGGGGCAGGCGACAGTCGCCAACCCGCGCGGCGCGGGAAGGCGGCGCGCAGGCTGATTCGAGCCGCCTGTGCCAGGATTCCGGCCGCGACCGCGAGGAGCAGTGGTTCCACGACACCCAGCGACGGGAGGGCATCGGCGGCCACCGCGCCGATGACGGGGCCGACACACATCACGGTCAGCCAGACCGCCATCCGGCGGGGCTGCGTGCGCAGCAGTGCCCCGACGGCCAGGCCCTCACCGAGCGCGTGGACCGCCAGCGCCGCGGCCGTGATCAGTCCGGTCAGCGCCAGCGCTGCCCCTTCGAGGAAGCGGTGCACTGCCAGTGCGGCGGCCGACCCCGCGCCGCTGGCGAGTTCCTCGTCGGCCGCGCAAGTGCACCCCGCGCGGCTGACCGCGACGTTCACCGCGAACGAGGTGACGGCGAGGCCGGGCACGAGCCAGACGGGAATTCCCGCGTCCTCGGCTCCTGCCCACGCGTCGGGAAGCAGATGCACCGTTGCGATGACCAGCAGCGCGCCCGCGGCCGCCCCGAACCAGATGTGCTGCTGGCCTTCGCGGCGGCGCGCCAACCACGCCCCGGCGACAGTGCCGACCGCGACCAGCGCGAGACCGGCGGCGAGCAAGACCAATGAATCCGGTGCGTCCCCCTCCGAGCCGTGGGCCAGGTATGCAACCGTGGGTAACAACATCAACAGGGCTCCTCGCCGTCAGAATCGCCTTCAGATGAGGCTAAGGGTCGGCGGAACGTTAAGGGGAAGCAGCCGTTAGGGGGAACCTCTGTGTGAAGCTTCTGTCAACTCGTGCCGGCGAAGGAACTTCTTGCCGTTTCACCCGACACTCTGGGTTCCCAGGTGGGCCGTGAGGTTGAGGGCGAGAATCCGGTCCAGGTGGGCGAAGGTTTCGAACTTCGCACCCTCGGGAATCGTGGTGTCCTGCTCGACGTGGTGCAACAGCCCAAGGACCCGGGAAATGTTCAGGTTGTCGTCGCAGGCCGCATACGCCTCCCGTTTCACCCGCTCCGGCATCGGGGAGGAAGGTTGCGTCGCCCAGGCCGCGACGAAGTCGCGCCAGTGCCGGAGGGTCGCTGCCGCCAGCGCCAGTTCGGCGGCGCCGAGCCGCACGGACTCGGTGTGGTGCCAGGACAGCAGAAGCAGGCGCAGGTCGGTCGGGTCGACCGGCTCGGCACGACCCCGGACAGCGGCGACCGGCAGGCGAAGCACGCCATCACTGGGCGTATCGGCGCCGGCCGCTGTGACGAGTGCGTCAACCGCGCCGAGCGGTGCCGCCGTGTTGTCCGTGTCAGCGGGATCGACGGTCGCAGCGGGGTCGGGAATCCACAATGGGTGGAGGTGCTGGTGCAGCGCCTGCCGGCTGAGTCCCGGCCCAGCGACCGTCACCATCACCTGTTGGGAGTGCACCTCTTCCAGCACCCGCCGCAGGAGGTCGGCCACGACCACGGCGCGTAAACCGCTTGGCGTTACCTCTCCCTGAACGCTGGGAAGGGCAACCCCGATCTGTGTGAGCCGACCCGGTCGCGCGGCGAGATGGGAGCGGCTCATGGTATGCGGATCGACCACCGTCAGCATCGCGGTCACCTCCGGTCGCGTTCCCGGCAAGCGTAGCGTCTCGCGGTGGGAACGAAACGGACCGGTGGTCGGTGGCCAAGTGCCGCCACGGGGACGGCGGTACAGCCGTCCTCTGTGGACTATACGGAAGACCGGATGGCCCGCTGGGCCTGGGCGGGCAGGGTCGGCAGGATCCGCTCGACACGGCTCTTGCGGCGGTGCACGGCCCGACGTTCCGGCTGACCTGGACTCGGTGTCAGCTGAGGTGGGATGCCGTGGATCTCGTCGACCGGGCTGCCCAGCCTGGCCTGCTCGGCGGCCTGGGTGGCGGTGTCCTTTTCCTCGCTCATGCCGATGGGGCCGACCCGGCGGCCGTTGAGGAACTGGGCGACCGCGGGTTGCTCGCTGGTCAACAGGACCTCGCGGGGGCCGAACACGACGAGTTCCTTGCGGAAGAGCATGCCGAGGTTGTCCGGCACGGTCCGGGCAATGTCGATGTTGTGCGTGACGATCAACATCGTGGCGTCGATCTGGGCGTTGATATCGATCAGCAGCTGTGACAGGTAGGCGGTGCGCACGGGGTCAAGGCCGGAGTCGGGTTCGTCGCAGAGAATGATCTGCGGGTTGAGCACCAGCGCTCGGGCCAGGCTGGCGCGCTTGCGCATTCCTCCCGAGATCTCACCGGGAAGCTTGTGCTCGGCGCCGCCGAGGCCGACCATTTCCATCTTCTCGGCGACAATTCGCCGGATTTCGGTCTCGCTTTTCCTGGTGTGCTCCCGTAACGGGAAGGCGACGTTGTCGTAGAGGTCGATCGAGCCGAACAGGGCACCGTCCTGGAACATGACTCCGAGCAGCCGCCGTATCCGGTAGAGCTCGCGTTCCGAGCAGTGCACCAGATCGGTGCCGTCGACCACGACTCGGCCCTGTTCGGGCTTGAGCAGCCCGATCAGCGACTTGAGGAGCACGGTTTTCCCGGTGCCCGAGGGACCGACCATGACGCTGACCTCGCCGGGCGGCAGGGTCATGGTGACGTCCTGCCACACCGTGCTGGGACCAAAGGACTTGCTCAGACCTTCGACGACGACTTCGACACCACTCATCGTGTGCTTCCTCCTTCAGGGGTTATGGACTACGTCGGTCGGACCGGTGGGGGAGGGGGAACGGCCGGCGTCACGGGCCGGGTGACCGGCGGCGACGCCGGAACCAGGCGCGGGGCGAGCTTGACCATGACGGCTTCCACCAACCGGGGACCGACGTCGACGTGCCTGGTCAGGCCAGCCGCGACGATCGTCAGCCGGGAGTCGCGGCCCCGCAGCCCGGTCATCCGCGCTCGCGGCACCGCGAGCAGGTCTACGCCGTGGGCCAGCGGTAGCCGTGCGGTCACGTCGCCCACGACCACGAACTCCCGGCCGGTGAGGACGGCCTGGGCCGCCGGCCACCGTGCCCGCCGAGCGGAGGCGACCGAGACCCAGACCTCGGGATCGGCATCGCCCAGAGTGACCAGCGGCGAGTAGACGACTCGGCCCCATGTCACGCTCCGGGAAGCGCGATCCGCCGGTGACGGCAGAGTCGGCTGCCGCAGCATCCGGGCGCGCAGCCGCGTGAGCAGCTCGCGCATCGCCGACCAGCCACCGGACCGGTAGGGCAGGGTGATCCGGTGGTGAACACCCAGCACCGTGAGCCGCCCGTATCGGAGGGTGAGCTCGTGCTCGACCACGGCGATCTCGCCATGCCCGATCACGGCGACCACGCGCTGATGCGGCAGGTCGTCGACCCACAGTGCGACCCCGCGCGCGCCTACGCCCAGGACTTGGGTGGGGACGTAGGCGCAGCCGGCGTCGGTCGGACGAACAGCGGCGGGCAGGACGAGCAGATCGGCGGCGGTAGCGATGCCGGCCAGCTCGGTCAGGGCTTCGACCGCGTCGGCCGGGATCTCGTGAACGGCTCGTGGCTGGTAGGGCAGCATGAGCGCCTCGCCCAGTTCGAGATCGGCGACGAGGTCCGCACCCACCGGGATCTCCCACGCCTGCACCGGACCGGTGAATACGCCGCCAGCGCCGTCGCCACCACCGAACATGCGGGACCTCCACCCTGACCAGAGGTAGACGCCGTCAGCGCGGGCCGCGCGGTTGCGGTGAGCGTCATCACCGTGCCGGACATCGTGCCGCGCCTACCGTGGAGTAGCAAGAGGCCGTGTGGGCGGCGTATCAGCCTCGTGCGAGCACGGTGTGTCGTCAGGGCTGTTCCGCGCTCGCCGGCGTGATCTCGGTCGAGCGTCGTTTGGCGATCACGATCGCGATGACGACGATCGCCACGGCGACGACGGCGGCGCTCAGCCGAACGGTGTTGTTCGGTGCGTAGGTGACCACGCTGGGCGCGATGAGCAGCGACACCAGGTTCATGACCTTGATCAGCGGGTTGATCGCCGGTCCGGCGGTGTCCTTGAACGGGTCCCCCACGGTGTCGCCGATGACGGTGGCGGCGTGCGCTTCCGAGCCTTTGCCGCCGTGGTGGCCGTCCTCGACCACCTTCTTGGCGTTGTCCCAGGCCGCACCCGAGTTGGCGAGCAGGACCGCCATGAGCGCGCCCGCCGCGATGGCACCGGCGAGGAAGGTACCCAGCGGGGCGTAACCCATGGCGAAACCGACCGCGATCGGTGTAAGCACCGCCAGCAGCGCCGGCGTGGCCAGTTCGCGCAGCGAGTCGCGCGTGCAGATGTCCACCACGCGCGCGTAGTCCGGGAGCTGGCTGCCCTCCATGATCCCCGGCCTGGTGCGGAACTGCTCACGCACCTCGAACACGACGCGCCCGGCCGCGCGACCCACTGCCATGATCGCGAGCCCGGCGAACAGGAACACCACGCAGCCCCCGATGAGCACGCCGACGAGCTTGTTCGGCTCATCGACCGAAAGGCTGAACGACGACGCCGGCTGTCCGGCCGCCGTGAGGGCATCCTCGACGGTGGTGCGAAACGACCCGAACAGCGCGGTCGCGGCGAGGACGGCGGTGGCGATGGCCATGCCCTTGGTGGAGGCTTTGGTCGTGTTCCCGACCGCGTCCAGGCCGGTGAGGACCTCGGCGCCCTCCCCGGTCACGTCGCCGGACATCTCGGCGATGCCGTGCGCGTTGTCGGTGGCCGGACCGTAGGAGTCCATGGCGACGATGACGCCGACCGTGGTGAGCAGCCCGGTGCCGGCGAGCGCCACCGCGAACAGCGCGACAGTGGTGTTGCCGAGTCCGAGCAGGAACGCCCCGAAGACGGCGGCGCCGAAGGCCAGGGCGGAGTAGACAGTGGACTCCAGGCCGATGGAGAAGCCGGAGAGGATGACCGTCGCGGCCCCGGTGAGCGAACTCCGGCTGATCTCGCGGACCGGCTTGTGGTAGGTCTCGGTGAAGTAGCCGGTGAGTAGCTGGATCGTGCCGGCCAGCGCCAGGCCGATGAGCACCGCGCCGATCGCGACCGTCCGCGGGTTCCCGGGCAGGGCCGCGATCTGCGGGCTGGCGCCGGAGAGCTGCGCGAAGCTCCCGGGCAGGTAGGCGAACGCCGCGACGGCCACGCCGGCCGCGGAGACGACGGCGGAAGTGAAGAAACCGCGGTTGATCGCGCGCAGGGCGCTGGGGTCACCCTGGCGTGGCGTCACCGCGAAGATCCCGAGCACGGCGGTGATCACGCCGATCATCGGCACGAGCAGCGGGAAGACGAGACCGGCGGTGCCGAACGCGGCCTTGCCTAGGATCAGCGACGCGACCAGCACCACGGCGTAGGACTCGAAGAGGTCGGCGGCCATCCCGGCGCAGTCGCCGACGTTGTCCCCGACGTTGTCGGCGATGGTCGCCGCGTTGCGGGGGTCGTCCTCGGGGATGTTGTGCTCGACCTTGCCGACGAGGTCCGCGCCGACGTCGGCGGCTTTGGTGTAAATGCCCCCGCCGACCCGCATGAACATCGCCAGCAGCGCGGCGCCGAACCCGAAGCCTTCCAGCGCTCCTGGCGCGTCACCCCGGAACAGCAGCACGACCACGGACGCGCCCAGCAGGCCGAGACCCACCGTGAGCATGCCGGTGACGCCACCCGTGCGGAACGCGATGCGGATGGCCCGCTTCATCCCGGCGTCGCGCGCTGCCGCGGCGACGCGGACGTTGCCCCGCACTGCCAGCGACATGCCGATATAACCGGCGGCGGCCGAGAACACCGCACCGACGACGAAGAACACCGACCGGCCGATGCGGATGGAGGCGGAGTCCGCGGGCAGGAGCAGCAACAGGAACGGGATCACGACCACGAAGACCGCCAGCGTCTTGAACTGCCGGCCGAGGTAGGCGGCCGCGCCCTGCTGGATCCCGCGTGCGATGGTTTGCATCTTCTCGGTGCCCTGGCTGGCCGCGAGCACCTCGCGCAGCAGGAGGGCGGCCACGCCCAGGGCGAGCAGCGCCACGATGGCGACCACGAGCACCAGAACACGGTCCGTGCTGGCCACCCACACTGCACCCGCGTCGGAGGCATCGTTCACGCTGTCATCATGGCGGCAGCGTGCCGGTTCAGCAGCGCAGGATCGATCAGTTCTGGCCCGGCCGAACCATCAGACCAGGACAGAGCCGGTCGCAGTCCATGATGGACGATCAAGACCAGCGGCCGTACATAACGGCCCGACATACCCCAGTACAGCGGGCGGCGCCCCACCGGGTGGGGCGCCGCAGGATGGGTCATTCCGTCGTCGGCGGTTTCCTTGTCAGCACGAACCCAGCGACGCTGAGGCCCAGAATGATCATGACCGCCCCGACCACGACATTGCTCCACACCAAACCAGCGGTGATGGTGCCGCGGGCCGGCACGATCCAGGTGGAGATCAGGACCCAGATCCCGATCGGGGTGGCGGTCCAGCTCAGGCCGCCACTGCGCTCCGGGGTCCCCATCAGCCCCAGGCCCATCGCGGCCACGATCAGTCCGAGGATCACGTCATTGACGGCCAGCCCCGGTGCACGACCGGCGAACCCAACGACCCAGGGTGAGATGGCCGCGTAGGCTCCGGCGAGCATCAGCAGACCCTCGCTGGCCACCATCTGCGGTCCGGCGAGCTTGCCGGCGTAGCGCTGCCCCATCGCGACCAGATCCGGGTGTCGCGTGATGGGGGTTCCATCTGTCTCGTCTTGAGGAGAGGTCATCACCGTTCCCCTCTCGCGCGTGCTCTCTGCTCTATCTGCGTCTCATCGCGAACGCTCGAACCGTGTCACTCAGTGCGCACTCGCCTCCCCCGTCACGAACGCGATTCACTTGCATTCCAGCGCGAGGTGTTCCAGCAATGGCTGGCCTGAATATGCCGGCGCTCATATCGTAGCACGATATGAGCGCCCCGGGCACGAGCGTAGGGGCTCCCACCGAGGCGGACGCCGGCACGCCGTCAGCGACCGGTCGGCGTATGAGAGGTACCTGAGGTCAGGTCTCTGACGTAGGGAATTGCACGAATATCCTGGCCTTGTTAAGGTAAATGGATATATTCGAACTGGTATTCTACCTGCAGTGTGGTGATTTTAGTGCCGCGGTTGGCCACAATGGACTTGTGGATGACGACGGACCCGCATGATTCCATTCGTAGCGATCACTGCCCTTTCAACGAGTGACGCTGTTCACTTCTCCGCTGGGGGCTTTGGGCTCTATCTAGCCCTACCGGCCCACCGTCTACTGAATACAAGCAGCCCCATCGCTTCCTGCAAGGGGACAGCCTAGTGATGCGCGCCGAAGCGCAACGGGTCGACGCCGCGAAGCTTGCGGGATTAGCGGGGCGGTTCGGGCGGAATGAAATAGACCTGGGGGATGATGTGCTTCGCTGGATGAAGACCTGCGCCGCGGCTGGGGTGCTGGGGCTGGCAATCGGGGGGATGACCGCCTGTACCGGAGTACAGCGGCAGTCACCGCCATTGCCGGCGGCGAACGCCGCGCCCGCGCCGCACCCCGCCGTGCCAGCACCACCGACGGCACCACTGCCCCAACCGGCGCCGTCGACCACGACGAGAACGGTGACCGTGCCGGAACAACCGAAGGCCGAGTCGCCCGAGTCGCAGACCAGGCAAGGCACCGGCGATGCGTCCGTGGGGTGTTTCGCGTCCTACGCAACCACGCAGTCCACCGTGGCCTTGTGCCGGGACGCGTCGGGCGACGTGACCTATCACGGGACCAGCTCGTCCGGGTCGATCACACTGCCGGCACACGCCACGTCCAACGGCTACGAGACCAGCCCGAACAACGGCATCACCTACACGATCAACAGCTCGCACTTGGTGATCGAGCAGAACGGCTCGGTCATCGCTGATCAGGCTGTTGTTGGTTCCGGGTCCGGCTGGGGTCGTTCGTCCAACTCGCCGGGTAGGTCGTCGTCAGGTTCTTCTGGCTACAGCAACGGTCTGAAGGGTTATCAACAGTGCGGCGTGCGGTGTGGGCAGGAACCCGACTCTGCGGACATACAACAGCAGTACCTGTGTGAGCAGGGGATCTTGCCGAAAAGTCAGTGCTGAGAACGTCGGTGGCGGGCATGCTCCGCCACCGGATCACGCGAAGCGTAGAACGAACCGTCGTTGCCAGGGTGTCTCGACTGTGCGGCGGCGAGTAGTGCTCGCGCACATACGTGACTGCCTCGTTGGTGGGGACGCCGTCGAGCACGGCGAGACAAGCCAGAGCGGTTCCCGTTCGTCCGAAGCCGCCGCCACAGGCGATCTCGACGCGTTCGGAC
>JBPYFK010000033.1:0-4242 GCA_051984675.1 Pseudonocardiaceae bacterium | reverse complement strand
TCAAGGTTTTGAACACGAGCGTCGCCACCGGGTTGGTCATCGGGATAAGCCCGAAGACGACCCCCATCGGATCGGCGATCTCGGTCAGCCCCGCGCGCTCGTGGCTGCCGATGACACCTGCGCCCGGATTGCCGACCAGTGACTGCGCCACCCCCAGGCTGGCGAACCGGTTCTTGTCCGCCTTGTCGGGCACGCAGCCGATGCCCGTCTCAGCTACAGTTGCCGCGGCGAGCTCATCGGCATGGTCCGCGATCTGCCCGGCGAGGGCATTAATGAGGCCATCCACCTCGTCTTCATGCCAGCTGGCGATGGTCTCCCTGGCGGCCGCCGATCGTGCCACAAGCGCATCGATAGCCGGATCCGGCTCGTCCGCGAAGATGTACTCCTGAAGGTCCTTCGAGAAGACGCGGGCCTTCTCCGCCGCACTACGCGCCAGCCAGCGCAGCATCATGACCCCCGTCGCCGGGTCAGTGCCGCACAAGGCACGCAGCGCATCGTCGGACAGGCGCCGGGCGACGACATCCGTGTGCGCATAGGCGCTGGCGGACCGGGGACTATCGTCGACTAGGCCGAGTTCACCGCAGACCGTGCCAGACCCCATGAACGACACGACGCCATCGCTGTCGAAGTCTGGCCTTTCGACCTCCACACGTACCTCGCCCGAAACAATGAAGTAACACGCGTCGCCGGGGCTGCCCTCGCGCATGAGGCAGGCCCCCTGGCGGAACTGCACGGTCTCAAGGTACGGCTCAAGTCCTGAGATCTCGGTCACTTCGAAGCTTCGATGCCTGGGTTCAGTGCCCATGCCGACCCTCCTCCGGCCGCCGCGAGGCTAGGCCCGCTTACCGTTAACTTAAGGCGTTCGGGCCGGTCGCCGGGCCGAACAGGGGTGCAGGAACTCGGTGCTGAACCAGACCGTGCTTCATGAACCCGATTCTTCCGACTGATGTCGACAAGTTGCTCGATGCCGATACGTTCGCCTGTATCCCGATTACGGATAATGAGGTAGGGCAGCCGACGCTGCGGCACATCAAGGAACGCGGCGATGCAACCGTGGTACTAGATGCCCACGCCCCCACGGTGACGCTGACCGCAGCGGCGAGCGCCATCCAAGGGTGTGGGCTGACCGGGACGTCTGGCTTCCGTACATCGACATTCTGAAGATGAATCTTGAGGAAGATCCTCGCGGCGTACGGCCCCCGAGCCTAGCGGGAGACAGTCATGAACGCCGATCTCGACGGTGAGGATTCGGGTTGGCTGATCGTGGAGGACGGCTTCACTGCCGCGCTGGCCAACTTCTACGAGACGCTGTTCACCACAGGCAACGGATACCTTGGCACGAGAGGCTCCCTGGAGGAGGGTCATGAGGGCGCACTGCCGGGGACCTTCCTGCGCGGGGTCTTCGATCACCATGACTCCGCCGTCCCCGACCTGGTCAAGGCACCCGACTGGCTGGCCCTGGCCGTCGTGGTCAACGGCATCAGGCTGGATGTGACGTCGGCGTCGGTCGTCCGCCACCGGCGGATACTCGACATGCGGGAAGGCGCGGTGTTCCGCGACACTGTTTTCGAGGACCGGCAAGGCCGCCGGACCCGGCTCGAGACGGTCCGCTTCGCCAGCCACGCCGACCAGCATCTTTGCTGCCTGCAAGCGCGGATCACTCCGGAGAACCACACGGCGCCGGTAATTGTCCGCAGTGGTATCGACGGCACCGGATACAACCTGGACCGGCGGCCGATATACAGCGAGCCGCCACCGGACGATCCGCAGATGAAGTGGCACAAATGGGCTAAATCTAAGCACCTCGAGGAGCTTGCCCGCGAGCAACTCGCTGACGGCATCTATCTGGAAACGCGAACCATCGACACAGGCATCACCATCGGATACGCGGCCATGACAAGGGTGTCATCGGCTGCTGAGTCCGGCGTAGAGCAGCGGTACAAATGCATCGAGCAGGTGTCACGTGCGCAGGTTGCCGCAGGCGATACGCTCACCGTGGAGAAGTTCGTCGCCGTCTGCACGTCCCGCGATGTCGCAGCGGCCTCCGTCCGCCGGACGTGCCTGGATGAACTCGGCCGCCACGCTGAGGCCGGAATTGTGACGTGCCGCGAGCGGAACCGTGCGGAATGGCAGGCAAAGTGGGCCGAGTCCGACGTGGCGATCGACGGAGATCCCGACGCGACACGCGCCGTGCGTTTCAACATCTATCACCTCCTGATCGCGGCGAACGAGAACGATCCGCGCGTCAATATCGGGGCAAACAGCTTGTCGGGTGAGCGTTACCGAGGGCACACGTTCTGGGACACCGAGGTGTTCATGCTCCCGTTCTTCATTTACACCCAGCCCGAGACGGCCCGCGCACTCCTGCTGTACCGCTACCACACCCTCGATGGCGCCAGGCAGAACGCGCGCGACGGAGGATTCCGGGGCGCGCGCTACGCATGGGAGTCCGCCGACACCGGAGCGGAGACCACACCGAAGTGGACGGTGGACGGCGCCCACCGGATATGGATGGGCGAGGAGGAGATCCACGTCACCTCGGCGGTCGCGTACGGCCTGACAGCCTACATCGCCGCAACGGGCGACCATGCGTTGATGACCGAGTACGGCGCGGAGATCCTCTTCGAGACAAGCCGCTTCTGGGCCAGCCGCCTGGAAGCGATGCCAGACGGGCGGTATGCCCTGAGCCGGGTGGTCGGCCCCGACGAGTTCCACGAACATATCGACAACAGCGCCTACACGAACTACCTGGTGCGGTGGCACCTGCAGCAAGCCGCCCACGTCTATGCCGATCTCGCGGTCACCCACCCCGAGAAACTGGCCAGCGTGTCCGAACGCATCGAACTCCAACCGGATGAGGTTGAAGAGTGGCTCGAGAAGGCCGAGCAGATTCACCTGCCCGCCCCAAACCGCGATGGAGTGATTGAGCAGTTCGACGGATACTTCAGGCTGGAGACCCTCCCGGTCACCCACGACGACAACGACATGCCGAAATACCCGCCGGGTTATCACCATTACAACCTTGCGGGAACCAACCTGCTCAAGCAGGCCGACGTGGTGATGCTGCCCTATGTGCTCCCGGACGAGTTTCCGGATGCCATCAAGCGCGCCAACTACAACTACTATGAGCCGCTGACACTGCACAAGTCCTCACTAAGCACTGCTATCCACTCCATCATGGGCATTGAGGTCGGCGAGCCCCGCCGCGCCGTTCAGTACTTCCGGCGGGCGGCATTCGTCGATCTCCTCGACAATCAGGGCAACACCCAGGAGGGCATCCACATAGCATCTGCAGGTGGAACCTGGCAAACAATCGTCTGCGGATTCGGCGGATTCCGTGTCCGGAACGGCCAGATGACCTTCAAGCCATGGCTCCCGCCTGACTGGAACGCCGTGCACTTCCGGCTCAAGTGGCACGGCAACACCGTGTCGGTGTCTGCGAATCACACCTCCGCGACATTCGTTCTCACGGGTCCAGAAGGCTGCCGCGAGATGGCTACCATCAATGGTCACGAGATAATGCTTCGGGCCAACGAGAAAGTTACGGTGCACCTGCTGCAAGCGCGACCTTGATAGGTCAGCGCTTGACGCGGCCGCTACTGCTTGGACGGCGACGCCGGGCGTGAGCGGTGAGGCCGCGAAGAGCACGAGGCATCGGCGTAACTATATTCGAAAAAGATTTGCTACCAGTTGGGACGGCCGGATTTGAAGCGCGATCACTTGAACCCCCAGTCATGTTCCGTGCGTCGCTGGGAGTGGCTCAGTGTCGCTCAGTGGGCACTTGACCAGGCTTGACAGTCGCCTGGCGTCGCTGGGTGTCGCCTGAAGTCGGCCTGCGTTGGCTCTTGGTTTGGCACTTTCCCGGGGAGGCCGGTCGACCGCCGACCGGACAGCAAAGACTGTGAATAACGCGCGCGGAGCCGCCGAGATGGTCGGCAACCTGGGTCGCCAGAGTGCCTGTCTCTGCCGCGCCGGTACGGAAGATCTGCGTGGCGCTGGCGACCTCCCAACTCGCGCTCATAGCCGAGAACAGTGCATGTGATCATGACGGCAGCCCGATCCCGGTGCCGGTGTGTGCCGGCTGCGCGCAGCGCTCTGGGCGATCGGTGACCAGCTCACGCCAGGGCTTGGTGGTGCCAAGCGCATTGACGCGTACGTCGGCGAGGAGACCGGGCCCGAGTTCCCCGGTTCGGACTGGTGCCTGACCCTGGGCGCGGCGACCATCCAGGCGGCGGCATCAAA
>JBPYFK010000032.1:0-73625 GCA_051984675.1 Pseudonocardiaceae bacterium | reverse complement strand
GCCATGGCGGCGGTGGTTTCCAGCACGGCCTTGGCGTCGCCGCTGACGGTGCCCGCGCGGGCGAACAGCCGCTCGGCGACGGTCTCGGCGGCCGGGCGGATGCGGGCGGCCTCGGCCTGCGGGTCGGGCGGGGCCGGGGTCGCCGCCGGCGCCTCGACCGGCTCCGCCACCCGCGCCACCGGCCCCGACGCCGTCCCAGGGCTCACTCCAACGCCGCCTATCCGGGGCAGGGACGTACCCGACATGCTCGTGACCACACCCTTTCTCGACTCCCCCGCAGATCGTAGAGAACGCCAGGTGAGACGGGTGATCCATGGGATTGCCCATGCACGACTACGTCCCTCGAACGGACCAGTCCTGTAATTACTCCTCGGTAACTTATAAGTAGGGCTACGGATTCAACGCAACGGCCCGAAAAGCACTCTGAACGCATGACCACGAACGAAAACCGCAGTACAGGAAACGACGCAGGGACACCGAAAAGCACGACAGGGGACGACACACCGCCGGCCACGCCCGAGAGCCTCGTTCCCGCGCTCGACCGGGCGGCGGCGATGTGTGCCGCGCTCAGCACCGAGCTCAGCCACTTCAGTGCTGGCCTGCGCGGCCAGGTGGCCGGATCAACGAACCACGGTAGCCCCCCGCCCGGGCTGGAACTGATCCGCCGGGAACCGGTCGACACCAGTTACGTCCCCCCGCAGGAGACCCCGGTCGCGCGAGCGGCCGGGGCTCCGGCCTCTGGTACGCGGGACCGGTTCAGGCTTGGCGCATTCGAGCGAATCACCAGCGGGGCAGCGCTTTCTGGGGTTGTATTGCTGCTGGGGATCACCGCACACCGGGGATGGCTCGCCCCGGTGGACTGGATTTTTGCCGGAGCCGGACTGGGGATGGGATTGATCGCGATGGGCGTCCGCCTGCATCGAAAGTCCATTGAGGACGGGACCTACCAGCTTGACCGGCGAGCCCGGGTCGAGCTGGCGCACCCAGGCGCGTTCGTGACGGTCGCGCTGGGACTGGCGATCCTCTACCTCGCCGTCTTCGTCTCCGCCTCGTTGCAGCACGGTTTCCTCTTTTGAGGAGTCATCGCGACACCGCGCCGGAAACAGAACAACCTGAAACAGAACAAAGGGACCAAAGCGACACTCGCGAGAGTGGGTGCGATCGTCCACCACACCCGTTCGAGCGTACTTGGCGTGCGGAGTGCATCTTTTCGCGCGGCTCGCGCGTCAAACTACATGGGTTGCTGCTCGCCGGTTCGCGCCACCGACGATCACAACCACCGGTGCCGGCCATGAAGCCCCCCGTATGGCCGGCACCGGTTTGTTCTTCTCCCTCGCTACCTGTGTCAATTCAGTAACGCGACGTCATTCGTTCGAGTGACATGGACAAGGAATCGGCTGGTTCCCGTGGCGAACCCGTCCGGCCCGTGATAGACCACGTGCTCACCTCGGACACGACTCGCTGGTGGCGCACAGGCCGGGCCGCTACCGTGAGGTGAACGCCGCGAGGTGATCACCACGAGCGACAGAACGCCGGTCGCACCCGACACGCTAAGTGAGGAAAGCCTAGTGACTGCCTCTCAATGGAGTGGCCATGAGTGAGGTCGCTCGACGTGAGCGGCTACGAGCGACTACTGAGGTCGAGATTCGGCACCATGCGCGGGCGCTGCTCATCTCTCAAGGCCGCGACGCCGTGACGCTGCGGGCGATCGCTCGCGAGCTCGGTATCACCGCCCCCGCGCTGTACCGCTACTACAACTCCCGTGAAGACCTGCTGCGACAGCTGTGCAACGACATCTGCACCGACCTGTCCGGCGAGTTGACCGCGAACCTCGAATCGGTGCCCGCGGACGACCCCCTCGGCAAGGTACTCACGGTGTGCCGATCGTTTCGCCGGTGGGCGCTGGCACACCCGCAGGAGTTCACCCTCGTCTTCGCTACTCCCAGTACCGAAACCAACGGTCACGTCCATCCCGCTCGCCAACCGGAACATCCCGACCAGTTCGCCAGCGTCTTCCTGAGCATCGTGGGGTCACTCATCACCGACGGCGGGTTCAAGCCCCGCACCGACCGGATGCCGCTGGGCCTGCAGGACGAGCTCGCCGGCAACCAGCGCGCGCTGGCCAGCGCATTCTCCGTGGAAGGGATCGACATCCCGCCGGAAGCGCTCGGCCCGGATGGCGTGTACCTGCTGCTCACCTGGTGGATTCGGATCTACGGGCACATCGCGCTGGAGGTCTTCGGGCGGTTCCCCTTCGCCGTCGACCAGGCTGATCGGCTGTTCGACTCGATGCTGGGGGAACTCGCTCGCGACCTCGGCTGGGACGTGTAGTACCGGCAGACCGCTGCCGATGGCTGGCAATGTTTCACGGGAAACAGCGTCAGCGGTTCACCGGGCCAGCCAGCAGGACCTTCGCGGGGTTCAGCCGACGACGTTGACCAGCCGTCCGGGAACGACGATCACCTTGCGCGGATCGTTCCCACCCAGCGCGGCGACGATCTTCTCATCGGCCAGCGCGGCGGCCCGCACCTCGTCCTGACCCGCCGACGCCGGAACGACCACGCGTGAACGCACCTTCCCGTTGAACTGGATCGGGTACTCGACGGTGTCCTCGACCAGGTACTGCTCGTCAGCCACCGGGAACGGCCCGTGCGCCAGACTCTCCGTGTGCCCCAGCCGCGACCACAGCTCCTCGGCCAGGTGCGGGGTCAGCGGCGCGGACATCAGCACCAGCGGTTCCACGATGGCGCGCGGTGTACCGGTCGCACCCGTGTACGCCTTGGTGATCCGGTTGTTCAGCTCGATCAGCTTCGCGACGGCCGTGTTGAACCGCAGCTCGCGGTAGTCCTCGCGGACGCCGGCGATGGTCTTGTGCAGCGCCCGCAGCATCTCGATGTCCGGCTGCTCGTCGACCACCCGCAACTCACCGGTGTTCTCGTCGACGACGTTGCGCCACAACCGCTGCAGGAACCGGTGCGAGCCCACGACATCCTTCGTGGCCCACGGGCGGGACGCGTCGAGCGGCCCCATGGACATCTCGTACAGCCGCAGCGTGTCCGCGCCGTAGTTGTCACACATCTCGTCCGGCGTGACGGAGTTCTTCAGGCTCTTGCCCATCTTGCCGTACTCGCGGGTGACCTCCTGGCCCTGCCAGAAGAACTTCCCGTCCCGCTCCTCAACCTCCTCGGCGGGCACGTACACGCCCCGCGAGTCGGTGTAGGCGTATGCCTGGATGTAGCCCTGGTTGTACAGCCGCCGGTAGGGCTCCTCCGAGGACAGGTGCCCCAGGTCGTAGAGCACCTTGTGCCAGAACCGCGAGTACAGCAGGTGCAGCACGGCGTGCTCGACACCGCCGACGTACAGGTCCACCCCGCCCGGGTCGTCGGCACCGTGCAGCTCGGGGCGCGGCCCCATCCAGTACTTCTCGTTCTCCGGGTCGACGAACTGGCGCTCGTTGCGCGGGTCGATGTAGCGCAGCTGGTACCAGCACGAACCGGCCCACTGCGGCATGACGTTGGTGTCCCGCCGGTACTGCTTGGTCCCCTCGCCCAGGTCCAGCTCCACCTCGACCCAGTCGGTGGCCTTGGCCAGCGGCGGCTCGGGCTCGCTGTCCGCGTCGTTGGGGTCGAAGGTGCGCGGCGCGTAGTCCGGGACCTCGGGCAGCACCACCGGCAGCTGGTCCTCCGGCAGCGCCTGCGGTACGCCGTCCTCGTCGTACACGATCGGGAACGGCTCACCCCAGTAACGCTGGCGAGCGAACAGCCAGTCGCGCAGCTTGTACTGCACTTCGCTGGCGCCGTGGCCGTGCTCCTCCAGCCAGGCCGTGATCGTCTTCTTGGCCTGTTCCTTGTCCATGCCGTTGAGGTTCAGCGACTCCGAAGCGGAGTTGATCTTCACGCCCTCTCCCGCGTACGCCCCGCCCTCGAAGCCCTCCGGGGGCTGGACGGTGCGGATGATCGGCAGGCCGAACTGCTCCGCGAAATCCCAGTCGCGCTCGTCCTCGCCGGGCACGGCCATGATCGCGCCGGTGCCGTAGCCCATCAGCACGTAGTCGGCGATGAACACCGGCAGGCGCCGGCCGTCAACCGGGTTCACCGCGTACGAGCCGGTGAACACGCCGGTCTTGTCCCTGTTCTCCTGGCGGTCCAGGTCGGACTTCATCGACACCAGCTGCTTGTAGGTCGCCACCGCTTCGGTCGGCGTGGCCGCGCTCTCGGTCCACCGCACGTCGGTGCCCTCCGGCCAGTGCGCGCTGGTCAGCGCGCCGACCAGCGGATGCTCCGGCGCCAGCACCACGTAGGTCGCGCCGAACAGCGTGTCCGGGCGGGTGGTGAACACCTCGATCCGCTGGCCCTCGGCACCGGGCGCCGCCGAATCGACCTCGAACCGCACGCGGGCACCGTAGGACCGGCCGATCCAGTTGCGCTGCATGGTCTTGACGGTCTCCGGCCAGTTCAGCCGGTCCAGGTCGTCGACCAGGCGGTCCGCATACGCGGTGATCCGCATCATCCACTGCTTCAGGTTCCGGCGGAAGACCGGGAAGTTGCCGCGCTCGGTCAGCCCGTCCGCGGTGACCTCCTCGTTGGCCACCACGGTTCCAAGGCCGGGCGCCCAGTTCACCGGGGCCTCGGACAGGTACGCCAGCCGGTAGGAGTCGATGGCCCGGCGCTGCTCGCTGCGGCTGAGCTCGGCCCACGCCCTGCCGTCCGGGGTGGCGCGCTCACCCGACGCGAACTGCGCCTCCAGCTCGCTGATCGGGCGCGCTCTGCCGGCCCCACCGTTGGCGGCCGGGTCGTACCAGGCGTTGAAGATCTGCAGGAAGATCCACTGCGTCCACATGTAGAACTCGATGTCGGTGGTGGCTACCCGCCGGCGCTCGTCGTGGCCCAGCCCCAGGCGCCGGATCTGCCGCAGGTACCGCTCGATGTTCTGCTCAGTGGTGGTGCGCGGATGGGTGCCGGTCTGGACCGCGTACTGCTCGGCCGGCAGGCCGAAGGCGTCGAAGCCCATCGTGTGCAGCACGTTGCGCCCATCCATCCGCTGGAAACGGGCGAAGACGTCGGTGCCGATGAACCCCAGCGGGTGACCGACGTGCAGGCCGGCGCCGGACGGGTAAGGGAACATGTCCTGCACGAAGAGCTTGTCCGCCGGAATGTCGCCCTTCAGCTCACCCTCGGGGTTCGGGGCGTGGAAGGTGCCCAGCGTCCCCCAACGCTCCTGCCAGCGCTGCTCGATCTCCGCGGCGACCTCGGCCGTGTAGCGGAACGGTGGCATGTCTTCGGCGGGGTTACCCGCAGCGGGCTTGCTGGCAGCGGTCCTCGTGTCCGGGGCACTCATCGCGGTTCCCTCTCTGGCGTCTCCTTCAACTCTCCAGTCTGCCTGCTGGCAGGAAGCGCTTTTCGCCCGGGCCACCAGCGACGCCACCCGGGGTCGTGTGGCCGGGGTCGTGTGGCCGGGGTCGTGTGAGGAGCGCCAGCAGCGCTTCCTACGCTGACCTGGTGACCCTCACCGTTGTGATCATCCTCTGCGCGGTACTGCTGCTCGGCGGCTCAGCCCTGCTGGTCGTGGGCTGGCGCGGGCTTCGGGGTCGGCTCCCCCGCAACCGCTACGCGGGCGTACGCACACCCGCGACACTGTGCAGCGACGAGGCCTTCGAGCTGGGCAACCGGGTGGCCGCGCCGGCGATCCTGGCCGCCGGAGGCGTCAGCGCGGTCTCCGGCGTCGTCCTGCCCGGACTGCCGTCGCTGACCAGCGTCGTCGTGGTCGCCGTCCTGGGGTTGATCGGCGTGGTCGTGCTGACCGGCGTGGGCGGTGTGCTCGGCAACCGCGCGGCCAGCGCGATGCCGGAGCCGCAGCCAAGCGGCGGTTGCGGCAACTGCTGCTGCGGTGGCTGCGGGTAACCCAGGTCAGCCGGACGTCCCAGGTCAGCCGGACGTCTCAGTTCAGCTTGACGTCGCCGGGGTGCGTGGCGAGGAACGCCGTCGGCGTTCCCTGGCGACGCAGGACGCGACCCCACAGGTCCGCGCCCGGTGCGGCGATCACGTCGTCCGGCAGCGCCGGCACGACCAGCCAGTCGCCGCGGTCGATCTCCCCGGCGAGTTGCTCCGCGTCCCAACCGGCGTAGCCGGCGAAGAACCGCATCCCCCGTGCTCGCGCCGCGAGCTCGTCCGGGTTGCCGTCCAAATCCACCAGCCCGACCGGCCCGCGCACGCCGATCACTCCCTGGACCGAGTCGACGTTCTCCCCGGTCCGCAGCGCGGCCAGGCAGATGGCTGTGCGCTGCTCGACCGGTCCACCGACGAACAGCGACGCCGGTTCGGTGGCATGCCTCGCCCACCCCGGCAGCACGTCCTCGACGGCAACCTCGCTCGGCCGGTTCAGTACGACGCCGAGCGTTCCTTCCTCCCGGTGGTGAATGACGTACACCACGGTCCGCCGGAAGTTCTTGTCGAGCAGTTGCGGAGCAGCGACCAGCAGCGTCCCAGGCTCCACGTCCGCATCTGATCCCACTACAGCATGATCTCAGGCGGACGATCGATTGGCGATGTGACCCCGTCCCGAAGTCCCTGCGAGAAGCATGGATAAACGATTTTCCATTCCGCGGACACTACCCACTGACCGACACTAGTGAGCGAAAATCCTCAATATTACTATTGGATTGGATCATTGTTGGCTGCTCACTCGATGTCCTGCCTCACTCCGCCGGTTTCTCCGGGACGTCGATGCCGTGCTCGCGCGCCCAGCGGAACAGCTCGCGCTCGGCCTCGTCCCGGTCCATCGGACCGCGATCCAGGCGCAGCTCCTTGAGGTGCTTCCACGCCTTGCCGACCAGCGGCCCCGGCTCGACGCCGAGCAGCCGCATGATCTCGTTGCCGTCCAGGTCGGGGCGGATCTTCGCGAGGTTCTCCTCCTGCTGGATGCGCACGATCCGCTCCTCAAGGTCGTCGTAGGAGCGTTGCAGCGCGCTCGCCTTCCGCTTGTTGCGGGTCGTGCAGTCCGCGCGCACCAGCTTGTGCAGCCGCGGGAGCAGGTGACCGGCGTCGGTCACGTACCGTCGCACGGCGGAGTCGGTCCAGTTGCCCTCGCTGTAACCGTGGAAGCGCAGGTGCAGGTAGACCAGGTCGGAGACGTCGGAGACGACCTCCTTCGAGTACCGCAGGGCGCGCAACCGCTTGCGCGCCATCTTCGCGCCCACGACCTCGTGGTGGTGGAAGCTCACGCCGCCGCCCGGCTCGAACCTCCTGGTCGCGGGCTTGCCGATGTCGTGCAGCAGCGCCGCCAGGCGCAGCACGAGGTCGGGTGCGGATTCCGGGTCGGCCGCGCGTTCCAGGTCGATCGCCTGATCCAGTACGACCAGCGAGTGGTGGTAGACGTCCTTGTGCTGGTGGTGCTCGTCGATCTCCAGGCGCATGGCCGGTACTTCCGGGAACACGTACTCCGCCAGGCCGGTGTCGACCATCAGCTCCACGCCGTGTCTCGGGTACTGGCCGCACATCAGCTTGGACAGCTCGGCCTGGACCCGCTCCGGGGTGATCCGCCGGAGCTCGCCGGCCATCGCGGTCATCGCGTCCACCACCCGCCGCGCGGGCGCGAAGCCGAGCTGGGAGACGAACCGGGCCGCGCGCAGCATCCGCAGCGGGTCGTCGGCGAACGAGTCCTCGGGCGCGGCCGGCGTGTCCAGCCGCCGGTCCACCAGCGCCTCCATGCCGCCGTGCAGGTCGACGAACTGGCGTTGCGGAAGCTCGATCGCCATCGCGTTGACGGTGAAGTCCCGGCGGACGAGGTCCCCCTCGATCGAGTGCCCGAAAGCCACCTCCGGGTTTCGGCTGACCCGGTCGTAGACGTCCGCGCGGAACGTCGTGACCTCCACGGTCGTCCCACGCTTGTACGCGCCCAGGGTGCCGAACTCGATACCGGTGTCCCACACGGTCTCCGCCCAGCCGTCCAGCAGCTCGCGAACCTCCTCCGGGCGCGCGTCGGTGGTGAAGTCGAGATCGCTGCCCAGCCGGCCGAGCAGCGCATCCCGCACGCTCCCGCCGACCAGGTACAGCCGGTGGCCCGCGGCGACGAAGCGGTGCGCCAGCTCCTCGGCGATCGGCGCAACCTTCACCAACTCGACGACGGCGTTGCGTTGGGCTTCCTGCCGGAGGCGAGTGGAGCCGTCAGTACCGGTAGCCGAAGGAGGGGAGGGGGACACGAGATATCAGGGTATCGGCCGTTCGGGTTCCACCGGGCGGGTAGCCACCGGCTACGCTCTGCCGAGCGTTTCGCACCCGACCGTGCTCGGGTCGGGACGCACGCTGGACCGTCCGACACGCCGGGCGCGTCCCCGGACCGTGCCAGTCGAAGTAGCCCCGCACCGTGCCAGGCGCATTACCATCGGCCACATGCCCCCGTCGCCCGGCCGTACCGGCGATACCACGCCGGGGCGCCGGAACAGGCGCCGCCGCCGGCGCCTGCGGACCGTGAACGAGACCTCGGCCGGTGGGCTGGTGGTCGACACCAGCGAGAAGCACGCTGCGATCATCGGGAGGCTGGATCGCCGGGGCCGGTTGCTGTGGTCGCTGCCGAAGGGGCACATCGAACCTGGTGAGAGCCCCGAACAGACCGCAGTGCGAGAGATCACCGAGGAGACTGGCATAACGGGGCGGGTACGGCAGGCGATCGGGACGATCGACTACTGGTTCGTCGCGGACAACCGGCGTGTACACAAGACCGTGCATCACTTTCTGCTCACCGCGGTGGGTGGGGAGCTTTCCGACGAGGACGTGGAGGTCACCGAGGTGGCGTGGGTGCCGCTTGGTGAGTTGGACGGGCTGCTGGCCTACGCCGACGAGCGTCGCCTGGTTCGCCATGCGATCGGGCTGCTCGACGGGGCGGAGGCGGCGACCGCGAGCGGACCGGCCGGGCGGTCGCCGGGCCGGCAGGACCCGCCGGCGCATCGCACCGGGACGGAGTCGGTGTGAAAAGCGCGCTGGTCGCGGTGATCGGCCTCCTGCTGTTCACCCTCGCCCCGAATCTCACCGCATCGGCGGAGACTGCCCCTCCGATCCAACTGGACGTGACAAAGATCACGCCAGATACGGTGACCGGCGGTGGCCCGCCGGTCCTGACGATCACCGGTTCGATCACCAACAACAGTGATCAACGCATCGTTGATCTGGAAACCCGCATCCAGCGCGGCTCGCCCGTGACCAGCGAGCAGAACGCCGCGGAAGCGGTCCGGGGGGACGCGTCGGTCACCCAGACCGCTCCCCGGTTCTTCCCGATCACTGCGTCCCTGGCGCCGGGCCAGCGAGTGCCGTTCCAGGTGCAGGTGCCGATCAGCGGCGGTGCCACCACGCTGCAGCTCTCCGAGCCGGGGGTGTACCCGCTGATGCTCAGCATCAACGGCGAGATGTCCTCCGGTCGCCTCTCCCGGCTGGCCCAGGCTCCCTTCCTGCTGCCGGTGCTGTCGCCGCTCGGGACGCCCCCGGCACGGCCCCCCCGGCCCACGCCGGTGACGATGCTGGTCCCGATCGTCGACGTCCCGCGCATGGACCGCGAGCCCACGCCGGGCCAACCCGCGGTCCTCGCGGACGATCAGATGTCCACGTCCCTGGCCCCGGGCGGGCGACTGTTCGGGCTGGTCCAGGCGGTGGACGACATCGCGCCGCAAGGTTCGCCGCTGGGCGGCGGGCTGTGCTTCGCGATCGACCCGGACGTGGTCAACACGGCGAGCGCGATGCAGGGCGGCTACCAGGTGCACCAGCCGGACGGCTCGACGCGCCCCGGCGTGGGCGCGGCTGCCGCCCGGCTGTGGTTGAGCAAACTCCGGTCGGTCGCCCAGGGACGGTGCGTGATCCCGCTTCCCACCGCGGACGCGGACGTGGTCGCGCTGGGTCACGCCGGCCTGCCCGACCTGATCAAGGGCTCTATGGACGGCGCCGACGTGCTGCGCCAGGCGCTGCGGGTGGACCCACGGCGGGACGTGTTCTGGCCGATCGACGGCGCGGTGGACGAGCCGACCGCGAGCACGCTGGCCGACCTCGGCGTCAGCACCCTCCTGGTGCAGCCGACCGCGATCCCCGGCGGCTCTGGCGGTCCGGCGCGGGTGATCCTGCCCGGCCAGAACGCCGGTCCCCAGAACGGCGCGCCAACGCAGAAGTCCATCGCGGCGTCCCCCATCGACCCCTTGCTGTCCAGCGCGGCCAGCGGCGCAGGTTTGCCGGCGGTCCAGAACACGCTCGGCGCGCTCGCCTTCCGCGCCACCGACGGGTTCCGCGACGGCAGACCATCGGTGATCGCGCCAGCGCGCCGGTGGAACATCGACGGCGATGACCTGCACGCCCTCCTGCAGGGGATGCAGCAGCTGGTCACCAGCGGGTACCTGGAACCCACCGGCCTGCCGTCCAACGCGCCGGCCAGCTCCGGGACGCCCGGCCAGGGTGGTTCCGCCACCCCCGGGCCGGGTTCCGGCGGCGGGAGTGCGCCCGGCACCGTGTCCTCCGGCGCTGCCGGAAGCGCCGGGTCCGACCGGCTCCCGCCGGTCAGCCTGACCTACCCGGCCGGCGACGCGAGCGCCGAGATCCAGCGCCCGGTGCTGCGCGAGGTCGCCGCGCAGAACTACCAGGTCGGCGACCTGTTCCGGGCCATGCGCGAGGACCCCGCCGCCGCGGTCGACCCGGCCACGATCACCACGCCCCTGCGTGACGGCCTCCTGCGCGCCACCTCCAGCGTCTGGCGGGGCAACCCGCAGGGGGCACAGGACTGGCTGCACGCTGGCGAAGAGGCGGTGGCGAACATCCGTGACGGCGTGCAGGTCGCGGAGTTCAACGGGCAGGTCAAACTCACCTCGTCGAACAGTCCCATCCCGCTGACGGTGACCAACCGGCTTCCGGTCACGGTGTCGATCCAGCTGCACACGTCGAACCAGCCGGGCATCCGCACCAAGGACCTCGGGGTGCTGCGCATTCCCGCGCAGGGCACCCGGCAGTTCTGGTTGGAATCCGACGTCACCCGCGTGGGCAAGTTCAGCGTGGACGTCTCCGCCCGGACCGAGGGCGGCACCCAGCTCGGCGGCGCCACCCGCCTGCAGCTGGAATCCGATGCCAACGGCACCATCACCATGGTCATGACCAGCATCGCGGGCTTGCTGCTGATCGTGTCGGCCGCGCGAAGGATCATCCGCCGTGTCCAGGGCAGAAACGGCAAGCGGGACAGCGCTGGTGATGACTCCGCCGCGGCGGGAGCCGACGAGCAAGAGCTGAGTGCGCGCTGAAAGAGCTGCGCGAAACGCTGAAAGGGCGCTGAAAACTCTCCCGCGTCATGTGACAACGGCCGTTCTGCCCGGCAAGATCGCACCAACGCATGTACGTGCGTACCAGAACGGACCGATCCGGGGCACCGCGCGCTCCGGCTAGTTAGGGAACAGGCCAGGTGGATGGGGACGGGTTAGGACGGGATGGCAAGCACGCCCGCTGGCCCGGCATCCGCACCGACCGGCTGAAGCCGCACGGGTTACCGGCCGACCCGCCGACCGCGCCGATCCCGAAGGTCGGTCCGATACGGAAGCCCCCGACGCCGGAGCACGCCGGCCCGCGACCGCTGCGCCCACCAGCGACGGAACCTACGGAACCGACCCAACCGATCCCGCCGGTCTCGCCGTTTCCCCAGGTCAACCGCAAGCACGACGAGGACCCGGTGGAACAGACCCACGTGGTCGTCGCCGCCGAGGACCCGGCCGAGCAGACCCACGTCATCGAGCCGATCGACGACTCCGCAGGCAGCGCCAAGCCCTCGCTTCTCCGCGCCAGCCGGTCGATGGCCGTGGCGACGCTGTTCAGCCGGATCACCGGGTTCCTGTGGAAGCTGGTCCTCGCCTGGGTGATCGGGCTCGGCACCCCGAACGACTCGTTCACCGCCGCCAACAACCTCCCGAACATCGTCTTCGAGCTGCTCATCGGGGGCGTGCTGACCAGCGTGATCGTGCCGGTGCTGGTACGGGCGGAGAAGCGGGACGCCGACGGCGGCGAGGCGTACATGCAGCGCCTGGTGACGCTGGCGAGCGTCGTCCTCGCGGTCGGCACCGTGCTGGCGGTGGTCGCGGCACCGCTGCTGACGAGGCTGTACGTCAGCAGCGCCGACGACGCCAACCCGGCGCTGGCGACCGCGTTCGCCTACCTGCTGCTGCCGCAGATCTTCTTCTACGGGGTCAGCGCGCTGCTGGGCGCGATCCTGCAGTCCAAGCAGGTCTTCGGTCCCCCGGCTTGGGCGCCGGTGGTGAACAACCTGGTCATCCTGGGCACGCTCGTGGCGTACAAGCTGCTTCCCGGGGAGCTGACGCTCAACGCGGCACGGATGACCGACGCCCACCTGCTCGTGCTCGGCATCGGCGTCACCTGCGGTGTGGTCGCCCAAGCCCTCATCCAGGTGCCGGCGCTGCGCCGCGCCGGCTTCCGGGTCCGCTGGCGCTGGGGCTGGGACCCCCGGTTGTCCGAGTTCGGTGGCCTCGCCGCCTGGATGATCACCTACGTGCTGGTCAGCCAGATCGGCTTGATGGCGCTGAGCCAGGTCGGCACTCGAACGGGCGGCTGGGCGATCTACAACAACGCCTGGCTGCTGCTGCAACTGCCGTACGGGGTCATCGGCTTCTCACTGATGACCGCCATCCTGCCCCGGATGAGCGCGGCCGCGGCCGATGGCGACCACCGGCGGGTCGTCGACGACCTGTCACTGGGTAACCGCATGTCGACGGTCGCGCTGCTGCCGATCAGCGCGATCATGACCGCTCTGGGCACCGAGCTGGGTGTCGCGCTGTTCTCGATCGGCAAGAGCGGTGCCGACGACGCCACCCGACTGGGGATGGCGCTGGCGGTGTCCGCGTTCGGGCTGCTGCCGTACGCGATCACGATGATGCAGATGCGCGTGTTCTACGCGCTAAAGGATGCGCGCACCCCCACCGTGATCATGATCATCATGACCGCGCTGAAGGTTCCGCTGGCCTACCTGTGTCCGATCCTGCTCAGCCACAAGAACGTGGTGCTGGGCCTGAGCGCGGTCAACTCCCTCACGTTCGTCGTCGGCTGGCTGGTCGGTGAGATCTGGCTGCGGCACCGGCTCGGGCCGATCGGCGGCAAGCGGTTCCTGCTCACTCTCTTCAAGGCTGCGGTGGCGTCGGTTACCGGCGGTGGGCTTGCCTGGGCGGTCGCGCGGGGCGCGAGCATGGCGCTGCACGGTCGCGGCGGCCCGCTGCTGGTCTGGCCGGAGCTGGTCGCCGGCAGCGCCGTCGGATTCGTTGCGATCTTCGGCGTGCTGTGGTTGCTCCGAGTTGCCGAACTGCAACCCGTTATCGCGCGCCTCACCGGTTTGCTGCGTCGTCGATGACCCGGCAGTCACGTAGGCTTTGTGAGCAAAGGTCTTCTTCCGAGGGGAGAGGGGGCGGCCCGCGCCCCCGGAATGCGCGGAGGGAGCGGGAGAGCACACGTGAGCAGTAAACCGACCGAGCAAGTAGCACACGCCGACGGCGCCGGGAGCGGGCTAAGCCCCGGGGCCGTCCTCGATCATGGTCGCTACCGGCTGCTCGGCCAGGTCGGTTTCGATTCCCGTTGCAATGCGCAACTCTGGCGTGCCAAGGACGGCGTGCTCGGCCGGGATGTCGCGCTGACCATCCTCCTCGGGGACCGGTCCGATGCCGAGGACGCTGCCGCCGCGCGTCGGACGCTGGAACGCGCGATGCACGCTTCCACGTTCAATCACGTGGGTGTCGCCCGAGTGCTTGACGTGGTCTCCCAGGCACCGGGTGATCCGGCCGGCGTGCTCGGAACCGTGATCGCGGAGTGGACCCACGGCGTCGATCTCACCGAGCTGGTCGGGGACGGCCCGCTCGCGCCGGGCACCGCTGCACGGCTGCTGCAACCGCTGGCCGGTGCTGTGGAGGCGGCGCATCACGCCGGCCTGGTACTCGGGACCGACCACCCCCAGCGCATCCGCGTCACCGCCGAAGGCGAGGTCCGGCTGGCCTTCCCGGGTCCGCAGGCCAGCGCCAACTCCAGCTCCGACGTCCAGGGTCTGGGCGCTGCCCTGTACCTGCTGCTGACCGGCCACTGGGCGGTTCCCGGCGGCCCGGAGGGACTTCCGCCGGCGCCGACCGGCCCGGACGGCACGGTCGTGGCACCCCGCACCCTCCGGTCGGTGATCCCACTGGAACTGTCCACTGTGGCCGTTCGTGCGCTGGGCACTCCAGAAGCCACCGGCACGACCGGTGGGGTGCGCACCGGAGCCGCAGTGCTTCGCGTGCTCGAGCAGTACGCGAGCCTGGATAGCACGGCATCCAGCTCGGCGGCGCACGAGCAGGACAGCGGCGAGAACGAGGTGTGGCGCACCGACGACGAGAAGCCGGACCAGGAAAAGCGCAAGAAGCTCGCGATCAGCGTCGCGGTTCTCGCGGTCGCGACTCTGCTCGTCGTGGGTTGGCTCGCGGCCGGCATCGTCGGCATCTTCACCGGTCCGGGCACCAACGCCGGGCCGTCGATGATCGTGGGTCAGAACAACGGCAACGGTCAGGCGGCGCGCCCACCGCAGTCGCCGTCGGCCCCGCTACAGATCGTCGACGGCGCGGCGTACAACCCAGATCAGCAACCCGACAGCCCGACCAAGGTCCGCAACCTCTTCAACGGCGATCCGAGCGGCTGGGCGACGTCGAGCTATTTCCAGCAGTTCGGCACCGGCTACACCCGGGGCAGCGGCGTCGTGCTGGCACTCGCCCAGCCGGCGACCGTGTCGCAGGTGGTCATCGACACGGCGAGCCCGGGAACGCGGGTGGAGATCCGATCGGCGGACAGCCCGAACCCGAACCTGGACGCCAGCCCGGTGATCGGCGCGAAGGACCTGACCGCCGGCCCGAACCCGATCCCGGTCAACGCCGCCCAGCCCACCAAGTACGTGCTGGTGTGGATCACGCAGCTGGCACCGGGTCCCGGCGGCCAGTTCCAGTCCCGGCTCAACAAGGTCACCATCTACGGCACGTCCCGGTGACGATCTCACTACCCGCCGCTGCATAGTGATACAGATCACAGTCAGTAGAGTGGCTGGCCGTGTCTGTTCCCGTCAGTTCGGACGCCGACCTACTCGTGGCGCATGCCCAGGGCGATCCGCACGCGTTCGCCGAGCTCTTCCGCCGGCACAAGGACCGGCTGTGGGCGGTCGCGCTGCGCACCCTGCGGGACCACGAGGAAGCCGCTGACGCCCTGCAGGACGCGATGATCTCCGCGTTCCGCAACGCGTCCTCGTTCCGCGCCGAATCCCAGGTCACCACGTGGCTGCACCGCATCGTGGTGAACGCGTGCCTGGACCGGATCAGGAAACGTCGACCCACCGTGCCGTTGCCGGAGACGGGGCCGGCGGAGCCCGCCGCACCCCGCGACGAGATCGCCGACCAGGACACCAGGTTGGCCGTGCAGGACGCCCTCGCCGCCCTGCCCGAGGACCAGCGGACCGCGATCGTGCTCGTCGACGTCGAGGGCTACTCGGTGGCGGAGACGGCCAGCGTGCTGGGCGTCGCGGAGGGAACGATCAAGAGCCGCTGCGCTCGGGGTCGGATGAGGCTCGCGAAACTCCTGGGCCATCTGCGGAACCCGAGTGCGGATGCGAACGTCCGAGAAGACGGTCAGGCGATGCGTCGACGGGAGGGACGATGAGCGGCGAGCAACGGCGTGTACCGGCGCCGCAAGAGCCACCGTGGTCGCCGGATCTGCTCGCCGATCTGCACGGTGACGTGCTCGATCAGCAGACGGCCGACGAGCTGCGCTCAGCGGTGGCTGCTGATCCGCGGGCCAGCGAGATCCTGGCCGCGCTCGACGCGACCAGGGCCGATCTCGCCGCGATTCCGCCAGTGACGATGCCGGACGAGGTCGCGGACCAGATCGAGGCCGCGCTGCGCCAGGAAGCGCCGGCGGCGTCGGCAGAGTCGCCCGCGGGCGCACAGGTGATCGATCTCGCCGAGGCGCGTCGCAAGCGCCGCCGGTGGGTCAGTTGGAGCGCCGGCCTGCTCACGGCTGCGGCCACTGTCGGGGCGGTCCTCATTGGCGTCTCACCCTGGAAAGGCACCCAGACGACGCCGGAAGCCCTGCCGCCGGTGCCCGGGTCCGAGACGTCCCAGCCGATGGCCCTGGCCGGGCAGCAGGTGGCCCTGACCCCCGGCCAGTTCACCGAGGTCCTGCACTCGAAGCAGTACGGGAAGCTGTCGGACGCGCAGAAGCTGGAGGAGTGCCTGCTCGTCAACGGCGTGACCAAGGGTCGGCCGATCGCCGCCCGGGAGGTGACGCTCAACGGCCGACCGGCCGAGCTGCTGGTCCTTCCGGCCGGCCGGATCGGACGGTTCCGGCTGCTGACGGTTGGCCCGGAATGCGGGCCCGGCAACCCGGCGAAGATCTCGGACTCCTCCTTCGGTGGTTAACACCCGTGTTCGGCAGGCGATCCAGGCCGTGAACCCATGACGTGGAACACGTGGCGGCGCCAGCAGGGGCGGGAACAGACGCGCCTAGGATCGCGTTGACCCCGGTGCGTCGCGGCTCGACGGCGGCGCGCCCGACCAGGCGACCAAGGGAAGGGACGCGGTGACAGGCGACGTCCGCAACGTGATCATCGTGGGCTCCGGCCCTGCCGGGTACACCGCTGCGGTGTATGCCGCGCGGGCCGAGTTGGAACCACTGGTCTTCGAAGGCACCCAGTTCGGCGGTGCCCTGATGACCACGACCGATGTGGAGAACTACCCCGGCTTCCGGGACGGCATCATGGGGCCGGATCTGATGGAGCAGATGCGGACCCAGGCCGAGCGGTTCGGTGCTGAGCTGCGGGCGGAGGACGTCGAGCAGGTCGACCTCGCGGGCCCGGTGAAGACCGTCACCGCGAACGGAACGAGCTACCGCGCCCGCGCGGTCGTGCTGGCGATGGGTGCGGCTGCCCGGTATCTCGGGGTGCCGGGTGAGGAGCGGCTGCTCGGTCACGGTGTGTCGGCCTGCGCCACCTGTGACGGGTTCTTCTTCCGGGACCAGGACATCGCCGTGATCGGCGGCGGGGACTCGGCGATGGAAGAGGCCACGTTCCTCACGAGGTTCGCCCGATCGGTGACTGTCATCCACCGGCGGGAGGAATTCCGCGCCTCGAAGATCATGCTGGAGCGGGCGCGGGCCAACGAGAAGATCAAGTGGCTGACCAACACCGCTGTCACCGAGGTGCTCGGGGACGGCACGGTCACCGGCCTCCGGCTGCGTGACACTCGAACCGGGGAAACCTCGGAACTGCCGGTCAACGGCATGTTCGTGGCCATCGGCCACGACCCGCGCAGCCAACTCGTCCGCGACCAGGTCGAGGTGGACTCCGACGGCTACGTCGTCGTCCAGCAACCGACCACGCGGACCAGCGCGGCCGGCGTGTTCGCCGCCGGCGACCTGGTCGACAAGACCTACCGTCAGGCGGTCACCGCAGCGGGCACCGGCTGCTCCGCGGCCATCGACGCGGAACGCTGGCTCGCCGAGCACGCGGCGGGCTGACGCGCCCCAGACCCCGACCAACCAGCCCCACCTGGACCTGTCCGGGACCCAACCCGTGAGGAGATGAACATGGCCGGTAAGACCGTGACCGTGGACGCCAATTCCTTCGAGACCGAGGTGCTCAAGAGCGACAAGCCGGTCTTGGTCGACTTCTGGGCCACCTGGTGCGGGCCGTGCAAGATGGTCGCGCCGGTGCTGGAGGAGATCGCCGAGGAGCACGGCGACAAACTCACGATCGCCAAACTCGACATCGACCAGAACCCCAGCGTGGCCCGCGACTACCAGGTGATGTCCGTGCCGACACTCCTGGTGTTCTCCGGCGGTGAGCCGGTCAAGCAGATCGTCGGCGCCAAGCCGAAGGCGGCGCTGCTGTCGGACCTGGCCGACTACCTGTGAGCGACTGACTACCTGACGTGGTGAGCCAGTTCGGCTGCTCACCGGAACCGGCCGCCATCGTCAACCAACGAATGAACACGGTTCCACCGTCCCCTTCAGGAGGGGAAGGCGGTGGGACCGTGTTTTGTTGTTGAGCCACTGCATGCGTCACCCACCTGGACCACAACTCACCCAGGTCAGTGCCGGATTGGTCGCTGTGCGTGGCCCGTGTGGGTGGGCTACGACGGACAAGGCACAATATCTCCGGCGCCGGCAGGCACAATGTCTGACTGAGAGGGGTCACCCCGAGAGGGGTCAGCTTGGGATGTGCCCGCCGGGTCGCGAACAAGTCGATACCGGGGGAGAGCAACCGTCCTTCGCGTCGGGCCACACCGACGCCTGAATCGAGCGAGGAGTGCATGACGCTGCTCCACCGCGGTGACGTCGGTCCGGCAGTTGCCGAGATCAAGAAAACCCTTGCGTCGCTGGGCCTGCTGGCCGCGCCGAACGGCCAGCACGGCCCGGCGGTGTACGACGCGGCGGTGGAGCAGGCTGTCCGGGTCTTCCAGCAGCAGCGTGGCCTGATCACCGACGGCGTGGTCGGCCCGGCGACCTACCGGGCACTCACGGACGCCCGGTGGCGTCTCGGGGACCGCCCGCTGGCCTACCTGGTGTCCAAGCCGGTCAGCGGTGACGACGTCTTCGCGCTCCAGGAGCGCCTGCTCGAACTCGGCTACGATGCCGGCCGCCCGGACGGCATCTTCGGCCGCGAGACAGAGACCGCGCTGCGCAGCTTCCAGCGGGACTACGGCATGAACGCGGACGGCATCTGCGGCCCAGCCACGCTGCGCGCCCTCAAACAGCTCTCCCCGAAGGTGCGCGGCGGCCGCCCGGTCTACCTCCGCGAGCAGGAGAAAGTGCGCCGGGCTGGACCGCGGCTGCGGGGCAAGCGGATCGTGATCGATCCAGGGCACGGCGGACCTGACCAGGGTGTGACCGCCGGTGGGGTATGTGAGGCGGAGCTCGCATGGGACCTCGCGCGCCGGTTGGAGGGCCGCATGGCCGCGACCGGCATGGAAGCGCTGATCTCGCGTGGTCCGAACACGTGCCCGCCGGACGCGGACCGTGCCACGTTCGCCAACGAGGCCGGCGCGGACCTGTTCCTCTCGCTGCACACGGACGCCAACCCGTCCCCGACCGGGCAGGGCATCGCGAGCTTCCACTTCGGCACCGGAAACGGCACGACCTCGACCGTGGGCGAGGCGCTGGCGGGCCTGCTGCAGCGCGAGCTGGTGGCCCGCACGGGCATGGTGGACTGCCGCTCCCACCCGAAGACGTGGGACGTGCTGCGGTTGACGAAGATGCCCGCGGTGCGCTTGGAGATCGGGTACCTGACCAACGCCGAGGACCGGCAGCGCCTGCTCGACCCGGGATTCCGCGATGTCGTGGCCGAAGGGCTGCTGGTCGCGGTCAAGCGGCTCTACCTGCTGGGCAAGGATGACCAGCCCACCGGCACGTTCACCTTCGGGGACCTGCTCCGTCACGAACTCGCCCGCGCCGAAGGTGCCTGACCTGCGATAACAGCATCAGTGACAGTATGGGAACCTTCCTGTCACTGGCCCCGTCACGGCCCGCCGAGCGCCGGCTCAGCGGTTCGGACGGACACGGAGTTGATCAGTCGTTCCAGTGCGGCCTCGACGTCTTCCTTCCAGGAGATCGCGGTCCGCAGCTCCAGACGCAGCCGGGGCCACTGCGGATGCTGCTGAACGGTCTTGAACCCGACCTGCTGCAGGAACCCCGCGGGAATCACGCACCCCTTCGCGGTCTCGTGGAGATCCCCGAACGCCTCGATCGCCTTCACACCCCGCCGGGTGAGGTCCCGCGCCACATGCTGGACCAGGACGCGAGCCAGCCCGCCACCGGTGAACTCGTCGACCATGCGCAGCGCGGTGAGCAGCACCGCGTCAGCGCTGACTGGCCCGGTCGGGAAGGTGGCTGCCCCGGGCACGACGGCCGGAGGAGCGTAGAGCGCGTACCCGGCAGGCACGCCGTCGACGTAGATGATGCGCCCGCAGGACCCCCATTCCAGGAGCACACTCGATACCCAGGCTTCCTTTTCCAGGTCAGTCTGGCTGAACTCCTCCGCCTGCTCCCGCACGTGTGGTTCCAGTTCCCAGAACACGCAGTTCCTGCATCGCGGGGGCAGGTGGTCGAGGTTGTCCAGCGTGACGCCCACAACGCGTCGCGACACCTGACCTCCTGAAACGCCCTTCCCACCGGTGTGGCCAGCATATGTCGCGGCTGTGCCAACGGAAAGGATTACGGCACGCCGTGCCGTACCTGAAGGGGTGAGGTTATCGCCACCTGCCAGCCGGCCTGTGTCCGCAGTTACATCGGCAGTGGATTGACGCCGTCGAACCGATAGACTGCTTCGATCCTTGAGCAACTTGCGGCCCTGGTAGGGGCGTTGCCCAATAGTCTCACCCCCAAGTGAACAGCCTCAGGCAAGGCAGGTAGTCCCCCGCCAGCTGTGTAACACCCCGCCCTTTCGGCCTGATCCAACCCATGGGAGACCAGCCGACCACTGGAGCGCAGCATGACCGACCAGGACAGCTCGACCGGGAACGATCCGACCCCTTCACGCGGAACCGCACGCAACCTCGACACCCACCTGGCGCGCTACGCGCAGCGGACCGCGGGCATGACCGCCTCGGAGATCCGCGCGCTGTTCGCGGTGGCCAGCCGTCCCGAGGTGGTTTCGCTGGCAGGCGGGATGCCGAACCTGGCCGCGCTGCCGCTGGACTCGATCGCGGCGGAGGTAGCCCGACTGATCTCGTCGGATGGCCAGGTGGCCCTCCAGTACGGGTCCGCACAGGGTGTCCCTGAGCTGCGCGAACACATCTGCGACATCATGGCGCTGGAAGGGGTCTCGGCTCACCCGGACGACGTGATGGTCACTGTCGGCTCGCAGATGGCGCTGGACATGGTGACCAGGATCTTCTGCGACCCCGGCGACGTGGTGCTCGCCGAAGGACCGTCGTTTGTGGGCGCCCTGGGTTCGTTCGCCGCGTACCAGGCCCAGGTCGTGCATGTCGAGATGGACGAAGACGGCCTCCAGCCGGGGGCGTTGCGCGAGGCCATCGACGCCGTGCACCGGCAGGGCAAGAAGATCAAGTTCTTGTACACGATCCCGAACTTCCACAATCCAGGCGGCGTGACACTGGCCGTCCAGCGACGCGCCGAGGTTTTGGAGATCTGCGCCCAGCACGGAATCCTGGTCCTGGAAGACAACCCGTACGGCCTGCTCGGATTCGAAGGCCAGACCTACCCCGCGCTGCGCTCGATGGATCACGACAACGTGATCTACCTGGGGTCGTTTTCCAAGACATTCGCTTCCGGGCTGCGGGTCGGCTGGGTGCTCGCGCCGCACGCGGTCCGCGAGAAGCTGGTGCTGGCCGCGGAGTCGGCCACGCTGTGCCCACCCACGCTGAACCAGATGATCGTGAGCCGCTACCTGAGCACGCACGACTGGATGGGGCAGATCAAGATCTTCCGCGAGCAGTACCGGGAGCGCCGGGACGCGATGCTGGGTGCCCTGGAGCAGCACATGCCTGAAGGCTGCTCGTGGACCCGGCCGGACGGCGGGTTCTACGTGTGGTTCACCGCGCCAGAGGGTGTGGACGCCAAGGCGATGCTCCCGCGCGCCGTCACCGGGCGGGTCGCCTACGCCTCCGGCACGGGCTTCTACGCCGACGGGCTCGGTAGCCGCCAGATACGGCTGTCCTACTGCTACCCGACGCCGGAACGCATCCGCGAGGGCGTCCGCAGGCTGGCCAACACGCTGAGCGAGGAGATGGACCTGGTCCGCACCTTCGGCGCCACCGGTCACCGGGAGGTTTCCGGCCAGCAGACACCTTCTCCCGACACGGCATGACGGCCAGTAGCCTGTCGTCGCGGTAAGGTTCGTTGTCACCGTCCACTGTGTTCCCGCTGACGGGTGCACAGTGGACTCGTACTTTTCAGGGGTGTTGGAACAAAAGTGTCCAGTCGCTGGGTTGCTGTGCTCTCCGGTGGGCTCTCGCACGAGCGGGACGTGTCGTTGCGTTCCGGTAGGCGGTTGTCCGCCGCGCTGCGCTCGACGGGCCTCACCGTCGAGGAGTGGGACGCCGACGGCCAGTTGCTGCCGAGACTGCAGCAGGACCGCCCGGATGCGGTGGTCATCGCCTTGCACGGCGGCGAAGGTGAGAACGGGTCGGTGCAGTCGATCCTGGAGATGTTCGACATCCCGTACGTCGGCACGGATTCGCGTGCCTGCCGCCGGGCGTGGGACAAGCCGTCGGCGAAGGCCGAACTCGCGCGGGCAGGGCTGGACACGCCGGATTGGGTCGTGCTGCCGCAGACCACCTTCCGGGAACTCGGCGCCCAGTCCGTGCTGGACGCGCTGGTCGCCAAGCTCGGACTGCCGCTGATGCTCAAGCCGGATCAGGGCGGCTCCGCACTGGGGGCGCAGGTTGTCCGGGACGCCGCCGATCTTCCCGCAGCGATGGTGAGCGCACTCTCCTACGGGGACGCCGTCCTGGTGGAGAAGCTCGTCGAGGGCGTCGAGGTCGCAGTCGGCGTGCTCGACGGGTCTGAGGGGCCGCAGGCCCTGCCGGCGGTCCAGATCGAGCCAGCCAGCGGCGTGTACGACTATGCCGCCCGGTACACCGCGGGCCTGACAAGTTACCGGGCGCCGGCCCCGCTCGCGCCAGAGACGGCGACTGCGGCGGGCGACCTCGCGGTTGCGGCCCACCGCCTGCTCGGTCTCCGGGATGTCTCACGGACCGACGCGATCGTGACGCCCGATGGCCGGGTGCACTTCCTTGAAGTCAACGTGTCGCCGGGACTGACCGAAACCTCGTTGCTGCCGATGGCGATCGAAGCGGCGGACCGCTCGCTGGGAGAGGTGTTCGCCGATCTCGTCGAACGGGCCATCGCCAGGTCTGGCGAGCTGTGAAGGGGCGCCACCCCGGCACCCCTTCTGATGCCCCGAATGCCGCCCGTTTCACGTGAAACTGTGATCGTCACCGTGACGTAACAGCCTGGTGGGATCAGTCCTCGATCTCGGGCAGCCGTTTGGCCGCATCCGGCAACATCAACTCGGCGATCCGCTGGAGATCGTCCACGGAGCCGAACTCGACGACGATGCGGCCCTTCCGCTTGCCGAGGTCCACCTTCACCTTGGTGTCCAGCCAGTCGGACAGCTTCTCCGCGAACCCCTGCAGACCGGGGGCCTGGATTGGCTTGCGCGGAGTCTGTTCCTGCTTCTGCTTCGCGGGCTGGGCGTCGTTCTTCTTCAGCGTGGCCGCTTCTTCGGTCGCGCGGACCGACAGTCCTTCGGCGACGATGCGGGAGGCGATCTCCTCCTGCTCCTCAGGCTCTTCGAGCTTCAGCAGGGCGCGGGCATGGCCGGCGGACAACACGCCTGCCGCCACTCGTCGCTGCACGGTGAGTGGCAGGCGCAGCAGCCGGATGGTGTTCGTGATGACCGGCCGGCTGCGCCCGAGCCGGTCCGCAAGTTCGTCGTGCGTGACCCCGAACTCGTCCAGCAACTGCTGATAGGCCGAAGCCTCTTCGAGTGGGTTGAGTTGCACGCGGTGGATGTTCTCCAGGAGCGCGTCCCGGAGCAGTGCGTCGTTCTGCGTCTGGCGGACGATCGCCGGAATGTGCTCCAGGCCAGCGCGTTGGGAGGCGCGCCAGCGACGCTCACCCATGATCAGCTCGAAGCTGTCGCCGTCGTCCAGTTCGCGCACGACGATCGGCTGCATCAAGCCGAACTCACGGATCGAGTGCTCCAACTCCGCGAGCGCGTCCTCGTCGAAGACCTGGCGTGGTTGCTTCGGGTTCGGCGTGATCGCGGAGACCGGAACCTCGCGGTAGACGGCGCCGGCGACGGTTCCGCCGGTTTCACGTGAAACCGAGTCGGCAGGCGCTTGCGGCTGCCGCGCGTGCGATGACGGTATCGATGCCCCCATCGACGCGCCTCCGGTGGACGGGCCACTGTGCGCCCCGTCCACCGGACCACTCGGAATCAGAGCCGCAAGCCCCCGGCCCAGTCCACCTCGACGCTCCGTCATGCCAGTTTCCTCTCGATACCCCGCTCGGCGATCTCCCGCGCCGCATCCAGATAACTCATCGAACCGCGCGAACCCGGGTCGTAGTGAAGCACCGTTTGCCCGAAGCCAGGGGCTTCCGAGATCTTGACACTCCGGGGAATCACCGTTCGGAGCGTCAGGTCACCGAAGTGCCCGCGCACCTCGGCGGTGACCTGGTCTGCCAGCTTGGTGCGCGCGTCGTACATCGTGAGCAGGATTGTCGAGACCCATAGCGCCGGATTCAGGTGGGACTGCACAAGCTCGATGTTGCGCAGCAGCTGGCCGAGACCTTCCAAGGCGTAGTACTCGCACTGGATCGGAATGAGTACCTCGTGCGCGGCCACCAAGGCGTTCACCGTGAGCAATCCGAGCGAGGGCGGGCAGTCGACGAAGACATAGTCCGGGTCCACGCGGTCCAGCGCTTCAGAGTTCAGCGCCTCCCGCAACCGAGCCTCACGAGCCACCATCGTGACCAACTCGATCTCCGACCCGGCGAGGTCGATCGTCGCCGGTACACACCGGAGGTTCTCTGACTGAGTACTGGGCGCCGCCGCGTCCGCAATACTGATCTCCCCGAGGAGCACCTCGTAGATCGACGGAACTCCCGAGCGGTGCTCGACACCCAGCGCGGTGCTCGCGTTGCCCTGCGGGTCGAGATCGATCACCAAGACGTTGAGTCCCTGGACCGCCAACGCCGCCGCAAGGTTCACCGTGCTGGTGGTCTTACCCACCCCGCCCTTTTGGTTCGCGACCGTGATGATGCGTCGCTGCGCGGGCCTAGGGAGCTGTATCGACTCGGGGTGCAGTACGCGCGCTGCCCGCTCGGCCTCCTCCGCGATCGGAGTCCAGCCAAGGCTGGTGTTGAAGCTACTGAGCGGCTTCTCGTCGGTACTGCTGTGGGAGGTGGCAGGGGAGGGGAAGCGCACTCCGCCGACTGACTGCCCCTTGGTTTCACGTGAAACACGACCGGAATCTGGATACACCGTCAACGATCCTTCCTTGCCCGTCGACCGCCGTCACGGCGCCGCGTGGAGCGAGGCCCAGTCCTGGCCTCCGGGTCTCGCTCCACTACGACGACGGTCGTGGGCACTTCGAGCACTCCGTCACCACAGCTGATCACTTCCTGGCGACCACCGCCTGCCGCGCGAATCGTGGTCGCATCCCGTTCAAGCTCTTCGGCAGCGCTCGCGCCCTTGAGCGCGAGCAACTGACCACCCGGACGTAAGAGGGGAAGGCACCACTTCGCGAGACGGCCGATCGGCGCAACGGCGCGAGCTGTGACCACGTCCTGGGCCACGAGCTTCTTGCGCACCGCTGCCTCCTCCGCACGTCCGCGTACTACCTCAGCGGTGAGGTTGAGCTCGGTGATGACTTCTTCCAACCACGCCACTCGCCGAGCCATCGGCTCCAGCAAGGTGACCACGATGTCCGGGCGTGCGATTGCCAGTGGGATGCCCGGCAATCCTGCCCCAGAGCCTACGTCCGCCACACGGCAATGCGGCGTTAGCAACTCCGCAAGAACGGCAGAGTTCAACAAATGTCTATCCCAGAGTCTGCCCGTTTCCCGTGGGCCGATCAATCCGCGCTCGACACCCTGCTCCGACAGCAGCTCCGCATACCGCTGGGCCAGCGGGAGGCGGTCTCCGAACACCTCGCGCGCCATATCCGGCGTGTGTTCCACCGGGCTCACGTCCGTCCCGCTCACTTCCGCCACGCTTTCATCCCTGTCGTCGTGCTGGAGCAAAGCTTGCCCGATACATGATCGCGATGCGACACCAACCCACCCTGTCGTGTTTCACGTGAAACCAAGCGGACCATCGCGCCGCAACGTTTCACGTGAAACAGCCTCAGATACGACAGCGCCCCGGATGCAAAGGCATCCGGGGCGCTGTTCCGCCCGCACCTCTCAGTGGGTTCAGGTGGTGCGGTAGACGACGACCCGCCGCTCCGGCTCCTCGCCTTCACTCTCGCTGTGCACGCCATCGACTGCCGCGACCGCGTCGTGTACGACCTTCCGCTCGAACGGTGTCATGGGGCGCAGCCGCTCCTCCTTGCCGCTCGACAGAACGTTCTCCGCGGCCTTCTCCCCGAGAGCGCTGAGCTCCTTGCGCCGCCCGGCTCGCCACCCAGCGATGTCCAGCATCAGACGGCTCCGCGTTCCGGTGTCCTGCTGGACGGCGAGCCGTGTGAGTTCCTGCAGCGCCTCCAGGACCTGACCGCGCCCACCGACGAGCTTCTCCAGATCGCTACCGCCGTCGATGCTGACCACAGCACGGCCGGCCTCGACGTCGAGATCGATATCACCGTCGTAGTCGAGAAGGTCAAGCAAGCGTTCCAGGTAGTCCCCGGCCACATCGCCCTCGCGCACGAGCAGCGCCTCGGTGTTCGACACCTCTTCCGCGTGCTCCGCGTCGTCGGCAAGCGCGCCGGTCGGGCTCTTGGCCTCTTCTTCGGAGGCCCGCACGTCCTGATCGGAGTGCTGAACTGCTTCAGACACTGGGTGTCTCCTCTCCAGGGGTCCGCGATCCGACCACCGGTGCTCAACCGGCCGGGTCGCGCTGGCTGTCTTCGATCACCCCGGGAACCTCACCGGGTTGGTCTTGGGTGTCCGCATCCGCGCTGGCAACGGCGACGGAGTCGATCACGGCAGCAGCAGTGTCCTTCAGCTCGTTGGCCTGCGCTTCCTCGCGGTCGATCTTGCGGTACACGATGTATTGCTGGCCGAGGGTCCACACGTTGTTGGACAGCCAGTACATCAGGATGGCCAGCGGGAAGAACGCCCCGCCGACGAGCACGAACAGCGGAAACACCCACAGGCTCAGCCGGTTCATCACCGCGGCCTGCTGGTTCGAAGTCGCGCTCGCGCTCTGCCGGCCAACCGAGTGCCGGGCGGTGAAGTGGGTGGCGACTGCGCCAGCGACCATCAGCGGAATCCCCACAACCAGCATGGCCGGACGATCCGTGCCGACCGAGTGCAGCACCTGGGCGGGCTGGGCGATCCAGTTCGCCAGCTTCGCGCCGAACAGATCCGCCCTCACAAACGAGGCGACATCGGCTGCGTTGAACACGAAATTGGATCGCGCGCCCGGCTTGAAACCGATGAGCACGTGGAAGAGACCGATGAACACCGGAACCTGCACCAACACCGGCAGGCACCCGGTCAGCGGGTTGAACCCCTGCTCCATCTGGAGCTTGCGCATCTCCTCGGTGAGCTTCTGCCGGTCGTCCCGGTGCTTCTCCTGCAAGGCGCGCATCTGAGGCGCGAACTCCTGCATCTTCTTCATCGAGCGCACTTGGTGCACGAATGGTTTGAACAGCAGCGCCCGCAGAGTGCAGACAAGGAAGACCACCGACAAGGCCCAGACATACCCGCTGGCCGGGTCCAACACGGAGCCGAAGACCATGTGCCAGAACCAGAGGATGGCCGACACCGGGTAGTAGATGAAGTCCAGCACTAGGGGCTACTCCCTGCCCTCGTCATGAGGCACCTTGTGGTGGGACGCCTGTTTCGCCGGGGACCTCGGCGGCACCGGGTCCAGACCACCAGGGTGCCAGGGTCCACAGCGCAGCAGGCGCCGTACGGTCAGCCAACTGCCTCGCGCCGCTCCGTGCACGGTGAGTGCCTCGACGGCGTAGGCGCTGCAGCTCGGGTAGAAGCGGCAGGTGGGCGGAAACAGCGGAGAGATCACCTTCCGGTAGACATGCACCGGTACCAGCAGGACCCGCGCCAGCGGTCCCGGCCTGGGTCGTGCCCGCTCGGTGGCATCCGGTGCTTCGTCGTTCATCGCTGTCGCCCTGCTTCTGATTGTTCCCCAGCTTTCGGAACCAATCGGAGCTTGCGCAGTGCACTGTCCAGGTCGGCGCCGAGGTCCTGGCTGGTCGCCTCCGCCGCCGGGGGCAGCGCCCGGACCACGAGCAGGATGCCCGCCGGCAGTTCCGGGAGCCGGTCGCGGACGAGGTGCCGAAGCCGCCGGCTCACCCGGTGCCGCACGACCGAACCGCCAACCGCCTTGCTGACGACAAAACCCACCCGGGTCCGGTCACTCGGCGTCCGGGTGGGTGCCCTGTCGACTCCATGCTTACCGTCGACCGCATGCTCACTCGCGGCGATCTCGGGCCGGTAGGCGTGGACGACCAGATGTCGCCGCCCCGCCCGGCGGCCACGGCGGATCACCAGGGCGAAATCCTGGCTCCTGGTCAACCGGGCTGCCGCGGGAAGCACGGCGTCAACCGTCAGGCCGTCAGCTGGCGCCGACCCTTGCGACGGCGAGCGGCGACGATCGCGCGACCCGCACGGGTGCGCATCCGCAGCCGGAACCCGTGGGTCCGCGCCCGGCGACGGTTGTTCGGCTGGAAAGTGCGCTTGCCCTTGCTCACGGTTGAGTCTCCCGGTTACCTCAGGCAGAAATGTCTTGGGTCAGTTGTCCCCGTCCACAAACTCGTGCACCAGCTCCCCAACGCTAAACCCAGCGCCGAAATCGAGCGCGGCAACATGCCCACTTGTGAAGTGGGGGACCGTATGAGGGTACGCGCGAGCCCTTCCATCCCCGAACAGGGGGTCGTGCTGCGGCGCGGTTTCCACCCGGCATGCTGTGACCTGGGAGGCTCGCGGCATGTCAACCAGGGGCACCTGTGTTCGCCTTGTGACGCCGCGATGACCTTGTTAGCGTTCGCGCAGCCGGTCGCGATCTCGGAGGTGGGAGCTTCGAGATCGAAGCCGGGGTACGTCCGTTCGGCTGCCTGACGACAGTGATCGTGCGAGCGCGGCCTCAACCGCAGCGGTAGGGCGGGACCCGAGGGGGAGCACAGGGGCGCTCTGACGTACCTTCATACACAGCTGTGGACAACTCTGTGGACACCTGTATCACCCGGGGTCCACGTGAGCTTGACCAGACCGCACCAGATCGCCGGTTCCGAGTGTCCCGCGGGTGGGCCTTCCCCGCAGGTCCGGGTCACCTGACCAGGTGCGGATCACGTGCCAGCGAGGGGAGGGGAGCACAGGGGTGTCCGACCGCCAAGCCGATCTCGGGCGGGTGTGGGAAGAAGTCGTGCACGAGCTGTCCTCGGGCACGCTGTCCCCCCAGCAGCGAGCATGGATGCGCGTGACCCGACCGATCGGGCTGTTGGACGGCACCGCTCTGCTCGCCGCCCCCAGTGACTTCGCGAAGGAAGCGATCGAGCGCGCGCTGCGCGAACCCATCACCGCCGCGCTCTCACGCCGGCTCGGGCGGGACGTCTCGCTGGCAGTCAAGGTCGACACGGCAGTACCCGCGCCCAGCCGCCCGACGGCTGCGCCGCCCTCCAGCACCCCGTCGTCCGGGGTCACGGATTCCGCCGCTACGTCCTCACCGGCCGGGCCGGCGGTGCCCTCGCCGAGCGAACCCCAGGGCACGGATCGTAGACCTGGTTACAACGGCCACACCTCCTACGACGATCCGCGCTACAGCGCGGCCGGGTACGGCGCTGGCCGCTACGTACAAGCACCCAGCGCCGGTTACGGCGGGGCCTTCAGTGGCTCGTTGCCGGTCACCCACAGCGGACCAAGCGCCGGCGAGTCCGGCGCCGACACCGGTACGCCGGCGTCATCGCCTAGCAGTGCACCTGCGGCCCCGTCCGACCCGGTCGCGACCGCCGATCCAGACGTCACCGCCGTGATCCCAGCCGTGCCCAGCGGCGGTTCCGGGCATTCCGGCGAGCACGCCGCCGACCACGACGACGCCCAGCAGACGGGGCGCCAGCAGGTCGGGCAGGTCGATTCGGCAGCCGAAGGCGACGCCGAGGAAGAGGTCGACGAGGAGTCCGAAGCGCTCGACACGGCCAACGAGATCTGGCCCACCTTCGGCGGTGCCAACCGCCCGGAAGCCCAGCAGGGCCAGCCGTTCACCGCGCCGAAGCACGCGCCCCCGACATCCCAGACCCGGTTGAACACGAAGTACACCTTCGACACCTTCGTGATCGGTGCGTCCAACAGGTTCGCGCACGCCGCGGCCGTCGCCGCCGCCGAAGCCCCCGCACGCGCCTACAACCCACTGTTCATCTGGGGCGAGTCCGGGCTGGGCAAGACCCACCTGCTGCACGCGGTCGGGCACTACGCACAGCGCCTGTTTCCGGGGATGCGGGTGCGGTACGTGTCCACCGAAGAGTTCACCAACGACTTCATCAACTCGCTGCGCGACGACCGCCAGGTGGCCTTCCAACGCCGCTACCGGGACGTCGACGTGCTGCTGGTCGACGACGTCCAGTTCCTTGAAGGTAAGGAAGGAACCCAGGAGGAGTTCTTCCACACCTTCAACACGCTGCACAACTCGAACAAGCAGATCGTCGTCACCTCGGACCGCCCGCCGAAGGGACTGCGGACGCTGGAGGACCGGCTGCGGACCCGGTTCGAGTGGGGGCTGATCACCGACATCCAGCCGCCCGAGCTGGAGACGCGGATCGCGATCCTGCGCAAGAAGGCGGCCCAAGACCGGATGGCTGCGCCGGCCGAGGTGCTGGAGTTCATCGCGGCTCGAATCGAAAGCAACATCCGCGAGCTGGAAGGCGCGCTGATCCGTGTCACCGCTTTCGCGTCGCTGAACCGGCAGCCGGTGGACGTCCCGCTCGCGGAGATCGTGCTGCGCGACCTGATCCCCGACTCGCAGACGCCGGAGATCACCGCCGGGACGATCATGGGCGTGACCGCAGAGTTCTTCGGCGTGACCGTGGACGACCTGTGCGGGCCGGGCAAGACGAAGGCGCTTGCCCAGGCCCGGCAGATCGCGATGTACCTGTGCCGCGAGCTGACGGACTCCTCGCTACCCAAGATCGGGCAGAGCTTCGGCGGCCGGGACCACACCACGGTCATGCACGCGGACAAGAAGATCCGCAAGGAGATGGCCGAGCGCCGGCGCGTCTACGAGCAGGTCCAGGAGCTGACCGCGCGGGTCAAGCAGCGCGCGACTCGGCCGTCCTGAGCCGGCCGGCGTCCTGAGCCGGCATCACCTCCGAGGTGTCTTCACCTGGGCCGAAATCCGAGGACGTCCCTCGCCATCGCCCCGGTGTGCTCCCCTGGCCGGCTCAGGCCGAGCTTTTCTGCTGACCCTGCCCGCCACGAGCAGCCCCCACCGACAGAAAGTTTCGTCGCGTCCCGCCGGCCCAGCTGGGCCAAGGGAGACGAAGGGACCCAGCCTTCGCGAGCTTTTTGCCACCCGCCCCCGGTCTGACCGGACCTGGTCAACAGAAAGATCAGCGGGCTGGACGAGTCATCCACAGCAGGGTTGTCCACGGGACGTGACCTGCGTTTTCCCCGAGTTCGTCCACACCCTGTGCACAACGGTCCCCCACGTTGCCCACAATCAATGAGCGGGTTAGCCACAACTGACCCACAGCTGCACCCACAACCCGATCGAACGAGATCCAGAACACGGCCTCCACGCACACCGGCTGGGCACAACTCGGCGGACGACTGGGGACCAAACTGTGGACAGCTTCGGCACTGGTGTGGATCAGCCGAACCGGCTCGAAAGTTGTCCACCACCCGTTTGCTCCATCCACCGATCACTGCCCGTGCCCATCCACACCGGCAGCCACTGTCCGACCAGCCCAAAGGACCGTTATCCCCACAACCCACAGCCCCTACTACTGCTGCGGTTGTTCTCTCTTCTAGAAGAGAGAAAAGAAAAGAAGTAGGGGGCGGTGGACAGGTGGACAACTCGCCAACCGACGTCCTCGAACCGGTCCGACCCGGATGACGGGATTGTTCGAGAAGCTCTACGGTGGAACTCCCGCGCTGGCCGATCGGTCGTTGTCCGGTTCGCGGTACCGCTGGGAGGGCGGTGCCCCCAGCAACGCGGACCCACCCGTGCCACGCGTGCAACCGAAGTTCTCCGGCCACCAACGCAACCGGGGTTGAACCCGAAAGGACATCCATGAAGATCCGCGTGGAACGTGACGGTCTTGCCGATGCCGTTGCCTGGGTTGCGCGCAGCCTGCCGTCGCGCCCGCCAGTGCCCGTCCTGGGCGGAGTCCTTCTCGACGCGTCCTCCGGGGAGGCGCTGACCATCTCCGGGTTCGACTACGAGGTCTCCGCGCAGGTCACCGTTCCGGCGACCATCGACGCGACCGGTCGCACGCTGGTGTCCGGCCGGCTGCTGGCGGATATCACCAAGGCGCTGCCGCAACGGCCGGTCGAACTCGTCGTGGACGGCTCCCGCGTCACGATCACCTGCGGCAACTCGCGCTTCAGCCTGCCGACCATGCCGGTCGAGGACTACCCGGAGCTTCCCGACATGCCTGAGCACGCCGGCTCGGTGCCCGGCGAGGTGTTCAGCGAGGCGGTCGCCCAGGTCGCGGTGGCCGCCGGCAAGGACGACACCCTGCCGATGCTCACCGGCGTCCGGGTGGAGATCAACTCCGACCAGCTGACCATGGTCGCCACCGACCGGTTCCGGTTGGCCATGCGCGAGTTCGCCTGGGAGCCCAGCGGCACCGTCGACGACACCGCCGTGCTGGTCCCGGCCCGCACACTCGCCGACTCCGCCAAGACCCTCGGCGGTTCCGGTAGCAAGGTCGAGATCTCGCTCGCTTCCGGTGACGGCCTGCTCGGTCTTTCCGGCAACGGCCGACGCACGACCAGCCGGCTGCTGGATGCCGAGTTCCCGAAGTATCGCCAGCTGCTGCCGTCGGAGAGCAGCTCGACCGCGGTCGTCGACGTGGGACCGCTGGTCGAGGCGATCAAGCGAGTGTCGCTGGTTGCCGAACGCGGCACGCAGGTGCGGCTGGAGTTCGGCGACGCCGGCCTGCGGCTCACCGCCGGTGGCGACGACGAGGGCAGCGCCGAGGAGGAACTGCCCATCGAACTGGTCGGCGAGCCGGTGACGATCGCGTTCAACCCGAACTACCTGCTGGACGGCTTGGGCGCGCTGAAGACCGATCGCGCGCAGATGCTGTTCACCACACCCAGCAGGCCCGCGCTGATCAAGCCGGTCGGGGAAGATGGAGAGGTGGTAGGTGGCTACCTCTATCTGCTCATGCCGGTGCGACTTCCCGGTTGATCGCGGGAGTCGGCCGGTGATCTCACCCGGCCTCGCCGCCCGGCGGCGACCAGCGTCTTTGCGAGGAGAGTTCCGGTGCGACTCGGACTTGTCGGCCTCGGCCGAATGGGCTTCAACATGCGTGAGCGGCTCCGCGCCGCGGGCCACGACGTCGTGGGCTACGACCGCAACCCGGACGTCAGCGACGTCACGTCCATCACCGACCTGGTGGGCAAACTGCAGGCCCCGCGAATCGTGTGGGTCATGGTCCCGCACGGCGACCCGACCAGGCAGACGATCGAGCAACTGGCCCAGCACTTGTCCCCGGGCGACCTGGTGATCGAGGGCGGGAACTCCAAGTTCACCGACGACCAGGCCAACGCCGCCCTCCTCGCCGAACGCGAGATCCACTACGTGGACGTCGGCGTGTCCGGCGGGGTGTGGGGCGCGGAGTACGGCTACGGGCTGATGGCCGGCGGCGACGCGCAGGACGTGGAGCGTGCGCTGCCGATCTTCGACGCTCTGCGCCCGGAGGGTCCGCGCGACGAGGGCTTCGCGCACGTCGGGCCGGTGGGTGCCGGCCACTACGCGAAGATGGTGCACAACGGCATCGAGTACGGCCTGATGCAGGCCTACGCCGAGGGTTTCGAGCTGCTGGCCGCGTCGGAGGTGGTCACCGACGTGCCGGCGGCGATCAAGGCGTGGAGCCGGGGCACGGTCGTGCGGTCGTGGCTGCTGGATCTGCTGGTCCGAGCGCTGGAGGAGGACCCGGAGCTGGAGCGGCTGGAAGGCTACGTGGACGACTCCGGCGAGGGTCGCTGGACCGTGGAGGAGTCGATCAACAACGCCGTCCCCACGCCGGTGATCACGGCGGCGCTGTTCGCCCGGTTCGCTTCGCGGCAGCAGGACTCGCCGGCGATGAAGGCCGTGGCGGCGTTACGGAACCAGTTCGGCGGCCACGCCGTGCACACCGCCGGTACCGACTGAGACAGCGCTGGCGTCTCCCCTGCGCAGGCACCGCGACCAGCATCTTTGTAGGCACTACCGGGACTGGCCCGGCCAGACGAACTAGGTTGGACCGCCGTGTACGTCCGTCATCTGCAAGTGACCGACTTCCGGTCGTGGCCGCAGGCCGACGTCACGTTCGAGACGGGGCCGAACGTGCTGGTCGGCGCCAATGGGCAGGGCAAGACCAACCTGGTGGAAGCCGTCGGGTACGTCGCCACCCTCGGCTCCCATCGGGTCGCCACTGACGCTCCGCTGGTGCGGCACGGAGCGTCCCGGGCGATCGTCCGCGCGGCGGTCGTGAACGCTGGTCGGGAGCTTCTGGTGGAGCTGGAGATCTCGCCGGGCAAGGCGAACCGGGCCAGGATCAACCGGGGCCCGGCCAAGCCCCGCGACGTGCTCGGCATCCTGCGCACGGTCCTGTTCGCCCCGGAGGACCTTGCGCTGGTCAGGGGCGATCCCGGGGAGCGTCGGCGGTTCCTGGACGACCTGCTGGTCAGCCAGTCGCCCAAGTACGCGGGGCTGCGTACCGACTACGACCGGGTGCTCAAGCAGCGCAGTGCGCTGCTGAAGTCGGCGGCCGGGGCGCGCAGGGGCGGGTCCACCTCGCCCGACCTGCGGACACTGGAGGTCTGGGACGGCCATCTCGCGCGCTGCGGTGCGCAGCTGCTGGCCGGTCGGCTCGACCTGGTCGACGATCTCGCACCGCACGTGGCCGAGGCGTATTCGGCCGTCGCCTCCGCCGACCCGGGAACGGCCCCTGCTGGCCGGCAGGCGCGCGTGCACTACCGCAGCACGCTCAGCGACCAGGGCATTCACGACGCCACGCGCGGAGCGCGGGCGGAGGTCGACTCCCTGGAGAAATCCCTGCTCGAAGAGCTTGAGCGGGTGCGCCCGCAGGAGCTGGAGCGAGGGTTTTCGCTGGTCGGACCGCATCGCGACGATCTGGAACTGGTGCTCGGCGACGCGCCGGCCAAGGGCTACGCCAGTCACGGTGAATCGTGGTCGTTCGCGCTGGCGTTGCGCCTGGCTTCGTACCGGCTGCTCGCAGAGGATGGCGCGGAACCGGTGTTGATTCTGGACGACGTCTTCGCCGAGCTGGACCGCTGGCGTCGCCAGCGGTTGGCCGAGCTGGTCTCCCCGGCCGAGCAGGTGCTGGTCACAGCCGCGGTCGCGGAGGACGTACCGGATGAGCTGACCGGTGCCCGCTACGACGTCCGAGAGGGTGAGGTGCGTCGGGCATGACCACACAACGCAGTGATTCGGGTGAACCGGACGAGCACGTTGTGAACACACATACGGCTGTTATCCCCGGATCTGGGGATAACTCTGTGGATGATGTGGATAACCCAACGGCATCAGCCGAGGACACGACCGACACGGGCGCGGCCGATCCCGATCCGGCGTCGAACCTGCGCGGATCGGACCTGGCCAGGGCGGCACTCGAAGCCGCCAAGCAACGATCCCAGGCGCGTGGGCGTTCGACCCGGCGCGTGCGGAAGACCACGATCGGCGGTCAGCGGCGTCGTGGCTGGTCGGGAGCGCGACCGGACGACCGTGACCCCCAGCCGCTGGGTCGGCTCGCCTCCCGGCTGGTGACCGATCGCGGCTGGTCCGACCGGCTGGCCGGTGGCCACGTGTTCAGCAGGTGGGCCACCCTCGTGGGCTCGGATGTGGCCGAACACACCACCCCGACTTCGCTGGACGACGGTGTGCTCATGGTGCGTGCGGACTCCACGGCCTGGGCCACGCAGTTGCGATTGTTGCAACGGCAGTTACTGAAGCGCATCGCCGACGGTGTGGGCCACGGGGTGGTCCGTCAGATCAAGGTGCAGGGGCCGGCGGCCCCGAGCTGGCGCCATGGACCCCGGCACGTCCCAGGCAGGGGGCCTCGGGACACCTACGGCTGAGCCTATAAAGTGATCCAAATCACGAAAATCGGCCAGTGCCGGGCGGGGAGATCTCCGCGAGCGCCGATCGCCCCGCAGGAGCTTTCGACACCCGCTCGCCGCGCTTCGATGGTGTCCGAGGTCGATTCAGTGGCTCTGTGAGCAAGTCAGGGGTGTCCTTGCCCCGCTTCTGAGGGGTCGGACCAGTAGAATGTCCGACAGGGACGTACCCGGCCGGTGTCACGGTATCCGAACGAGGGCTTCTGCCCGGCAGGCCAAGCAGCCAAGTGGCAGCCCTGACACCGGGGGGACAGGGGTGAACCCGGGTATTTGTACGCCGTGAACGGACCGCGGCGTTTCACCGGATACCGCGCAGACAGCAGTCGGCTTGAGGAGATACCGAGGCCCGTGGCAGCGAAAAAGAACGACTACAGCGCTTCATCGATCACTGTTCTCGAAGGTCTAGAGGCTGTTCGCAAGCGCCCGGGCATGTACATCGGCTCGACCGGTGAGCGCGGCTTGCACCACCTCGTCTGGGAGGTGGTGGACAACTCGGTCGACGAGGCGATGGCAGGACATGCCAGCAAGGTGGAAGTCACGTTGCTCGCTGACGGGGGTGTCGAGGTCACCGACGACGGCCGTGGAATCCCGGTCGACACGCACCCGGTGGAGAAGCGCCCGGCGGTGGAGGTCGTGCTGACCACGCTGCACGCGGGTGGCAAGTTCAGCAGTGAGAGCTACGCCGTCTCCGGCGGCCTGCACGGCGTGGGCGTGTCCGTGGTGAACGCCCTGTCCAGTGCGCTCGAAGTGGAGATCCATCGCGACGGCAGTGTGTGGCGCCAGCGCTACGAGGACTCCAAGCCGGTGCACGCGCTGCAGAAGGGTGAGGCCACCAGGAGGACCGGTACCAGGACCACCTTCTGGCCGGATCCGAACGTCTTCGAGACCATCCGCTTCAACGCAGAGACGGTGTCTCGCCGGCTGCAGGAAATGGCCTTCCTCAACAAGGGCCTGACCATCGTGCTGCGCGACGAGCGGGCCGGCGAGGAGGAGGAAGGCGGGGAGGACGCGTCCGGCAAGACCGCTCGCGCCACCGAACGGACCTTCCACTACCCCGGTGGTCTGGAGGACTTCGTCAAGCACATCAACGCCACCAAGGAAGCGATTCACCGGAAGGTGGTGGCGTTCAACGCGTCCGGTAGTGGCCACGAACTGGAAGTGGCCATGCAGTGGAACTCCGGCTACAACCAGTCGGTCTACACCTTCGCCAACACCATCAACACCCACGAGGGTGGTACCCACGAGGAAGGCTTCCGTTCGGCGCTGACCCGCGTGGTCAACACCTACGCCAAGGACAAGAAGCTCCTCAAGGACAAGGACGGCAGCCTCACCGGTGACGATGTGCGGGAAGGGCTCGCGGCGATCGTGTCGGTGAAGGTGTCCGAGCCGCAGTTCGAGGGGCAGACCAAGACGAAGCTGGGCAACACCGAGGTCAAGTCGTTCGTGCAGACCGCCTGCTTCGAGTGGCTGTCGGACTGGTTCGAGCGCAACCCCGCCGAGGCGAAGGTGATCGTCAACAAGGCGGTGTCCTCGGCACAGGCTCGGGTGGCCGCGCGCAAGGCCAAGGAGCTGGTGCGGCGCAAGAGCGCGATGGACATCGGTGGCCTGCCCGGCAAGCTCAAGGACTGCCAGTCCAACCAGCCGGACGAGTGCGAGCTGTACGTCGTGGAGGGTGACTCGGCCGGTGGCTCCGCGAAGGAAGGTCGGGAGTCGCAGTTCCAGGCGATCCTGCCGATCCGAGGCAAGATCATCAACGTCGAGAAGTCCCGGATCGACAAGGTCCTCAAGAACAACGAGGTTCAGTCGATCATCACGGCGCTGGGTACCGGCATCCACGACGAGTTCGACCTATCCAAGCTGCGGTACCACAAGGTCGTCATCATGGCGGACGCCGACGTGGACGGGCAGCACATTCGCACCCTGCTGCTGACACTGCTGTTCCGGTTCATGCGCCCGCTGATCGAGAACGGCCACGTGTTCCTGGCACAGCCCCCGCTGTACAAGATCAAGTGGCCGCGCTCCGAGCCGCAGTACGCCTACAGCGACCGCGAGCGGGATGCGCTGCTGGAGCAGGGCGCCGCCGAAGGCAAGAAGCTGCCCAAGGAAGAGGGCATCCAGCGGTACAAGGGTCTCGGCGAGATGAACGCCGACGAGCTGTGGGAAACCACGATGGATCCGAGCTCACGGTTGCTGCTTCAGGTGACCCTGGATGACGCCGCGACAGCGGACGAGCTCTTCAGCGTGCTGATGGGTGAGGACGTCGAGTCCCGACGCTCGTTCATCACCCGCAACGCCAAGGACGTCCGGTTCCTCGACGTCTGATCCGCAGCGCACCTAGACCATCCACATCGGACGAACCAGAAGGACAGGCATGACCGAGACCCTGCCCCCGGAAGGCGGCCGGATCGAGCCGGTCGACATCCAGCAGGAGATGCAGCGCTCCTACATCGATTACGCGATGAGCGTGATCGTGGCTCGCGCGCTGCCGGATGTGCGTGACGGCCTCAAGCCGGTGCACCGCCGCGTGCTGTACTCGATGTACGACTCTGGCTTCCGGCCGGACCGCGGGTACGTGAAATGCTCCCGCGTGGTCGGGGACGTGATGGGTAACTATCACCCACACGGCGACTCGGCGATCTACGACACCCTCGTGCGGCTCGCCCAGCCGTGGTCCATGCGTCACCCGTTGATCGACGGTCAGGGGAACTTCGGGTCACCCGGAAATGATCCGGCTGCCGCGATGCGGTACACGGAGTCCCGGTTGGCCCCGTTGGCGATGCAGATGCTCGCCGACATCGAAGAGGACACCGTCGACTTCTCGGACAACTACGACGGGCGGACCCAGGAGCCGGACGTTCTGCCCGCCCGGTTCCCGAACCTGCTGGTCAACGGCGGTGGCGGGATCGCGGTCGGGATGGCGACGAACATCCCGCCGCACAACCTGCGCGAGGTCGCGGACGGCGTGGTCTGGGCGCTGGAGAACCCGGAGTGCTCGGACGAGGAACTGATGGAGGCGCTGCTCCAGCGCATCAAAGGACCGGACTTCCCGACCCGGGGCCTGGTCCTGGGCACCTCCGGGATTCAGGACGCCTACCGCACCGGGCGCGGCTCGATTCGGATGCGGGCGGTCGTGGACGTCGAGGAGGACCGCAAGGGCCGGAACAGCCTGGTCGTCACCGAACTCCCTTATCAGGTGAACCCGGATAACCTGATCGAGAACATCGCGAACCTGCACCGCGAGGGCAAGATCTCCGGCATCTCCGACATCGCCGACGAGACCAACAGCCGGCGCGGGATGCGGATCGTGATCTCGTTGAAGAAGGACGCGATCCCGAAGGTCGTGCTGAACAACCTGTACAAGCACACCCAGCTGCAGCAGTCCTTCGGCGTGAACATGCTGGCGCTGGTCGAGGGCGTGCCCCGAACCCTGCGGCTGGACCAGGTGATCCGGCTCTACGTCAAGCACCAGATCGAGGTCATCGTCCGCCGCACCAAGTTCCGGCTACGGAAGGCCGAAGAACGCGCGCACATCCTGCGCGGTCTGGTCAAGGCGCTCGATGCACTCGATGAGGTGATCGCCCTGATCCGTCGCTCGCCGACGGTGGACGAGGCGCGCACCGGCCTGATCGAACTGCTGGACGTGGACGAGATCCAGGCGAACGCGATCCTGGAGATGCAGCTGCGCCGGCTGGCCGCGATGGAACGGCAGAAGATCGTCGATCAGCTGGCCGAGATCGAACGCGAGATCGCGGACCTCAAGGACATCCTGGACAAGCCGGAGCGGCAGCGCCAGATCATCCGTGACGAGCTCATGGAGATCGTCGAGAAGTACGGCCAGGACCGGCGCACGAAGATCATCCCGTACGAGGGTGAGGTCACCATGGAGGACCTCATCGCGGATGAGGACGTCGTGGTCACCATCACCCGGACGGGGTATGCGAAGCGAACCCGGACGGACCTGTACCGCGCGCAGAAGCGGGGCGGTAAGGGCGTGCAGGGCGCGCAGCTGAAGCAGGACGACATCGTGTCGCACTTCTTCGTGTGCTCCACGCACGACTGGATGCTGTTCTTCACCAACAAGGGCCGGGTCTACCGGGCGAAGGCGTACGAGTTGCCGGAGGCCAACCGCACCGCGCGCGGTCAGCACGTGGCGAACCTGCTCGCCTTCCAGCCGGACGAGCAGATCGCGCAGGTCATGCAGATCAAGGACTACACCGCCGCGCCGTACCTCGTGCTGGCCACCCAGAAGGGATTGGTGAAGAAGTCGCGGTTGACCGACTTCGATTCCAACCGATCGGGTGGTCTTATCGGGATCAACCTCAAGGACGAGGACGAGCTCGTCGGGGCGGTGCTGTGCTCCGAGGACGACGACCTGCTGCTGGTCTCGGCCGAGGGGCAGTCGATCCGGTTCCACGCCACCGACGAGGCGCTGCGCCCGATGGGCCGTGCGACCTCGGGTGTTCTGGGCATGCGCTTCAACGACGGTGACGAGCTGCTCGCCATCGGTGTGGTCCGCCCGGACCGGTACGTGCTCGTCGCGACCGACGGTGGCTACGCCAAACGGACGCCGATCGACGACTATCCGGTTCAGGGCCGCGGCGGTAAGGGAGTGCTGACCATTCAGCACGACAACAAGCGTGGCAGGCTGGTAGGGGCGCTCATCGTCGATCTGGATGATGAGCTCTACGCGATCACCTCCACTGGCGGGGTCATTCGCACCGCGGCCAAGGAGGTGCGCAAAGCCGGCAGGCAGACGAAGGGGGTTCGTCTGATGAACCTCGGTGACGGGACGTCGGTGGTCGCTGTCGCGCGCAACGCCGATGAGGCCGCGAATCCCGACACCGCGGGACCGGAACAGCGAAAGTAGGGGGCTGACCGATTGCGGCCGGCTCCGTGTGGACACCGCCGCCGAACACCAGCGAAGGATCGCTCGTGACATCTTCCGACAAGCCGGAGCGCTCGGCTTCGGACCCGGGGCAGGGTTCGGAGCCGGCCTCGGTCATCACCCAGACAGTCGAGGACAGTGCCTCGGAGACGCCGGCCAGCACGACCGGTGACGACCAGGAGCCGGCCGCCGCGGCGACCGATCCGGGCGCGGACGAGGACCAGCCCGAAGGCTCGCACGAGCAGTCCGAGAGTCAGAGTGGTGAGGCCCGGGGCGGCGCGGAGACTCCGCCTCCATGGCAGCGTGGGTCAGCGGCAGCGACCCAGGTGACATCCGCGGATGCCGAGCACGCGGAGAACTCGGAGAGCACCGAGCATCCGGTTCCTAGCGAGGAGGCCGAGGAGCCTGCGGCCGGGGCGTCCGAGCCGGGCGCCAGCGCTTCCGAGACACCGGAGGCGGACACCCAGAAGATGGAGCACCCGCTGCGCGGGCTGGGCGGGATGCGGCAGGGAGCGTCGACCGCGGCTGGCGGGGCGGTCAGCACGGACGCGCCCACCGCACGGATGTCGACGGCAGCGACCCGGGGTACGGCCGCCGGCGGTGACGGCGGGAACGCGTCCGCGACCGGTCGGACGAGCGTGTCGTTCGGCGGTGGCTCGCTGGGTCGGTCCGCAGGTGGCACGGCGAGCACCTCGCGTCGCCCGAGCCGGGGGCCGAGGCGTGCCAGCCTCCAGGTCAAGCGGGTCGACCCGTGGTCGGTGCTGAAGCTGGCGCTGGTGCTCAGTATCGCGCTGTTCTTCGTGTGGATGATCGCGGTCGCCGTGCTGTACGGCGTGCTGGACGGCATGGGCGTGTGGGACCAGCTCAACGGCACGTTCACCGAGTTGACCCAGGCGGACAAGGCCGCGAGCGAGCCGTTGATCAGCGCTGGCCGGGTGTTCGGTGTCGCGGCGGCGATCGGCTTGATCAACGTCGTGTTGCTGACCGCGCTGGCGACGGTGGCCGCGTTCATCTACAACGTCGCGTCCGACTTCGCCGGGGGCGTGGAAGTCACCCTGTCCGAACGCGAGTGACCCGAGCGCCGAACGTGCGCGGGTTGGTGGTCCGGGCTGGCGCCGTGGTGGCGGGCGTGCGAATGTCTGCCGCCACGGCGTGGTCCGTTCAAGATTTTCCCGCCGGGCCCCCCGTTGGGGGCGTTCGAGCGAGTCCTGTAGGGTTTATCTGGATGCAGCAAGGGGCCTATAGCTCAGGCGGTTAGAGCGCTTCGCTGATAACGAAGAGGTCGAAGGTTCAAGTCCTTCTAGGCCCACTCCCCATTCTCAAAACGTCGCACCGTGTGCCGTACAAGGAGGCGAACGGACGTGAAGAAGCTTCTGCTACTGGCCGCCGTTGCTGGCGCTGTTCTGCTGATCGTCCGGCGCAACCGTGCCGCGAAGGCAGAGGCCGATCTGTGGCGCGAGGCAACGGCACCCGAGGTCTGAGTTCCACGTAACGCCCCCGCCCGAGGCGGACCAGCCGGGGGCGAGTCCAGCTCGTCTCGGGCTGGGCGCGGGTGCTTGCCGACGATGCTGGTCCCGGGGACGTAGCTCAATTGGCAGAGCACCGCCTTTGCAAGGCGGGGGTTAGGGGTTCGATTCCCCTCGTCTCCACTGTTAAGACACTGAAGACCAGGTCGGCAGACCTGGTCTTCTCGTGCATCTCTTCTCGTGCATCCGGTTGGTGACCTGCGACTGATCAGCAGTCGCAGGTCACGGTGCTCAGTCCTGCTCGACGCTGTTCTTGATTCCTTCGAGCGTCTTGCGCAGTCCCTGCTCGATCTGCGCCCGGCGGGTTTCCTTGGTGGCCACCGGGTCGTCGGTTGCGTCGAGCCTGCGCTGGAGGTGGCGGGTGGGCCGCCGCATGACGAAGCGTTGGGTCAACCGGGCGCCGGAGCCTTCCGGCTCGATGTCGAAGGACCACACGGAGTTGTGCAGTTCCTGCGCCGCGTCCGGGTAGGCCGACGAGGCGACCACGCTCCATGCGAAGCGGCGACCGGGCTCGGCGGCGACGACCTCGCAGCCGGTCGTCCAGGTCCAGTCACCCACCGCGTTGTGGCCGTCGAACCGGGCGCCGACCTCACCCGGCTGGCCGGTGGTCCACTCGCCTCCGGTGTTCTCTGGACTCCACTCGCCCATCCGCGTGATGTCGCTGGCGACCGCGTAGACCTTCTCGACCGGTGCGTTCACCAGCACCGAAGCCTCGACGTCAAAGATCGGTTTGTCTGTTGCCACCTGATCGGCTGTCATGAGATCAAACGTAGCGGTCTCGCTCGGACGGTTGGTCCGCTTCCGGGGGAGGGAACGTGTCCTGGGAGTCCGCCGACGCGATCGGGAACTCCTCTGGCCTCCGTGAGAGCAGCACCGCTGCGGCTACGGCGATGCCCGCAAGCGCGAGCAGCACCCACGGCCACTTGCGGCGGCCCCTCGCCGGGGGTGGCGCTATCTTCGCCGCGAGTTCCTTGCGGGCGGCCCTGGTGTTCTTCGCGAGCTGCCTGCGCGACTCGCCGGTTCGCTTTTCCCACTGCTTGCGGGCTTTCCGGCCCTTTTTCGCGAGCTGCCTGCGGGACATGCCGGTGGCCTTCTGGGCGAGCTGCTCCTGGAGATCGTCGGTGGAGATGCCATGGGAGGCGAGTTCCTGTTCGGCGCGGGACGCCGCCTGCTTGGACACCTCCACGCCGACCTTGCCCGCGTGCGTGACACCGTGACGCGCGGTGCGCAGGCCAGTGCCGACCGCCTTGCCCACCGTCTCGCCCGCTTGGGCCATGGCTTTCACCTCGTCCATCGTGTGCCTCCTTGGCCGGGCTGTACCGGGTCGCGCGAGATCCTCTGGTGAATCGCCGGCACCGGCTCGGCGCGTGACGATCTCCACCAATACTGCACCCGGAAACCACGTTCCCGCTTTTCGATGGGAGGATGTTCAGGTGGCTGAAGACAACGGATCGCTCGTTGGGACGACGTTGACCGCGACCCTGCACACGACGCAGGGCGACATTCGGATCAACCTGTTCCCCGACAAGGCACCCAAGACCGTGGCGAACTTCGTCGGACTCGCCGAGGGCACCAAGGAGTACAGCTCGCCAAACGCCAGGGGTGAGCGTTCCGGGCCGTTCTACGACGGGGTGATCTTCCACCGGGTCATCGACGGCTTCATGATCCAGACCGGCGACCCGACGGGGACCGGCCGGGGTGGACCCGGGTACCAGTTCGCCGACGAGTTCCACCCGGAGCTGCAGTTCACCAAGCCGTACCTGCTCGCGATGGCGAACGCCGGGCCGAACACCAACGGCTCGCAGTTCTTCGTCACGGTGGCCCCGACCAGCTGGCTGAACTACAAGCACTCGATCTTCGGCGAGGTCGCTGACCAGCAGTCCCGCGATGTGGTCGACGCGATCGCCCACACCGCCACTGGTCAGGCGGACCGCCCGGTCAACGACATCGTGATCGAGAAGGTCACCGTGGAGCGCGGCGAGGGCTAGGCGTGGCGAGTGTCCCGCCGGGGAACTCCCCTGGGCCGGAGGGAGCGCCGACGGCGATGCCGGGATGTGCCCGGCATCCTGATCGGCCTACTGGTTTGCGCTGTGTGCGCTGCGGCCGCCCGGCCTGCCCAGAGTGCTTACGGGAAGCCGCGGTCGGCTACCAGTGCGTCGAGTGCGTGGCGGAGGCCCGCCGGGGCTCGCGCGAACCAGTGACGGTGGCGGGGGGACGACTGCGGGCCAAGCCGCTCGTCGTTCCCGCGCTGGTCTTCATCAACGTCGTGTTCTACGCGCTCACGGCGGTTCAGGCGGGTAATCCGGCAGACAACGCGGACTCCCGGTTGTTCGCCGAGCTGGCGTTATGGCCACTCGCCGTCGCTGGTGGGCATTGGTGGGAGCTGATCACCGCCGGGTTCCAGCACATCGGCTTGGTCCACTTGGCGCTGAACATGGTTGCCCTCTGGGTCATCGGGCGGGACCTGGAGATCGTCCTCGGCCGCGTGCGGTTCGTCGCCGTGTACATGCTGTCGCTGCTCGGCGGCAGCGTAGCGGTGTTCCTCTTCGGCAACCCGCTGGAGCCGGTCGCCGGTGCGTCCGGCGCGATCTTCGGGTTGATGGGCAGCATCGCGGTCGCGGCCTTCCGTCTCAAGGTGAGCCTGCGGCCGGTGCTGGTCATCATCGCGTTGAACGTCGCGATCAGTGTGTCCCTCCCGGGTATCTCGCTGCTCGGCCACCTGGGCGGGCTGGCGGTGGGGGCGGTGTCGACGGCCGCCCTGGTCTACGCACCTCGGGTGCGTCGCGATGCCTGGCAGCTCGGACTGCTCGTGGGAGTGCTGTTTGTGCTGGTCGCGCTGTTGCTCTTGCGGGACGTGCAGTTCGGCCCGGTGATGTGTTCCGGTGTCGGCGCGCTGCACTGCGTGCCGGGTTAGTCACCGGCGCAACTCGGTGAGCTGCTCGGCCACGGTGTGCGGGTCGGCGCCGAGGTCCAGCCGGGTGAGGATGACCAGTCCGCCGGTGGCGCGGGGGTCCTCGGGGACGTCAAGTTCCAGCAGCTCCACGGTGCGACCGAATCGCTGCTGCCGGTTGACCCGGACGTCGACTTCCGCCCAGCCCCAGTGGCGGGAACCGCCGACGCTCCGCACCGCAAGACCGGTGTCGTCCGCGCGCAGGCGCGGTCGCAGCAGCGTGCCCACGGTTGCCGCCGTGACGAGTACGAGAATCAGCACCGCGATGAACACCCGATCGGTGGGGCCGGTAGCGAGCACCTCCCACACCACGGCTGCTGCGGCCGACACCCAACCGAGTGTGACTAACCCCGGTTGGGTGGACCATTCGTGTGCGCTCACGGCAAGTTATCCACAGCAGTTATCCCCAGTGGGGATGACTTACACGCTTGTCGTTCGGTGACCAGGGGGAGAAGGCGGGATGAACGATACGTGACCGCCAGCACTCGGGTTACCGCCAACGCATCGTCATCAGCAGGCCGATGACCATGAAACTGAACCCGATCGCGAAGTTCCACCCACCGAGTTCGGCCATGAACGGGATCTGGTCGCTGGCCAGGTAGTTGACCACCAACCAGAGCAGCCCGAGCACCATCATGCCCAGCATGACGATCACGTAGATGGGGTGCGACGGTCCGACCGCCTTCACCTTGACCGGCGTGTGGCGGTCGATCGATGTGGAGGTGTCCTTCTTGCGGACCTTCGACTTCGGCATGGATTTCCTCGCCTGCGTGGTGCTTGCGTCCTGCTCTGATCAGGTGCGGTCTTGGGATAGCGACTGATCAAGGCACTCTAGTGAAGTCTTGGGGCAGGCGGTGACTGTTCGCGCCTCGCGTCGGCGTGACAACCTCCGCCTGTAGTCCACGTTAACGTAATCACAGCGGTGCTCGGACACCCGCGTGGTGTGCCGAACCGGCGTGACGGTGGGAGTGGCCGATGGACCTGGACGTCGATGAGCCCTCGCAGGCCGTCGCGCCCCCACCGGACCGCCTGAACCGGGTGCGCTTCGCGGTACGCGTGTTCGGCGAACTGCTGATCACCGCCGGGCTGGTGGTGCTGCTGTTCGTGTTCTACATCGTCTACGTGACGGACTGGTTCTCCTCGCACAAACAGGCCCAAGCCACCCAGCAGTTGCAGCGGCAATGGGATGACCTGCGAGAACACCCGTCTCAACGGGAGGCCGCCCCGCCGGCCGGAGCCGGTTTTGCGCGGCTGTACGTGCCGGCGTTCGGCCCTGACTACCAGTACACGATCGTGGAGGGCACCGATGCGACCTCCCTGGAGGCCGGTCCCGGGCGCTACCGGGGTACGGCGCCGGCGGGGCAGCAAGGGAACTTTGCTGTCGCCGGGCACCGGGTGGGTCGGGGCGCGCCGTTCGAGGACCTGGACAAGCTGCGGTCCTGCGACGGGCTCGTGGTGGAGACCGACACCGCCTGGTACGTCTACCGGGTGTTGCCGATGCTGGACGAGGTGTCGCGCTGGAACGGCAGGAACGGCGACCCGAAATGCGCGGGAGTGGCGCCGCTGGCGACGCCGTACGACGAGGCTGTGGGGCGAACGATCGTGCTGCCCGGTGAGAACGGGGTGCTGGCGCCGGTACCAGACCGTCCGAAGGCCGCCCTCGCACCCGACAAGCGAGCGGCCCTGATCACCTTGACCACCTGCGAACCGGGCTGGACCGCGACCCACCGGATGATCGTGGAGGGTGTGCTGACCAGGCGATATGCGAAGGACCCGCGATGGCCCGAGCGGACTCCGCCGGAACTCTCGGAGCCGAAGGCGTAAGGAGCCCGTATGTACGCGTGGATCTGGCGGCACCTGCCCGGGCCGACAGCTGCCCGAGTGGTCGAAGCGTCGCTGCTGATCGCGGCGGTCGTGGCGCTCCTGCTGTTCGTCGTGTTCCCGTGGATCGAACCGAAGCTTCCGTTCGACGATGCCACGACGGGTTGACGCCGGAGGGTGTGTCAGGGCTGCGGACCAGCACGTACGCTGTGTGCCGTGCGCGTACTGGTCGTCGACAACTACGACAGCTTCGTTTACAACCTCGTGCAGTACCTCGCCCAGCTCGGCGCGGAGTGCGTGGTGCGCCGCAACGACGTGGTCTCGGATGCGGACCTGGCCGAGGCGGACGGGGTGCTGCTGAGTCCCGGCCCGGGCACGCCCGAGCGCGCAGGCCGGACGATGGAGGTTGTCGATCTCTGCGCGCGGGACCGCAAACCGGTCTTCGGCGTGTGCCTCGGCCACCAGGCCATCGGCGCTGCCTGGGGCGGCATCGTCGAGCGCGCCCCGGAGTTGCTCCACGGCAAGGTCAGTGAGGTGGCACACGACGGCCAGGGCGTGTTTCGCGGATTGCCACATCCCTTCATCGCGACCCGTTACCACTCGCTGATCGTGCGGGCGAGCACCATCCCGGCCGAGTTCGAGGTAACCGCCCGCACCGCTACCGGGATCGTCATGGGCATGCGCCACCGCGAGCTGCCGGTGGAGGGGGTGCAGTTTCACCCCGAGTCGGTGCTGACCGAAGGTGGGCACCGCATGTTGGCGAACTGGATGGCCAACGCCGGTCACCCTGTTGCGGACGACCTGGTCGCCGGGCTGGAGCAGGCCGTGTGCGAGGTGGCCGCAGCCGCCCGCCGCTAAAGCTCTGAACTGCGCGAACGCTCGCTTCACGTGAAACATTGAGCAGAAAGGTGTGGGGATGGCTCAGGGCCATCCCCACACCTTTCTTGCGTGAGTTACCAGTTGAACGGTGGGATCGAACTCGGTTTCGTCGACGACGACGGGGGCTGCTTGCCCCCGAACGACGCGATGTAGAGCACCACCGACTGGGTCTTGCCGACCGTCGAACTCGGGGCCGGGTTGGTGCTCTGCACCTTGCCGTCCTGGGTGATGTCGGTGGTCGGCACTTCCTGCACCAGCAGCTGACCGTTCCAGCCGGCTGCCTGGAGTGCGGACTGCGCCTCCTCCTCGGTCTTGCCCCGCAGGTCCGGCATGGTGATCTGGCTACCGGTCGACACGATCAGCGTCACCGTGGAGCCCTTCGGTGCCTGGCTGCCCCCGGCCGGGTTCTCCCCGATCACCGTGTCCGCCGGCTGCGGCGAGTCCTGTTGCTGCCTGACGACCTGGAAACCAGCCTGCTGCAACAGCTGGGAAGCCGTGGTGTAGGGCTGGCCGCGCACGTCCAAGACCGTGGTCTTCTCGATGGCCTTGCCGATCCACACGTGGATGCTCCGGCCCTTGTTCACGGTCGTGCCGACACTGGGCAACGACTTGACGACCCTGCCGAACAGCGCCGGGTCGTCGGTGACCGTCGTGTCCTGGTTCGGGTCCAGCTGTAACCCGACCTGCTGGAGTGCCGCCGCGGCCTCCGCCGGCAGCTTGCCGGACAGGTCCGGCACAGCCACCTGGCCCGGGCCGGTCCCGTTGAACAGGATGATCGAGTCGCCCTGCTTGACGAGACTGCTGGGTGGTGGGGTCTGGTTCACCACCTTGTTCACCTGGTCAGGTGTGGAGTCCTGATCCCGGATCTGGACGTTGTACCCCCGGCTGGACAGCTCCTGGAAGGCCGCCTTCGTGTCCATGTTGACGTAGCTCTTCAACGGCTGGGGCGTCGGTCCAGACGGGCCGGAGAGCATGCTGCTCATCAGGTACGCCAACAGCGCGAACGCGGCGACGCACGCCGCGGTGATCAGGGCCGCCGCCCAGCCCTTGCGGCGCTTGCGCCGTTTCTCCTCGGCGAAGTCCTCCTCGTCGAGCAGCGGGTCGTGGGCGTGCCGCCCCGACGACATCACCTCGGTCGCCGGCGAGGGCGACGCGAGCATCGATGTGCGCTCCTCCTCGGACATCACCATCGGCGCCTTCGGCCGCTGCCCGGACAGCACGCGGACCAGGTCGGCGCGCATCTCGGCGGCCGACTGGTAGCGGTTGGCGGGGTTCTTGCTCAACGCCTTGAGCACCACGGCGTCCAGCGACGCCGGGACCTGGGGGTTGAGGTCGGAAGGCTTGCGGGGGTCCTCCCGCACGTGCTGGTAGGCGACCGCGACCGGCGAGTCCCCGGTGAACGGTGGCTCCCCGCAGAGCAGCTCGAACAGCACGCAACCCGCAGCGTAGACATCGCTGCGGGCGTCGACGGTCTCACCGCGGGCCTGCTCGGGTGACAGGTACTGGGCGGTGCCGATGACCGCTGCGGTCTGGGTCACCGCCGACTGGTCTCCGGCGAGCGCGCGGGCGATGCCGAAGTCCATCACCTTCACCGCACCGGAGTTGGTGATCATGATGTTGGCCGGCTTGACGTCCCGGTGCACGATCCCGTGCCGGTGGCTGAAGTCCAGCGCGGCGCTGGCGTCGGCCATGACCTCCATCGCGCGACGGGCGGGCAGCGGTCCTTCGCCCTTGACGATGTCGCGAAGGGTGCGCCCGTCCACGTACTCCATGACGATGTAGGGCAGCGGGCCGTTGTCGGAGTCGGTTTCGCCCGTGTCGTAGACGGCGACGATCGCCGGATGGTTCAATGCTGCGGCGTTCTGCGCTTCCCGCCGGAACCGGAGCTGGAACGTGGGGTCGCGGGCCAGGTCGGCGCGCAGTACCTTCACCGCCACATCTCGGCCTAGGCGGACGTCTTTACCACGGTGGACCTCGGACATCCCCCCGTAGCCGAGCGTGTCACCGATCTCATATCGGTTGGAGAGAAGCTGCGGTGAACTCATCGAAGCGTCGTCCCGATTCTCGGTGTGTAGGGCACGGTCTCCCCGACATCGTCATTGCTCGCGCTCGCGACAGGCCGTCGCGCAGTCTGTCTGAAATCTGCCGCTGAATCCAGTCCGCCGGGTCGCACGCCACTCCAGTGCGCCCCATCACCCTGTGCCGACGGCCACCCCGCGACGGCGGTGAATGCTCCAGCCGCGACCAGCACCAGCAGGAGTGCCGCGAGCACGATCCACAGCCATGCCCGGTTCCTGGGCAGGGTTGCGGGCGACGGTGCCGGAGGCGCCAGCGCCCCGGGCGGATAGGTCGCACTGGGCTGGCGCATGCCGGGCGACGTGCCGAAGCCGGAAGGAGTGCCGGGCATCACACCATTGGGTGAGACCCGAGCATGCGGTCCGTTCGGAACCGGTCGTGCCTGGGGCATCCCCGACTGGGTGATGCCGGACTGATTGATGCTGGACTGATTGATGCCGGACTGATTGATGCTGGACTGATTGATGCTGGACTGATTGATGCTGGACTGATTGATGCCGGACTGATTGATGCCGGACTGGGTCATGCCGGACTGGGTCATGCCGGACTGGGGCATCCCGGACGGCGTCATGCCGGGCATGGTCATCCCCGATCGGGTCATCCCCGGACCGGCGGGAACCTGGTGCACGCCGGTGGCATGCCCATTGACGTTCGGCTGCTGTGGTCGTGCCTGGTACACGGTGGACGTAGCCTGCCGCGGATGCGAGGGCGGCTGCGCCTGGGGTTGCCGTTGCTGCTGCGCAGGGATGGGCACCCCGGCCGGAGCGGGAAGCGGATGTCCGGCGCGCACCGCGGCGACCGCGTGTGCGAACTCGCCGCCTGCGGCGTACCGGAACCGGGGGTCTTTCACCAGGGCCGCCTCGATCAGCGCCCGCGCGCCCGGCGGTACGTCCGGCGGGAGCGGCGGCGGCACCTCGCGGATGTGCATCATCGCCACCGTCACCGCGTTGTCCGACAGGAACGGCCGATGCCCCATCAGGCACTCGTAGCCGACCACCGCCAGCGAGTACACGTCACTGGACGGGCTCGCCTCCGCGCCCAGAGCCTGCTCGGGCGCGATGTAGTGGGCGGTCCCCATGACCATCCCCGACCGGGTGACGGGCGCGGCATCCGCCGCCTTCGCGATCCCGAAGTCGGTGATCTTCACGACCCCCGTGCCGGTGACCAGGATGTTGCCCGGCTTGACATCGCGGTGCACCAGCCCGCGCTCGTGCGCGGCCTGCAGCGCGTTGCCGGTCTGCTCCAGCACATCCAAGGTGCGCTCCGCGCTGATGCGGCCCTCCCGGGCCAGCGTCGAGGCCAGCGGCTCGCCCTCGACCAGCTCCATGACCAGGTATGCGGTGTCCTGGGGGCCGTCTGCGGTGGCCGCGGTCTCGCCGTAGTCGTGCACCGCGGCAATACCCGGGTGATTCAACGACGCCGTCATGCGCGCCTCGGTGCGGAACCGGTGCAGGAATTCGGCGTCGCCGCACAGTTCCGGTTTCAGCACCTTCACCGCGACCGTTCGGTCCAGCCGGACGTCGACGGACTGCCAGACTTCGCCCATGCCGCCGACGGCGAGGCGCTTGTCCAGCCGGTACCGGTCGGCCAGGAGCTGGCCGGACGCCAACACGGTCAGCCACCCCCCTGCAGGCCAGCCCGGATGACCTCCCGGGCGATGGGGGCGGCGATCGACGCGCCCGTGGCCTCCGCACCCCGGTCACCGCCGTTCTCGACGATCACGGCGACGGCGATCTGCGGGTTCTCGGCGGGGGCGAACGCCACGTACCAACCGTGCGGATGGTTCAACTCGTCGCCGTGCTCGGCGGTACCGGTCTTCGACGCGATGGTGACGCCCGAGATCTTGCCTTCACCCTTGGTCATCTGCTCGGTCTTGACCATCATGTCGCGGATGGTGTGCGCGGTGTCCGCCGGAAGGGACTGCCCGATCTCCTGGGGCTCGTACTCGTCGATGTTCGACATGTCCGGCGCGCGGGTCCCCTTGACCAACTGCGGCTTCATCAGCTTGCCGTCGTTGGCGATCGCGGCGGTCACCATCGCGTTCTGCAGCGGTGTCACTCGCACGTCCCGCTGGCCGATGCCGCTCTGGAACACCGACGGCGGGTCGGCCATCGGGCCGAGCGTCGACCTCGCCACGTTCATCGGGACCTGCAGGTCCTGATCAAAGCCGAACGCGTCGGCCTGCTGGCGCAGCTTGTCCGGGCCGAGCTGGCCCGCGACCGTCGCGAACGCGGTGTTGCACGACCGGGCCAGCGCTTCCCACAGGGCCGCCGTCGACCCGGAACCGCAGTTCTCGTTGTCGTAGTTCGGCAGCTCCGTGCTGGTACCCGGCAGAGTGATCGACGGCGCGGCGGTGACCCGGGTGTCCGGCGTGTATCCGTTCTGCAGGGCCGTTGCCAGCGTGATCAGCTTGAACGTGGAACCGGGCGGGTAGATCTGGGACACCGCTCGGTTGACCATCGGGTTGCCCGGCGCCGAGCTCAGCTGGTTCCAGGCCTTTTCCTGGTTGCTCGCGTCGTGGCTGGCCAGCAGGTTCGGGTCGTACGACGGGGTGTTGGCCATCGCGAGTATCTGGCCGTCGCGCGGGTTCAACGCCACCACCGAGCCCGTGAAGCCGCGCTTGGTGAGCTGGTCGTAGGCGGCACGCTGCATCGCCGGGTTGATGGTCAGTTCGACGTTGCCGCCCTGCGGGTCGCGGCTGGAGATCATGTCGCGCAGGCGCGCGAAGGCCAGGCTGTCCGCGCTGCCGTCGAGCATGTCGTTCTGCGCCTTCTCGACCCCGTTCGCGCCATAGACGAACGAGTAGTACCCGGTGACCGGCGCGAACGCCGGACCGTTCGGGTACTGGCGGAGGAACTTGAGGTTGTCGCTGGTCGGAACCGAGTTGGCTAGGGACTGCCCACCCGCGATGATCTGGCCGCGCGGCTTCGAGTACTCCTCGTACAGGGTCCGGCTGTTGCGGGGGTCCTTGCGCAGCTCGTCAGCGCGGATGACCTGTACGTAGGTGACGTTGCCCAGCAACAGCACGGTCATCGCCATCATGGCTATCGCCACTCGGCGCAGCGGCTTGTTCATCGCGGACGCTCCACCAACTCGGTATGCAACACCATCCCCTCCGGTTCCGTGCCCCACCGGGCGGTGAGTCGCGAGGCCGGTGGGACGCCGCCGGAGGAATCGGGGTTTCCTGCTGCGGCCACCGGCTGCGACATCAGCTCACCATCCGGCAGGTGACACCCGGTTTCTGTTGCTCGGTCTTCAACGGTGTGGCCTCGGGGGTCGAGGACTCGGGGGGCTTGGGCTGGGCAGAAGGCCCAGGCTGGCCAGGCTGTGTCGGCGCGGGCGCGCCCGACACGGGCACTGCCGACGTCGGTGCACCTAGCGGGGGCGGACCGGGCTGGCCCGGCGCCGGGGGCTCGCTCTTCGGCGGCTGTCCGGGCGCGGGTTGCTGGCTGGGCACGACCGGTGGCTGCGGTGGCGGGGGCGGTGCGCACTTGGGCAGCAGCGCGGTCATCCGCAACCGCGACATCGCCTGCCGCGCCTGGCCCAGGTCGCCGACCCGGGTCACGCCGTTCTGCACGTCCGGGCGTTGCGCGGGCTGGAGATCGCTGAGCCGGATGGGTGCGCAACCGGCGGGCGCGTCCGGTGGGCAGGAGCCCTCCACCTCCGACTTGACGGAGACGCCGAGCACGCTGCCCTGCACGCCCTGGTAGATCACGACGTCGTCGGCCCTGTTGACGCCAATGAAGTAATGGCTGAACACCCACCACCACCCGACCAGCACTGCTGCGACCAGCAGCACCAGCCCGCTGCCGACGATCACCAGCGAGCGAAGCCAGGTTCGTCGCCTGCGTCGCGGGTCGGCCGGTGGAGCTGAGTAGGCCGCGTGCTGTTGTGGTTCCGGGCGCGGACGGGTCGCGGCGGAAGCCCGTGCGGCCGCCGAGTCCGGTTGCTGCGGCTCCGTGTCAGAAGGGTGTCCCGCCGCCCCACCGACGATCGGCGCGTTGTCGCCGAACTCGACGTCGACGACGTCGGCGACGATCACGGTCACGTTGTCCGGGCCGCCGCCCTTGAGCGCCAGCTCGATCATCCGGTCGGCGCACTGCTGCGGGTCGCTGATCTGCAGCGCTTCCCGGATCGTCTCCTGGGTCACCACACTGGACAGGCCGTCCGAGCACAGCAGGTAGCGATCCCCGGCCCGTGCTTCGCGGACCGCCAGGCTCGGATCCACCTCGTGGCCGGTCAACGCGCGCAGCAGCAAGGAACGCTGCGGGTGGTTGGCGGCCTCCTCCTCGGTGATCCGTCCTTCGTCGATCAGCGACTGGACGAAGGTGTCGTCGTGGGTGATCTGGGAAAGCTCCCGATCGCGCACGAGGTAGGCGCGGGAGTCCCCGATATGCACCAAACCAAGCTTGGAGCCCGCGAACAGCACCGCTGTCAGGGTGGTGCCCATCCCCTCCAGGTCGGGGTCGTTGGCGACCAGTTCGGAGATCGCGCCGTTGCCGGAGTGCACCGCGTCGCGGAGCGGGCCGAGCAGGTCGTCCCCTGGCTCGTCGTCGTCCAGCGGGGCCAGCGCGGCGACAACCACCTTGCTGGCGACCTCTCCGGCGGCATGGCCTCCCATACCGTCCGCGATGGCGAGTAGTCGTGGGCCGGCATACACCGAGTCCTGGTTGTTGGAGCGAACCAGGCCGCGGTCGCTGCGGGCTGCGTAGTGAAGGACGAGGGTCATGAGCGTAGCTCGATCACCGTCTTGCCGATTCTGATCGGAACGCCGAGCGGAACCTTCGTCGGTCCCGTGACCTTCGCCCGATCGAGGTATGTGCCGTTGGTGGAGCCTAGATCCTCCACGTACCAATCGGTACCTCGGAGCGACAGTCTGGCGTGTCGGGTTGACGCGTAGTCGTCGTCGAGGACCAACGTGGAGTCATCGGCGCGGCCGATCATGATGGGCCGCCCCTCAAGTGGAATGCGGGTGCCCGTGAGCGCCCCGTGCGTGACGACTGCCTGGCGGGCCCCCTTGGCCCGACCCCGGGACAGCCTGCTCGGCTTCCGCTCGCTGCCTGGCATCGAGACCCGCATCCCGGACGCGGAATACAGATCGGATCGCACCACGCGGAGCGTGGCGAGCACGAACAACCAGAGCAGGGCGAGGAACCCTGCTCTGGTCAGCTGAATCACCAGCTCCGGCACTTGTTGTGACCGCTCCTACTCCGTGTCTGTGACCGTGACGGCGCCGAGCGCGAAGGCCCATTGCCCGGTGCCCCTCGCCCGGCGTGCCGCCGGACTTACTGGGCGCGGAACACCAGGGACGAGTGGCCCACGCGGATCACGTCGCCGTCTGCCAGCTGCCAAGTCTGCACCGGGGTGCCGTTCACGGTGGTGCCATTCGTGGAACCGAGGTCGGCCAGCATCGCGCTCTGCCCGTCCCAGGTGATTTCCAGATGCCTCCGCGAAACCCCAGTGTCCGGCAGCCGGAACTGACCGTCCTGACCCCGGCCGATCACATTACTCCCCTGCTGCAGGGTGTAGGAACGATTCGAGCCATCGTCGAGCTGCAAGATCGCGTTGAGCGCTCGCCCCGGCTCCGGGTAACCGGCCGGCGCGCCCGGCTGGAACGCTCCCCCCGGCTGGCCGTAGCCCTGCTCGGGGAAGCCTCCCGACTGCGGGTACGCCCCGCCGGGTTGCGGCTGCCCGTACGCCTGGCCGTAGCCGGGGTCGTATCCCGGCTGCATCGGCTGGCCATAGCCCTGCTCGAACCCGGGCTGGGGCTGGCCGTACGCCTGCCCGTAGCCCTGGTGCTCGTACCCGGGCTGCTGGGGCTGGCCGTAGCCCTGCTCGGGGAAGCCCCCCGTCTGCGGGTACGCCCCGCCGGGTTGCGGCTGCCCGTAGCCCTGGTGCTGGGGCTGGCCATAGCCGTAAGGCTGCTGCTCGTACCCGGGCTGCTGGGGTTGGGGCTGGCCGTACCCCGGTTGGGGCTGGCCGTAGCCCTGGTGCTCGTACCCGGGTTGGGGCTGGCCGTATCCGTGTTCGTAACCCGGCTGCGGCTGGCCGTAGCCGCCGTAGTTCGGGTCCTGGCCGTACTGGCCCTGCCCGTAGCCCTGGTCGTAGCCGTACTGCCCCTGCTGGCCGTACGGGTCACCCTGGGGGTAGTGGCCTGGTGGCTGGCTCATGGGTCGGTCTCCTGCGATACGAGGTGATGCGGGCCGTCGGCTTACGTCGGGGTCGACGGACGATCTGATACGAAACTGTCCCGTGTGCAGCGTCTCAGAGCGCTCCAGGGAGACTACGACGTCACCATATGTGTCCCACCCCTGCTCGGTGAGATGCTCTTGAACGCAGTCGGCGAGCAGGTCGGTTACCCGGTCCTCCTCCCCAGCGAGTCGGTCATGGTCGGCGGGTCCCAACTGCACAACGTAATGGTTGCAAGCTAGCAGGCGTCCGCCAGCGAGTTCACGGACCTGTAGCTCGGCCTCCCGTTGTAGCGCCTGGGCGACCTCCTGTGGCACGACCTTCCCGCCGAATACACGTGCGAAGCTGTTACCGACCATGCCTTCGAGTCGGCGCTCAAAGCGCTGCACGAGGCCCACGGCACTCTCCTTCACGCGTATTGACTCGTCCGGGCAATCGTATCTAGGTCAACGGGCCGATAGCCCGCATAGTTCCAAACCGGCCTCACCCGCCGCGAGGTCGGTCCGGGTACTCGTGCTAACCTTCTGCGGTCACAGCGCAGAGCGCTTCAGCAGCAAGGGGACCCCGCTGCGGAACCTCCGACTGTACAGGGTAGGCTGCTACCGACAGCCACGGGCGAGTGGCGGAATGGCAGACGCGCACGGTTCAGGTCCGTGTGTCCGGAAGGACGTGAGGGTTCAACTCCCTCCTCGCCCACCAGTACGATCATCGAACGCCCTGCTCCGGCAGGGCGTTTCGCTTTTCGCCGCGTGGGTTTTCGCCGCTTGGTGAAGTGAGACATCTAACCCCAGACTGCCGTCATCAAGGTCACGGTGCCAATCCGGCGAATGGGGATGATCGGTGAGCTTGTCAACGAGGTCGGTGGACGCCGTCGTCGTGGGCGCTGGTCCGAACGGCCTGGCGGCTGCCGTCGTGCTGGCCCGTGCCGGCCTGGAGGTCGAGGTCCACGAAGCGGAGGACACGCCAGGGGGCGGTGCGCGGACCGCCGAGCTGACGTTGCCGGGCTTCCGGCATGACGTCTGCTCCGCCGCGCACCCGATGGCGCTGGCGTCGCCGTTCTTCCGTGCTTTCGACCTCGGCGCCCACGGCGTACGGATGCTCCAGCCGGAAGTCGCCTACGCGCATCCGCTCGACGCGGGACGGGCCGGACATGCCTGGCGTGACCTGGACCGGACAGCGGACGGGCTCGGCCGGGACGGGCGGGCGTGGCGCGCGCTGTTCGCGCCGCTGGTGGAGCGGTGGGAGGGGCTGGTCGATGCGGGAATGTCGGACCTACGCCGGTTGCCGGCTGACCCGACGACTGCCGCGCGGCTGGGCCTGCGCGTGCTGGAACAGGGTTCGCCGCTGTGGGATGTCCGGTTCCGCGACGATGTCGCTCCGGCACTGCTAACCGGCGTCAGCGCCCACGCGATCGGTGGCCCGCGGGCACCGGTTCCGGCCGGCGTCGGGATGCTGCTGGGGTCGCTGGCGCACGCGGTCGGCTGGCCCGTCCCGGAAGGCGGTAGCCAGTCCATTGTGGACGCCATGGTCGCGGATCTGCGGGCACGTGGTGGTCGGGTCGTCACGGGGCATCGCGTCGAGAACCTCGCCGATCTACCGCACGCGCATGCCGTCCTGCTCGACACCAATCCCTGGAACCTGGCGCGGATCGCGGAAAGCGAGCTGCCGTCGCGGTACGTGCGGTGGTTGCGGTCCTTCCGGTACGGAGGGGCGGCATGCAAAGTGGACTTCGCGCTGTCAGGTCCGGTTCCCTGGGCGGACCCCGGGTGTACCCGGGCCGGCACGCTGCATCTTGTGGGCTCCCGGGCGGAAGCGGTGGCCGTGGAACGAGAGGTGGCCAGGGGGCGGCATCCCGAGCGGCCGTACGTGCTGGCGGTCCAACCCGGAGTCGTCGATCCCACCCGGGCTCCGACCGGTCGGGAGACACTGTGGACGTACGCGCACGTCCCGCACGGGTCGACCCGGGACGTCAGCGATGACGTAGTGGCGCAGGTGGAACGCTTCGCACCGGGATTCCGGGATCTCGTGCTCGCCAGGAGCGTGCTCACTGCCGCTGAGCAGCAGCGGCACAACGCGAACTACCTGGGCGGCGACATCGCGGCCGGGGCGATCACGGTGTGGCAGACGCTCATGCGACCGGTCCCGCGCTGGGACCCGTACACAACGCCGCTGCCCGGCGTCTACCTGTGCTCGGCGTCCACGCCCCCCGGGCCCGGTGTGCATGGCATGGCCGGGACGCATGCCGCGGCGCGGGCGCTGCGTCAGCGGTTCGGCATGGAGATCTCGCCGCTGGACCTGCTTCGTCGTACCCGTTGACCGGCCGTGCTTGAACGGTCCACTCGGGGTTGCCGTATAACCGGGTGTCGGGAAACCGTGGCTCTGGGCTGCCTCCCGCGCTTCCCACGTCACCTGATTGGCGGCATCGCCGGGCTGAAGCTGGAGCCCGCTCATCGACCGGTCACCGACCGCTCCTTGCCGCCGGTCGCAGATCCGCCTGTCGTCGGTCAACGCGGCCGCCCCGACCTGCTTAAGTCAGAAGACCGCCAAGTTCGGCGAGCAGCTGGCTCGCCGCAGGGACTTGGCACGAGGTCAAGGCTTCAACAGGTCAGCGAGGAGGCGGAATCGTGACCGGAACGCCGGGCCAGACCGCAGTGGACGCCAACGTCCGGGTGCTCTCCGGCCACAGCGGGGGTGCCCTTGACCTACCCGCACCCGTGGACGAGTTGGCCGACGTCGCGGCCGACTCACTGGGGTGGGACGGCACCGTGTTGCCGCCCGTGAAGATGCTGGGGCGCCGGGTGATTCCGGTGGCCGAACTCGTGCCGGACGCGCACGCCGAACGGGTGTGCCTGGGCAGCGCGCCGGTGTTGGACCGCACGGAGATCGCCACGTGGGTCTGGCCGGAGATGGACGGCCGGGTTCCGCCGGAGGCGGCGCGGATCAACGGCGTGCTCGCACCGGCGCGCCACTGGCGAAGCGCGCTGACCGCTGCGGTCCCCTTCGCGCAGTTCACCAGCGCCGCCATCGTGGTGCCCCAAGCCGTGACCGAACGCGACGACTTCATCAGCGCCTGCCTGCTCCGTGCACGCCAGTTCGGGATCGCCGTCCTCAGCGCGGATCGCGAGGGAGTGCAGCTGGAACTGCCGGGCCGGTCCCCGGCCGGTGGACCGCCGATGGAGCCGACCGCCGTGTCGCGCTGGGTGAACGAGGTGGTCTACGAGCGGCTGCTGGCCTCCGAGGTGCCCGCTCCCGCACACCACTGATCTGTCCAGGCGGTCAGGTGCTCGTAGGCTGGAGATCATGCGAGTCGTAGTCGCCGGTGCACACGGGAAGATCGCTCGCGAGTTCGGCAGGCTGCTCGCGGCTCGGGGCGACGAGGTCGTCGGCCTCATCCGCAATCCGGAGCACGCCGAGGACTTGCGGGGTGACGGCGTACAGCCCGTGGTGATCGACCTGGAGCGGGCTGGTGTCGCGGAGCTGTCCGCCCACCTCGACGGTGCGGACGCCGCGGTGTTCGCAGCCGGGGCCGGGCCGGGCAGCGGAGCGGCACGGAAAGACACTGTGGACCGTGCCGCGTCGGTGCTGCTCGCGGATGCCGCCGAGCGTGCTGGTGTCCGGCGGTTCTTGCAGGTGAGCGCGATGGGCGCGGGCCAGCCGGCGAATCCGCCCGGGGTGGGCGAGGTGTTCGCGGCGTACCTGAACGCCAAGCGCGCCGCTGAGGAGGATCTGCGGGCGCGGGACCTGGACTGGACGATCCTGCGACCGGGCAGGTTGACCGACGACCCGCCGAGCGGCGAGGTCACGCTGGCGGCCGAGGCGCAGCGGGACGAGGTCCCGCGCGCTGACGTCGCCGCCGTGCTGGTCGCGCTGCTCGACGAGCCAGCTTCGGCGCGCAAGGAGTTGGCGCTGGTGCGGGGCACGACGCCGCTAGGCGCGGCCGTGCGCGCGGCCGTGCGGTGACTGGTCAGCTGCCGAGGACCCGGTCCAGGTAGGGGTTACGGAACACGCCGCCGGGGTCGACGTCGGCGCGGACGCGCAGGAAGTCGTCGTATCGGGGGTAGCGCTCGCGGAGGTGTCGGGCGCCGAGGCGGTGCATCTTGCCCCAGTGCGGGCGGCCGGCGACTTTGTCCACAATGGACTCGAACGTGTCGAACCACTCCTGGTACGGCATTCGGACGTACTGGTGTACCGCGATGTAGGCGCTGTCGCGCTGGTAGGCGGTGGACAGCCAGACGTCGTCCGGCGCGGCGACCCGGATCTCCACCGGGAACACCACCGGCTGGCGCAGGCGGCCCACCCCGAGTCGAAGCTCCTTGACCACGTCGCGCAGGGACTCGACCGGCACGGCGTACTCGCATTCGACGAACCGGACCTTGCGGCTGGTGACGAACACGCGGTGCGAGCGGTCGCTGTAGGACCGGGGCGACAGGACCGCGCCGGAGAGCCGGTTCAACGGCCGTGCCAGCGGGCGCACCCGGTGGCCGATCCCACACAGCGCACCGAACGCCCAGTTCTCCATCACTTCGTACTCGAAGAAGTGCCGCACGGGGGACAGCGGCTTCGGTTCGGCCTCCCCCGGCAGCCGGTTGTTCCGTTTGACCAGCGCGTTCTCTCCGTGCGGGAACCAGTAGAACTCGAAGTGGTCATTGCTGGCGGCCAACTCGTCGAACCGTTCCAGCACGCTGTCCAGCGGTTCGGGGCGCTCGTCGGCGGCGAGCGCGAAGGCCGGGACGCAGCGCAGCGTCACGGTGCTGAGCACGCCCAGCGCGCCAAGGCCGAGCCGGGCGGCTTCGAACAGGTCCGGGTTCTGGCGGGGCGAGCAGGTGCGCGTGGAGCCGTCGGCGAGGATGATCTCCAGCTGGACCACTTGGGTGGCCAGGCCGCCCAGGGTGGACCCGGTGCCGTGCGTGCCGGTGGCCAGCGCGCCGGCCACGGTCTGCCGGTCGATGTCGCCGAGGTTGGCCATGGCCAGGCCATGCCTGTCGAGTTCGGCGTTGAGCTGGTGCAGCGGCGTGCCGGCACGCACGGTGACCAGCCCGCTGGTGTGGTTCGCGTGGACGATGCCGGTCCATTCGGACAGGTCGAGCGCGGTGGCGCCGCCGGGACCTGGCGATTCGGGCGCGCCGACGGCCGTGAAGGAGTGCCCGCTGCCCAGCGGCCGTACCGTCCTACCGGCCCGTACCGCGTCGGTGATGGCGCTCGCGATCTCCCCGGCGTCGTGAGGCCGTACCATGTGCGCGGGTGTCGCGCGTGCTGTGCCGGCCCAGTTCGTCCACGTTCGCACCATCGCAGTACCTTTCGCCGCCCATCGGGGTGATCTCCAGATTGGCCCCGATGACCGTAGGCCATCGGAATAACGGAACACGTCCGAGCGAAATTATGTGAAGATGTTTCACATAACAAGCCCTGCCGGCTTACGGTGTCCGCTGTGCCAACTGCTGCTCCGTGGTCCGCGCTGGCCGGAACGGCCCACCGCTTCAACGCCGCGACCCGCGAACTCGACCCGCCGCTGGCGGTCGTCGATCTGGACGCGTTCCAAGACAATGCCGCGCAGCTCGTCCGCCGCGCGCGGGGCGTGCCCATCCGGCTGGCGACGAAATCCGTGCGCAGCCGCGAACTGTTGCGGATCGCCCTGGACACGCCAGGGTTTTCCGGCTTGATGTGCTACTCGCTGGCCGAAGCGCTCTGGCTGCACGGCGCCGGACTGTCCGACGACATCCTGGTGGCCTATCCAACGACCGACCGGTCAGCGCTGCGCGCGCTCGTTTCCGACCCGGCAGCCGCCGCGGCGATCACGGTGACAGTGGATTCCGAGGAGCATCTGGACCTGATCGACGCTGTCGAGGTGGGGGTGGGCCGGGCGGAGGTCCGCGTCTGCCTGGAACTGGACGCCGCCTGGCGGCCGTGGAAGTCGGTGCGCCGGCTGCACATCGGGGCTCTCCGCTCGCCGGTACGCACCCCGCAGCAGCTGTGCGTCCTCGCACGGGCAGTGCTCGAACGTCCCGGTTTCCAGCTGGCCGGCATCATGTCGTACGAGGCCCAGATCGCCGGTGCCGGCGATCTCCCGGCCGGGCAACGGTGGCGCGGGCGCGCGATCCGGTGGATGCAGCGCCGGTCGGCCGCAGAGCTCGCGCAGCGGCGGGCCGCCGCCGTAAGGGCGGTGCGCGCGCTGGCGCCGCTGGGATTCGTCAACGGAGGGGGGACCGGCAGCCTGGAAAGGACGGTCAGCGAGGCGGCGATCACCGAGGTCGCCGCAGGTTCCGGCCTACTCGGGCCGACCCTGTTCGATCGCTACCGCGCGTTTCGGCCGCGACCGGCCGCACTGTTCGCGCTGCCCGTGGTGCATCGGCCGGCACGTCGGATCGCGACGCTGTTCGGGGGCGGCTACCTCGCCTCCGGCCCCGCCGACGCGGACCGGGCGCCGACGCCGCACCTGCCCGCCGGCCTGCGGCTCACGCCGCTGGAAGGGGCCGGGGAAGTTCAGACACCGGTGATCGGTAAGGCGGCGGACGGGCTGCGGATCGGGGACCGCGTCTGGTTCCGGCACGCCAAGGCGGGCGAACTCGCCGAGCGTTTCCCGCACTATCACCTGATTGAGGGTGACCGGCTCGTCGAGACCGTGCCCACCTACCGAGGTGAGGCCATGTCGTTTGGCTGAGTCGCCGTCCGGTTGGGGGCGGTTACTCGCGCTCCGCGCTGGTGTCCGCTGCCTGGTCGTGCGACTTCCGGGTGGGCAGTCGGCTCGCCAGGTAGCTGCGCACCATGTCCCGGGCCTCCTCGACGACCGCGGGATCGCCGGCCGGGTCGCGGCGGAACGCGAAGTGCAGGAGCGCGTCCCCGGTCTCGACGGCGACCGCCAGCGGCAACCGCAGCGCGTGGGCGTCCAGCCCGAACTGCTGGACGAGCAGCTCGACCAGCTTCTCCGCGATGACAGTGTTGTTGTCCTTGGTCTCGTCGAGCAGCCGGACGTCCACGACGTCCCCGAAGTGCAGCCGGCTGAAACCGGGCACCTCGCGATGCATGCTCAGGTAGACGTCGAAGACGACGTCCACGGCTTCCCACCAGTCCGCGAGTTCGGCGCGCTCGAACCGCTCGGACACCGCGTCCGCGAACCTGCCCAAGTTGCGCCGGGTGAGTTCCTGCACCACAGCTCGCTTGTCAGGGAAGAACTGGTACAGCGACCCCACGGCCACCCCGGCCCGCTCCGCGATCAGCGTGGTGGTCAGCGCGTCGTAGCCCACCTCGTCAATGAGCTGTGCGCATGCTTCCAGCATCTTCTCCACGCGCTGAGCACTGCGCTGCTGTACTGGCCTGCGGCGCAACGGGGCTACTGGGGTGGCCAAGTTCTCTCCTTGATCGTTCGTGCCGTCCATCTTGCCGACCACGCCTCACTACGCTCTTCCGGGTGCGGGCGGTGCTGGGATGTCGAGCCTCCACTGGGTCGCGTGATCAAGCAACGGTGTACGGGGTCACTTCCTAGTGTCCTGCACCACGAGAAGCGTGGCGCTGCGGACATGCCGAAGGTTCGATCGGATGGGCGTTGACCGGTGGGTGACCGGCCCGAACGGCGACCCCGAGCGATCGGTTCCGCTCTTGGTATATGCAGTGCGTCACATTACGGAAGCTCAGCGTGATGAACTCCAGGAAGATGCGGTGTCCGTGATCGAAAGCGGGAGTTCGCCGGATGTTCCCCCTCAGTTCCCGCGGTGCGGCCTCTCGTATTTGCCGCCCCCGTCATGTTGTGCTCCCTGTGTGAGTAATCCGCCGTGCCGCCGCCGACGGCTCTGGTTCCGCAGCGCGTGCTCGCTGTGCCCGTCCCACCAGGACGGCCATCACCAGGGAGCCCATCACCAGGGAGCCCATCACCAGGAAGCGTGGCAGGAGGGCGACGTGCCGGTGCGCGCGCTGCCCCGCGCTGCGGGGACGGGAAACGTTGCACACGTGCGGCGGTATCTGGTCGGGCTCAGCCACTGGGGACTGCGGTCTCCGCTTCACGTCAACGAGGTCAACGCCGTGCTGCGGGACGGCGGGTATGGCCTGCGCGTCGAAGGCTCGCGCAGCGCCTGCTACCGGCTGGTCGGTGAGGGTGCCGGGGCGGGCGTCCCGCTCGGCGGTGCACCTACCTGGGCCGAACTGCACCGGACGCTGGTGCGCCTGCGGCGCACGCGTCGCCGGCACGACCCGAACTGGCTGCAGGCGCTGAAGCTCGGGTTGGAAAGTGAGGTCGCCCGGGACGCCGCGGGCTGGGTGGGTCTGCGGCGCAACCGGGTCGAGGTGATGACGCCCCCGGACACCGGCGAGCTGGATCAGGCGGCCTCCGCCGCGCTCGCGCTGCTCACGACGGAGAGCGGGGAAGTGTCCTTCCCCGCCGAAGCCGTCGGGCGGCTCGGCGGGCGGAAGATCCCCGGACCGCCGGCGGAGCGGTCGGCGGCGGGGATCGTGGTCGGCACTGTCCCGCCCGCCCGCATGCCCGAGATCCCGCCGCCAGAACCCCAACCTCCAGAACCCCAACCTCCAGAAACGCGGACCACGCTGCTACAGACCACCCGATCCAGGGAACAGGTAACGCTGGACCGTGGATGTGCGCGCCGTCAGCTGTCCGCTTGGCAGCGGATGAACGCTGCCGTGCGATCCGACCCGATCCTGCGGATGCACTGCACCACGCAGCCGATCCCACTGGCGCTCGCGGACTCCTGGAGCGGATCGGCCGTACTTGTCCGCACCGCGGAACCGTCACCTCCGCACCCGCAGTATTCGGGGGGAACCGTGGTGGTCGGGCTGGGTACGCTGCTGCGTTCCCATGACCTGCTGCAGCAGGTCATGGACAACCGGTTCGAGTGGCGCGAGAACGAGCTGGACTACTTCCTGGAACACTTCGTCCGGCCGTTGGCTCGGGTGTTTCGCCTCGCGCTGGACCAGCACCGCCTGGCGTTGCTGACGCTGGACCAGCAGGGCGTGGGCGTGGAGCTGTCCCCCGAGCTGGAGGCGACCGGGCGCGTTGTGATCACCGAGTTCTCCCAGGTGCTGCGCGAGGATGAGCTGCGCTCCAGCGACCTGCGGCGCGGTGCCGACGCCCTGGCCGGCACGCTGGCGGAGCTGGCCGCTACGTTCAGCCACTTGCGGTTTGGCGATCGATCCTGGGACGTCCGCACCGTGCGCGCCGCCGTCGACCAGGTCCTTGGCACCGAACTGCGTTACCTGGAGCCGCACACCGCCGAAATGCTCTCCGGCGATCACGCCCTCCAGCGCTTCGTGCACACAGTCATACCGCACCAACATCAGATCCTGGACCATGTTCTGCGTGCCGTGCAGGAACGCGCTCGGCGGCTGCGCTGGCATCCCGGGCCCCAGCCGGTGGTGCTGATCGAGCTGGACCTCTGCGGCACGCTCCCGGGACTGGCCCGGTTCACCTGGGACGTTCGAGACGTCGGGGGCGAGGTCGTCTTCCGCACCAGCACGCCCGAGCGGCACCGGCCGCAGGTGTGGAAGAAGCTGGCGGACGCCGGTGTCCCCGGCGGGAGGCTCGTGTGCGCCCCAGATGAAGGACACACGGACGAGGGAAACGACGACGGCCGACAAAGCGAAGGCGGACAAGCGGACGACGTAAGCCGGCTACCGCGCGTGCTCGGTGATGTCGAGGTCGTCGCGATCTTCCACCGCAGCCCGGACCAGCTACGGCGACTGCGCAAGGAATTCCCGCAGGCCAGGACCATCACCGTCGACGATCACGTGGTGCGGACCTTCGAGACGTCACCCCGGCGCAAAGATCACCGGGGCGTGCAGCGCGGACCGCTGCTGTCCAATGCCCGCTCACTGGAAGAGCTGCAACTGCGTGAGCTGCGGGTGAATCGTCTCGCGCACCGGTGGGCCGTGCACCTCGATACCGACGAGTCGTTGTCGCTGATCCGGTCGGTGCTCGCGGACGTGGACGTCGCCGCAAGGCGGACCGGTGGGAACGCGGTCAGCCGCTTCGGGGTCGAACCGGGGGCGATCGACCCGGAACGTACGGTGCTCGCCCTGCACCATGTCTTCACGCGCAAGCAGTTCTTCATGGGCTCGCGGTCGAACTACAAACCCGCGGACGCGTACCGGGACATGCTGACTTTCGTGCGCGAGCAACAGCCGATCGACGTGATCGCGCTCGGGTTCCCGATCAAGCAGTCGCTGAACCGGCTCAAGGCGGTGGGACCGATGCCCGATCTCGCCGAACTCGGCGGGCTGGCCCGGTTGCGGGAACTCCAGCAGGCCGTGCGGGCGGTATACCCCCCGGGTCTGCGGATCAACATCCTCACCGACGGCCGGCATTTCCGCCCGCGCCCGCCGGCGGCCACCGAGACCTACCGCAGCACCCTGCTGCGTTTCGCCGAGCTGGTCGGCATCACCGGCTACACGTCGATCCGGGACATCGACCAGGTCGCGGAGGAACGCATCGGTCCCGGCATCTCGGACGTGCGCGCCGGGAAGATCAACAGATATGTGCACCTGCTGTGCAAGGCACTACGGGATTTCGACATCGTGCGCGATCCGCTGCGCACGCTCGACGCCGTCGATCGGATCGCGCAGCGGCTTTCCGGCTCGGCCAGCACGCCGGAAAGCGCGGCGGTGGTGGCAGCGCTGCGGTCGTTCCGCGGCATCATGATGTCCCTGGTCTATTCCGTGCCGGTGTACACGCCTACCGACGTGGACCGGATGACCTGGGCCAAAACGGTTTTCGACGACGTCTACCACCTCACGGATTCCCGCGTGCCGCCGGAAGTTCGCCACGCGCGCGGGGCCGCGCTGCGACGCGCCTGGCACACCACGCTCCGCTACGTCGCGGTGCTTCAGGTCGACGAGGAGCTCGGCTACGACGATATGTTTCCGACCCGGGTCCGGCTGACGAACAGCCTGGCCCGACCGGGTCGGTGCGGATTCTCCTACCTCGGCGGCGCCGGACTCTTGCCGTGGCACGGAACCGGGGTCGTGGACATGCGTGGCCACCTGGCGGTCGACTTCGCGGTTTCCCTGCTGGATCAGGGATTCGTGCCGGTCTACTCGGACCTGCTGGGGCCGCGCCAGCCCTGGATGATGGTGCCTGCCGAGCACACCCGGACGCATACCGGCGGCCTGCGGCTGGACGAGACGTTCGCCAGCAGCGCCCGGTTGCGCCGGAAATAGTAAAGACCCCGGTGCCCGTCCGGGGAAACGGGCACCGGGGTGTTGGTAACTCCGGTGGATGTTCGGGGTCAACCACCGAAGTTGCTGGAATCCGCGGACCAGTACCGGTCGGGGGAGGGGAGTGTCAGCAGCACTGGCCCGCGGAAACTTCGGATCGGCGCCGGGCGCCGAATCACTGGCGTGGTCACTGTTCGGTTGGTCCTGGATGACCTGGTGGTCGTCCGGGTGGTGCAGTGACCGGCGGTCGGCAACGCCGCGGTCGGGGGTCGCGACATGCGACCGCCGGTCACCGGCTGACGGCGGGCGGTCGGTGTGGTTCCGATGGCGGGGACACGGAAGCCGCCGACCGAGCCCGCCGGCATCACGACACCTGCGCCACTTCGTGCGGTGTATGCGCGGGTCGCTGGTGTCGTGCGGGACGGGGTGCGAGGCCGCCGGTCACCAAGTGCTCGTAGGCCGAACGCCACACCTCACACGGTGCTTTGCGTTGGCGCCAGCGGCTTGAGCACTCCCGGCAGTTGCCACGCTCGTCGGACTCGTGAGCGGTCAGCAGCGTTCGCCACCCCTCGGTCAGCCGGGGTAGTTCGGAACGCGCCACGGTGAGAAGGGACGGCGCATCCGCCTGGTTGGCCAGCTCGGTCAGTGCGTCGAGCCGCTCCCAGACCGCGTTGCGCAGTACTTGACCCAGTATCTCGTCCACCGAACGTCACCGTCACTTTCTTGCCTGCTCAGCGGCTTTCCGCAGTGCTGTGCTGAGCCGCTCGACGCCGTCGGCGGGCAGCACCGCGGACTTTCCGGGGGGTCCTTCGAGAACCACCCTGTCCCGGTCGACCAGCACGGTGAGGGACCGATGGGCGTTGACCACGTCTCGGCAGTTCATCCGCCACCAAGGTCGCCGGTCCACGGTGGCGACGCTGGTCCGTTCGGCTGGGCCGAACTCGCCGTCGCGGGACCGTTGTTCCGGCTGCACTGCTCGGGTTCCTCTCCGTGCTTACTCGGTCTGTTGGTGTTGCTGGTCTTGCTGGGTGTGTTGCCGGTCTTCCTGGGTTTCTGTGTCGCGGGCACTCGGTTGCTTGCCGATGACTAGATTGGAACGAGATGCTGCACTTCGGTAGCCGGTAGGCGCCGACCGGCTCAACCATCACGACGAGCGGTCGGTGGACTTCACTGGAGCCGATCAGCTTGGACGATCCGCACTTCACCGGCTTGCGGAGATGCCTTTAACCTTCCAGCGACGCCCGTAGAGCGTGAAGGGGGTCCAAATGAACACCATCGGTTTCGGGGGCTCGCCCGTTACACCCGACGTCTGGAACGAACGCGAGATGCGGGGTGCCTTAGCCCGGCGCAACATCAGCGAGATCTACAAACTCCTGCGCCGTAACGGGGTGTCGCAGCGCCAGATCGCGGCTTCCACCGGGCAGTCCCAGTCCGAGGTGTCCGAGATCCTCAAGGGCCGCCAGGTCATGGCCTATGACGTGCTGGCCCGGATCGCCGACGGGCTCGGCATACCGAGGGGGTACATGGGCCTCGCCTACGACGGGGCGACGGCGATGAGGGTCGCTAATACGACCAGCGACTCCCAGGTTGAGGAGGACGAGTCGGTGAAGCGTCGGAAGTTTCTGTCACACGCCGCGGCCGTGACGATGGGGGCAGCCGTCTTCGGGACGGAGAGCGGGCCGTGGCTGCCGAACAGCGCGCAAACCCCAGCTCCGGGGCGCATCGGCATGACCGACGTGCAACAGATCCAGGCCGCGACCAAGGCACTGCGCGATCTCGATTACCGCTACGGCGGCGGTACGTGCCGGGATGCGGTGGTCGCCCAGCTTTCCTGGGCACAGCAGTTGCTCGACGCGCACAGCACGGAAGGGGTTCGCAAGAAGCTGTTCGTCTCGCTGGCGGACATGCACAACCTGGCGGGGTGGACGTCGTTCGACATCGGGCTGCTGGACCCCGCCCGCGGTCATTTCGGCAAGGCACTGGAGTTCGCGAAGGAAGCGCAGGACGATTCCCTGGTCGCCAACGTGCTGTACCGGATGGGACGGGTATACCTGCACTACAACGAGCCGGACGAGGCGTTGAAGCTGTTCCAGCTCGGGCAGATTTCGGCTCAGCATTCGGGTTCGGCGCTGGCGGTGGCGGTCCTGTGCGCCAACGAGGCGTGGGCATACGCGATGCTCAACCGCCAGGACCAGACGTACAAGATGCTGGCCCGCACCAAGGACGAGTTCGCCCGCGCGGATCTGGAGAACGCGCCGGACTGGGCGCGGTTCTTCGGGGAGAACGACCTGCACGCGATGATCGGGTCGGTGCACCACGCGCTGGCCAAACACGATCCCGACAAGCACGCCCCGCTGGCGATCGCCGAGCTGCTGAAGTGCATCGAGGGATATGACGTGGACATGCAGCGCAGCCGCGTGTTCGGGTTGAGCATGCTCGCGACGAACTACATCCGCGCCGACGATCTGCACCAGGGCCTGAAGACCGGCCAGAAGGCGATCGAGGCCGGTGAGCAGGTCAAATCCAAGCGGGTCGTGCAGCGGATGAGCCCGCTGTACGAGGAGGCGAGCAAGCACAAGCTCAGCGCCGAGGCGATCGACTTCTCCGACCGCCTGCGCAAGTTCGGCCAGGCGTGAGGACGGGAGCTGCCCATGATGGAAGCCGCCCCATGATGGAAGCGGACGTGCACCCGGACGGCCGGTACACGCGCGAGAAGCTGTTCGGCGCGCTGACCGAGGTCTGCGCTCAGGTGGGGTTGGACTCCACGGAGGCGCGCTTGCTCCGGTTCGTCAACAACGGCGTGTTCCTGCTGCCTGACCAGGGCGTAGTGGTGCGCATCGTGCTCGCACCGTCGTTTTCCCACCGGGCCGTCAACGTGGTGAAAGCCGCCCGGTGGCTGGAAGCCAATGATGTGCCTGCCGTGCGTCTGGTGCGCGGGATCGAGCAACCCGTGCTGGCCGGTGGGCACGTCGCCACCTTGTGGCAGGCGGTGCGCCGAACGAGTTCGACTCTGGACGGGCGCCACCTCGGCGGCCTGCTGCGCAGGATTCACGAGCTGCCGCCCAACCTGGACTTCCCGGCCTGGCGACCGCTGGACGACGTCCGTCGCCGGCTGCGTGACGCCGAGGACCTCGACGATGGGGACCGGGAGTTCCTGGACCAGCGCTGTGACGAGATCGAGCTGCGGCTGGAAACGCTGGATTTCCAGCTTCCGCGCAGCGTCGTGCATGGCGACGCGCACCTGGGCAACCTGATCCCCGGGCCGAAGGGGGCGGTCGTGTGCGATCTGGACTCGCTGTGCGTCGGTCCGCCGGAATGGGATCTGACGCCGACGGCCGTCGGGAGCCTGCGGATGGGGCATCCGCCGGAGCGACACCGGCAGCTGGTGGAGGTGTACGGCTTCGACGTCACGTCCTGGCCGGGCTTCCAGGTGCTGCGTGAGCTGCGCGAACTCAAGATCGCGACCAGCCCGCTGCCGATCCTGCGCAGCAACCCGGAAATCCGCGCCGAGCTGCACCACAGGTTGCGCTCCATGCGCAGTGGCGATGCGGCGGAGTGGGCGCCGTACCGCTGAGCGTCGACGTCGTGGTCCGGGTGGCCGTATGCCTGCGTCTTTTTGGGCGAACTTCGCGGTAGATGTGGCCGTCAACCACTGATGCGTGGTGACGGGCAGGGTCTCGTTCGTGTAAACCCTAGGGCGCGTACCGGTATCGCTCGGTCAGCCGAACGGGAGTTGCGGGAGTCGTCAGTTGCGGATCTTCGACAGGTGGTCGCTGCGGTCACGGTTACCCCTGCGCGGTCCGAGGGGGCGGCGTGCGCTCCGATCAGCCCAAACGCTCGACGACGTGGTGGACGCCCAGGCCGCGCTGTTACCCCACCTGCCGGAGCCTCGGCGGCAGCGTGGCGCCGAGTATCTGGCCGAACTGGCCATGCTCAGCCAGGCTTACCGGCACTTCGCGGCGGGGTGGATCAGTCATCGGGAGTTGCAGCGGCGCGGCAGGGTCACCGCGCGGCGGCTGGAGTCGATGTCCGGTCGTGGATCGGAGCAACTCACCGACTGGGAGTGACCGTTCGTCGATATGGGGGATATTTTCGCATTCTGGAAGAGTTTCCTGGGCTTTTTCGGGGGAGTTCGGCCGGACTGAAGTGCCACCAAGATCCACTGAATGCGACATGCGGACCAATTTGTCCCGCTTTCCGGGGTAGGCGCCTCAGCGTCGCTCGCGTCCGAGACGCAGCGCCAGGACCAGACCCACGGCGACGAGCACAACCGCTCCGGCGATCCACGGCCAGACGGGCATGCCGGGGTCACCCTGTGCCGCTGCCTGGGCGTCATCACCTTCCGGCGGCGGGACTGGCCTGCCGTGACCGGGTTGGGTGAGTGTGAAGGTGAGCTTCCCGGTGACCGGATGCCCGTCGTTGGACAGGATGCGGTACCCGATCACGTACTGCCCGGACGGACCGAGTTCGCCAAGCGGCACGGTGACCGTGTTGTCCCGCACGGAGGCCGGACCGGTGGTCCAGTACGTGTTGCCAGGCCCGCGCACGGTGACGGTGTCGTAGCCGCCGCGCACTGGCTGGTCGAAGATCAGCCGCATCTGGGCGGGACCGGCGGCGAGTTGCGCGCCGTCCGCCGGATCGCTGTGGACCAGCGTGTCGTGCGCCAGCGCGGTCCCCGTGCCGGTGGCCAAGCCCAGGACGGCCAGCAGCACGATGCTGATCAGGTGCTTGCCGCGCATCACCGGCTCCGCCGGACCCGGATCAGGGCGCCGGCTCCAACGCCGAGTCCCAGCGCGCCGACGACCAGGCCAGCGCCGCCGAGCAGCCGGGCGGTGTCGTCCGCGCCGCTGGCGTGGTCCGAATCGGTGTGCCGACCGGAGGCGGTCATGCCCGCGTGGCCGGAATCATGGTGATGGGAGCCGTGCCCACCCGCGACCAGGTCCACGGTCGGTGCCGGGTGTTCCGGCTCCGGCGCGCCCGGGGCCTGCGGCGGGGCGTCCCAGCGGACGACCTGACCGTTGTCGTACGTCTGCTCCGCCGGCATGACCAGCTTGTCGGTGTCTTCCGGCAGCGGGCCGGCGCTGACGTCGAACTCCTCGAACTCCTCCGGCGCGATCCGCACACCGGCGTCGGCGGTCCAGGTGACGCTGCGCACGGCTTCGGTGACCTGCGCACCTTCGACGGTCACCGGCTTGTCGAGCTTGACCTTGTCCACCGTGGCGGTCCACCCGGGCATCGGCTTGGTGCGCACCTCGGTCACCGGGTGGTCCGTCGGGAAGGTCACGGTGAGCTTGATGGTGCCCGCGTTCGGTTGCTCGTCGGGTACCCGGAAGCTGATCTTGGCGTAGCCACCTGGGGTGGCCTGTCCCGGGTTGGCGGTGACGTGCGCGGAGGCGGTGCCGGCCGCGACGAGGGACACGATCCCGAGCGTGGCCGTCATGGCGGCGGCCCGGGTCGTGACGCGGTGAATGCGCATGGTGACCAAAGCTCCTTGTGGGTCCAGATGGGTGTTACTCGAAAGGTCGTCGCGGTGAAGGCGCTGGTTCCCGACATGACCGGGATCACGCGCTCGAACGGCATCACGCGCTGTGCTGGCGCGCGCTCGGTGGGGCAGGCCATGCGCGTCGTGGCTCGTCGGCAGGGTTGCGGTGGTCCCGACCGTCGGGCCTGCGACCGTCGGTGTGATCGGTCGGGTTGACGGTCGCTTCGTCGGCAGGGCCAGATCTGGGGCGGTGTCCATAGGCGAGGACGGCAGCCAGCAGCAGGCCCAGCACGACCGGAATGTGCGTGGCTAGTCGGGACCAGTCGACCATGCCGTCGGCGAGATCGATCACCGACGCCGCAGCGAGGACGAGCACGAAACTGCCCAGCACGGGCAGTTGGGTCGCTGCCCGGCGAGGGGCGAGGGTCACCAACAGCAGGGCTGCTGCGAAGGCGAGGTTGAAGGCGGCTTCCTCGTGATCCATATGCGCGTTCATGAGCGTCCCGGCCCGCATGCCCATCGGGAGGAACAGGGTGGACAGGCCGATGCCGAGCTGCGCCAGCGCCGTGATCAGCAGCGCCATCCGCAGCGCCTGCCACAGCCGACGACGGCGGGGTAGCCGCGCCCGGGAGAGGACCTTCTCGGTGACATCAGGTCC
>JBPYFK010000031.1:0-28339 GCA_051984675.1 Pseudonocardiaceae bacterium | reverse complement strand
GGAACTCATCGGGCGCAACGTTGCCCAGCTGGTGAAAGCACCGTCACGTGACCACTACGAGGTGAAACCACTCGACGAGCGCAAAGCCCGGAAGTTCCTGGAACACGCCTCGAAGCATTGGCTTCGTGCACTATGGCTGCTCCTTATTACTACTGGCCTGCGCAAGGGTGAGGTCCTCGGCCTGGCGTGGTCGGATATCGATCTTCCTACCGGCACGTTCCGGGTACGGCGGACGGTGCAGCGCGTACGAGGTCAGCTTGTGTTTGGTCCACCAAAAACCAAGAGGTCGCGGCGTACCCTCTACCTTTCTCCCGCCTGCCAGGAGGCGCTGAAACGACACCGGCAGGAGACGGCGGAACGTATGCATGAAGACCTGAACCCTGCCCCTGGTCAGCCCGATGACCTCGTCTTCGTGACCAAGACTGGTCGTGTGATCGAGCCTCGCAACGTCAACGCCATGCTGGCCCGGCTCATGGCCCAGGCCAAGATCGACCCGACAAGGGTTCATGACCTGCGTCACACATGCGCCAGCCTCTTGCTCGTGGACGGAGCAACCGCTCGTGAGGTGATGGAGCAACTTGGCCACAGCTCGATCAAGGTGACCATGGACGTGTACGGACACGTAATGGACGAGGCAAAGCGCGCCATGGCCCACCGCATGGATCGCGTCTTCACTCGATAACTGATGTCAATTGTGGATGTCAAAAGGGGTGCCGATGATCTCGGCACCCCTTTTGACCTGCTGCTCCTCCGACTGGACTCGAACCAGTAACCCTTCGGTTAACAGCCGAATGCTCTGCCAATTGAGCTACGGAGGAATGTTCTGTTTTCCGTCACCCTTGGCATTACCACCGAAGGCGACTGACAGCGACTACTCTAACGCATGCTTCCCAGCCGCATTCAGGCACCCCTGCCGTACCCGTGCGAGCAGACCCGGCTTCGGCGGGCAACCGGCAGTCCCGCACCTCCAGCCACCTGCGCGTCGATGTCGTCCGCGCGGGCCTTCTCGACCATGGTGGACGAATCGATCGCCTCCACCGCGGCTTCGGGCCACTGCCGCGACAGCACGCGCACCAGGTTTGCAGATCATGCACCGGCCGCTCGCGGTGGTCAGCAGACGCTAGGTACCTGCTTGTCCGGGGCCCACATGACGCCACCAAACAGTACACCTGTACCGTTTCTATGTTGCGGGACGTGAAGACCACCACGCGGAAGGCGTCAGCTCTGCCCGGCTTCGCGCGCCCGCTGGAGGCGAGCAGCCGCCTCGGCCGCGAACTCCGCGACCGCGGCCTCGTCCGTCCCGCTATCCGGGCGCACCTGAAGCACAACCCCATCCTGGCCAGGGACTTTGCGCTGGACGAACCAGGCACCGCCACCCGGCAGCTCACGGTGGTGGCTGGAGCGGATCGAGCGCGTGACCCGGCCGTGCACAACCTCGGGCAGCCGGCCCGGCTCCATGAGCGGGAATCGGCGGGCGGGCCGGTCGCTCAGCACGACGGCGTCGCCAGCCGTACCCGTCTGCTCCGCCTCGACGAGGGTCAGCACGCCGTCCTTCCAGGTCGCCTTGCTCATCAGGTGCCACCCGATCCGCCGTCCCTCGTTCGGTACCCACAGCCCCAGGTAGGTGGCCACCAGCGGCCCCTCCGGGGCGCGTGCGGTCGCCAGCAGGGGCTCGTCCGGCTCCAGGGTGCCGCCGAAATCAGCCGGCACCTCCGCCCGTCCCGCGAGACGCGCTCGCAGCCGCCGCAGCCAGGAGGTCATTCCAGGCTCCCGCTCGCCTGCTCGCGCAACGCGCGGTGGTACTGCTCCAGCGCGACCAGGTCGCCAAACAGCGCGTGGTACTCGTCCGCGTCGTTCACCGGCGACAAACGCTGCACGCGAGACTTGATGTCGGCGATCTGCCGTCCCACGAACTGCGCTTGCAGGCTGGCGATCACGCCCGCCACGTAGCGCTCGTCCTCTTCGGACTTGACGTCCAGCGCCTCCACGGCCAGTTCGTGCAGCAGGGTGCGCGTCACCTGGTCCTCGCACTGCTGCGCGACCGCGTCGACGAAGGCGGTCCCGGCCAGCCCGGTGGACGTCCCACCGGCGGCCAGGACGGCTCGATGCAGTGTCGCGTACGGAGGCGCGGTGAACGCTTCCTCCGGTAGCGAGTCGTACAGCGGACCAGCCAGTGCAGGCACCTGCAAGGCCGCCTTGAGCGTTTCCCGCTGGGCCCATTGCGGATCATGCCGAGGAGGCCGTCTGGGCAGGTCGGAACTCAGCCCGAGAGCGTCCTGGTTGGGAGCGGCCGGTTTGCGACGACGCTGTTTCGGCGCGACGCCGGCCGACTCGCGCACCCGTCGCACCACCTGGTTCTCGTCGTTCCACCCGGACCAGTAGGACAGGCGGACGGCGTAGCCGTCCCGGCTCGCGGGGTCCTTGATCTGAGCGACCAGCGGGACGGTCCGGCGCAGGGCCTCGACCCGGCCATCCACCGAGTCCAGGTCGTACTCGTCGAGGATGCTGCGGATCGCGAACTCGAAGAGCGGGCGCCGGCGGGCCACCAGGTCGCGCACCGCCGTGTCGCCCTTGGCTTGGCGCAGTTCGCAGGGGTCCATGCCCTCCGGGGTGATCGCGACATAGGTCTGGGTGGCGAACTGCTGCTCACCCTCGAAAGCCTTCAACGCGGCCTTCTGACCGGCCTCGTCGCCGTCGAAGGTGAAGATGACCTCCCCACGGAACGACGCGTCGTCCATCATCAGCCGGCGCAGCACCGCGATGTGGTCGTCACCGAACGCGGTCCCGCACGACGCGACCGCCGTCGGCACTCCGGCCAGGTGCATGGCCATCACATCCGTGTAGCCCTCGACGACGACCGCCTGGTGCCGTTTGGCGATCTCGCGCTTGGCGAGATCGATGCCGAACAGCACTTGGGACTTGTTGAACACCGGAGTCGCCGGCGTGTTGACGTACTTCGCTTCGATCGGGTCGTTGTCGAACAGCCTGCGCGCGCCGAAGCCCACCACATCACCGCCGAGATCCTTCAGCGGCCACAGCAGTCGCCGGTGGAAGCGGTCGATCGGACCGCGCCGGCCTTCGCGGGCCAGCCCGGCCTTGTACAGCTCGTCGAGTTCGAAACCCTTGCCGAGCAGGTGGCGGGTCAGCTTCTCCCACCCGCTGGGTGCGAAACCACAACCGAAGGTCGCCGCCGCCGCTTCGTCGAATCCGCGCTCGGCCAGGAACTCCCGGGCGGGTTGCGCTTCCTGGCTGCGCAACTGCTCGGCGTAGAACTCGGCGGCCAGTCGGTGTGCCTCGATCAGCCGCAGCCGGGTGCCCCGGTCCCGCTGCACGCTCGGGCCCTGCCCACCCTCGAACGTCAGGCGCACCCCGGCGCGGTCGGCCAGGCGCTGCACCGACTCGACGAAGCTGAGCTGCTCGTGCTTCATCAGGAAGGCGATCACGTCACCGCCTTCACCGCAGCCGAAGCAGTGGAAGGTGCCGTGGCTCGGGCGGACGTTGAACGACGGCGTCTTCTCGTCGTGGAACGGGCACAGGCCCTTCAGCGCACCCCCGCCGGCTCGGCGCAGGGTCACGTACTCACCGACGACCTCGTCGATCCGGTTGCGATCGCGTACTTCGGCGATGTCGCCTTCCCGGATACGTCCTGCCACGGCATACCAGTCTAGAGGTCCGAAGATCGCGCCAGCGAAAGCGTGCGGCACACTGTGTCCGTGGCCTCTGAGCAGCTCGCGGCGCGGTTCCACGACGAGCGCGGCCGCCTGGTGGGCATCGCCTACCGGCTGACCGGGTCGGTGGCCGACGCGGAGGACGCCGTGCAGGAGTCCTGGCTGCGGCTGTCCCGCCTGAGCGACCACGAACGCGCCGCGATCAGGGACCTGGGCGCGTGGCTGACCACGGTGATCAGCCGGATCTGCCTGGACCGGATGCGCTCGGCGGCGGCCCGCCGCGAGCGGTACGTCGGTCCATGGCTTCCCGAGCCGTACGTGGCCGAAGTCGGAGACAACCCCGCTGACCTGGTGCTTACCCAGGAGGACCTGCGGATGGCCGCGCTGCGGGTGGTGTGCCACCTCTCGCCGGAGCAGCGGCTGGCCTTCGTCCTGCACGACGGCTTCGCCGTCCCGTTCTCCGAGATCGCCGAGCTGCTGGCCTGTTCGGTGGCAGCCGCGCGTCAGCACGCGTCACGGGCGCGGCGCGTGCTTAGCGAGGCGGACCCGCCACCGCGAACCGAGCTCGCCGAGCAGCGCCGATTGCTGGAGGAGTTCCTGGCAGCGGTGTCGGCCCGCGATCTCCCGGCGCTGGCGCGGGTGCTGCACCCCGACGTGACGTTCTACGGCGACAGCGGCGGGAAGGCCCGCACGGCGCGCCGACCGGTCGTTGGGCGGGACAAGGTCGCCCGGTTCGCGGTCGGCCTGATGGAGCGCTACGGCGACGGCGCGTTCGAACGGATGCGGCTGGCGCTGGTCAACGGCGACATCGGTCTGGTCGTGGCCAGCTTGCCGGGAGGCGAGGACTCCCCCGCGCAAGAGAAGGTCGACGCCCGAGTCCTGACGATCGCGGTCCGCGACGGGCGGATCTCGGCGCTGTTCGACGTCGCCAATCCGGACAAGCTGGCCCACCTACCGCTGTGAGTCCGAGGAGCCGCGGGTCACGGCACCGGCAGGCGGCACGCTTCGCCGGAGGTGAAGCCCTGGGCGGTCAGTCCCAGAGCGTGGTTGAACCGGGTGCGCAGGTTCTCCAGCGCGATCACGTAGGTGAGGGCGACCATGTGCCGGTGCCCCAGCTCCTGATCGAGTACGGCGACCTGCTCATCGGTGACGGTCATCGGCTCGTCGGTCATCGCGTCCGCGTAGGAGAGTACGCGCCGCTCCTGCTCGGTGAACCGGGCCGACGTGGCGTAGTCGTCGATCTCACGCAGCCGGTCGATGTCCAACCCCTCGTCGCGCTGCAGCATCGTGCCGAAGTCCACGCACCAGGAACAGCCGATCTTGGTCGCGACCCGGTAGGTCGCCAGCGAACGGAGGTTCGCCGGAAGTGAGCGCACCGCCCGCTCGGCCATCATGTCGCCGGCGCCGGCGGCAAGCAGCAGGCTCGTGTGGTGGGCGACGACCGCGGCCGGTTCGGGGACCGCACCGTACTGGCGGCGGACGAACCGGTAGATGAGCCTGGTCAGCCATCCCGCGGACTTCGCGGACACCAACGGAATTCGAGGCATCGATCATCACTCCCTGGCAAGGGTCAGCACAACATGGCCGTGCTGGTGACGAGACGGCGCCGCGAAACGTGACGAGCCCGGTGCCCCGACGATCGCGGTCAGGCGGGTTCGGTCATCCGGGCCAGGAAGTAGAGCGCTCCGCTGGCGTGGTGTCGGACGACGAGCAGGAACGGCCGGTCGACGTCGACGTGGATCGGTTCCTCCTCGCGCACGGCAGCGGTCAGGCGCATCAGCATGGCGGTGGCCGCGGCCCCTTCCAGACCGTTCTCGTCCACCCGCAGGACGGACTGGTGCACGGCCGACGACACGTGCATCCGCTCGTCGCTCAGCGCGGAGAAGTCGGCATCGGCGGTGAACATCCGTCGTACGCCGAGCGCGGCCAGCGGTGCCTCCAGGTCGGCGCCGCCGGTGACCTCGAACTTCGGCAGTCCCAGCGCCACCCGGCGCTGTCGGGGCGCCGACAGCAGCGCGTCCAGACGCTGACCATCCACTGTAGATTCAACAGCCGCGAGGTCGCTGCCGGGAAGCAGGACGGCGGCCTCCACCCCGCCGACCGCCGGCAGCACCACGACCTGCCATCCGTCGACGGCGGCGTAGCCGAGCCGTCGCGTCACTCGCATCGTCGGCACCGCGCGAGTGCCGCTGGGCGCGTGGAACGGTTCGGGCTGGGCAGCCGCGAACGGCTGCGTCCATGACGTCTTGAGATACAGCGCGTTGACTAGCGCCGCCACCGTCCTGCTGTCGACGCTGCCCGGTGCCAGGAGCTCGGGAATCAGGTCCCGGGTGGTTTCGGCGACGTCGGCGTTGATGAACCGGCGCGCCTTGTCCGGCTCGCTGCGAAACGGTGCGTTGCGCAAGGCGCTGCCGGGCCATTCGTGCAGCTCGTCCAGGTAGCGCTGGCGCAGCGTCAGCCCCTCGTACGCCCACAGCGTGTTCGCCACGGCCAGCACCGGCTCCTCGCCGCCCGATGCGTTGTCGAGTTCGGCCGCCGCGCGCAGGAGTGTGCGCAGTCCCCCGGGACTACCGTCCCCATCGATGCGCAGCGCGGTGAGCAGTTCCTCACGGGTAGGGCCGTGGCTCGCGGCGGCTGCCAGCCCCAGCGCGCTCGCCACGGAGTACGGTGACCAGCAGAAATTCTGCCCTGCCGCTGGGGCCAGTCTGTGGTGTAGGGCCAAGCTGAAGGCCAAGTGCTGGCTCGCCACGGCGCACGGCTCCGTTCCGTTGACGACTACGAGCGGCTCTCGCCGTCGAGTCTGCCAGCTCGGTGCGCCTGATGGCCCTGGTTGTCGGATTCCGCCGGACGTCCGAGTCTCTCAGTCGCCCGAGTCTCTCAGTCGCCCGAGTCTCTCAGTCGTCAGTGCCCCGCAGTCGTCAGTCGCGGACGGGAGCTTCCTCGATGTCGGCCAGCCCCATCAGGCGCAGCTCCTGCGCGATGTAGTCGGCCGCGCGCTGCGCCTCGGGGTCGCGCCAGCGCAGGTCGTTGACCCAGTCGGCCAGGTTGTCGGTGTTCACGTAGGGCTCGCCTTGGACGACGACCTTCTGGATGTAGTGCCGGTTCGTCATCGGGGTCTCCTCGCGGCACGGGCTCGGGGGCTGGGGGCTGGGCGCGGGGAACGGGCCAGGCTGGGCTGCAACTAACCCGCTCAGGTGAAGATACGCCGGGGTTGAGCACGTTCCGTAACGAGGGTGCCCTGAATGGGGGGTGTGGCGCTGCACTTCTGGACGTAGCTCACATCAATCTGTGGACCCCAGGCCACGGTGCCACGAGATCGCTTGGGCGTCGGTGAGGAGAGCGACCTGGTCGAGCACGACCCGTAGTCGGCCCGCGTCATCGCCCGCCGCCTGCCATGCCGGTCGCAGGCCGGCGTCCAGCCCTTCCGGCGCCCGGTCGGCGAGCGTCACGACCAGCTGCGCCAGCAGCTCGCGCTCGCGCGCCTGGACGGACAGGCGTTTCGGGTCGCTCATGACGTATCGGACGGCAAGCGCCTTGAGTACCGCCACCTCGGCCACGACCTGTTCCGGCACGACCAGCTCGGCTCGGTACCGGGTCAGCGGGCCGCAACCGTATGCCTCGGCAGTCCCGGTGATCGCGGCGGAGGCGAAACGTCCGACGAGTTCGCTGGTCAGCCGCTTGAGCGCCACCTGAGCGCCCAGCGAACCGTCGTAGTCCAGCACTGCGGCCACCGCCGGTAACTGGACCAGCTCCGCTGCGGCTCCCTCCAGGGAGGCGGTCACGCCCTCCGGCGAGCCGATCTCGTGCCAGTAGTGCTTCGCCGCCATGCGCACGATCTCGGCGCGTTCGTCTTCCCTGGTCAGCGCCCGTAGTGAGATGCGCCTGGAGTGCACGCCGTCCTCCAGGTCGTGCACCGAGTAGGCGACATCGTCCGCCCAGTCCATGACCTGGGCTTCCAGGCAGCGGCGCCCGTCCGGCGCGCCCGCGCGCATCCATTCGAATACCGGCATGTCGTCCGGGTAGACCCCGAACTTCGGGGAGCCTTCCCGCTTGGGCCACGGGTATTTGGTGGTGGCGTCCAAGCAGGCGCGCGTCAGGTTGAGACCCCGACCACAGCCGTCGCCGTCCACCAGCTTGGGCTCCAGCCGAGTGAGGATGCGCAGCGTCTGCGCGTTGCCCTCGAATCCGCCACAGCACCCGGCGACCTCGTCCAAGGCACGCTCGCCGTTGTGCCCGAACGGCGGGTGCCCGATGTCGTGCGCCAGGCCCGCGGTATCCACCACGTCCGGGTCACACCCGAGAGCGTCGGCGATCCCGCGCCCGATCTGCGCGACCTCCAGGGAATGCGTCAGCCGGGTACGCGGCACGTCACCTTCGCCCGGCCCCATCACCTGCGTCTTGCCCGCCAGCCGGCGCAGGGCCGCCGAATGCAGCACCCGGGCGCGGTCCCGGGCGAACGGGGTGCGCAGCTGTGGCAGCGACCCGGGCAGCCCGCCTTCCTTCGGCGGCTCGGGAAGCAGCCGAAGCATGTCGTGGTCGTCATAACCGGGTGGCTGATGCCCGGCTCGCGGCTGACCAGGGTGCATTGCCCACAGCTTACGGCGGCGCGCTGACAACGCCGCGAATGCGCGGTGAAGGTCTCTGAAGGTCCCGCTTCCGTCTTTCAGTCGAGCGCGCCGACGGACGTGTCCGCCGCGGAATGTGTCAGGCGGTAGTAGACCGTCTTGATCGTCTCCCAGAAGATGTACTGCTCCTGGATCGCCCGCGTCTGCACGATCGGGCCCGAATGCGTCGGGGAGGACCACGTCTCCAGCCCGACGTCGTTGGCCATGGTCCGGGCGCGGAACGAGTGCCACGGATCAGTGACGATCAACGCGGTGTGCCATCCGCGCTGGTCCGCCAGCTTCGCCACCGCCTGCATGCTGTTGAACGTGTCGCTGCCGGTGTCGACATCCACGACGTGGCTGGCAGGAATCCCGTTCTTGGCCAGCCACATCCGGCCCGCCTGCGCCTCGGTGTATTGATCACCGGCCTGACGTCCGCCGACGGTGATGACGTGCTGCATGAGGCCGTCCTGGTACAGCCGTAGCGCCTGCTGCAACCGCGCCTTGAGGACCGGAGACGGCTCGCCGTTGTACTGCGCCGCGCCGAGCACGATGACGACGTCAACCGGCCGGCGGTCGTCGGCTCGGGCGACCTGCCACACGCGGAACGCGGTACCCCCGAAGATCAGCAGCGTCATCAGCAGCGCACCGATCACGAGGCGACGCAGGACGCGGCCGGCGCGCGGCCGAGTCCCCGGCGAGCGGTAAGCACGGACGTGGGTCACCCGTGCATGCTGTCAGACTTCACCTCACCCGGCCGCGTCACCCTCGCGAAAGCGATCAAGAACTGGCTGCGAGCGAGGTTCTGCTCCCGGCACCATCCCGCAGGTCGATCCTCCTCAGCACCCCACGAGGCGGGCGGCCAGGTAGGCCTCCAGCTTGTCGATCGAGACCCTCTCCTGCGCCATGCTGTCCCGCTCGCGGACCGTCACGGCCTGGTCGTTGAGGGTGTCGAAGTCGACGGTCACGCAGAACGGGGTGCCGATCTCGTCGTGCCGGCGGTACCGGCGACCGATCGCACCCGAGTCGTCGAAGTCGATGTTCCAGTTCTTGCGCAGGCTCGCCGCGACATCCTTCGCCTTCGGGGTCAGGTCGGCGTTGCGGGACAGCGGGAGGACCGCCACCTTCACCGGCGCCAGCCGCCGATCGAGCTTGAGCACCACGCGCTTGTCCACGCCGCCCTTGGCGTTCGGCGCCTCGTCCTCCCGGTAGGCATCCACCAGGAACGCCATCATCGGCCGCCCGACACCGGCCGCGGGCTCGATCACGTACGGCCGGTACCGCTCACCGCTGGTCTGGTCGAAGTAGGACAGGTCCACGCCGGAGTGGTTGGTGTGCGTGGTCAGGTCGAAGTCGGTGCGGTTGGCGATGCCTTCCAGCTCACCCCACTCCTGACCAGCGGAGAAGGCGAAGCGGTACTCGATGTCCACGGTCCGCTTCGCGTAGTGCGACAGCTTCTCCTTGGGGTGCTCGTAGTGGCGCAGGTTGTCCGGGTCGATGCCGAGGTCGGTGTACCAGCGTGTGCGCTCGTCGATCCAGTACTGGTGCCAGTGCTCGTCGTCGCCCGGCGCGACGAAGAACTCCATCTCCATCTGCTCGAATTCGCGGGTACGGAAGATGAAGTTGCCGGGCGTGATCTCGTTGCGGAACGACTTGCCGATCTGGCCGATGCCGAACGGCGGCTTCTTGCGCGCGGTCGTGAGGACGTTCAGGAAGTTGACGAAGATGCCCTGCGCGGTCTCCGGGCGCAGGTAGTGCAGGCCCTCTTCGGACTCCACCGGGCCGAGGAAGGTCTTGAGCATCATGTTGAACTCGCGCGGCTCGGTGTACTGCCCGCGCGTACCGCAGTTCGGGCACGGCACCTCGGAAAGGTCGTCCTCGTCTACCTGCGTGCCGCTGCGCTCGGCGTACTCCTCGGCGAGCTGGTCCGCCCGGAACCGCCGGTGACAGGAGGTGCACTCGACCAGCGGGTCATGGAAAGCGGTCACGTGACCGGAAGCCTCCCACACCGGACGCGGCAGGATCACCGACGAGTCCAGACCCACGACGTCCTCGCGCCCCTGCACCATCGAACGCCACCACTGGCGCTTGATGTTCTCCTTGAGCTCGACCCCCAGAGGTCCGTAGTCCCACGCCGACCGGGTACCACCGTAGATCTCACCGCTGGGGTAGACGAAGCCGCGGCGTTTGCAGAGGTTGACGACCGTGTCGATCTGATCGGCGGGCACGTTCACTCCATGCTGTCCGGGATGGGCTACCACTCCACCGGCTGCTGACGCAGCCGAAGATGATGAATTTCCAGCGTACCGGCCTGGCAACCGGCAGTGGGCAGGGGCCGGCCCACCGCACGGCGGTTCCGACGGATCGCTCGGTGGCCTGATGACCTGGGGATGGCTTGGGCGCGGATCGTAGGATGGTCACAGCCGGGCGTCCCAGGCTTGCCCAGGACGTCCGCGCTGACGAAGCGGCACGGAGGAAAGGGAACGATGCCCTCCGCAACCCCGGAGTACGCCGGAGAATCGGCGGGCGGCGGCGGTTCGCACCGCGACGCGGCCGAGCACGACCAGCACTCCCCGGATCGGACGGGGCTACAGCCGGAGCCGCCGCGCGATCCGCGGGCGCTCGCCGAAGCCGGCGAGCTGCTGCGGGCGCTGGCCGCGCCGGTGCGCATCTCGATCGTTCTCCAGCTGCGAGCCGCCGAGCGGTGTGTGCATGAGCTGGTGGAAGCACTCGGGGTGACGCAGCCGCTGATCAGCCAGCACCTTCGGGTGTTGAAGTCGGTAGGCGTGGTCTACGGCGAGCGGCACGGCCGCGAGGTCGTCTACCGACTTGTGGACGAGCACCTCGCACACATCGTTGTGGACGCTGTCGCCCACGCCGAGGAGACTTCAGACATCCGGGCACACAGCGGCGGCGCACGAACTGTCGGACGTTCCCCGGCCGGGGGATCGCAGGGCCGACAGGAAACGGAGACAGCGTGACCAGTGGCGAGCGTTCCTCGGCCGCCGTCGCGGGCCTGCGGGCCACCAAGCAGCGGGCGGCGGTGTCGAAGCTTCTGGATCAGATCAACGACTTCCGCTCGGCCCAGGAGCTGCACGAGCAGCTGCGCCGGCAGGGTGAGGGCATCGGCCTGACCACGGTGTACCGCACGCTGCAGACCCTCGCCGACGCTGGCGAGGTCGACGTGCTGCGCACCGACTCCGGCGAAGCCGTCTACCGCCGCTGCTCCAGTCACCACCACCATCACCTGGTGTGCCGGCACTGCGGGCGCACGGTCGAGGTGGACGACCCGCCGGTGGAGAACTGGGCCGAGAAGATCGCCCACGAGCACGGCTTCTCCGAGGTCAACCACACCGTCGAGATCACGGGCACCTGCTCGGAATGTGCCGGCTCCTAGCCGGGCGTCAGTACTCGTAGGGGTCCTGAGGTGCCGGGATCGCGTGCGACGACGTGACGTCCAAAGTGGGAATCTGGCTGTTGACCGGGGCACCGAGCTGTCGCGGGGACCGGGTCGGCCGAAGGGTTCCGGTCACTTCGAGCCAGGTGTCCGCCGGCAGCGCTGCTGCCTGAGCGCCCTCGCGCCCCACCAATTCCACCCGAACGGGTGATGCGTCTGCTGCGCAGCAGGTGATGCGCATGCGTGCGAGCAGCGCTTCCCCCGGCCGTGCCGGGTTCGTCGGGTGAACCACGAACCCCTGAAGCCGTACCACGCGTCCGTTGAGGGACCCGGTGTCGTCCCACATCGCACGCGTGACGAACTCGGAGATCCGCAGCAGCGGCGCCGGACCGGACGGCAGCGGGCTGAACCATCTGGTCGAACTGGGCCGTTGGACCCCGACGCGGTCGGCCGCCCGTTTCACCGAGTCGGAGCCCAATGCCGGTGGGGTGACCAGAAAGATTGCCAGGACCGGTAGCAGCAGCATCCATGGACTACTCGGATTCCTTGCATGGACGCCGGATTCCGCATTCCTAGGAGTCCCATGTGGACACTCGTCGGGAGTCGTGGCCCGGATGTCTCGCATGATCGCGGTGCCCGCCAGTAGGACCACGATCACCCCGGCACCGACCAGCCACGGAAGTTGCGCTGGTTTGACGTACCGCAGGTAAGTGCCGGTGAGTGCGATCTTCAGCAACGCACCGCCCAGCAGCAGCAACATCACGTTCTGCGTCTCGCGCCGCATCACCGGCCTCCCACCAGTGCCGTCCCGACCAGAACCGAGCAGGCGGCCGCCACGACGAAGGTAGCCGGCGCGAACCGGGCGGCGAACCGCCGGCCGAACGTGCCGGACTGCAAGGCGATCAGCTTGACGTCCACGGCCGGTCCGACCACCAGGAACACCAGCTTCGCCAGCAGCGGCACACCAGGCAGCGAGGCCGCCACGAACGCGTCCGCCTCGCTGCACAGCGCCAGCACGACCGCGAGCACCGCCATCACCAGCACCCCGGCCACGAGCTGGCCGGACAACGACCGCGTCCACTCCGCGGGTACCGCCACGTTCAGCGCCGCCGCGGCCAAGCCACCGATCACGAGGAACCCCCCGGCCTCCACCAGGTCGTGGCGCGCGGTCTCGGTGAACACAACCCAACGGCTGGTCGCGGGATCGACCCGTTCGGTTCGGCGCAAGACCCGTTCAGGCGTCCACTCGACCTTGCCGAACCGTGCCCATCCCCAGCCCACCACGCACGCGGTCAGCAGCGACCCCAGAAAGCGGGCCAGCACCATCACCGGGTCGGCGGGAAACGCGACGGCGGTGGCCACGAGGACGATCGGGTTCACCGCCGGCGCCGCCAGCAGGAATGTCAGGGCGGCCGCGGGCGCGACACCTTGCTGCATCAGGCGTCGGGCCACCGGCACCGAGGCGCATTCGCACCCGGGCAACGCCACCCCGGCGACGCCGGCCACGGGCACCGCCGCCGAGGCGCTGCGCGGAAGCACCCTGCGCAACACCGCCGCCGGGAGGAAAGCCGCGATCAGACCACTGACCAGCACACCGAGTACCAGGAACGGCAGTGCCTGGACGCACACCGCCACGAACACGGTCGCCCCAGTACGCAAGGCGGGTACGTCGAGTGCGGCGGTGATCTGATCCTGGAGCGCCACCGACACCACGAGCACCACGCACAACACCTCCAACGAGGTGATGCGGCGCCGCGTCCTGGGGTGCCGGGAGCGGGTGGGCTGGATCGTCGCTGCCATGCGGGCCATCCTGCCAACGACGCCCGCGTCCCCGATCCCGGTTGACCTGATCGGACGTTTCGCTGGCGTGTTAGCGCCGCGCACGGGCCGACAGCCGGCGGCACGCCCGCCAGCTCTACTCCAAGGTCTGCTGGTCGAAGTCCGGGACCAACTCGGTCCGCAGCTGGGAAGCGGTGGAGACCACCAGCATCAGCAGCGTGCCCAGCGGAGCGGTGTCCATGCCTTCGGCGGGAAACGTGTAGCGCAGGGTCACGTCCGCGCCGCGTTCCGTGCTGACCACTCCGAGCGTGCCGAACAGCCCCTGTCCCGCGCGTTCGGCGACCATCTTGGCGAGTTCGTCGTCCTGCCGGAGATCCCAGGCCACGACGCACGTCAGGCTGAGAACGGTCAGGCCCTCGGCCAGCTGGACCGCCTGCACGGCGCAGGGCACGTCCGCGTGCCGGAAGCTCAATGCACCGTCGTCATCGATGTGGACCTCGTAGTACGACTCCAAAGCGTCGCGAGCGGCGGTCAGCAGCTGCGCCGTGGTCGTTGCCTCCTGAGTCATCAGTTGCCCTCCTGGGCTGCTCCGGCAGCAGCGGTGGATTGGTCAATGGCGCCGCCGAAACGTCGGTCCCGCCGGGCGTACACCTCGCACGCACGCCACAGGTCGCGGCGATCCACGTCGGGGAACAGGGTGTCCTGGAACACCAGCTCGGCGTACGCGGACTGCCAGACCAGGAAGTTCGAAGTGCGCTGTTCACCCGAGGGGCGGATGAACAGGTCCACATCCGGCATCTGCGGCTGGTACAGGAAGCGGGCGACCGTCCGCTCGTCGACGCGTTCGGGATTGATCTTGCCTTCAGCCACCATCCTGGCGATTTCGCGCGCGGCATCGCCCACCTCGGCCCGGCCACCGTAGTTGACGCACATCGTCAGGTTCATGACCGTGTTGTGCTTGGTGCGCTCCTCGGCGGCCTGGAGTTCCTTGATCACGCTACGCCACAGCTTCGGCTTGCGCCCGGCCCACCGCACGCGCACCCCCAGCGCGTCGAGCTCGTCCACTCGACGCCGGATGACGTCGCGGTTGAAGCCCATGAGGAAACGGACCTCTTCCGGGCTGCGCTTCCAGTTCTCCGTCGAGAAGGCGTACAGCGACAGCCACTTGACCCCGATCTCGATCGCGCCGCGCGCGAGGTCGAGCACCACGGCCTCACCACGCTTGTGACCCTCGATCCGGGGCAGGCCGCGCTGGTTCGCCCACCGACCGTTGCCGTCCATCACCACGGCCACGTGGTTCGGCACGAGTTCAGGCGGCAGCTTCGGGGCCCGGGCTCCTGACGGATGCGGGTCGGGAGCACCCACGCTGAGCTCGTCCCTGCCCCGCCCGCGGCGTCGCAGCATTTGGGGTCTCTCCTCATTTCGGGTACGTAATCGCTTCATTCTCCCGCCAGCGCTTTCGTCACCCGTCAGAGGCTCCGGTTGGCAGCGGGCGCTCGTCACGGCAAGCGGTATCACCCTGCGTGGTGGCCGCCGGACCCGGGAACTCGGCGGCGCGTTCCCGGATGACCTCGGGAACCTCCGGCACCCCAGAAGCATCCGGCACCCCAGGAGCGCTCCGCTCCACCAATGGCAACGAGCGGAGCTGGCGTTCCATGTACCACTGCAGATGGGCGGCCACCAGGCCGCTGCCTTCGCGTCGCATCGCCGTCGGCGCGGCTTCCGCGCTCGCCCAGTCCCCGTGCAGCAGCGCCTCCAGCAGCGGCAGCGTCTCCGGTGCGGGACGCACCGAGCCGGCCGGGCGGCACTGCGGGCAGACGGCTCCGCCGGCCTGCACGCTGAACGCCGCGTGCCGGCCGGGCACGCTGCACCGGGCGCACTCGGCGAGAGCCGGCGCCCAGCCGGCGAACGCCATCGCCCGCAGCAGGAACGCGTCCAGCACCAGCGAAGCGTCGCGCTGACCACCGGAGAGCGCGCGGAGCGCGCCGGTGGCCAGCAGGTACAGCCGCAGCACCGGCTCGCCTTCCTCGGCGGCGAGCCGGTCCGCCGTTTCCAGCACCGCGCATCCCGCCGTGTAGCGCTGGTAGTCCTCGACGATCTGTATCCCGAACGCGTCCAGCGTCTGCACCTGGGTGATCACGTCGAGCGTCCGGCCGGTGTAGAGCTGGAGGTCAACGTGACAGAACGGCTCCAGCCGCGCGCCGAATCGCGATGTCGTCCGGCGCACCCCCTTGGCCACCGCGCGCACCTTGCCGCATCGGCGGGTCAGCAACGTGACGATGCGGTCGGCCTCGCCCAGCTTCTGCACCCGCAGCACGACGGCGGAATCCCGGTAGAGGCTCACGTTGGCATCGTCCCACCCGGTGCTGACACGCCCGGACACCACACGACCGTGGACGTCCGGGCACACGTTGGAGACGGACGCTACCAGCTCCGCGGCACGATCCAATCCGATTTGTCAAGATCACCGGAGCCGCCTACAGCAGTGTTGCCAGAGGGGATCACCGTGCGTAGTCCATACGGATATGGGCCTGAGCTGGTCAGCGGCAAGGCTGGGGGCGTCCTGCTCATACGTGGAGAGCGGTGAAGGGCACAAACGGCAGGTTACGAAGCACCGTCCAGACCGCCAGCACCACGCCGGCAACCCACGGCGTCCCGCGCCAGTGCACCCAGGTTCGTGGCCGGCTGCCCCGCCACCGTCCCACCGTCCACGCCACGAACGACCACACGAACAACGGTGACGCGGCGAGAACGACCGCGTTGTAGTGCACGGCCGCCGTCGGATCCAGCCGCATGAGGCTGTAGACCATGCGCGTCCCACCGCACAGCGGGCACGTGATCCCGAACAGCGCTTTCGACGGACACACCACTCCGAGAATGCCGCCGGGCCTGGTGGGGTCGGCCGCGTACACGAGGGCTGCCGCCAGACCGCCACCAGCGACAGCGAGAGCGGGTGCCACGAGGGCTTCCACGGACCTGGGGCTCGGTCGCCGCAGCGCGGTCACCAGCCGGTTCGTGACCGCATTCAGGCTCGCGCTGGCCGCGCTCATCCCTAGAACCCCAAACGCCGAAGCTGTTTGGGATCACGTTGCCAGTCTTTGCTGACCTTCACATGCAGATCGAGGTAGATCCGGCTGCCCAGCAGCGCCTGGATGTGCCGGCGTGCGGTCGAACCGACTTCCTTGAGCCGCTGCCCGCCCTTGCCGATGACGATCGCCTTCTGGCTCTGCCGCTCGACGTGAATCACGGCGTACACGTCGATGACCTCGTCCTCGTCCTCCGCCTCGTCCTCCGCCGACTCGCCGTCGCTGCGGGGAAGCATCTCTTCGACGGTGACCGCCAGTGAGTGCGGCAGCTCGTCGCGCACGCCTTCCAGCGCCGCTTCACGCACCAACTCGGCCACCAGCTTCGACTCGGGCTCGTCGGTGAGCTCCCCGTCCGGGTACAGCGGTGGCCCCTCCGGCAGGTACTTCACCAGCAGATCAGCCAGCACGTCGACCTGGAAGTGCTCGACCGCGGACACCGGTACGATCTCCGCGAAGTCCATGACCTCCTGCAACGCCATCAACTGGTCCGCGACCTGCTTGCGGCTGGCCAGGTCGGTCTTGGTGACGATGCCCAGTACCGGCGTGCGGCGCGCGATCTTGCGCAGCCGCTCGGCGATGAACCGGTCACCCGGCCCGATCTTCTCGTTCGCGGGCACGCAGAACCCGACGACGTCGACCTCGGCCCACGTCTCGTGCACGAGCTCGTTGAGCCGCTTGCCGAGCAGCGTCCGCGGCCGGTGCAGGCCGGGAGTGTCGACGATGACCAGCTGCGCGTCCGAGCGGTGCACGATCCCCCGGATGGCGTGCCGAGTGGTCTGCGGCTTGCTCGACGTGATCGCCACCTTGGTGCCGACCAGGGCGTTGGTCAGCGTGGACTTGCCCGAGTTGGGGCGGCCCACGAAACAGGCGAAGCCGGAGCGGTGGGTGGCCGTGTCGGCCTCTGGCGCGTCGGAAGAACTGGTCACCGGGTCATTGTCGCAGGGCGGCATGTCAGGGACGCAGGATCTCCTGCACAGCTCCCCTGGCGTCCGCGCGCAACACCGCAGCGGTCGCGGTGAGGTCGCGAACCGCCGCGACGGAGTCGTCGGCGACGCCGGGGGCGTCAGTGACCACGGCCGCCGCCTCCAGGCCCTCCGCGCCGCTGGCGACCGCGGCGGCCACCGCCGCCTGCAAGGCGGTCAGCCGCAGGGACGGCAGCGAGACCGTGCAGGCCGCGTAGGTCCGGCCGTCGGTGTCGCGCACGGCCGCGCCTTCGGGCGCGCCGGTACGGGCACGTGCCGATCGGGCCAGCGTCACGATCTTGGCGTCTTCCGCGTCCAGCTCGCCGGAGGCAGCCGCCTGCTCAACCACGTGACATCGTCCTTTCCTTTCCTGCGGTGGGTCTCGCCCGTTAGTGGCCGGACTCCCCCGCTTCCCCGTTGTCCGCGCCGATCCGGCGCACCAGCAGCGCATTGATGCGGATGCGGCCACGATGGTCCTTACCGCCCTCCGCGCGCAGCCGCAGACCCTCGATCTCGGCTTCGGCGCCCGGCAGCGGAACCCGGCCGAGACGCTGAGCGAGCAGCCCACCCACCGTCTCGACATCGGAGTCGTCGAGTTCGACGCCGAAGACCTCGGCCAGATCCTCCACCGGCAGCCGCGAGCTCACCCGCACCGAGCCGTCGTCGAGCTGCTCGACCGGTGGGCGCTCCTCGATGTCGTACTCGTCGGTGATCTCCCCGACGATCTCCTCCACGATGTCCTCGATCGTCAGCAGCCCGGCGGTACCGCCGTACTCGTCGACCGCGATGGCCATGTGACTGCGGGAAACCTGCATCTCCTTGAGCAGCTCGTCGAGCCGCTTGGAATCCGGCACGAAGCTGGCGGGGCGCATCAGCTCGGACACCGCCGGCCAGACCACGGTGGGCCGCTGGTGCAGGTCACCGCGCTCGACCACCACGCGCGCCAGGTCCTTGACGTTCACCACACCGACGATGTCATCGACACTCTCCCCGATCACCGGCACCCGGGAGAACCCGGAGCGCAGGCACAGTGCGAGCGCCTGGCGCACCGACTTGGTTCGCTCGATCCAGACGATCTCGGTGCGGGGCACCATGACCTCGCGGGCGATGGTGTCGCCGAGCTCGAACACCGAGTGGATCATCTCCCGCTCACCGGCCGCCACGACCCCGCGCTCACCGGCGAGGTCGACCAGCTCCCGCAGCTCCACCTCCGTGGAGAACGGCCCCTCCCGGAAACCGCGCCCGGGCGTGAGCAGATTCCCAATCAGGATCAGCAGCCGGTTCAGCGGGCTGAGCACCTGCGCGAGGACGTACACCGGCCCGGCGGCGACCAGGCCCAGGCTGTAGGGATGCTGCCGGCCGAACGTGCGCGGCCCGACCCCGACCAGCACGTAGGACGCCAAGAGCATCACGATGACGGCGGTGGGCAGCGCCCACCAGGCGGCTCCGCTCAGCCGCAGGAACAGGACCGTGACGAGGACGGTCGCGGTCAACTCGCACGCCAGCCGCAGCAGGATGAGCAGGTTGATGTGGCGCGGCCGGTCCGAGGTCACCGCCATGAGCATCTCGGCGCCCACCCGGCCCTCGCGCACCAGCTCCTGCACCCGGGCGCTGGAGACGGTGCTCAGCGCCGCGTCAGCCGCGGCGAACACGCCCGCGACCAGCACCAGTACCACCGCCCACGCCACCAGCGCGGCGGAACTCGCGATCACCCGAAGCGCTCCTCAGTGACCGTTGCGACCGCCGTCCGGCGGGCGGCCACCGCCCTCGTTCGGCTGGTCCAGCCCGACGACTCCGAGCAGTCGGGAGTCCGCGTCCCGCTGCGCCTCGGCGCGGTCGGCCTCCGCCACCGCCGCCCGGAACTCGGCCAGGATGCGGTTCTGCAGCGCGAACATCTCGCGTTCCTCGTCCGGTTCGGCGTGGTCGTAGCCGAGCAGGTGCAGCACGCCGTGCACGGTCAACAGATGCAGCTCATCCACCAGGCCGTGACCAGCCTTGGTGGCCTGTTCCTCGGCGAACTGCGGGCACAGCACAATGTCCCCGAGCAGCTCCGGCCCCGCGTTCTCGGTGTCGGGACGGCGGGTCGAGTCGTACTCGTCCATCGGGAACGCCATCACGTCGGTGGGGCCGGGCAGGTCCATCCACCGCTCGTGCAGGTCGGCCATCACGTCCAGTTCGACGAGCACGATGGACAGCTCGGCGAGTTGGCTGACGTTCATCTTGTCCAGCGCGAAGCGCGCGGCGGCCACGATCGAGGTTTCCGGTACCTCGATCCCGGACTCGTTGGCGATCTCGATGCTCATGCCGGTCCCCGACCGCGACCGCGCCGGTAGCCGTTCTGCGACGTCCGGCTGTCCGCGTCGGCCTGGTCGGCCTCCTCCTGCTCCTGCCAGCGCTCGTAGGCGTTGACGATGTCGGTCACCAGCCGGTGGCGGACCACGTCGTGGCTGCTCAGCATCGCGAAGTGCACGTCGTCGATACCTTCCAGGATCTCCCGGACCACCCGCAGCCCGCTGCGCTGCCCGCCCGGCAGGTCGATCTGCGTGATGTCGCCGGTGACCACGACCTTCGAGCCGAAACCGAGCCGGGTCAGGAACATCTTCATCTGCTCGGGCGTGGTGTTCTGTGCCTCGTCCAGGATGATGAAGGCGTCGTTGAGCGTGCGCCCGCGCATGTACGCCAGCGGCGCGATCTCGATCGTGCCGGACTGGATCAGCCGGGGCACCGAGTCGGGGTCGACCATGTCGTGCAGCGCGTCGTACAACGGTCGCAGGTAGGGGTCGACCTTCTCGTAGAGCGTCCCCGGCAGGTACCCCAGCCGCTCGCCGGCCTCCACGGCAGGGCGGGTCAGGATGATCCGGTTGACCTGCTTGGACTGCAGCGCCTGCACCGCCTTGGCCATGGCCAAGTACGTCTTGCCGGTGCCGGCGGGACCGATCCCGAAGACCACGGTGTGCTGGTCGATCGCGTCGACGTAGCGCTTCTGGTTGAGCGTCTTCGGGCGGATCGTCCGGCCCCGGCGGGACAGGATGTCCAGGCTGAGGACTTCCGCGGGCGACTCCGGGTGGCCGGCCGACATCATCGACAGGCTCCGCCGGACCGCGTCCGGGGTGACCTCATCGCCCTTGGACGCCAGTGCGATCAGCTCCGCGAACGCCCGCTCCGCGAAAGCGATATCGGCGGGCGCGCCCGTCAGCGTGACTTCGTTACCCCGAACGTGCACGTCAGCGTCGAGGTGTTCCTCGATGACCTGCAAGTTCTCGTCACGCGAGCCGAGTAACGTCAGTACCGCGCTCTGGGGGATGGTGACGTTCGATTGTGCTGTCCCGGATTGCGTCTGCTGCTGCTCTCCGGCCTGGGCGGCAGCCCCACCCGCTGCGATCCCGGTCACGTGGTTTTGGGCCTGCTTTCTGCGCGCTTGCGCGATTCGGTTTCGGACGGTTCCGCGTAGCACCGATGGTAGAACAAACCGGGGCCAGCACGCTTACGCGATAGGTGGCGTCGGCGCGACCGCGAGCCTCATCACTTGATCGGTCCACCTGTCATACCGCCCAGCGGTTCACCGCCGAGCAGGTGCAGATGCACGTGAAAGATCGTCTGGCCGGCGTCCGCATTGGTGTTGAAAAGCATCCGGTAGCCCGTCTCGGCGATGCCTTCCGCCGCGGCGATCTCGGCGGCGATCCGGATCAGTTCGGCGAGCAGCTCAGGGTCCGCGGCGGCCAGCTCAGCAGCGTTGCGGTAGAGCGTCTTGGGCGCCACGAGCACGTGGGTGGGCGCCTGCGGGTTGATGTCCCGGATGGCGAGAACACGCTCGGTCTCGCGCACGACATCCGCCGGGACCTCCCCGGCGAGGATGCGCAGGAACAGGGAGTCGTCGCGGGAACTCATGCCGGCAGACTAGCCGCCCACCGATCTTGGTGCCCAAGCTAGCGCGCTGATCAGGCACCGTGTTGGCCACAGCCGCACCGCCGGATACCGCACCGCCGGATACTGCGCCGCGACGGGGCCTGGGGGGATTACCCAGTCGCGGCGCAGCTTCTCGCCGGACCGAGGGGGAGGTGCCCGGCGAGAGTTCGACGCTTTCACGAGCGCCGAACCGGCAGCAGGATCGGGGGGCAATCCCGCTCTTTCGCGAGCCTAGTGGTCGCGCACCGCTGGGCGCCATGGATCAGCGGAAGGAATTCGATCTTTCTTTTGCCCTAGTCAGACCGGTTGCGGACACTCCGTGTGTCAGTCCGCCCACCGGTCCGTGAGCGCCCCCAACGCCCCCAACGCCACAGCCGCCGCGCTCGACGCGCGCAGCACTGTCGGCCCCAGCCGGACCGGCCGCGCCCCGGCGGCGGTCACCGCCTCCAGCTCCTCCGGGGCGATCCCGCCCTCCGGGCCGACCACCAGCACGAGCTCACCCGATCGCGGCAGCTCCGCAGCCGTGATCGGGGTCGTCGCCGACTCGTGCAGGACCAACGCCGCGTCCGCGGCGCGCACGAGGTCCACCAGTCCCGAGGTGTGCACCGGCTCCGCCACCCGCGGCGTCCAGGCGCGCCGCGCCTGCTTCGCCGCCTGCGCGGCGGTGCCGCGCCAGCGCGCCAGCGCCTTCGCGCCGCGCGGGCCGTCCTCCCAGCGCGCCACGCAGCGGCTGGCCCGCCAGGGCACGACCGCGTCGACCCCGGCTTCGGTGGCGAGCTCCACGGCCAGCTCGCCCCGGTCGCCCTTGATCAGCGCCTGCACCAGCCGGACGCGCAGCGCCGGCTCGGGGACGTTCCATCGGTCCAGGACCGACAAGTCCAGCGCGTCCCTCCCGGTACCGGTCACCTCGCACTGCGCGAGCCCGCCCTGGCCGTCCGAGAGCAACAACCGCTCCCCCACCCGCAGCCGCCGCACCGTGGCGGCGTGCCGGCCCTCCGGGCCGTCCAGCCTGCCCGGACCGACCTCGGGAATCCGCTCGACGGAAAACACCGGCAACGACGACGTACCCACTACTTCGCCTGCCCGTTCGACGGTGTGCTCAACGTGGACGACCCTGTGCTCAGCGGTGGGTGTGGCCACCGAAGGACTTGAAGCGGGAGAAGAACCCGCCGCGCTGCCCGTTGCCGTTGGCGGTGACGGTCGGCTCCGGTTTCTCCTCGCCGCGCAGCGACGCCAGCTGGCGCAGCAGCTCGGCCTGCGGCTCGTCGAGCTTGGTGGGAACGACCACGTCCAGGTGCACGTGCAGGTCCCCGCGACCGCTGACCCGACCGTTGGACCGCAGTTTCGGGAGCCCGTGACCCGCGAGGACGTGCTCGGTGCCGGCCTGGGTGCCGGGTTCGACGGTCAGTTCCTCCCGGCCCTCCAAGGTGTCCAGCGTGATCACGGTGCCGAGCGCGGCGGCCGTCATCGGCACCTCGACCGTGCAGTGCAGGTCAGCGCCGTCCCGGGTGAACCGGTCGTGCGGCTTCTCCTCCACCTCGACGAACAGGTCGCCGGGCGGGCCGCCGCCGGGACCGACCTCGCCCTCACCGGCCAGCCGCACGCGCATCCCGTCGCCGACACCGGCCGGGATCTTGACCGTGATGGTGCGGCGGGACCGGACCCGGCCATCGCCGCCACACTGCAGGCACGGGTCGGTGATGACCTCGCCGAAGCCGTGGCACACGGGGCACGGCCGGCTCGTCATCACCTGGCCGAGGAACGACCGCTGCACGGACTGCACCTCGCCCCGACCGCCACAGGTGTCACAGGTCGACGGCGCGCTGCCTTCCCGGGAGCCTCCACCGTTGCAGGTCTCACACAGCACCGCCGTGTCGACCGTGATGTCCCGATTCACCCCGGCGGCGCAGTCCTCCAGGGTCAGCTCCAGGCGCAGCAGGGCGTCCGAGCCGGGCTGCACCCGGCTGCGCGGCCCGCGACCCCCGCCGCCCGCGGACCCGCCGAAGAACGCGTCCATGATGTCGCCGAGGCCGCCGAAGCCGGCGAACGGATCGCCCATGCCCCCGCCGGCACCCGCGCCCGCGCCGGAGCCCAGCGGGTCCCCGCCCAGATCGACGATCTGCCGCTTCTTCGGGTCGGACAGCACCTCATAGGCGGTCGACACGTCCCGGAACCGCTCTTGGGCTTCCTGGTCGGGGTTGACGTCTGGATGGTACTGCCGGGCTAGCTTGCGGTAGGCGCGTTTGATCTGCTCCGGGCTGGCATCCTTCGGTACCCCGAGGATTCCGTAGTAGTCCTTGGCCACCTTGTCGGTTCTTCCTCGCTCTTGACGACTGCACGCTTAACGGCTTGAGGGTTGTGCGGTGCGACCGCACGCCGGTGCTCCCAACCGGCACCGTGGGGGCCACTGCCGGCGGCCGATCGTTACCGCCCCGCCAGGATCTCACCCACGTATGCCGCAACGGCGCGAACGGCCGCCATCGTTCCCGGATAGTCCATCCGAGTGGGACCGACCACACCCATTCCGCCGAGCACCGTTCCATCCGAGCCGTACCCGGTGGAGACGATCGATGTGGTCTGCATCTCCTCGGCCTCGTTCTCCGCTCCGATGCGAACCGTGACCGTTCTCGAGTCGCGGGCGGCGGCGAGCAGCTTGAGCACCACCACCTGCTCCTCCAACGCCTCCAGCACCTGGCGGAGCGAACCCGGAAAGTCTGCCACGTTCCGTGTCAGGTTCGGCGTTCCCCCGAGCACCAAGCGCTCTTCAGGGTGTTCGACCAGCGACTCCATGAGCACCCCGCACACGCGGGACACCACGTCCTTCAGGTCCGGGGGGGCCTGCTCGGGCAACTCAGCCAACGAGGCAGAGGCGTCCGGCAGGCGCTTGCCGGCCATCGCGGAGTTCAGCACCGTGCGCAGGCGTGCTGCGTCCTCCTCGGTGATGAGCTCGGCGATGTCCACGACCCGCTGATCCACCCGGCCGGTGTCGGTGATCAGGACCAGCATCAACCGCGCGGACGAGATGGTGACGACCTCGATGTGGCGGACGGTGGAGCGGGACAGCGTCGGGTACTGCACCACCGCCACCTGCTGGGTGAGCTGCGCCAGCAGCCGGACGCAGCGCCGCATGACGTCGTCGAGGTCCAGCGCCCCTTCGAGGAACGTCTTGATCGCGCGCCGCTCGGCCCCGGTCAGCGGTTTGATCTCGTGCAGGCGGTCCACGAACAGCCGGTATCCCTTGTCGGTGGGGATACGCCCAGCGCTGGTGTGTGGCTGGGCGATCAGCCCCTCTTCTTCCAGCACCGCCATGTCATTGCGCACCGTGGCACTGGAGACGCCCAAGTCGTGCCGCTCCACGAGCACTTTGGACCCGACCGGCTCACGGCTTGAGACGTAGTCCGCCACAATCGCGCGCAACACGTCGAAGCGGCGTTCATCCGCGTTCACCCGCGTCACCTCCTACTCGTGGCGCCCGCAAACACGGCACTGCGGACCCAGCTGCTGTCAGCACAGCAACTTCCTGTGGCGCCCTCAACGGCCCACCCATCGAGTTTACGGTGTTCTGTCCGCAGAGCCGATCGTTACATGTCTGCGTACGCGACAGCACCGGTGAGAGTGATTGGCAGGGGCGCACTCCATTGCTCCAACTCACCCCAGCAGCTGCTGGACCACGCCGTCGGCGAGCAGGCGTCCCCGGTCGGTGAGGACGCAGCGACCGCGATCGAGTGCCTCCGCGTCCAGCAGGCCGTCCTCGACGGCGCGTTTCGCGACCATCAGCCCCACTTCGTCGAGAACGTCGGCTGTCAGGCCCGCGGACAGCCGCAACTCCAGCATCACGCGCTCCACTCGGACGTCCTCGGCGCTGAGCAGCTCCCGCGCCGCCGCCGGTGACGTGCCTTCCGCGAGCAGAGCGGTGTAACGGGCGGGGTGCTTGGTGTTCCACCACCGGACGCCGCCGACGTGGCTGTGCGCGCCCGGGCCGGCTCCCCACCAGTCGCCGCCCTGCCAGTAACCGAGGTTGTGCCGGCAGGCGGCATCGGAGCCGGCCGCCCAGTTCGACACCTCGTACCAGTGCAGCCCCGCCGAGCTGAGCACGTTGTCGATCAGCTCGTACCGATCGGCCAGCACGTCCTCGTCCGGCGCGGGCAGCTCGCCACGTCGGACCTTGCGCGCCATCGCTGTCCCGTCCTCGACGATCAGCGAATACGCCGAGACGTGATCCACCTCGGCATCGAGCACCGCGTCCAGCGAGCGGCGCAGGTCGTCGACGCTCTCACCCGGGGTGCCGTAGATCAGGTCGAGGTTGACGTGCGTGAATCCGGCCCCGCGCGCTTCCCGCGCGGCCGCTACCGGACGTCCCGGAGTGTGGCGGCGGTCCAGGATACGCAGCACGTGCGGCACGGCGGACTGCATCCCAAGCGACACCCGGCTGAAGCCGGCTTCGCGAATGCCGGCGAAGAACTCCGGCGAAGTGGACTCGGGGTTGCACTCGGTGGTGACCTCCGCGTTCGGCGCTAACCCGAAGGCCCCGCGTACCGCGTCGAGTACCTCCGCCAGCCGGCCCGCGCCGATCAGCGACGGCGTTCCGCCACCGACGAAGACCGTCTCGGCCGGCGGGACCGGCCGCGGGCCGGCAGCCAGGACCCGCGCGCCCAAATCCAGCTCAGCGCGCAGGCCGTCCAGCCAGCTGTCGAACCCGGCCGAGGAACCGAGCTCGTCTGCGGTGTAGGTGTTGAAATCGCAGTAGCCGCACCGCGTGGCGCAAAAGGGCACATGCACGTACACGCCGAACGGGCGGGTGCCCAACCCGGCCAGCGCGCTCGCGGGCAGCGACCCGTCTGGCGGGGCGGGTTGGCCGTCGGGCAGAGCGGAAGGCACGGCAGCCAGTATCCCAGCCGCGCGGCCAAGACAGTTCCTTCTGTTCCAGAAGAAATGTCAGCTGTCCCACACCCGGGCCGACAACCTCCACGAGCCAACTCACCGACCTGCGAAATCGCTGGACACGAGCCTGCCGCTGGGCCGTCTCAGCATGCGGATGATGTTGGACCACGCGGTGGACGCATGGCACGCTTAGCGAGATGACTGCGACCAACATGCCCTTGCTGGTCGCCCGCCGCTACGTGGACCTGCGACGGGTGTCGAGCGCCCTGTGCCGCCGCACAGGCTAACCCGTCGCCGCTTCCCGCAACCCAAAGCCGGCGCCGGGGACGCCGGCTGCGAAAATCCCCCACCTCGCTCGGGGATGTTCGCGCGGCGTGTCCTGCGCCATGTCGAACCGGAGGTCGGAACATGGTGCCCCCGACCGACGCCCCGAACCGCCGCTCTCCCCGGAAGAAGCGCGGCGAAGGGCAGTGGGCCCTCGGCTATCGCGAGCCGCTCAACCCCAACGAGCGCTCCAAGAAGGACAACCACCCGCTCAACGTCCGCCAGCGGATCGAGACGATCTACGCCCACCGCGGCTTCGACTCCATCGACCCGGGCGACCTGCGGGGCCGTTTCCGCTGGTACGGGCTTTACACGCAGCGCGCGCCGGGCATCCCGGGCGCGCGGACCGGCACGATCGAGCCGGAGGAGCTCGACGACCGCTACTTCATGATGCGGGTACGCGTCGACGGCGGTGCGCTCACGACCGAGCAGTTGCGCACGATCGGTGAGATCTCGCAGACCTACGCGCGGGACACCGCCGACGTCACCGACCGGCAGAACGTACAGCTGCACTGGGTGCGTATCGAGGACGTGCCGACGATCTGGGAGAAGCTGGAAAGCGTCGGCCTGTCCACCACCGAGGCGTGCGGGGACTGCCCCCGGGTGATCCTCGGATCGCCGGTCGCGGGCATCGCCGCGGACGAGATCATCGACGGCACACCGGCCGTGCGGGAGATCACCGAGCGCTACATCGGCGAGAAGGAACTGGCCAACCTGCCGCGCAAGTACAAGACCGCGATCAGCGGGTCGCCGCGGTGGGACACGGTGCCGGAGATCAACGACGTCGCGTTCGTCGGCGTCGAGCACCCCGAGCACGGCCCGGGCTTCGATCTGTGGGTCGGCGGTGGCCTGTCCACGAACCCGAAGCTGGCCGTGCGGCTGGGCGCCTGGGTGCCGCTGGCGGAGGTCCCGGAGGTCTGGCTCGGCGTGACCCGGGTGTTCAAGGACTACGGCTACCGTCGCCTGCGCCACCGCGCCCGGTTGAAGTTCCTGGTCGCGGACTGGGGCGCGGAGAAGTTCCGGCAGGTGCTGGAGGACGAGTACCTGGGCCGCAAGCTCACCGAGGGCCCTGCCCCCCAGACGCCGGAGGCCCGCGATCACCTGGGCGTGCACCACCAGCAGGACGGCAACTTCTACGTCGGGGTCAAGTCCCCGGCGGGGCGGGTCAGCGGCTCGACGCTGATGGAGGTGGCCAAGGCCGCCGAACGGGTCGGCTCCCAGCGGGTACGCACCACCGTGGAGCAGAACCTGCTGGTGCTGGACGTCCCGAAGTCCGAGGTTGACGGTCTGGTCAACGAGCTCGCCGGGCTGGGTCTGCACGCCAACCCGTCGCCGTGGCGGCGCGGGGTGATCGCCTGCACCGGGATCGAGTTCTGCAAGCTCGCCATCGTCGAGACGAAGAATCGGGCGCAGCTGCTCTACCGGGAGCTGGAGCGACGGCTGCCGGACTTCCCGGAGCCGGTGAGCATCACCGTCAACGGCTGCCCGAACTCCTGCGCCCGGCCTTTGGTCTCGACGATCGCGAGCTTGCAGAACTCGATCCCGGTGCAGGCCAGCGTCCCCTCGCGGAACGGGCTCGGGTGCACCGGCAGGTCCTCGGCCGCGAGCTCCGCGACCAGTGCGTCGGTCCGGTCCGCCGGGACGTCCAGGATGATCAGCTGCTGCTGCGCGGTGGTGCGGATGCTGCCCTGCCCGTACGCGTCGGCGAGGCCGGCGATCCGGGCCAGCTGCG
>JBPYFK010000030.1:0-5151 GCA_051984675.1 Pseudonocardiaceae bacterium | reverse complement strand
TGCCGCCGGGGACGAACTGCTCGCCGAGCGAGGTCTGCCGGCCTCGGCCGATGACGAACGCACCGTCGCCCAAGTCGCGGTCGGCCAGGTCGCATTCGCGGACGCGCTGGTGCTGGCGGGGCAGTTCGAGGACCCGTGGGCCTCCGGGCGTTCGCGGGCGGTGCTCGATCGGCTCGCGCCCACCGCCCCACGGGTCGATCTTGAGCGCTTCGTCCCGGACTCGCTGCTGGCGCAGGTACCGCAGGACGCGCGTCGGGGTGAGATCGACGGCCCCCACGGACCGCTGCTGCGGGGACAGCCACCGTTGGAGTCCGACTCTGGCGTGTCGCTGACGCTGTTCGAGCAGCGACGTCCGTTCCACCCTGATCGGCTGCATCAGGCGCTGGACATGCTGCTGGACGGCGTGATCCGCGTCCGTGGGCGCGCCTGGGTGGCCTCCCAGCCGGACACGGTGCTGTGGCTGGAGTCGGCCGGCGGCGGGTTACAGGTGGAGCACGCCGGGCCATGGCTGGCCGCACTGTCGGACGAGCGCTGGGCGCACATGCCCGCGCAACGGCGGGCCAGGGCAGCACTGAGCTGGGACGACTACTACGGCGACCGGGCGCAGGAACTGGTGATCCTGGCCCACGACGCCAAGCCGCAGGACATCAGGCGCACGTTGGACGAGGCGGTGTTGACCGACGCCGAACTCGCGACCGGACGCCAGGCATGGGCGCAGTACCCCGATCCCTTCGACGACTGGCATGCCGAACCCTGCGGCGACCTCATCGACCGTCCAGACGTCCCCGGCGGCAACGGTCCAGCGCCGTTATCCCCGGCGACCGACACCGAGGCTGAACGCGGCAACAGGTCGTGATCGCACTCAGCAAGGAGCCGCATGCACGGCGGCGCGAACGAAAGGCGTGTCTACGGACGGCGAGATCGAACCGGTCGACTGGACCAGCCTCGCGCTCAGCATGGGCCTGCTGCTCGTCGTTGCGGTGGCAGCGTTCGCGCCGGCATGGCTGTGGGTGGCCGCGAGCGCCTTTGCCGTGGTCACCATCGCTGTCGTCGCCGTCCGCGCAACCACTCGGCCGCATTCGTCAGAGTGCAGCACGACACCCCAGCACGAAGCCGTTGATGCGCACTGGCGCCTACGCGGCCGGATGTTCACGTACGCCGTCGAGCACTGGCTGCACAACCAGCCTGGTTCGGGCTCGTCATAGCAACAGAGAAAGGAACTGGAGGATGAAAGCGGGTATCCACCCCGACTACCACCACGTGGTGTTTCGGGATCGCGCGACCGGTACATCGTTTCTGACCAGATCCACAGCCACCTCCGACACCACGGTGGAGTGGGAGGACGGCAACACCTACCCGTTGATCGTCGTGGACATCACCGCCTACTCGCATCCACTGTGGACAGGTAAGAAGCGGGTCCTGGACACCGAAGGACGCGTGGAGAAATTCCGACGCCGCTACGGCGACCGGCGCGGCCACATCAGGAAGGAGACGGACTGATGGCGGTTCCCAAACACAAGACTTCGCGCAGCAACACCCGCAAGCGGCGTTCACAGTGGAAAGCGCCAGCCCCGGATCTGGTACCGATCACCGTCGACGGTAAGCGCGAACTCGTCCCACGCCGGCTCGTTCGGCACTTCCAGCGGTCGCGGTAAATGGGGACCTGCCGCGTGCGTCTGGGTCAGTCTCGCAGCCGGGGTAGGACTTCGGCCCCGAGCCGGTCGACGTTGGTCAGCGTGTCCGCGCGGGTGCCTGCACCCTCGACCATCATGATCACGTGCCGGATTCCGGTGCGTTCAGCGCTGGTACGCAGGCGATCGACGCATTCCTTGGGGCTGCCGACCGGGTGCAGCGCGCAGAGCAGGTCGGTGTACGCCTGCGGATCTCGCCAGGGTCGCGAGCGCCCGTCGACCGGGACGTAGCCTGCCAGACCTGCGGTGAGCCATCCGGGCATCGCCGCGCGCAGGTCCCGCACCGCCGTGCGGCGGTCGTCGGCGACATACGCCAGCACCGTCGAGACGTGCTGCTTCGCATGAGGATCGTGGCCCGCTTCGGCGGCGACCTTCTCGTAGTGGCGCACCATCTCGGTTTTCTCATCGTCGCCGATGTGCATCCCCAGCAGCATGGGCAGTCCGCGGGCAGCGGCCAACTCCACCGTGGCCCGCGAGGTGCAGGCCACGGTGACGCGTGGCCCGGGCGCGGATGCCGGTCGGGGCACGAGGGGCACCTCTCGGAAGGCGAAGTGCTCGCCGGCCGCGCTCACCCGGTCCTCGGTCAGGCAGCGCAACAGCAGATCCAGGCTCTCAGGGAATCCGGCTTCGTAGCGGGGTAAACCAGTACCGAAGACCTCCAGGTCCACCCAGGGACCGCCACGCCCGACGCCGAGGTGGAAGCGCCCGGCTGCGAGCTGGTCGAGCAGAGCCACCTGCTCCGCCAGGGCGACCGGATGCGTGGTGGACAGCACGCTGACCGCCGTGCCCAGGACGATCTCGCGGGTGCGCCCCAAGGCGTGCCCGGCAAGCGTGATCGCCGACGGGCAGACGCCGTAGGGCATGAAGTGGTGTTCGGCGATCCACGCGTCGTCGAAACCGGCGGCCTCCGCGCGCACCACCGTATCCATCGCCTGCCGCAACACGGACCTATCCTCGCGCCCGGGAAACCGTCCTGCCAGCAGGAACGCACCGAACCGCACAACACCTCCACTCGGCAGAATCGTCGACGGCGGTGAGCCTAACCTCCACAACAGCAGCGTTGCGATCACCGCGTGAATCCGCCATCCCCAAACGGACAGCCTGATTCCGGCATCCCGGAGATCTCAGTTCTGCGCGTCCGGTCCGGGGGGGTCGGTGTGCTCGGCGAGCTGGTCTTCGAGGGTGATGATCCGACAGGCCGCCGCCACCGGGGTGCCCTGGTCGATGAGTTCGCGGGCGCGTTCGGCCCGCCGCAGCTGTCGGCGGGAGTAGCGCCGGTGCCCGCCCTCCGAGCGCTGGGGGGCGATCAGGCCAGTCTCTTCTGTGACCGCAGGAATGGCTGGGTCACCTCCAGCATATCCGCGGCCCGCCCCATGGTGTAGGCGGGGTAATCCTCATCGTCGAACTTCGCCCCGGTCCCGGGCTCATCCTGGCTCAAACCGCTCCCTCACCCCTCGACAAGGCCCCCGGCACCAGTGGGGTGCCGGGGGCCGCAAGGGGGTAATGCTCACTACTCAAGCCGCTCTTCCACCCACAAACACTGGAAGTGGGGCGGCGGGGAAAACAGTGACTCGACAACCCCCTTCTCACTCACGTACGGATCACAGACTTCTCTACTTCCCCCGGCGGGGACCGGCCGGTCCCCGCCCAGGGGCCTGCAACGACAACTCCACGTTCACCACTCGGGGCGCCGATTCGTCGGTGATGGCGCTTGGTGCTCTCCGCCTGTTGGTGAGAAACCGTAACAGGGCCACACAGTCATGTCTACATCGGCGATCAAAGGTATTCCCTTCGGGTGAATCCCCTCTGTCTGCAAGTCCGTGATGCTGGTGGCGACCGACCGGGCGACCGGTGAAGCGGCTGAAGATCGATCCCCCAACGGACAGCCGGACTCCGACGTCGATCCCTCTGATTAGCCGCATGGTGGGGTTACTTGGCGAGGGCCAGCCACACGGCCGTCTAGTGGCACAGTGCTGCGGCGGTGACCGCGGTGTGGAAGAACTCGTGGTAACCGAAGGTGTGCGGCCACGGGTCGGGCCAGCGTGTGGCGCAGAAGATCGCGCCGGTGGTGTAGAGCAGCCCGCCGGCGATCAGCAGCACCACGACGGTCCACCCGGCGTGGGCGAGCAGCTAGATCGCGGCCCAACACAAATTCTGCACTGGTTGCTATAGACATGCCTCATCGGCGTAGTTAAAGTTTCTCGCACCCCGTTATGGGGATCACGAAGCGCCATCAGCGACGAATGGCGTGGCAGTAAGAGAGCCGTGCAAGTGCAGAACCCCGGGGGAGTGGGGACCAGGCTCCATCCCCCGGGGACGACGAGAAGAACACGACACATCCAGGATTGCCCGCGAGTGAGAAGGGGATCGTCGATTCGCCGTTGCGAGACTGCGCCCGCCCTGAAGGGTCGTGGGCGGAGGATAAGCGGTCGCAAGTAGTACCCCTTACCTCCCGTTAGCCCCCGGCGCACCCCTGGTGTGCCGGGGGCTTTTCTCCAGGGGGAGGGCAAGGGAGCGGGATGAGCCAGAAGCGGCCCGGGGCCGACGAGAAATTCGACAATGAGCACTACCCCGCCTACACCATGGGCCGGGCCGCGGACATGCTGGAGGTCACCCGCCGTTTCTGCGGTCGCTGGAGGAGGCTGGCTGATCACCCCGCACCGTTGCGAAGGCGAACACCGCCGCTATTCCCGCGCCCGCCGCACCCGTGCCCTCATAGACCGGGGCACCCCCATCGCGGCTTTAGTTCACGCGAGGCAGGTCCGGGCAGGTGCTTTCCAGTTCGGTTTCGGCTTCGCCGGTACCGGTGTGGGTGCTGAAGCGCACGTCGACGGTTTGGGCCGAGGTGTGCCGTTGTGCCGCCGCGTAGGAGGCATAGGCGCGGCGATCAGCCCGAGTCAGGTCGCTGGTCTCGGTGACCATGCCGCGCAGGGAGCGGGGCCAGAGTCGGTGGGCGCGGACGACGTTGAGTTCGGCGGCGAACACGACGATGAAGGCTCCGAGGTAGATCCAGGCCAGCAGGCCGAGCACGACACCGAACAGGCCATAGGCGGCGTCAAGGCCGCGCAGTTCACGGCCCCACGCGTAGGTGCCGAGTTCTTGCAGCGCCTGCCAGGCGATACCGGCGGCGATCGCGCCGCCTCGCAGATCACGCAGATCAATGTGGCGCGCGGTGAGGACCCGGAATGCCAGCACGAACATCGCCGTGTTGATCGCCGCGGCCAGCAGGCTGGCCACGACTCGGAGTACCACGGCGAAAGCGAACCCGTCGAAGGCGTGCGCGGTGGTGGTCAACACGGACAAGGCGGTGGTGGCCAGCAACGCCAGGCCCAGTCCGAGGATCAACAGCACGGCGCGGCCGTAGGCGCGCAGGGGGTCAGGCCACGCGCGACGCGGGATCGCCCACACCTGGTTGAGGGCGTACTGGCCGGCGTGGGCCATGCGCAGTGCTCCGTAGCCG